>VBDU01000018.1 GCA_005883625.1 Chloroflexota bacterium | reverse complement strand
CGGCTGGGTCCGCACGCCCAAATCGGGGCACGTCACCGAGTCCGTCGAGCGCTTCCGCCTCGCGCGGCTCATGCGTTGGGAGATGCCCAACCGCCGCCGCGACGCAACGAAGAAGCCCTCGCGCCTCGCGCAGTTCGGCCTCGCCGCGGCCGCGGTCCTCGTCGCGAGCGGGATCATCACCGTGGGCGCGCTCTCGGTGCGCGCGGTGGCGGCGAGCGGCACCTTCAGCGACACCGACCTCGCGATCCCCGCGGTCCTCGGAACCGCGGTGCCGCTGCTGGTCCTGGCGCTCTTCTGGCTGCGCCTGCGCCGCCGGTTCACCGCCCTGGCGCTCGCGTTCACGCTCGGGTTGGGGACGAACGTCGCCTACCTCGCGCAGGCCGTGCCGGCGGTTTCGGCAACGGACAACTCCAGCGTGTTCACGTTCGCGCGAACCGGGGCGTTCCTCCCCGGCGGCTTCGACATGAAGCAGAACTACACGCCACCGGGTAGCGCGACGACATGCGCGATCGCCAATGCCAGTAAGTGCGTCTACTTCTCGGACCAATTCTCGGCCGGACAGACCATGAATGCGGGCAGCGCGATCGCGGACCTCTACCTGAGCAACGCCGCGAACACGGTAGCGCTGCGCAGCAAGCGGAGCGGCGGCGGGAACGCGGCGAGCATCACCGTCCTCATGACGAATCCCGTCGTCCAGGGCGACGTGCTCCTGACGGCGATCTCCGTTCGCGGCGGGAGTGGCGTGACGATCAGCCCCGATCCGGGCTGGACGCTCATCCGACGCGTGGACAACGGCACGACGCTCTCACTCGCCGTCTACTGGAAGCTCGCCGTCGCGAATGAGGGCAGTTTGACCTACACGCTTGGCAGTTCGCAGAAGGCGATCGTCAGCATCCTGGCGTATTCCGGCGTCGATCCAGTGAACCCGATCGACGTCGAGGACGGCCAGTCGACCGTGGCGGGGACATCGCACAGCACCCCGAGCATCACGACGACGGGCGCGAACGAGATGGTCGTCGCCACCTTCGGCAACGCGGCCACCTCCACCTGGACGCCGCCGCCTGGTATGACCGAGGAAATCGATGCCGCGACGGGCTTTGGCGGCGCGACCTCGAACGCGTCGGTCGAGAGCGACGATGCGCCTCAAGCCTCGGCCGGCGCCACCGGCAGCTATGCCGCGACGTCCGCGGTGAGCGCGGTGGGACTGGCCCACATCCTCGCGCTTCGGCCCGCGACGACGTGCGGTGTCACGGCGACGCTCAAGAAGCTCAACCCGATCACGCTGCGGGCCTCGACGACGAACGCTCTCGTCAGCGGGACCAGCCTCGTGGTCAACACGCCGGGCGGCACTCAGCAGAACGACATGATGCTCGTCTTCATCGGCTGGAACTCGGCGACGGCCTCACCCGCGACGCCCACGGGCTGGACATTGTTCGGGAGCAATGGCATCTCGAACCAGGCCGTGTGGATCTTTCGACGATTCGCCGGCGCGTCCGAGCCTGCCAGCTACACGTGGACGTTCAACGGATCCGTGACGGCAGCCGCCTGGGAAGGCGCGTACGTCGGCGTCGACACCGTCAGCAACCAGGACATTGCGACGGGATCGGGGCAGAACAGCGCGACCCATACGACGGGCGCGCCGACATCGACGGTCGCAGATGACCTCATCGTCGTGGCGTACGCGCTCAACGCGGTCGCGACGTTCTCGACGCCCACAGGCATGACCGCGCAGGGCGTGGCGACAGCGGGCTCGGGGCCGGGCGCATCGCTCGCGGTGTTCGACGCGATCCAAGGCGCGGCTGGCCTCATCTCGGCGAAGACGACGACGAGCTCAGTGTCTGCGCAGGACGCGAACTATCTCTTCGCGTTCAAGCCTGCGACGGCGGCGACCACGCTCGGCTCGGGGACCATCTCGATCGGCGCTCCGACCGCGACGACTCTGTTCTCGACGGGAGCGTTCTCCACGAGCGCCGTGACGTTCGCGGCCGGCGACCGCCTCGAGCTCGACATCGTGGCGGGGACTGACTGCAACGGCGCGCTCTCGTATGACGGCGTCTCGCAGGCGTCGAAGCTCACGGTGGCGACGATCGTGCCGGAGGGCGTCGCGCGTCTCCTGCTCCTCGCTCCCGCGCTGCCGTTCGGCGCCCGCTGGTGGAAGCGGAGACGGCCATGAGCATCGGGTACATCGGGCTCGCCATTGCCGCGACGCTCCTGCCGCTCGCGTTGCTCGTGTACGGCCTGCGCCGACACCGGATCGCGGTCGTCATCCTCGCGTTCAACGTGGGCCTCTTCGCGAACGTCGTGTTCCTCGCGCACGCGGTCCCGGCGGCGGCGGTGACCGACAACTCGAGCGTCTTCACGTTCGAGAACAGCACCACGTTCAGCCCCCCGAACGCGAACATGCGGCAGAACTACACGCCGAGCGCCGGAACGGCGACCACCTGCCCGGGAACGGCGGGCTACACCTGGCAATGCTCGTGGACATCCGACGCGTTCACGAGCGGACAGACGATGAGCGCGGGCACCGCCCAGGTCGACCTCTACGCGAGCAACACCAATCTCGGGATCGTCCGTAAGTCGCCATGGGGACGTTCAGAGGCGGCACAGGCGTGAACGTGACCTCGGTCCCGTCGGGCTGGGCGCTGGTGGGCACGCGCGTCGACAACGGAACCTCGGTCTCGATGGTCGTCTACTCGCACGTCGCGAGCGATGCGTCGTCGGAACCGTCGAGCTACCAGTGGAGCCTGGATACCGCGGTGAAGCTCTTCGCCTACCTCATCAACTTCGGTGGCCTCGACAGCTCGAACCCGATCGACGTCGAAGCAAATCAGGGAACGGCGAGCGACACCTCACACACAGCGCCGAGCGTTACGACGACGGTCGCGAATGGCCGCCTCCTCACATACCACTCGACCGCGTACTGCGTGACCTGGACGCCACCCATCGGGATGTCGCAGATCGTGGACTTCAGCGGGTGCTCGCAGGGCGCCTCGTCGAACGTCGACGCAGAGATCAACGAGCTCACGCTCGGAGCCGCCGGGCCGACCGGGACCAAGACGGCGACGAGCGACACGGCCGCGGTCGGCGTCACCAAATCCATCGCACTGAGACCGACCACGACTCCGCTGACCTGCGCGCTGACGGCTCAGCTCTCGAAGCCGATCCAGCTGCGCTCGGTCGCTTCGAACACCGCCGCGACCTCGGCGCTCAGCCTCAACGTGCCGAGCGGCGTCGTCGACGGCGACGTGATGATCGCCGCGGTCGCGCACGGCCTCGTCGCGACCCCATTCACCACGACACCGCCGGCCGGCTGGACGCTCGTGCACCAGGTCGAGCCCGGCGCCACGAACGTGTTCGGCATCTTCGTCTACCGGAGGGTCGCCTCCGGCGAACCCGTCAGCTATTCGTGGACGTTCTCGTCGGCCGTGAACTCGGCGGGTGCGATCAGCGCGTATTGGAATGTCGACACCTCGGGATCGATCGACGTCGAGACGGGCGGTCAGGGGGCGGTGTCGAGCACCACGACGACGGAGCCGGGCGACCTCCTGGTGCTCAGCTCGATGAGCACGTCCACTACGACGTTCACGCCACCGGCAGGCATGACCGAACGGATCGACGTCGCGTCCGGCTCATCGAACGTCGCCTCCCTCGAGCTGGCCGACGCCGTCCAGGCGATCGGAGGCGCGACAGGCTCCAAGACGCCCACTCCCAGCCCAAGCACGTGGGTCCTCCTCGCGCTGCGGCCGACCGCCGGCTCGTTCCTTGGCTCGGCCAGCGCGAGCATCACGGGCCCCACGGTCGCGCTCACCTCCGTCTCGATCGCCACGCCGGCGGTGAGCTTCGCGAGCGGCGACCGGCTGCAGGTGGACGTCACGGGTCCGAACGACCAGCAGAACTGCGGCGCAGCGGTCTCGTACGACGGCACGGCACAGCCGTCGAAGCTCACCGTCGCCGCCCTCGTCGTCAGCGAGGGTGTGGTGGGGCTGCTCTTCCTCGCCGCCGCGCTCCCGATGGGCGCACGCTGGTGGAAGCGACGCAGGCCTCCGCTCAGCCGGTAGCGCGGCGCCGCGGCCACGCGCAGATGAGTACGCCCAGGAGCACCAGCGGCCAGACGGCGTAGTCCGCCGGCCCTCGGCCGAACTCGAGCGTCAGCGTTCCATCGTTCGACGGGATCGCGACGTACATGAGGCCGGGTCCCGCGTAGTAGACGGCGCGGTTCGAGCCGTCCGACCAGCGGGCGGTCCACTTGGGGTGGTACGACTCGCTCACGAACACGCCCCGCGTGCGCCCGCCGCGGACGACGACGCGCTCGGGATCGAGTCGCGTCGCATCGACCGCCCTCGTGTCGACGGAGGCCGCGACCGGGCCGAGGAGTCCGGCGAGAAATCCCTGCTCCACGTCGTTCGCGTAGGCGAGGGCGTGATAGAGCAGGTTGCCACCGAGCCACACGACCGCCCCGCGGCCGGTCGCGCGCTCGGCGACGAGGGGCCGACCGTCTTGCGCGAGGACCGCGCGCCCGCCGGCGCGGAGCGCGGTGCCGACTGGAGCGCCCCACGGCCCGTCGCCGTACCGAGGGGGCGCGAACTCGTCCACACGAAGGTCGTCCGGGCCGCGCAGGCGCCACGCGTCGATGGCCTCGTCGGTCGCGGCCTCGACCGGCCAGAGCTCGGAAAGCGTCGGTGCCGCTCCGCGCGCGTCCAGCAGCACGCGTGCGCCACCATCGGCGTACGACGCGAGCGCGCGCTCCGCGGCCTGCCGGTCGCCGAAGCGCCCGTCCTCGACGAAGATCGCCTGCGCGCGCTGCCCGAGCTCTGAGGGAAGGCGGTCGGCGGTGTCCTGCCACCAGATCGGGATGAGCGTGCTGGGCCGTGCAACGCGCTCGAGTGCCATCCGTGCGACGCGGTCGTACTCGTCGCGGTCGCCGACGACGACGAGGAGCGGCGCGTTCGTCGGCCGCCAGATCGGGCTCGCGTCGCGCACCGCGTACTGGCGGTACGCCGGCGGCTCGCTCGTCGCGACGAGGGCGAGGCTCCGATCGGCGGCGAAGCTCGCGAGGTTGCCCGTGAAGCTCGGCTCGTCGAAGACGCTGAAGCCGTCCACCGCGAACCAGTCGAGCGCCGCGTGGAAGCGGCCCTCGCGGAACGGCGGCGTGTAGACCGCCGCGTTCGCCCACGCGAGCCAGTCGGGATGGATCACGCCCTGGCTGTAGTAGTCGCGGAGCTGGGGCTTGCGGTACCAGTACGAGAACCACACCGCTTCGCTCGCGGTCGCGGGCAGGAAGCGGTGCGCCAGGTCGCGACCGTCGACGCGGAACGTCCGCAGCGCGAGATCCTCGAACGATGCGCGCGCGCTCGTGTCCTCGACCTTGGGGTAGGTCGGGCTCGCGAGGAACGCGGTCGGCCCGAGCCAGAGGTTGAGCCCGACGAGGGTGAGGGCAACGGCCGCCGCGCCGTCGCGCCGCCAGCGGGACACACCAGACCGCGTCCGGGCGACACCGAGCGCGGCCCCGCCGGCGAACGCCCCCACGAGCGCCACGAGGAAGGTGACCGAGAACGGCTCGATGCCGTTCACGTAATAGAGGTGGCTCGGGATCCCGAGGTTCGGCGCGAACAGGTACGCGGTCCAGAGCGCGAGTGCCACGACGAACAGCGCCACCGCGCGCGAGATCCCGCCCGCGACGAGCCCGAGAAGGGCGAGCGGGATGACCGCGACGCCGACGTGCCGCGGATCGACCGTCACCGAGAGCGGCGACAGGAGGTGCGGCCTCTCGAGCCCGAGGAACGCGCCCGCGAAGCCGCCGTAGCGGACGATCGCCGGCAGGATCGCCGGCGACGCGAGGAGGAACGTCGTGACCGCGAGGAGCGCCGCGCGGCGGACCCGATCGGGGCCGCGATGCGCGAGCGCCGCGAGACCGATCCCCAGCGCGAAGACGGCGCCGACGAACTGGTGCGACGCGATGGCAGACGCGAGCAGGACGGCGGTCGCGGCGAACGCGACGCGTCCGCCCGTTCCGAACCAGCGCGCCGCCGCCCAGGCGGCGCACGCGCCGAGCCCCGCGGCGAGGACGCGCGCGTACACGCCGCCGTCGACGATCCAGGTCCACGTCGCCATGGAGCCGAGCCCCGCGAGCGCCGCAACGGCGCCGCCGAGCGGCGAGCCCGTCGCCGTGCGCACCGTTCCGTAGAGACCGATCCCGAGGCAGGCCATCGCCATGACGGCGAGTGCATCGAGGGCGACCGGCGCGCCGAACGCCTTCGCCAGCGGCGCGGCGACGATGTACGGCAGCTCCGGATACGTCTCGAACGTCGGCATCCCCGCGGACCACCCGTAGAGCCACTCGTGCCTCGGGAAGTACTCGGCGACGAACCGCAGGCGGGTCATGTGCGCGTACGCGTCGGTCCCCTTCGGGAAGCCGGTCCAGGCGCCGAGCGCGACACCGACCGCGGCGACCGCGGCGAAGATCGCGACGACCGCGGCGCCCTCGCCGAGGAGCGCGCGTGCGCTACGCGGCCGCACGGCGCAGGCGACGGCGCACCCCGGACCCGAGGAGCCCGAGGGCGGTCAGCGTGGCGACGCCGATCCCCGCGAGCAGGTCGCCGTGCACGCGATGGTCCAGCTCGACGACGTGCGCGCCGGCCGGCACGGGCACGAGGAGCTGGCCGATCGCGTCGGCGCGGACGGCGACATCGCGCCCGTCGACCGTCGCGTGCCAGCCGGTGTCGTACGCCTGGCGCAGGACGACGCTCTCACCTTCCCCGACGTCCACATCCGCGCGCCACGCGCCCAGGCCGCGCTGCGCGAGCGCCCTTGGCGCGCGCGCATCGCGCATACGACCGACGTACGCCTCGAGAGCGGGACGGTCGATCGCACTCGTCGGCGCGGCAAGGTCCGCGACGCGGGCCACGACGAGCCGCGGCTCGCCTACGCGCGGCACCTCGTAGATCCGCACGCCGCGACGGTCGAGGGCGACCGGGAGGCCACGGTCGAACTTCCGTGGGTCGACGAAATCCTTGTACACCTCGGTCGATCCAGGCCCGGTGACCACGAGGTAGCGGACCGGAAGGGCCTCCATCCAGAGCACCGAGACCTCTGCGTCCGGCCCGGTGTTCACCTGGAACGTCACGTGAGCCCACCACGGATTGCTGAACGCGAAGTCCACTCCCCCGCGGACCTGCGGGACGTCGCCGAAGACATCGAGCCAGAACGCGTGCTCGCCGCTCACGTATGCGCGCTCGCCGGGACCGAGATGTTCCGCGAGCCAGAGCGCCGTCGCCCGCTCGCTCCAGTCGGACCAGTGCGGATCGGCTGCGAGGTCGTCGCGGACGGCCATCCAGGCGCCGACCCCGAGCGCGACGAACGCGAACACGGCCACGCCCGCGAGCGCCGCGACCGCGCGCGGGTCGAGCAATCCCGCGAGCCAACGCACGAGCCACGCGAACGCGATGCCGAGCGCGATCGCGACCGCGGCGTCGAGCTCGAGCGCGTATCGGGTGGGCTGCGGCGCGAGCGCGGTCCCCCCGAGCTGAAAGGCGGCCACGATGACCGCGAAGATCAGCGACCAGCCGGCCGCGAGCTCGAGCCCTTCCGGGACACGGCGGCTGAGCTGAGCCACAAGGAGGAGAGCGACGAACAGGACGAGCGGGAAGAACACGTACGCGGCCCCGCCCTCCGCGCCGCCGGGAGTTGTGAAGCCGAACACCGCGCGGATGAAGCCGACGCTGTACCACCCGAGCGAGAGGAGGCCGGCGAGGACGCCGACGCGAAGGACGCGCGCCCAACGAGCGAGCGCGGACCCACCGAGCGTGGCGCTTGCCGGGAGGAGGCCGACGAACACGCCCGCGCCTAGGACGCCGATAAGGTTGGTCAGCGCGACCGCGACGACGGCGAGCACGGCGAGGGCGAGCCGGCGCCCCGAGGGCGCACGGACGTACCACGTCGCGGCGGCGAGCGCGAGGAGCGCGAGCGAGAGCGAGAGGACGTGCGGGCCCTCGCCGTACTTGACCAGCGTCACGAGCCGCCAGGCCGGTGGGAGCGGCCCGGCGGTCCAGCCGATCGCGTCGTCACGCAACGCGGGGAAGAGATAGGAGGGCGATGGCAGGAACACGAACGCGAGCGCGGCGAGCACGCCCGCGAGCGGAAGCCGGGCGATCTGGCGGGTCGCCACGTACAGCGCAGCCGGTCCGAGCGCATACCCGGTCGCGGCGACTAGTCGATATGCCTGCGGCACGTTCCCGAGGAGCTTTCCCAGTGTCGCGACGATCGCCGGCAGGAGGGGTGTGTAGAACCATTCGAAGGGGAAGCCCAGGTACCACAGCGGATTCCAGGAGAGATCCGGGAAGTGGTCGACGATGAACCGCGCGTCCGTGATGTACGCGCCCTCGATGCTGCCGCGCGCGCTCGTGAACTCGCCGGCGAAGACCGGGGCGATGAGGATGGCTTGCACCGTGAAGAGCGCGAGCGAAATGAGGAGGTCGAGCGGAAGGCGGCGCACTAAGCCGGCGGCAGCGCCTCGTCGAGGAGCATCACCGGGATGCCATCGCGCACGGGGAAGCGGCGGCGGCACTCCGTGCAGACGAGGAAGTCGCCTTCCTCGCGCACGGGCGCATGGTGGTCGTCGGGGCAGCGCAGGAGCTCAAGAAGATCAGGGGCTACCGGCAATCGTGACTCCGTTCATTCATTCTTCAGGGTCAGATCGTGCGCGTCCGACGTTTCGCAGCAGGATACCGCCCTCGATCCACTCGAATGTGAAACGCAGCGCATCGCTTGCGCGGGCTTCCCAGAGTCGCTCCCGTCCCCCCTGAATTCGCTTGAGTCCGAGAGAAGGATGCCGCGGATCTTCCTCGAAGCGCGGGCTCTAGCCGAAGATCAAAGGCGAACCTTCCGGATGAGCTCCTTTGCTGAACGAGCCTCCTTCACGCGTCCCCGCTTGATGTCCTCATCCGCCTCCCGCTCGCCGCGCTGCCACCCCTCGGGTGCAGCAATAGGCTTGCGAGGGATC
>VBDU01000017.1 GCA_005883625.1 Chloroflexota bacterium | reverse complement strand
AACGATGCCGATCGCGAAGCGGCGGACCACTGCCCCTCCCCGCCACGGAGTATGGCGGCCGAAACAAACCGCCGGCCGGCGCTACGGCGCCGCGAGCCAGCCCGGTCCGGCACGCGCGAGCCGCCCCGCGCGCACGAGCTCGCCGAGGAGCGCCTTCTCGATCGGCCAGCTGAACCACTTCGCGACCTCGTCCTCGTGCGCGAGCACCGCGGCGCGCACGCCGAGGATCGCGAGCTCGGCGAGCGCGGCGTCATCGGTCGCGCGCCAGGGCTTGTTCCAGGCCTGGTCCCAGCGGCGCAGCTCGCTCGTGTGGCGGTGGCCGCCCTTGCTGTCGGGGACCTCGATCTCGCGCGCCACGACCGCAGCGAGGCTCTCGAGCTTCTGGCGGACCGCGCGCAGCGTCGGCGGCGGGAGGCCCAGCTCCATCTTCACGTCGTCGATCGTGGTCGGCCCCGCGGACCCGAGATGCCGCACCAGCCGCGCGCGCTCGTCCGGAGCCTTCTCGGCCTCGGCGAGCGCCGCACGCGCGAGCGGGTCGACGGCGCGGCAGACGGCGGGCGTGCAGAGCAGAACCTTCCCCCGATGGACCTTCAGCGCGAGCACGTCCGTGCGCTCAGCGAGCTGGAACGCCCAGGGGTACTTCGTCTTCGGCCACGAGCCAAAGCCCTTCGCTCCTTTCTTATAGGGCTCTTCGTGGCAGGCGGCGAAGAGCGAAGGCAGCGCGGAGTCCTGCGTGAGGGTGAGCATCCCCCGCTCCGCGAGGAACGCGGCGGCCTCCTCGAGCGTCTGGAGTGCACGATCCGGCGTGAGGCGCAGCTCGCGCAGGCGACGCTGACGAAGGTCGGCGAGACTCGCCATGGTCGGGAGACTAGGCCCGTTCGCTCTCCGCGATCGGCATCCCTAACGCGGTCGACCCGCCAGCCACACCTCGACTGCGTCAATGAATCGCCGGGCGTCCGCGATCGCCGTCCCGGCTGTCCCGGTGTCGACTGGTAGGCGTTCGTACGTCGCTTCATTCCTGAGCTCGAACAGCTCGGGAAGATGCGACGCGACCTCGGTGTCAACGCCACCGGTCTTCACGACAAGCCTGCCGAACGCGCTCAGGACGCCCGAATGCTTCGAACGGCTCTCCCCCAGCGATAGAAGTGCGGCCTCTGCCGCGAAGAATGCTGCGTAATACGAATGCCCGACGGATTGCGCCGGATACGCGTCGAGCAGCGCCTCGGCCGCAGCAAGCTCCGTCCGGCTCCGTCCGAGTATCTCCTCGATCTCCGGAGTCACTCGACGACCTCACCTTCAGCCCTGATCCGCATGAGGACCGGCCGCAGCGCGTGTTTGTAGTCGGCTTCATCGACCACGAGCGTAGAGACGACGGTGTCGTTTTCCAGTGAGTGTCGCCACAGCACATCGCGCATTCGCTTGTGCTCCGCCCAGCGGTCATCGGCGCGGTCAAGGACGACGAGAAGATCGATATCAGACTCCGGATGCGCGTCGCCGCGCGCCCAAGATCCGAAGAGGACCACTTGACGTAAGCGTTGCCCGAATACCCCGCGAAGGTCGGCCGCGACATCGCGCGCGATACGGCGCGCGTCGAAGGCGCCCTCGATACCGGGGACGACTGGATCCGGCCGCGCGGCGAGCGCGCGTTCGGCCTCCTCGTCCGAGATGAGCTCTCCGTCCAGGAGCCACTCGATCACGCGACGCTCCATCCGCGTGTCGTGGAAGGCGAACCACGCGGTCCGCAGGTCGGGGAACTGGCTCAGCGTGTCCTTGAACCGCCGGAACGCGCCCCGCCCGGCGATCGCGCGCTCGAGCAGCTCCCGTGTCCTCGGGTCGCGCACGCGCTCTGTGAAATCCGCGAGATCCGAGTAGCTCTCGCGCGAGTCGAGCTCGGATCGAGATACCACGATGTCTCGCCGCTGTGGTCCTCGAGCGCGTGGGCGATCGCCGATAGGTCGACACGGCCGATAACGAGCTTCGTCATCTTCTTCATCCAGCTCGCGGGGTCATCTTAGCGCGTGTTCGTGCGTCGTCGCCATGAGCGGGAACATGAGGCGCCCTCCGCCGGTGGGGTCTGGCGGAGGGCGCCGCGAAAGGAGGGACGGACTATTGGTTGGCCGCGACGATGGCGGCGATGAACGCCCCCATCGTTTGCTGGTCCCTCCCGAAGAGGAGCACCAGGTAGTTCCCCTGGAGCCAGATCGCGAAGGTCGGCCCGCCGGGCGCTCCGACGAACACGACGGTCTGCCCCAGGTTCGTCGTCGTCTTCGCCGTCTTCATCGCGCCGTAGCTCGCGAGGAGGTCCTGGCGGAATGAGGCGTTGTGTGAGTAGTCGGGGCTGAGCGCGAACACGACGAGCGCGCCGACCGGGTTGCCGCCCTGCATGACGCCGCGGGCGTCGAGGTCGACGAGCTGCTTGCCCCAGAGGTCGTTGAAGTCGTCGCGGTACGCGCGGATCGCGTCCGCGTCGAGCGTGACGTAGGTGTAGCCGTTCAGCGACTTGAAGTACTGCTTGGGGTCGTACGCCTTCGGATCGTCGGTCGTGAGCGCGGGGAAGGCTTCGTACGCCATGGCGTTGTCGCCGCCGTCGGCGTACTCGAACACGACGCCCGCGATCGTGCCGCCGGTCGCCTCGACGACGACCGAGTACTGCGTGCCGTCCGCGAGCCCGTCGACGCTGCGGGGATCGATCTTCACGCTGTCGCCGGTGACGAGCGGGAGCGACTGGCTCTTCACGAGCCCGCCGTCGCTGAAGCGGTACCAGCGGAGCGTGGCGATGGTCGCGCCCGCGGACTGGAGGACGATCGGCGTCGTCCAGCCGGCGGGCCCGCCGAGCGTGCGCGTGACGTTCGGCAGGTAGAGCTTGGTCGCGGGCGCCATCGCGCCCGTGTAGCCGGTGGCGGTCGTCTGCGTCGTCGTCTGCGCGAGGACGGCGAACTGGCCGCCGGTGATGACGACCCCGTACTCGCCGTCGGGGACGCTCGACGTCGGCACCTTGCCGAGGTCGAGGAAGTTGTGCTGGCCGGGACGGAGCGGGTTTGTCGAGCTGAACGTGTCGACGACCTTGCCGCCCTTGCGGAGCTCGATCTGGATCCCCGCCGGCGCGGCGCCGGCGTTCTGGACCCAGAGCTTGGTCGAGCGGAACTGGCCGTCGGCGTTCTTCGCCGCGTACGGGAGGTACGTGGTGCTGGAGCCGGTGGCGACGACGCCGTTGTACGAGTACGCGCGCGGGAACGGCGTGCCCGCGGCGTCGTTGTGGACGTTCGCGACGACGGCGATGGGCTGATCGGCGGTGATCGTCGCCGCGCCGCTGCCGGCTGGGAGGAGCTGCTCGGAGCGCGGATCCACGAACGCCGAGCGGCCGGGCTGGATGACGCGATCGATCGTGACGGACGCGGTCGTGTCGCCGATGTCCGTGGCGACGGCGATCTTCGCGTTCGCCGGAGCGGTGCCGAGGTTCTGGATGACGAACGTGGTGAGCCAGCCGTTGTCGTTCTTCGCGACGTACGGCAGCGACACCTTGAGCGCGCCCGAGGAAAGGCCGACGTAGCTGAGGGCCTCCGCACGGTTGCCGGTGCCCTGGTGCTCGTTCACGACCGAGACGATCGGCGCGGCCGAGCTCTGCACGACGACCGAGAACTGCCCGCCCGCGGGCAGGTCGGCGTCGTTGTTCGGCACGTCCGCGTACGAGGTGCCCGGCATGAGGCCGGTCACGTGGCGCTGGGCGACGAGCGAGCCGTCGGCGAAGCTGTAGAAGCTCACCGTGAGGTCGGTCGGCGCGGCGCCGACGTTCTGCACGATGAACGGCGTCTGCCAGCCGTCGGGGCCACCGAGCATCTTCGTGACGTTCGGCAGGTACACCGTGGTCGGCGACGCGGCCTGCGCGTGTGCGGCGGGCGTGATCAGCGGTACTGCGAGCGACAGCGCGAGCGCAAGCGAAATTACGCGAAGAAGCGACTTAGTAGAGTGCCCTTCCATCGTCCCTCTTCCTTCCGCGCCGGCGCATGGCCGGAGCAGAGCGAGGTCTAGGGACGAACGGCGCTCACGGACGCGGGCCGGGCCACGCCCGGAGCGTCGGGGTGCCGACGGCTCGAATGTAAGACGGGCGACACAGGTTCTGGCTCGACGGCTGGCGAGCGGCTTGCAATGGCCAGGCCCCGATGCCCGTCAACGAGCTGCCTGCCGACGCGCCTGCGCGGTGGTCGCCCGAATATCTCGCCGCGATCGTCGACTCGTCGGACGACGCGATCATCGGCAAGACGCTCGACGGGACGATCGTGAGCTGGAACCCTGGGGCCGAGCGGCTCTACGGCTACACGCCGGACGAGACGATCGGCCGGCCGATCTCCATCATCGTCCCCGCGGAGCACCCCGACGAGCTGCCGCAGATCCTGGACCGGCTCCGCCGCGGCGAACGCATCGAGCACTACCGGACCACGCGCGTGAGGAAGGATGGCGAGCGGATCACGGTCTCGGTGACGATCTCGCCGGTCCGCGACGCGAGCGGCACGATCATCGGCGCGTCGGCCATCGCGCGCGACGTCGGCGAGCACGAGCGAGCCGTTGAGGAGGCGCTCCGTCTGCGCGAGGACTTCATCTCCGTCGTGGCCCACGAGCTGCGCACCCCGCTCACGATCCTCTACGGCCGGCTGCAGCTCGTGGCGCGGCGCCTCGCGCGGCCCGACCACGACGCTGCGGCGTCGCGGCGGGACATGGCGGAGGCGCAAGACGCCGCGGTGCGGCTGCGGGATCTGCTCGAACGGCTCCTCAACATGTCGCGCATCCGCTCGGGCCGGCTCGAGCTCGAGCGCGCGCCGACCGACGTCGCGGAGCTGGTCCGCCGAACCGCCTCCTCCCTCGCCGAGATATCCGGGCGCGAGATCCAGGTCCGCGCGACCGGCGACCGCGGCGCGACGAGGGCGAACGTCGATGAGCTTCGCCTCGAGGAGGTCGTGGCGAACCTGCTCGACAACGCCGTGAAATACAGCCCCGCTCCCGCGCCCGTCGAAGTCGAGGTCGCGGGCACGGACCACGAGGTGCGGATCGCCGTGCGCGATCACGGCCCGGGCGTGCCCCCTGCCGAGCGCGAGAAGATCTTCGAGCCGTTCCACCGCGGTGAGACCGGCCTGCCGGGCGTCGGGCTCGGCCTGCACGTCGCGCGCGAGATCGTGACGCTCCACGGCGGGTCGCTCAGCCTCGACGGGCCGTCCGATGGCGGCACGCGCTTCGTCGTGAGCGTGCCGCGGGACGGGAACGGTCGTCAGGAGATGCGCCGTCCGCAGGCCGCCCCGCGTCGTGATGCGTAGCGCCGGCGTGGCTAGGGCGAGCTGAGCTCACGCGGGGCCGTTGCGGCAGGACACCTGCGCCCTGCCGCAACGATCACCGCTCACCGCCTTACGGCGTGACCTTCGACACGAAGACGTCGCTGTTGCCGAACTGCGCCGGGCACACGTTCGGCGGAGCGGGCTTCGCGGTCGCCGGGCCGCTCCCGTCGACGCCGTGCTGGTACGCGTCGACCGCGGCGCAGCCCTGGCCGTTCCGCGTGTCGGTGTAGATGAAGAGCGCCGTCGCGTCGTTCGAGGCGAGCGTGTTGTAGTCGCCCCAGAACTGCCGCTGGAGGTTGTTCTGCGCCGAGGCCGCCGGATCGGACGCGGCGCTCGAGATCTTCAGCGGCGTCGACCAGGTCTTGCCGCCGTCGGTCGAGGCCGTGTAGTAGCTGTTGATGGACGCGTTGCCGGTGCCGTAGGTCGTGGTCTTCTTTGTGGTCTGTCCCTGGAACCCCACGTCGACGCGCCCGTTCGGCGCGACATCGAGGCCCTGGAAGAACGCGTAGCCCTGCTTCGCCGAAGAGACCGTGGCGGGAGCGGACCACGTTCGGCCTCTATCGCTCGAGCGCGAGACGACGATCCGCCCGCTGCCACTCCCCGCGTCGGCCCACGCGGCGTACACCGCGCCGTTCGTCTGGTCGACCCCGGAGCTGGCGAAGCTGTCGGTGCGGAAGTTCGATCCCGGGATGGGATCGGCGATCGACCTGATCGCGCTGATCGTGATCTTGTGCGAGAACGTGACGCCGCCGTCGAGCGAGACGACCACGACCTGCTGATCGCCGATCTTGTTGTCGCTGTCCTCGAAGATGACATAGACCTCGCCGCCCGGGCCGGTGCGGATGACCGAGCCCTGCCTTCCGCCGCGCGCGCGGTTGTTGTAGGCCTGCGAGATCTGGTTCTGTCCCGACCAGGTGAGCCCGCCGTCGGTCGAGAACACGAAGACGATGGGCTCGGCCGTTTCTGAGGGCGGCCGAAACTCCGAGTAGCTCACGTAGACCCGGCCGAAGAACGGCGAGCCCGGGTTGCGGTCCGCCCAGATCGATTCCTTGTCGTTGAAGACGTTGCCGTGCGACTGCGCCGCGACGACCGGGTCGAACCAGGACGCGCCGTTGTCATCGGAGATCGAGACGCCGATCTGCTCGGCGAACTGGTTCCCCGGCCGACCGGCGCTGCTGAACGCGGAGAGGTTCGCGTAATAGGCGCGCGCGCCGTTCGCGAAGGTGAACGTGCCGCTCACGAGCTTCGGTCCGAACACGACGACCGGGTCGCCGTCCGAGACGAGCGAGCCCGCGGCCGCGGACGTCGGCAGAGGGCCGGCCGACGGAGCGACCGCCGCGCCGGTGTCGTTGTACCCCGGCAGCATGCCGCGATTCGTCCACGTGGCGCCGCCGTCGCTCGACGTGTAGACGCCGCTCGTGCCGACGCCCGGGAAGAACGAACAGTCGTTCGCGGGCGCGGTCGCGCCGCGGACCGGGCCCGGCCCGCAGGGCGGCTGCTTCTGCTCGTCGTTCGAGCCGGCGATCGCGTGCGCACCGTCGGGCGCGAGGGCGACCGTCGGCTCGTTCTGCTTGTTCGTGGGGAAGCGCGCGGTCGTGTTGGAGCCGGCATCGCCGGCGATCTGCGGTTGGTTCGCTTGCGCGTCGGTACTGCTTTGCGCGATGGCCTGGACGGGCGCCGCGAGGACGACGAGAGCGGCGACCACGAACGCACGCAGGGATGCACTCGGCATGGTGGGACCTCCCCGGGATCTTCTTTTCCCCTACGCGGCAGGACGCCGCGCGGATGCATCGTAGCGGTCAGACCTATCCTGTTGCGCCGTGGCGCGGCCCTCGCTCCTCGACACCGAAATCTGCCGCATCTTCAAAACTCGCTATCCCATCTGGAACGTCGGCTTCGGCTCGGGCGCGCGCGCCGAGCTCGCCGCTGCGGTATCGAACGCGGGCGGGCTCGGGGTGATCGGCGGGACGCACGTGCCGGTCGAGCGCATCGCGGAGGAGGTCGCGAAGGTCCGCGCGCTCACGGACAAGCCCTTCGGCGTGAACTTCATCCTCCAGGGGATCGTCAACCTGCCGAACCTCGCGGACCTCATCCGCGAGCGCATCCTCAGGTGGTTCGAGGTCGGCGCGCCCGTCATGGTCTTCTTCTGGGGCGATCCGGCGGAGTTCGTCAACGAGGCGCACCGGGCCGGCACGAAGGTCGTCCTCCAGGCCGGCTCGGTCGATGAAGCGCGCGCGGCGAAGGACGCCGGCGTCGACGCGATCATCGCCCAGGGCTTCGAGGCCGGCGGGCACGTGAAGAGCCACATCGCGCTCGCCACATTTCTTCCGACCGTCGTCGACGCCGTCGCGCCGCTGCCGGTCCTCGCGGCCGGCGGGATAGCGGACGGCCGCGGGATCGTCGCGGCGCTCGACCTCGGGGCGCAGGGCGTCTCGCTCGGGACGCGCTTCGTGGCGAGCCGCGAGGCCTACGTCCGCGACGAGTACAAGGAGCGGCTCGTCTCGGCGACCGCGGAGGACACCTATTACACGGACCTCTACGACGTCGGCTGGCCGAACGCGCCGCACCGCACGCTACGGACGAAGGCGATCGAGGAGTGGGAGGCCGCCGGCCGACCGCCGATCGGGAAGCGTCCGGCCGAAGGGGTCGCGATCGGCATCGAGCACCGGCCGTGGGGCGACGTCGAGGTGAAGCGCTACGCGCCCTTCATGCTCACGCCGGACTTCGACGGGCAGGCCGAGTACGCGCCGCTCTGGGCGGGGGAATCCGTCGAGCTCGTGCGTGACGTGAAGCCGGCGGGCGACATCGTGCGCGACCTCGTGCGGGAGGCGGAAGAGGTGCTCGCCAGGCGCGTCTGAGGCGGCCCCCCAATCTAACCGCGACGACGAGGGCGCTTGGGGAATTCGCCGGCCAGAAGGTCCTTTTCGCTGAGCTCGAAGATGCGTCCGGGACGAGGCTGCGGAAATCTCGACTCATTCGCACGCGCATGGCCCGAGTTTAGAGGGCACCAGTCACCGGCTCCGCTTGTGCGCGTACGCGCGCGTGTCCGCATTCTCGACGAGCGCTTCCGCGGTGCGGCCGTCGCGCGGGTACGCGGCGACGCCCCACGAGCGCGACGGCATCTTGATCGTCCCGCCGGCGGGCAGGGCGATCTCGATCTCGTCGATCTCCTCCATGAGACGAGCCACGACCTTCTCCGCCTCCTCGCGCGGCGTATCCGGCATGACGATGGCGAACTCGTCGCCGCCGTAGCGCGCGGGCACGTCCTCCAGGCGCACGTGCTTGCTGATCGTCTGACCGAGTGTGCGCAGGACCTCGTTCCCGACGAGGTGGCCGTACGTGTCGTTCACGACCTTGAGGTCGTCGATGTCGAAGAACGCGAGCGTGAGCGGAGCGCCGCGACGTTCGGCGCGTGCGACCTCCTCCTCGAGGCGGTCGTAGAAGTAGCGGTAGTTGTGGATCCCGGTGAGGGCGTCGGTGTTCGCGGCCTTCTTGAGGCGCTCGTGCATGTCCGCGACGTCGATGGCCGCCGCGATCTGCGCGCCGACCGCCTGCATGAGCGTGAGGTCGCGCTGCCCGAACGCGCCGACCGAACGGTGCGAGAGGACGAGCACGCCGATCGCGCGTCCGCCGGAGACGAGCGGCACGACGAGCTCGCTGCGCACCGCGGGGTCGCCGACGTAGCGCGGGTCGGCGCGCACGTCCTCGACGAGCTGCGGCTCCTTGCTCGCGAGGACCCAGCCGGAGATGCCGCGCCCCGCGCCAAGGCGCGAGGGCGACTCGACCGACGTCCACGCGCCGGCGACGGCGCGGACCATGAGCTCGTCGGTGCGCTCGTCGCGCAGCATGATCGTGAGGCTCGCGCCCGGCATGTGCCGCTCGATGATCCCGAGGATGCGCCGTAGGAGCTGCTCGAGGTCCAGGATCGCGTGGAACTCCGGCGTGAGCTCGGCAAGGATCGCGAGCTCGCGTCCGGCGCCCATCTCCTCCTCGACCGCGGCGACGGCGCCGCGAGCCTCGAGGAGCGTGACGAACTCCTCCACCACGCGCGGGTCGTAGCGCGTCCCCGCGTAGCGGCGAAGCTCGGCGCGAGCGTGCTCGGGCCGCATCTGCCCGCGGTATGGACGGTCCGACAGCATCGCGTGGTAGCTGATGACGACGCGAAGGATGCGCGCCGCGAGCGGGATGGCCTCGCCGGCCAGCCGTTCGGGATAGCCCGAGCCGTCATGGTTCTCGTACGCGGCGCGGACCAGCGGGACCACCGGGCGCAGGAAGCGGATCGTCTCGAGGATGCGCGCGCCGAGCACCGGGTGCTCCTGGACGATCTCCCGCTCCTCAGGGGTGAGCTTCCCCGTCTTCGCGACGATCGCCGCCGGGATGCCGATCTTGCCGAGCGACTGGAAGAGCGAGGCGTAACGCAGGTCGCGCATCTGATCTTCGGCGAAGCCGAGCCGCTCCCCGAGCGCGACCGCGTCCGCGGCGAGGCGGCGCTGGTGGTCCTCGCGGTACTGGTCGCGCGCCTGGATCATCGCCGTGAGCGTCGACACGGTCGACAGGTACGCCTCGTCGAGCTCGCGGTAGAGACGGATGCCGTGGATCGCCGACGCGCCGATCCCGGCGAGGATGCCGACGAGCTCGCGCTCCTCGTCGGTGAGCGCGTGCGGCTCCTGCCAGGTGACGAAGAGCACGCCGATCGATTCGTCGCCGGCGCGCAGCGGCTGCACGAGCACGGCTTTGCGGTCGAAGCGCTCGAGCGCGGTGCGCGTGCTCTCGGGCATGACCGAGGGCTCGCTGTACTCGACGGCGCGACCGCCGAGGACCGCCGCGATCGTGGCGGAGCCCTTCGGCAGGCGCATGAGGTCGGGCGCCGATTGGCCTGTCGTCGCCGCGAACTCGAGCTCGTCGCCGCCCTTGTCGAGATACACCGCCGCGGCCGTCGCGCCGAGCGTGGACTCGACCTCGTGCGCGATCTTCGCGACGAGCGCGTTGAGCTCGCTCTGCGCCGACAGCTCGAGACCGATGCGGTGGAGGTCGCGGAGCCGGCGGGACAGCGTGGCGGTGCGGTCATAGAGATCCGCGCGGTCGATGGCAACGGCGGCCTCGGTCGCGATCGCGACGAGGAGGTCGAGGTCGCTGTCGTCGTAGGCGGACGCGCGCGCGCTCTGCGCCGAGATCGCGCCGATGACGGCGCCACGCAGCCGCAGCGGTGCGACGATGATCGACTTCTCCTGCACCGTCCCCCATGCCGAGCGGTCCGTGAGCCCGAGCGCGCGGCGGTCGCGCTCGGTGTCGCGGAGGAGGAGCGGGCGTTTGCGCTCGATGCACGCGCCGGCGAGCGTCCCGGACTTCACACGCTCGACCGGCTCGAGCTCGCGCCGGTCGTCGACGAGGAAGCGGTAGCGGAGCTGCTCGGGGTCGCGCCCGAGCGTCGCGACGTAGAAGGCGTCCGCGTCCATGACCGAGGTGACCGAGCGGTAGACGCCGCGGAACACGTCGGTCGGGTCGACCGCGCCGCCCACCGAGCGGCCGACCTCCACGAGCGTCTCGAGCAGGCGCGCGCGGCGCTCCGCGGCGAAGCGCGCGCGGATGTCGATGTAGCCGAGGAGGAAGAGCGGGATGCCCGGGACGAGGAACCACGGCTCGATGACGACGACCTCGACCGTGATGACCGCGGCGAGGCCCCAGAGGATCTGCGCGCGAGCCGTCCGCGCGACCCATGACCAGGTCGGCCGGCTCGCGGTCTCGCGCCCGAGCGCGAACTGCAGCGCCACGATCTGAGCGAGGTCGAGCGTGACGAGCACGACCGCGGCGACGACGCCGGCGATGATGAGCTCGGCCGGCGCCCCGATGATCCGCTCGGTCGGCACGCCGCCGACGATCTGGTAGGCCATCGCGGCCGACCCCGCGGAGATCGCCGCGGCGCCGACGTTGCGCACGATGCGGATCGGGCTCTTGCGCTGGGCGATGTCGTTCGTGAGCCGGGCGAGCGCGGTGACGAGCGCCAGCGTGCCGGGCGGCAGGAGCACGACGCCGGCGAGGACCGCGACCTCCGACGCCGAGAGCTCGATGGTCGGGGCGATCCGGATCGGGCGGATAGAAAGGAGCACGGCGAGCGCGTAGATGAAGAAGGGGACGATCGACGGGGCGGTGCCGTTGGTCGCCTGGGCGGTGCCCGACGCGAGGAACGGCACCGCGAGGATCATCGTCGCCGCGATGAGAACCGCCGCGGCGCGCGGCACCCGCTCGCTCATCCTCGGGAGCGCAGCGTATGACCCATGTTCATTCGGAAAGAGTCATTTCGCTGTCAGCGGGTCCGCAACCACCGCTCGAACAG
>VBDU01000127.1 GCA_005883625.1 Chloroflexota bacterium | reverse complement strand
ACTCGCCGGCGAAGACCGGGGCGATGAGGATGGCTTGCACCGTGAAGAGCGCGAGCGAAATGAGGAGGTCGAGCGGAAGGCGGCGCACTAAGCCGGCGGCAGCGCCTCGTCGAGGAGCATCACCGGGATGCCATCGCGCACGGGGAAGCGGCGGCGGCACTCCGTGCAGACGAGGAAGTCGCCTTCCTCGCGCACCGGGGCATGGTGCTCATCTGGACAGCGGAGGAGCTCGAGCAGATCAGGGGCTACCGGCAATCGGGACTCCGTTCATGGGTTCTTGAGGGTCTCATCGTGCGCGCCGACGTTTCGCAGCACAATACCGGCTTCGATCCGCTCGAACGTGAAACGAAGCGAGTCGCTCGCTCGGCCCTCCCAGATCCGATCCGTTCCTTGGATTCGCTTCACCCCGAGGGAAGGATGCGAGGGGTTTTGGGCGAAGCGCTCGAGTGCCCGATCCAGACGAGCTCGATCTTCTCGGGAAAGCTTCTTCGCCGCGCGTTTGAATCGCTCAGTCCGTCCAACGATCAACGATCAAGATCACCGAGGAGATCCTTCATGGACCGGAACCGCTTCACGCGGCCCTTAGCGATGTCTTCGGATGCCTCACGCTCCCCACGCTGCCACTCCGCAGTCCAGAAATAGGCCTGGGATGGATCGATCAACTCGCGTCGCCGAAGCACGATGACGTCGGGCTCGGCGACCTCCGCGGTAAATAGTTCGCCTGTCTTCGCGCGCGCTGCGCGTCCGTCATCCGCAGGCAACGTGAGTTGCCCGTGTTCGCGGAGCGTCAGTGTCTTGCGGGACTTCATGCAGTGATGATATACGAATCTCAGAACTTACGAAAAGTCGAAATCTCTCTGCACACCAGCGGACTTGACGGCGTTGTCAATAATCGGTTGACATGCTCACGAGCGAGCCGACGCCGCTTCCGGCGACGCTGGCGACCCGGCTCATCGTCGAGCCGCGCATCCGCGTGCGCACCTCGGTGCTGCCGGCGGAGGATCCCGAGCGCGCGAGCGCGGTCTGCGCGGACTCCGGCGTGCCCCTCGCGCTCCTCGCGCGGCACGGCGCGACCGTGCGGCAGACCCACCGGCGCGCGAACGTCGTCGTCATCGACGTCCCCGCCGAACGGCAGGACGCTCTCCGGACCGATCTCGCGGCGGCGGGATTCGACGCGCGGCCGCCCAAACCGGTCTTCCCCCTCCTGAACGAGAGCGTCCCGGCGCAGCACGTGCCGGCGATCTGGCGCGCCGGCTTCGAGGGCGCGGGCCTGCGCATCGCGATCGTCGACACCGGCGCCGACCGGCACCCGGACTTCGCCGGTCGCATCGCACTCGCGCAGGACTTCACCGAGCACGGCGACGTCGATGACGTCGGTCATGGCACGCATGTCGCCGGGATCGCTGCGGGCGCGGGCGCCGTCTACCGCGGCGTCGCGCCGAAGGCCACGCTTGTCATCGCGAAGGCGCTCGCCGGCGACGGCGGAAGCGAGGACGCGGTGCTCGCGGCCATGTCGTGGGCGAGCCGTCAGAACGTCGACGTCATGAACCTCTCGCTCGGCGGTCCGGGCGATCCGAAGGATCCACTAGCGGCGCGCCCTGACGTCGTACAGCTCGCGCGGCCCGGTGCCGGGCCTGCGCGTCCACAAGCCCGACCTCGTCGCGATCGGCGGCGGGGTCACGCCCGAGGCTGCCTGCCACTACGGCGTCGGCGTCGCGAGCGCCCGCGCGAGCGTGCTCGACCGTGACCGCTGCGCCGTGCCGCCGCGCTACGTCCGCATGAGCGGGACTTCGATGGCGACGCCCCACGTGACGGGTCTCTGCGCGGTGCTTCTTGAGGCGGCCGAAAAACTTGTCGGCGAAGCCGACATTGAAAGGGGGGTTGCCAGGGCAGGGGGCCCTCCCCCTGCGACAAAAGAGACCACGAAGATCGCGAAGGCTCGCGCCGTGCGGCGGGCGCTCGTTCAGGGCGCGGTGGACCTCGGGCTCGCACCCGACGCCGCGGGGGCGGGGATCGTCGACGGTGAGCGCTCGCTCGCCGCGCTCCGCCGATCGCGGGCGCGAACGTCGGCATCGGACGCCGCGAGCAGGATCGGCGTGAAGGCGAAGTAGTTCTGCAGCGACCGCCAGGCGAGGTACAGGGGCACGACCGCGAAGACCGGTCCGGCCTGCGGTGACGAGCGCCGATAGCGCCAGAAGACGACGGCGAGCGCCGCGAGCGATACGGCCGACAGGGCGCTCCACACCGCACGCGGCAGCTGCGGGAGCGCGCCCGCGAGCGCGAAGCGGACGAGCCCGACCCCGTCCGCCGGGAGGTCGCCGAGCGGAGCGAGCACGCTCGCGACGAACGCCGCCGGCGCGTCGACGAGGAAGGGCACGTTCGGGACGAGCGCCACGACGAGCGCGATGGCCGCACGGCGCGACGCCTCGGAACGGCCGTACGCGGACCAGACCGCGACGAGGTAGAAGGGCACGAGGAGCCACGCGGTCTGGCGGTCGGCGACGGCGAGGCCGAGCAGGATGGGCGAGAGCCGGCGCGCGTCGATGAAGAGCCACGCGATCGCGGCGAGGACGCCCCACGTGGGATCGACCCCCGCGAGGACGCCCTGACGGAGGACGAGCGAGCTCGCGATCACGAGCGCGACGACGAACGGCTGCCACGGCTCGCGAACGGTGCCACGGACCACGAGGACGAGGGCGACGAGCTCGGCGAGATAGATCCAGCGGATGTCGTCCAG
>VBDU01000126.1 GCA_005883625.1 Chloroflexota bacterium | reverse complement strand
GACGGAGAAGGCACCATCCCACGCCAAGCTTGACGCCGCAGGAAATCGTCGCTAACAGGAACCGCCCCAAGACTCAGTCGATCGTGATGACGACCTTGGCGCGCGCCTGCCCGCTCCCGACGTAGCGGACCGCCTCGGCGGCCTCGGTCAGAGGGAACGTCCGATCGATCACCGGGCGCAGCTTTCCGGCCTCAATGAGCTCCCTGAGCACGGCGAGGTCTGCGCGGCTCGTGGTCGAGATGTACATCACGACGCGCTGGCCCAGCACGCGCGACCGAACGACCAGGGCCAGGATCCGTCCGAACACCGCGAGCCATCCGCTCTTGGACGCGCCGCACTGCACGAACATCCCATTGGGCGTCAATAGGATCTCGTCCGGGCCGAGGGCGCGGACCAGATCGACGTTCTTTGGACCCGTCACGGCAGTGACGTGGGCGCCGAGCGCCTTGGCGATCTGGACGGCGAACGTGCCCACGCCACCGCCGGCCCCGTGGATCAGGACGCGCTGCCCCGGTCTCAGCTGGCCCTTGTCGCGCAGACCCTGCAATGCTGTTAGGCCCGCGACGCCCACCGCGGCCGCCTGCGTGAAGGAAAGCTCTTTGGGCTTCTGCAGCAGACCACGCTCGAGACAGGACGCGTACTCCGCGAAGGTGCCGCGACCCAAGCCGAACACCTCGTCGCCTGGCTGCAGCCCCGTCACGTTCTTTCCGACCGCTTCGACGACACCAGCGACATCGACACCCCGGATCGGCAAGTTCTTCTGACGCATCAGCATCGAGATCACGTTGAGGAGGAACCCGCCGTGGGTCGTGTGCCAGTCCAGCGCGTTGACCGACGCCGCGCGGACCCTGATCAACACGCGGTCGTCGGTGAGCGTCGGTCTGTCCACCTCGCGAAGGTGCAGCACGTCCGCCGACCCGGTGCCTTCCTGAACGACCGCCTTCATCGTCCCGCCCTGGGGCGCCGCGACCGAGGATGGTCCGTCAGTCGGCTCCAGTCTCGTGGCCATGTCGCACCTCCCGGTGGCGCGCGCAGTGTCGCGCTCGACTGTGAAGGAGATATGAAGGCGGAGAGGAAATTCACTCTCTTGCGAGGGGTGCCGGACGTGATTGGGCCCGCGACCACAGGCCCTGGTGCGTACCGCACATGACCCGGGAGATTACAGGCGGGGCACGCGGTCTGGCGTAACGTCGTCCAATCCCGATCGGCAGGCTGGGGCAGCCGGCGTTCCTAGGGTTCGGCGGCGACAAGCAGCCGGAGGAGTGCACGTGGGCACGGCGCGCGTGAGCGACGGCGCGACGATCGGCGGCGTGACGATCTCGAACGTCAACAAGGTGTGGTGGCCCGATGAGGGCATCACCAAGGGTGACGTCGCGCGCTACTACCACGCGATCTCACCCCTGCTGCTCCCCTGGATGCGCGACCGCCCGCTCACGGCGGAGCGCTGCCCCGACGGAATGCTCGGTGGATGCTTCTACAGGAAGAACTTCCCGGAGGGGAACATCCCTGTCGGGGCGCCGAGGCTCCGGTTGCGCGCGGCGAGCACCGGCAAGGACGTGAACTACGTCGTCGGCGGTACGCTCGAAGCGCTCCTCGGCCTCGTCCGGGTCGGCTGCATCTCGATGCACGTCATGAACTCCCGCGTGGGCTCAATGCATGACGCGGATTGGCTCGCGTTCGATCTCGATCCGAGCAGCGGCGAATTCTCCGACACCGTCCGCGCAGGCAGCGTCCTGAGGGGAATCCTCGACGAGCATGGCCTCGCCTCGTTCCCAAAGACGTCGGGCAGCCGAGGGCTGCACGTGTTCGTGCCGCTGCGTACGGGTCACTCGCAGGAGGACGTGACCGCGTTCGCCGTTCTCATCGGCGAAGAGCTCGCGCGCCGAGCGCCCGATCTCGTGACCATGGCTCATCGCAAGAGCGCCCGCGGCGCACGCGTATACGCCGACCCGTTCCGCAACGCTTTTTTACAGACGATCGCCCCGCCGTACTCGGTGCGGCGCCGCCCCGGTGCGACGGTCTCGGTGCCGCTCGCGTGGGACGAGGTCACCGCCAAGCTCGACCCGCGACGCTTCACGATGTACACGCTC
>VBDU01000058.1 GCA_005883625.1 Chloroflexota bacterium | reverse complement strand
TTCTTGCGGTCGAGGGTCAAGCCAAGCCCTGGCCTCGTCGGCATGGCGACCTCGCCGTTCTTCGGCTGTGGAAGCGGCTCCTCGAAGATCTCAGCCAGGGGATTTTGGATCCACATGTACTCGAGCCGCGACAGGTTCGCGATGGCCGCCGACAGGTGCAGCGACGCGAGCTGCGCGACGCCGCACGAGAATCCCGTGTGAGGTGCGACCTTCACGTTGTAGGTCTGCGCGAGCGCGCCGAGGCGCATCGCGGCGGTGAAGCCGCCGATCCGCGCGATCTCGGGCTGCACGACGTCGAGCGCGCGCCGGCGCAGGAGCTCGTTGAAGCCGAAGAGGCCGAACTCGGACTCGCCCGCCGCCACAGGGATCGGCTGCGAGCGGCGGATGAGCTCGTACCCGGCGATGTCGTCGGGAAACACCGGCTCTTCGATGAACCACAGATCGTATTTCGCGACCTTGTGGCACTGGCGGATCGCGGTGGCGGCGTCGTAGGCGCTGTTCACGTCGACGCCCATCTCGATGTCGGCCCCGATCTCTTCCCGGATCGCCTTGATGACCGCGACGTCCGCGCTCGGGCCGCCCGACGCGGCGGACCGTCCGATCTGTACCTTGATCGCCTTGTGGCCGCGGTCGACGGCGCCGCAAGCCTCCTTCGCCATCGCCGGAATGTCCGTCGTGTAGACCTTCGATCCGTAGACCGGCACCGTCGCGCGCGCGGCGCCATGGAGGGCCTTGTACAGCGGCACGCCCTGCGCCTGCGCGACGATGTCCCAGAGCGCCTGGTCGATCCCGCTCATGCCCTCCTGCACGAAGCCGCGGTAGTGACCCCACGGGCGCAGCGTCGCGAACATCGCGTCGTGAAGCCCGCTCACATCCCGCGGGTCCTTCCCCTCGACGACCGGCCAGAGGAGATCGCGGACGACCGTCTCGACCACGCGCGGCGCGCGGCGCGCGATGCACTCGCCAACACCGGTGATCCCGTCGTCAGTCGTGATCTCGACGACCGTGGCGGTGAACGTCCCGTACGAGCCCGCGCCGAACTCGATGGCACGCTCCGCCTTGGCTTCAAGGGCCCACGTGTTCAGGCGGGCTATCTTCAAAGTTTGTGTACCTCCCCGCTGGGCGACAGGCTAGCCAAGTTAGCCCACCATGAGTTCTCGTGAAGGGCGAGCCGATGTCGCGCTCGACGTACGAGCGGCGCGTGCGGCTCGCGTCCGAGGCCGCGACCTGGGGCGTGGGCGCCATCCTCCTGGGGACCGCGGCGCTGCCCACGACCGATCCCGCGTCTCGGGTCGGCTTGCTCGTCAGCTCCCTGCTGCTGTTCGTCTTCGCGGTCTTTTGGTTCCACCTCATCCCCGAGCCGTGGCTCGGTCGTCTGCGCTTCGCCACCGGGACGGCGATCACCCAGATCATCGCGGCGATCCTCCTGGTCCTCACCGGCGGCGGCGACTCGCGGTACTTCAGCTACTACCTTCTGCCGACGCTCGCCACGGCGTTCGGCATGCGGCTCTCGGGCACGATCGTCACCGGGATCGTCGCGGTCGTCGGGTACGTCACGATCCTCGTGACCGACACCGTACTCAGGGCGGACGCCACCGCGCTCGACATCGGCATCGTCCGGACGCTCGCGCTCGTGGCGTCGATCGCGATGGTCAGCCTCATCTCGCGAACGATGCAGGACGCGCGCATCGCCATGCAGACGCAGCGCGAAGAGCTCAGCGCGCGCAACCGCGAGCTCGAGGTCGCGCGGAACACGACCCTCGCGCTGGCGCGCGTCCGCGAGCTACACGACCTCGTCCGCGTCATCTACTCGGCGGCGTCGGGAGCGATCGGGACCGACCGGCTGTTCCTGTTCGCTTCGCCGCCGAACTTCGACGCCGGCTACACGATCGGTCCGAGCGGCACGATGGAAGAGTTTCACGCCGACCCGAGCATGCCCGAGGCGTCGCCGCGCCGTCGCGCGATCCGCGAGCGGCGCACGGTCGTCATCCACGACAGCGAGCACGATCAGCTGTCGCAGCGGGTCCGGGAGCGGTACGGATTCGGCGCGGGGCTGTTCATGCCGCTCATGCACCGCAGCGAGGTCGTCGGTGTGATGGCGATGTCGTCGCCGGTGATCCGCCACTGGACACCGGCGGAGATCCGTCTCGCGGAGGCCATCGCCGAGGCGTCGGCGGCCGCGGTCGCGTCGTCGCTCGCATTCGACGCGCTCCGCGTAGAGACCGACAAGGTCGCCTCACGGATGAAGCTCCTCGAGGGCATGCGCGGCCTCGAGGACGCGCTCTCGCTCGCGACCGATGAGCCGACGATCGGCCTGACCGCGGCCCGCAGCATCGCGCAGAGCTTCCACCTGTCAGCGGCGACCGCCCTGTTCGTCGACCCCTCCGTCGCGATCCTCGAGCCCATCGGCAGCGCGGGCCAGGCGACGGCGCATCCGGTCGTCAACGGGCCGACGAGCTGCCCCGCGATCCGCGGGGGGCGCCTGTTCCGCGTGACCTCCGCCGAGGACCCCGTGGTCTGCCCGTTCATGCCGTATCGCTCGAACTACGCGTGCATCCCGCTCGTCGCGGCAGGCGACTCCGTGGGCGCGCTCTTCCTCGAGCCCGACGCGGACTCGATCGTGGAGGAAACGCTCGTCCGCGCCGCCGCCGATCGCGTAGCCCTCACGCTCGCGACGCGGCGCGTCGTCGAGAGCGCGCAGCGGCAGGCGACGACCGACGGTCTCACCGGGCTGCACAACCGCTTCTACCTGGAGCAGCAGCTGCGTCTGCTCCACTCGCTGGCGACGCGCCATGGCCAGCCGTACAGCGTCGTCGCTCTCGACGTCGACGGGCTCAAGTCGCTGAACGACACCTTCGGTCACGAGATGGGGGACCTCGCGCTCCGCGCGTTCGCGAACACGGTGAAGAAGAGCGTGCGCGCCTCGGACGTGGGTGTCCGGACGGGTGGCGACGAGTTCCTCGTGCTCATGCCGCAGACCGGGCTCGACGAGGCCAAGGTCGTCGCCGAACGGCTCCGGGCGACCGTGGAAGCGCACGGCCGCGCCGAGCCGCGGAGCGCGATCACCGTGAGCGCGGGGGTCGCGACCTGGCGCTCCGGCCGGAGCGCCGAGCAGGTCCTCCAGGCGGCCGATTCCATGCTGTACGCGGCCAAGCGAGCCGGCAAAGACCGGGTCATGGTGGAGGCGCCGGCCGCCGCTTGACAGGGTTTTCGGGCCTGTCTAGAGTCTGTTAGCAGTCAAGCCACGCGAGTGCTAAATCCAGAATCGTGGGCCTGCCGCGCGTCGCGCTGGCCCAAAGGACCAAGGAGGGGAGAACCCAGTGGCAGTCGCAACAGCGCCCAAGTCGCAGCCCAAGCTCAAGCTCCGGCCGCTCGGCTCCCGCGTCGTCGTCAAAGGCCTCGACCGCGAGGAAGTGACGAAGAGCGGGATCGTCCTGCCGGACACCGCGAAGGAGAAGCCCCAGGAGGGCAAGGTGCTCGCCGTCGGACCCGGCGACCGGCACCCCGACACCGGCGCGCGCATCCCGGTGGAGCTCAAGGAGGGCGATCGCGTCCTCTTCCAGAAGTACGCCGGGACCGAGTTCAAGCTCGACAGCGAGGACCTGCTGATCCTCAGCGAAAAAGACATCCTCGCCACGATCCAGGACTAAGCGGAGGTCAAAGGATGGCAAAACAGATCGTCTTCACCGACGACGCGCGCAAGAAGCTCAAGCAAGGCATCGACACGATGGCGAACGCGGTCAAGACCACGCTCGGCCCGAAGGGCCGCAACGTCGCTGTCGACAAGAAGTTCGGCTCGCCGACGGTCACCCACGACGGCGTGACGGTCGCGCGCGAGATCGAGCTCGAGGACCCGTTCGAGAACATGGGCGCGCAGCTCCTCAAGGAGGCCGCCACCAAGACGAACGACATCGCCGGTGACGGCACGACCACCTCGGTCGTCCTCGCGCAGGCGATCGTGCACGAGGGCCTCAGGAACATCGCCGCCGGCGCGAATCCGATGCTCCTCAAGCGCGGCCTCGAGAAGGGCGTCTCGGCCGTGGTCGAGGAGATGAAGGCGCAGTCGACGAAGGTCGAGGGCGAGCACCAGAAGGAGCAGATCGCGCAGATCGCGACGATCTCCGCCGCCGACAAGCAGATCGGCGATCTCATCGCCGAGGTCATGGACAAGGTAGGCCGCGAGGGCGTGATCACTGTCGAGGAGTCCAAGGGCCTGCAGTTCGAGACCGAGTACGTCGAGGGCATGCAGATCGACCGCGGCTACATCTCGGCGTACTTCGTCACCAACGCGGACCGCATGGAAGCGGTCATCGAGGATCCGTACATCCTCATCACGGACAAGAAGATCTCCGCGATCACGGACATCCTGCCGGTGCTCGAGAAGCTCGTGCAGGTCAGCAAGAACCTCGTCATCGTCGCCGAGGACATCGACGGCGAGGCGCTCGCGACCCTCGTCGTGAACAAGCTCCGCGGCACGCTGAACGTGCTCGGCGTGAAGGCGCCGGGGTTCGGCGACCGCCGCAAGGCGATGCTCGAGGACATCGCGATCCTCACCGGCGGCCAGGTCATCACCGAGGAGGCCGGCCGCAAGCTGGACTCGACCACGATCGCGGATCTTGGTCGTGCGCGCCGGGTCACGGCGGACAAGGACGAGACCACGTTCGTCGAGGGCCACGGCTCCCAGGAGAAGATCGCGGCCCGCGTGAAGCAGATCAAGGCGCAGGTCGAGGAGACCACCAGCGACTTCGACAAGGAGAAGCTCCAGGAGCGTCTCGCGAAGCTCGCCGGCGGCGTCGCCGTCGTCAAGGTCGGCGCGGCCACCGAGGTGGAGCTCAAGGAGAAGAAGCACCGTGTCGAAGACGCGCTCTCGGCTGCCCGCGCGGGCATCGAGGAAGGCATGGTGCCAGGCGGCGAGATCACCCTGATCAACGCGATCAAGGCGCTCGACAAGGTGCAGGCAGAGGGCGACGAGAAGACCGGCGTGAACATCCTCCGCCGCGCGCTCGAGGAGCCCTTCCGTCAGCTTGTCGCGAACGCCGGCCAGGACGGCGCGGTGATGCTTGCCGCGGTCCGTCGCAAGCAGGCCGATACGAAGTCCCCGAACTGGGGCTACGAGGTCATGTCCGGCGAGATCGTCGACCTGCCGAAGGCCGGGATCATCGACCCGGTGAAGGTCGTGCGCTCGGCCGTCGAGAACGGCGCGTCGATCGCGGCGATGATCCTCACCACCGAGGCCCTCGTCACGGACCTTCCCGAGAAGGAGAAGGCCCCGGCGATGCCATCGGGCGGGATGGACTACTGATCCGGAGGCGAAGCCGAAGGTCACTAGCCGCTGACCGCACGCATGTTCTGAAGGGGCCCGCTGGACACAGCGGGCTCCTTTCTTTCTTCTTTTTCTTGCCGACGCTGGGGTGACGTTCTTGTGACGATCGTGTGTCTCCTTGATCGGCCGCGCGGCGCGCCGCGTTACAGGAGCACGACCCTGTACCTGATCCGCGCATAAGGGAGGCATCGCGATGAAGCTCACACGATCGGCCGCCTGGAAGCGCGCGAAGCTCGCGTGCGCGGCGGGCGTGCTCCTCGCGACGCTCGCCGCGTGCACCGCCGGACAGCCGGGGAATCCGACGCCGAGCGTCCTCGGCACGCAGCAGCCACCCGGCCAGCCGCCGCCCCAACCCGCGCCGCCGACCCCGGGGTACTGAGAGCACCGGCGCACGCTTGAGGAGGGCCGGTGAACCGCCGGCCCTCCTTTTTTCGTATCGGCCGGGTGGGTTACGTGGGCGTCTTCAGCGACACGAAGAGCGCGTCCTACCTCGACGCAGGCGAGAACGTCGCCCACACCGTCCTCGGCGTGGTCGCGATCGCGGCGGCCTTCCTCCTGAGGGATGCGAGTCTTCAGAAGTGGCTCGTCGTAGTGGTCGGCCTCGTCGCACTCTTCTTCGGCGTCTACGGATTCATCGTCGCGGGCAACACGCCTCCGAACACGTTCGGCGTCTCGAACCTCGAGAGTCCGGCGGACGACGTCCTGCACCTGGTCGTGGGTATCCGGGCCCTGGCCGCGGCCTTCATGCCGCGCGGCGCGATGGCCACCACGACCGCCTAACGAACGTCGGGCGCCCGGGATCCGGCGCGATCGTCGTCGATCCCGGGCAGGCCGCCGCGGCTCCTAGCGTTTCGACTGGCTCGACGCCGCCGCGCGCTCGACCGGGAAGCCCGCCGGGCGCATCGGCCCGACCGACGGCGCGGGCGGCAGGTACGCCCCGGTCCCGAAGCCGACGATCCGCTTGGCGAGCTCGCCACCGGTGCTCAGCTCCTCCATCGCTTGGCGGATGTGCGCGTCGCGCACGCGAGCGTGCGTGCCCTCCTCGATCGTCGCGATGAGTGCGGCACGCCGGAGGAGCTCCTTGATGTACGCGGGGCTCGCACCCTCGGTCGGCTCGACGTAGTCGGCGAGCTTCACGCCTTCCATATCGAGGCCGCGCGCGTACAGCTCGAGGAGACGCAGCCTTCCCGCGGCGTCGGGCACCGGGAGCTCGAGCACGAGATCGACGCGCCCGGGGCGCGCGGCGAGCGCCGGCTCGAGGATGTCGGGCCGGTTCGTCGTGAGCAGGAAGAGCACGTCGACGTCGTCGGCGAGGCCATCCATCTGGTTCATGAGCTCGAAGAGCAGGGGCTGCGTCTGGCCACCCGGAAGGCCGCGCTCCTGCGCGATGAGATCCACGTCCTCCACCACCACCGTGGCGGGCGCGAGGTCGCGGGCGAACTGGCCGATCGCCGCGATCCGGCCGAGCCCGAGGCCGGTCGTCAGCAGCACCGTGCGACCCGGCATCTTCGTCGCGAGATACATGACGGTGAGCGTCTTCCCCGTACCAGGAGGGCCGTAGAGGAGGACGCCGCGGTGCAGCGAGCGGCCGGCGGCCACGAGCGTCTCCGCGTGCTGGGAGAACGCGATCGCGTGGCGCTCCACGCGCTCGAGCGCGCCGGCCGGGAGCACGATCGCCTCGCGCTCGACGGGCGGCAGACGATGGAACTTCACGAGCGACTGCACGCCCATCTGGCCCGGGGCGATGGAGATGATCTTCCCCCGGTAGACGTTGCGCTTGGTCATCGTGGCCTTGAGCTCGCGCAGGAAGTCGAGCGCGACCTCGCGCTTCGCGGCGACGGCTTCTACACGAAGCAGCGTGCGAGGACCGAACTCCTGTCGTGGCGGGCCGCCCACGAAGACGATGAGCCGGCGCTCGCCCTCGCTGATGATGAAGAGCCCGAACTGCACGCAGACGAGGACGCGGTCGCCCTCGAGCTGGAAGTTCACGTAGTCGACCGGACCCTCGTTGAGCCGTCCCCAGGGCCCGCTCGTCGCGAGGAGATCGGAGAGCGTGACCTGGCCGAACCGCTTGTTCGCGACGGCGATCCCCACGATCTCCGCTGACCGTCCGCTTCCGGGGCCGAGCATCGCGTCGAGCGCGACCTGGACGTTCGGCTGCTCGTAGTGCTCGAACTCCTCGGCGACGACCGGCATCGTCGATGGGTCCCCGCCGAGGTGCGCGGCCAGCCGCCGCAGGAGCGGCGTCTGCTCGTTGGTGGCCTCGGCGTTCATCGTGTCGATGAAGCGCTTGAACTCTTTCGCGAAGTCGAAACGCTGCGCGTTCGGCTGATCCTTCATCGCTCGGAGGCTAGACCGCTCGGTCCGGTGCGTCGACGGAGCGGGCGTGCGGGGAATCGGGTGGCGGGCCGTACGGCGGACGGGCGACCAAGGCGCGCTCTCCGCTCAGGCGCAGTCGTCCTCGATCCCGCGAGCTGCGGCCGCGAGGTGCTCGCGGCCGGCGTCCAGTACATCGAGTGGCGAGAGGATCGTGTCGCCCACGCGACCCTGGACCTCGCGCGCGACGAGCGCGCCGATCCGCCTCGCCCACCGCCGCCCCAGCCATCCGGCGTGGTACCGCAGCGCGAGCGCCAGCAGGTAGCCCGCCAGGAGCACGGCGGCGATGAACACCACGGGCGTCGGCACAGGACCGAGATACGGCAGATCGACGCTGCCCGACGGCGCGTCGTGCAGGACGAACAGCGCGGCGAGCCACAGCGCACCGAACACGAGCAGCCCGGTCACGAGGTACTGGCCGAAGCCGATGAGCGACCAGATGAAGCTGGTGGGCGTGCGCAGCTCGGACGCCTCGGCCGTGAGCGCCCGGTCGACCGCGTCGGCGAGACGTCGCTCGGCGTCCGCGGGCGCGGCGAGCGAGGCGACGGCGGGCCGGAGCGCGACCGGCACGGAGGGCAGCGCGCTCGCGAGCAGGTCGCGGACGGGCTCGATCGCCGGCGCGAGCGAGCCTCGCATGCGCCACCGGCGGAGGTAGCCCGCCGGGTCCGCGGACGCGCGCGCCCTGCCGGTGAGGCGGTAGAGGGCGCTCGTGAGGTGGCCGAGCGGGCCCGCGCCGCGCGGTCGCGCGGCGAGTCGGGTCGCGGCGACCGCTTGACGCTCGAGGCCGGCGATGTCCACGAGCGCGAGGACCGCGCGCGACACGTCGCGCGTCGCGCGCTCGCGGCGCGCTGGGTCCACGAGTGGCGCGGCCTGCCCGTCGGCGATGCCCGCGCGGCGCGCGAGCTCGCGTATCGCGACGCGCGTCTCCGCAGCGACCCGGCCCGCGATGACGCGCTTCGCCTCCAGGCCGGCGTCGAGCCAACGGCGGACCTCGTCGATGCCGCCGGGACCCTCGCGCGCCCGCGCGATCGCGACGGTGGCGTCGGCGAGGCCGTCGCGCGAGAGCTGCGCGCGCACGTCGTCGCGCACGCGCGCCACGTCTTCGGGAGCAAGGAGATCGGCCCGGTTCAGGATGACGAGCTGGCGACCGACGCGCGGGGCCCAGGTCCGCAGGTACGCGTCGTGGACGACCTCGTCCTTGTACTTCTCCGGATCCAGCACCCAAGCGACCGCGTCGACCTTGGGCAGGAGCGCATCGACGCGGGCGCGATGTTCGACCGCCACCGAGTCGAAATCGGGCAGGTCGAGGACCGCGAGCTCGCCGAGACCGTCCGCGTGATGTTCGCGGACCTGCGTGACGCCGAGCCAGGCGAGCAGCTGCGCGAGCTCGGCGCGTTTGTCCGCCGGGACCCACGCGACCGGCTCAGCGGTCGTCGGACGTCGCGCGCCCGCGGGACTCACTTCCTCTCCGGCGAGCGCGTTCAGCACCGTGGACTTGCCGACCCCGGTCCCGCCCGCCAGGGCGAGGACGTACGCCTCGCCGGGAAACCGCAGGCGCGCTCGCGCGGTCTCCGCCACGCGCGCCGCCTCCGCCGTGGCGATCCCGAGCGACGCCCCGTCGGCGACGGCTTCATCGAGGCGTTCGAGGCAGCGCTGCAGATTCACGCGGCGAGGCCCTCGACCGTGGCGCGCAGCTGCGCGGCGAGCTCGCGCAGCCCGCTCGGCTGCGGGACGAGGGCGTCGAACCGCGCGCGCTCGCGTGCGAAGAGCGCGGCGAGGCGCTCCTCGAGCCGCGTCCGGGCATGTCCGATGAGCTCTTCCATGGCGCGCTCCCCGAAGATCGCCTCCAGCAGCTTCTGGTTGAGGAACGCCGTGCCCGCGGCGACGCCGAGCTCCGTGCCGGTGAGCCCCGCGGTGTGCGCGAAGACGCCGAGCATCACCGCCACGCCCACCGCGTTCACGCCGAGCGCGGCCACACGCGCGACCGCGCGCTTGCGGCCGCCCGCGGTCCGCACGTCCTCGACGATCGTGTGCATCCATTCGCGGATCTCTTCACGGAGCGCCGGCGCGAACGCGGGCGAGGCCGACCAGAGCGTCGCGTCGAGGTCCACGATCCCGGCCGCGTCCGGACGCTCGGACCATGCCGCCGCCGTCCGCCGCGCCGCTTCGCTCGCGTAGCGGAGCGCGAGCGCCTCGACCGCGCTCGCCATGTCGTCTTCCACCACGGATACGGGAGCCTCGGGCGTGCCGCGAAAGGCCGAGAGGACCAGCCCGCGCAGCCGATCCAATCCCGACGACACCAGGCGCGTGATCTGATCCGCGCCGACGAAGTCATGCCAGCGGCGAAGGACCTCGGCCCGCAAGAGGACGCCGTTCCGAAGCGTCTCGGCGAGCCCTGCCGATCCCTCGGTGAAGTGGAGCTCCGCGATCCGGCGAAGCGCTTCGTCGTCGATCGCCTCGTGCTCGAGATCGTCCGCCACGTTGTGGACGAGCGGCGCCAGGCCGCGCACCGCTCCCGCGAGCGCGGCCGCGACCAGCGCCCGCCGCTCGTCCTTCTCGCGGACGAGGCGGTCGATGCGATCGCGGAGCGATCGGATCGCCTCTCGCGAGAGACCGTGCACCCCTGGATCGATGGCGCCCTCGTCGACGGCGACGAAATCAAGCTCTCCGCCGGCGAGACCGGCGCCCGCTTCGGACAGCAGGCGTCGGGCGTCGGTGAGGACGATGTCGCGATCGCGGGCGTTCGGCGGAAGGCGGTTCAGCACGATCACGAACGGCAGCGCGCGTTCGCGCACGCGCCGCAGCACCTCCCACGGCACGAGGTCGGCGTACCGCGTCGCCGTGGTGACGAAAACGCAGAGGTCGGCGGCCTCGAGGAGCACGTCGGCGAGCAGGCGGTTGTCTCGCTCGACCGAATCGACGTCCGGGGCGTCGACGATCCCGACGCCCGCGGCTTCGTGTGGCGCCGCGACGGGGACGACGCGCTCGCGCGGCACGAGACGCAAGCGCCCGTCCGCGAGGAACCGACGCGCGTCGTCCTCGTCGGCGTAGAGGATCGCGTCCCGCGTCGTCGGGCGGAGCGCGCCGGTGCGGCTTACCTCGGCTCCGGCGAGCGCGTTCAGCAGCGACGATTTGCCGGCGCCGGTCGGGCCGAGCAGCAGCACGAGGAGCGGGGCCTCGATGTCGGCGGCGCGCGGTCGGACGAAACCCTCGACGTGATCGCGCAGCCGGCGCGCCCGCTCGCGCGCGGCCGCGTCTCTGGGCTCGAGTGCCAGTCGGCGTTCCGCGAGCTCTCCGAGCCGGCGGCCGCGGCCGACGAGATCGGCCGCGCGCGCGTCGGGCTGCGTCACGGCGCGGTCCAGCTATTCGCTAGACGGCGGCGCGGCGGCCTCCCACCTGACGCCAGATGAGCAGCACGAGGATCGCGCCGATGATCGATCCGATGATCCCCGCCGGGCTGACCGCGACGACGCCGCCGAAGATCAGGTTGGCGAGGAAGCCGCCGACGAACGATCCGATGATGCCGAGCACGATGGTGCCGATCCAGCCCATCGGATCCGGGCCGGGTACGAGGAACCGCGCGACCGCGCCTGCGATGAGGCCGACGATGATGAAACCGAGGATCGCTCCGATGTCCATGAGCACCGTCCTTTCGTGCGCGAAGAATCCGGTCTGGACGTGCACTGTACGTGCCTGTGGCCGGGCTCGCGTCAGCCGGCGTGCGATCGCCGCAGGACCCACGCGAGGCCCACGGCGCCCGCGAGCGCCAGCCCGAGCAAGACGCCGGCGGCAATGAGGCCCTCGCTTGCGGCGTCGGCGGACGACCCGCCCGCAGCGATCATCACTCGCGGGAACGGCGTCGGCGGATCGCCTCCGACCGTGATGACGTAGCGCGCGGTCGCTGACGCGGCACCGGATGCCAGGGTGGCCGGCGCGCTCGGGACGTCACCGTTCGCGACGACGGTGATCGTCCCCGTCATGTAGCTGTGCAGCGCGCAGAAATACGCGAAGTCACCGGGCCGCGTGAGCGTCACCGCGGCGCTCTGGCCAGGCGCGAGCGTGTGGTCCCAGGCGCGGTCCGTCGCGGTCGTCGTGTGTGTTGCCCCGTCGCGGTTCGTCCAGGTGACGGTATCGCCCGCGTTCACGGTGAGCCGGCCCGGCGCGAACGCGAACCTCTGGATCGTCACGCCGCGCTCCGCGCCGACCGCCGGGTAGTCCGCCGACAGGACCGCCATCGCGAAGACGAGCGCCGCGCAGGCGACGAGACGTCGGGGACCGACCACAGCGTCCGCCGGATCGGGGCCGCTCAGTTCGCGGGCGGCGGCGCGATGCGTGACTCCATGACGACCGTGCCCGTATGCGGACCGGTCCACGCGGTCTCGAGCGTCACGGCGCAGCGATCGAATCCGGCGACCGGCACCGTGACATCGACGGCCTGCAGCCCCTGACCGTTCGGCCGGAACGTCGCCGCGCGGACCCAGGTGTTATCCGAGCTGACGAGCCACACCGTCAGGAGCTTGCCGCTCAGCTTCGGCAGGTCGTGGAAGAGCACGAACGGGCCATGTCCTTCCGCGCGCGGCACGATGAGCGTCCCGCCCGCACCGTCGAGCTCGTCCTTGCCCGCCATGTACCACCAGCGGCCGCCCTCGCTCACGCTGTCGGCGATCGCCGCCCACCTGTCCTTCTCGGCGGTCGCCTGCGCGAGCCGGCGGGACGCGTCGACGTCGATGACAGCGAGGAGCACGGCGACGGACGCGAGGCCGGCGATCGCGATCGGCCACGCGCGGACTCGCCCGAACGGGATTCGCCATGCCGCCGCCGGACGCGTGTCTGCCGGCACATCGCCGCGCGCGGCGGCGAGGATGCGGTCGCGCAGGACGTCGCGGGGCGCACGCGAAGGCACCGTGTCCGGAAGGGTGCCCACCACCTCGGCCAGCGAGCGCGCGTCCTCGCGGCACGCCGGGCACGCGGCGAGGTGCGCGGCGATCCGCTCGGCGTCCTCCGCCGAGAGCGCGCCGAGCGCGTACGGCTCGAGGTCGTCGGTGACGTGCTCGGTCATCGCGTGTGCTCCAGCGCGCGCCGCATCTTCTGCAGGCCGATGCGCATCCGGCCCTTCACCGTCCCGAGCGGCACGCCCATGAGCTCGGACAGCTCGACGTGGGTGTAGCCGCCGAAGTACGCGAGCTCGATCGTCCGCCGCTGCGCCGGCGGCAGCGCCTCCAGCGCGTCGCGGACCGTCTTGTGCTCCACGTTCTTCTCCGCCAGCTCGGCCGTGTCGTCGTCGGCGGGGCTCAGCTCGGCGGCCTCCAGGGGCGCCGGGCGGAAGGTCGTCTTGCGCCGGAGCAGGTCGACGGCGCGGTGGTGGACGATCGAGAGAAGCCAGGCGCGGGGGTTGCCCCGCTCCCGGCGGTAGCTGGCGGCGCCCCGCCAGGCCGACAGGAAGGCGTCCTGGACCACGTCCTCCGCGGCCTCGCTCTCGCCGAGGATCCGGTAGGCCAGCGAGTACGCAAGCCGTCCATATCGGTCGTACAGCGACGCGAGAGCCCCCAGGTCGCGATCGGCGAGCGACGCCATGAGGGCGTCATCGGACGGGTGCAGTTCGGCCATTGCCGTCAAATGTACGGAGGGGGAACAAACGCGGATGTGACGGACCTGTGGCGGTCCGTGCTAAGCGGGGCTAAAAAAAGAAACGTCCCGAGCGACCTGCCTCCGTGCCCTACCGCTGCTTCGAAGCTCAGCGGCCTGGCCGTGGAGCCGATCCTCGATATCCTCTCGGACCGCCTTTGATGCTATCTCCGGTTGCGCTCCCGGGGATCGTCACCCTTGATGGAATCTCAGGTCCGATCCCTTTAGCAGACCCCTCGGGACGGCGGGAAACATACGGTGCGCTCGCTAGGCCCGGCAACGGACTTATCCACGAATTTGCCTCCGGAGTGTCCACGACCTCGGGCGTTTTTTCCACCGCGCATCCACCGTCCATCAACAGCGGTCGTGGGGGGCAAGCCCCCCGCGAACCCCCCATCATCGGAGTCGAGTTGTCCGACCCCATCCTCGATCCCCTCAATCTCGAGCAGCGCGCCGCCGTGACGCATGGCGACGGCCCCCTGCTGATCCTTGCCGGCGCGGGCTCGGGCAAGACCCGCGTGCTGACGCACCGGGTCGCGTACCTGATCCGCGACCTCGGCGTGCCGGCGAGCGCGATCCTCGCCGTCACCTTCACGAACAAGGCCGCCCGCGAGATGAAAGAGCGGCTCGAACGCCTGGTCGGCCGCCAGCAGCTCGGCGAGCTGACGGTCGGGACGTTCCACGCGTTCTGTGCCCGGCTGCTCCGGCGGGAGGGCCCGCTCGTGGGGCTCGACCGCGCGTTCGCGATCTACGACGAGGCGGACCAGCGCGCGGTCCTCCGGCAGGCGATGACCGACACCGGGGCGAGCGAGCGCATCTTCGCCCCGGGCGCCGTCGCCGCCGCCATCTCCGCCGCGAAGAACGAGCTCAAAGGGCCGGCCGACCTGGCCGCCGATCCCCGCAGCCAGCTCGACCGCGTCGCCGCGATCGTGTGGAAGCGCTACGACGAGCTCCTCCGCGAGAACAACGCCGTCGACTTCGACGACCTCCTGCTCCTGGCCTGCCGCCTGTTCGAGACGAGCGATCGGGCCCTCGAGCGCTGGCAGGACCGCTACCGCCACATCCTCGTCGACGAGTACCAGGACACGAATCGCGCCCAGTACGTCCTCCTCCGTTACCTGGCCGGCTTCCACCAGAACCTGGCGGTCGTCGGCGACGACGACCAGAGCGTGTTCAGCTGGCGCGGAGCGGACGTGCGGAACATCCTCGACTTCGAGCGCGACTACCCGAGCGCGACCGTGGTGAAGCTCGAGCAGAACTACCGTTCGACGCAGCGGATCCTCGACGCGGCGTGGTCGGTCGTCCGGAACAACGCCGCGCGGAAGGAAAAGCGCCTCTGGACCGACCGGTCCGGCGGGGCCGAGGTCGTCCTCCTGCAGGCGTACGACGAGGAGCACGAGGCTCAGCTCGTCGCGCGGGAGATCGAGCGTCTCCAGCGCGAAGGTGAGGCGCACGGGACGCGCGACGTCGCCGTCCTCTACCGGACGAACGCGCAGTCGCGGCCCATCGAGGACACGTTCCGCGCGTTCGGCCTCGCCTACCAGGTGGTCGGCGGTGTCTCCTTCTATGAGCGACGCGAGGTGAAGGACGTGCTGGCGTACCTCCGGCTCCTGCGGAACCCGCAGGACGCCTTCGCGCTCGCGCGGGTCATCAACACGCCGCCGCGGGGGCTCGGCTCCAAGACGCAGGCCGAGCTCAAGGCGTATGCGCGCGAGCGGGGCATCACGCTGACCGAGGCCCTGGGTGAGGCTGACAGGATCGAGGCGGTCCCGAAGCGCCAGCGCGAGGCGCTCGCCGCGTTCGGCCGGCTCATGGAGCGCCTGCGCGCCGAGGTCCCCGAGCGCGACCTCCCGGCGCTCGTCGACGAGATCCTCGATCTGTCGGGATACGACACGTACCTCAAGGACGGCACCGACGAGGGCGAGGAGCGCTGGGGCAACGTGCTCGAGCTGCGGACGCTCGCGGAGGACTTCCTCGTCTATCCGCGCGAGGAGCAGCTGCCGACGTTCCTCGAAGAGGTCGCCCTCGTCTCGGACGTCGACGAGTACATCGAGGCGAAGCCCGCGGCGACGCTCATCACGATGCACGCCGTGAAGGGACTGGAGTTCCCGGTCGTGTTCATGACGGGGATGGAAGAGGGCGTGTTCCCCTGGCACCGGGCGCTCGAGGACGAGAAGCGCATCGAAGAGGAGCGCCGGCTCGCCTACGTGGGGATCACGCGCGCGAAGGATCGCGTGTACCTCTCGTACGCACGGCACCGCACGCTCTTCGGGCGCACCGACGACAACCCCCCGTCGCGCTTTCTCATGGAGCTGCCGAGCGAAGGCGTCGAGCACCGTGGGAACGTCGAGCTCGAGGAGCGCGACACCTGGGCCGAGCTCGACTGGGAGCGCGACCGCGAGCGGTACGAGGAACGCAAGGCCGCCCGCCGCGACGCGATGCTCGCGGGCCTTCCCGACGAGTGGACCGGGCGGGCCCGGCGGGAGCGGCGGGCCGTGCCGAGCGATACGCGGTTCCGGGCGGGCGACAAGGTGCGGCATCCCTCGCTCGGCGAGGGCGTCGTCGTGTCGAGCGCGCTGCGCGACGACGACGAGGAGGTGACGGTCGCGTTCCCCGACAAGGGCGTGAAGAAGCTGATGGCGAGCTTCGCGAAGCTCGCACATTCCTAGCGCGGTGACGGCCCGCCCCGCGCCGGCGTTCGATGTGGTCGTCATCGGCGCGGGGATCCTCGGTCTGGCGACGGCGCGCGAGCTCGTGACGCGCGACCCATCGCGGCGCGTGCTGGTGCTCGAGAAAGAAGCCGCCGTGGCGCGTCATCAGACCGGGCACAACAGCGGCGTCATCCATTCGGGCCTGTACTACGCGCCGGGCTCGGCGAAGGCGCGCCTCTGCGTCGAGGGACGGAAGCTCCTCGTCGACTACTGCCAAGACCGCGGGATCACGGTCGAGCTCTGCGGCAAGCTCGTCGTGGCGACGAGCGAGGACGAGCGCGGCCAGCTCGCGCAGCTGCGCGAGCGCGGCAGGGCGAACGGCCTGTCCGGCATCGAGCTCCTCGACGCCCGCGGCCTGGAGGCGATCGAGCCGGCGGTCCGCGGCCGAGGCGGTCTCTGGGTGCCCGAAGCGGGGATCGTCGACTACACGCAGGTCGCCCAGGCGATCGCTCGGGAGATCGTCTCCCTCGGCGTCGAGGTCCGGCTCGAGGCCGCGGTCGTCGGTCTGGCGATCGGCGAGCACGAGGTCCGGATCGAGACCGCCACCGGCCCGGTCGTCGCCGGATCGGCGATCGCGTGCGCCGGACTCCACTCGGACGTGCTGGCGCGCAAGGCCGGCGCCGGACCGTATCCGAAGATCGTTCCGTTCCGCGGCGACTACTACGTCCTTCGGCCCGAGCGGCGGTCGCTCCTCCGCGGTCTCGTGTACCCGGTCCCCGATCCGCGCTTCCCGTTCCTGGGCGTGCACTTCACCCGCCGGGTCGACGGCACCGTCTTGCTCGGCCCCAACGCCGTCCTCGCGTTCGCGCGCGAGGGCTATCGCCGTACCGACGTGCGGCTGGCCGACGTCGTCGCGACGCTCGGCGACGGCGCCTTCGCGCGCTTCGCCCTTCGCCACTGGCGCACCGGCGCCGCGGAGCTCGCGCGCGACTATCTGAAGCCGCTCTTCCTCGCGGCGCTGCGCCGCTACATGCCCGCCCTTCGCTCGAGCGACCTCCTTCCCGGACCATCCGGCGTTCGGGCCCAGGCGCTCGACGCCGACGGACGGCTCGTCGACGACTTCGCCTTCGATGTCGCGGGACGTCTCGTGAACGTTCGCAACGCGCCCTCGCCCGCGGCGACGTCGAGCCTCGCTCTCGCGCGCGCATTCGTCGATCGGCTCGAGGGCGCGCTCGCGACGTAGCCGGGCGCGGGCGGGCGGTGTCAGATGACGAATGGTCATGAGCATGTCCCGCTTTGTCCCTTCGCCGGCGAAATGGCGCAGCGTCCGCCATCTCGTCCGCTTACAGGCCGACCGGCACGCAGGTTGCCCGTGGAGCGAGCGTGCACACGAGGGGGGCGACGCGTCGAAAGACGCGCCGGGTCGAGGTCCGCCTGCCGCTGACGGCCTCGACCGACATCGCATTTGGATTCACGCTGCGCGCGCCGAAGGGCCGGCGGCGCGAGCGGCTCACCCCCCGGCGGTGGGGCGCCGTCGCGATGACGGCCGCATCGTGCGTCGTCGCGGCTCTCGCGCCTGTCGCCACGATCGTCGCCGCGCCCGAGCTCGGACGCGTCGCCGCACTCGTCTGGCCCGCGCCGCCTCCTCCGCCGGGCCTGGGACGGGCCGCGCTCTACGTCGCGTCGCGCGCGGTCATCCGCGCCCCGGCCGTTCCGGTCACGGTGGTGCGCGACGAGGCGCCGCCTCTCCGAGCGCACGCCGTCGGGCCCGGGGAGACCCTCTTCTCCATCGCCGCGCGCTACGGCATCACGCCGCAGACGCTCGCCTACAACAACGGCGTCACCGACACCGCGGAGCTGCGCGTCGGCGAATCGCTCGTCGTGCCACCCCTCGACGCCGCCATCCACCTGATCCGGGACGGCGAGACGCTCGAGCAGATCGCGGCGAAGTTCGGCGCGGATCCTGACGCGGTGCGCGCGTTGAACCGCGTCGCCTACGAGCCCGAGGACGTGACGGCCGGGCGGATGCTGCTCGTCCCCGTGCCCGACGGTCGGTTTCCCGGCTTCCGGCTACGGGTGAGCGAGGCTCCGCGCGTCTTCGCCCCCCGGATCCGGTGGCCGACCGACGGCATCGTCACGCAGCTCTTCACGCCGTGGCACACCGGCATCGACATCGCGGCACCCGAGGGGTCGCCGATCGTGGCCAGCGACTCGGGGACGGTGAGCGCCGTCGGCTGGGCTGGCCCGGGCGGCCTCTCCGTTTGCGTGCGGCACGACTGGGGCCTCGAGACTTGCGCCTATCACATATCGGCGGTACACGTCGAGGTCGGCGAGCGCGTGAGCGCCGGCCAGCGGATCGCGTCGGTCGGGACGACGGGGAACTCGTCCGGTCCGCACGTCCACTGGGAGGCCCGCACGAACGGCGTGCTCGTCGATCCGATGACGTACGCGCCGGGTGCTCCGGCGATCACGCGGGTCGGAGGCGCGACGGGGTCGCCCTGACCGAGGGAGAGCGAGATGGCGAAGACACGTGCCGAGCGAGCAAGAGGTCGCGGCGAGACCCCCGGCAAGCGTGCGCTCCGTGGCGCGCAGAAGATCGCGCGGCTAGACCCGGAAAAGGGCGTCACGAGCCGCGCGCGCAAACGGGTCCAGGGCAACGAAACGGTCCCCGATCCCCGTTTCGGCGGCCGCCCGGGGCAGGAGCACTCGAAATGGCGCCCGCCGGAAGAGCGCCGAAGCCCGCGGCAGAAGCGGAGGCCACGCTAGCCGGCCGACCGAGACGGCGACCTGAGCGAAAATCGACTCATGCCCGCCCCGAGGGTCCCCAAACGCGCCGCCGACCTTCGGCAGAAGATCGAGAAGGCGAACTACGAGTACTACATCCTCGATCAGCCCACGCTCGACGACGCCGCGTACGACGCGCTCCTCCGCGAGCTCATCGAGATCGAGGAGGCGCACCCGGAGCTCGTCACCCCCGAATCGCCGACCCAGCGCGTCGGGATCGCGCCGTCGACGCGCTTCGCCCCGGTGCAGCACGCCTCGCCGATGCTGTCGCTCTCGAACGTCTTCGACGAGGCCGAGCTGCGCGCGTTCGACCAGCGCGTCCGCAAGGCGCTCGGTCGCGACGAGGTCGGCTACGTCTGCGAGCTGAAGATCGACGGGCTCGCGGTCAACCTCACGTACGAGGACGGCCGGTTCATGAAGGGCGCGACGCGGGGCGACGGCTTCACCGGCGAGGACGTGACCGCGAACCTGCGCACGCTCCGCTCCATACCGCTCACGCTCCGCGAGTCGCTGAAGGGGCGCCTCGACGTCCGCGGCGAGGTGTACCTGCCGACCGCCTCGTTCGACGCGACGAACAAGGAGCGCGCCGAGCGCGGCGAGCCCCTCTTCGCGAATCCGCGCAACGCAGCCGCCGGCGCGGTGCGGCAGCTCGATCCGAAGGCGACGGCGAAACGCAACCTCGCGATGTGGGCGTACAGCGCCGCCGGTCTCGAGGTGGCTTCGCAGCGCGATCTCCTCGAGCGCTTGCGTTCGCTCGGCATCCGCACGAATCCGCACTGGCGGACCGCGGCGACGCTCGACGACGTGCTCCGCTTCATCGAGGAATGGAAGGAGCGCCGGCACACGCTCGACTACGGCACCGACGGCGTGGTCGTGAAGGTCGACCGCATCGCCGACCAGGAGCGCCTCGGCTTCGTCGCGCGCAGCCCGCGGTGGGCGACGGCGTTCAAGTTCCCGGCGGAGCAGGCGACCACCACGCTCGAGGACATCCTCGTGTACGTCGGGCGGATGGGGACGCTCACGCCGGTCGCGGCGCTCGCGCCCGTCCTCGTGGGCGGGACGACGGTCAAGCGCGCGACGCTGCACAACCTCGACGAGATCCGCCGCCTCGACGTGCGCAAGGGCGACCGCGTGGTCATCCAGCGCGCCGGCGACGTGATCCCGGAGGTCGTCCGCGTCGAGGTCGACGCGCGCGACGGGTCGAAGGACTACCCGCGATTCGACATGCCGCCGACGTGTCCGGTCTGCGGCGGGCCGGTCGAGCACCCCGACGGCGAGGTCGCCTACTACTGCGCGAACCCGGCCTGCCCCGCGAAGGGCGGGCAGCGGATCGGGCACTTCGTCTCGCGCGGAGCGATGGACATCGAGGGCGCCGGCTGGGCGGTCATCACGCAGCTCATGGAGCGCGAGCTCGTGAAGGATCCGGCCGACATCTTCTTCCTCACGAAAGAGCAGCTCCTCTCGCTCGAGCGGTACGCGGAGAAGAGCGCGACGAATCTCTACGAGCGCATCCAGGCCGCGAAGTCACGTCCGCTCGCCCGGATCCTGTACGGCCTCGGCATCCGTCACGTCGGCGAGACGACGGCGAACGATCTCGCGACGTGGCTCGCGGATCGCCTCCCAAAGGACGCCGACCTCGGCGCCGTGATCGCGACGCTGCGCGGCGCCTCGATCGAAGACCTGCAGGCGATCGAGGGCATCGGTGCCGTGGTGGCCGAGAGCATCCAGGAGTATTTCGCGCGCGAGGAGGAGCGGCCGTTCCTCGACAAGCTCGTCCGCGCCGGCATCCGGCCGATCTTCCCCGAACGTAAGCCGGCCGCCACGGGACCGTTCGCGGGGAAGACCGTCGTCTTCACCGGCACGCTGGA
>VBDU01000044.1 GCA_005883625.1 Chloroflexota bacterium | reverse complement strand
CGCGGATGACGCTCATCGCGCACATCCCGCGAGTGAAGGACCAGGTGCGCGTGCTGCGCGTCCGGCTGATCCCGCAACCGCAGGGCTCGTGGTACGTGCTCGACGCCTACGACGAGGCCGCCCGTCGCTGGCGCGCGGGCGACGCGCCGCTGTACAGCATCGCCGCCATCGAGAAAGACCTTCCCTCATACGTCGGCGGCTACCTCTGGAACGAAAGCTACGTCCGAGGCGGTCAGAAGCAGTACCCGATCAACTACACCGAAACGCGGTTCTGGTCGGCACGCCGCGCCGCCATCGAGGAGCTCAACGCGCGCTTTGCGGGCGGTGCGCTCGTCGACCGGCATTTCGAGGACCTCACGCTCCAGATCCTCCGTTTCGACGACACGACGTTCCTCGGCGACGGCGTGGCGACGGTGCGCCTCGCGGGGACGCTCGTGGAGGTCGATGGCAAGGGCACGAAGACGAGCCAGCGCTTCACGCAGCTCCTGAAGTTCTACCGCCAGTCGAGCGCCTTCGCCGTGTACTACCCCGTCGACGCGCAGGAGGACGACGGATCCTGGGACTCGGGCGGCGACCTCGCGCTCGGGCTCGTCGACCGGCGGTACGGCTGATGAGCCGACCGCCGGCGGTCGCCGGCTAGACGAAGACCGGGCGCGCGACGAGGAGGCCGCCCTCGCGCGCGACGGGCAACGCGAACGAGAAGCGATCGATCTCGCACGCGAGCTCGGCGTCGCGGCGCGGGAACCAGTCCGGCCAGACACCGTCGATGGCGACCCGGCGCTCGGCGGCCGAGAGCGCCCTCGCGAGCGCGGTCTTCGCGTCGGCCGTCCGGCCCATGAGCAGCCCCTCGAGATAGAGGGCGCAGGCATCGTCCTCGCTCGTATCGCCGGTCCCGGCCTCCCCCATCGCGACGAGCGTCACCTCGTTGCTGGGTGCGAGATGGCGGGCGGTGGCGCCGGCGACGACGAAGCTGCCGAGCGCGATGGCCTGCGCGCGCGTGGCTGCGACAACCCCCTGCGTGCCCTGGCTCGTCCGCTGGACGACCCGCCGCCCGGAGAGATCGAGATGCTCGATGGCGCTCGGCGAGTTTCCAGCGTCGAATCCCGGGATGGGGCGCCCGCGGACCTCGCCCACGAGGAACAGCCGCGTGTCCTTCGTCTTCATCGCGAGGGCCTCCTCGTGCGCCGCGACGAGGACGATCTCGGACGCGCCGGCCGCGATGCAGAACGCAGCCGTCGTGAACGCACGGAAGACATCGATGATTACCGCGATTCCGGTCGCGGCGCGCGCGCCATCGAGCAGGCCGACGCGACGAACCACCACTAGAGCACCGTCGCGGTGAACGGGCGCCGGCCGGTGATGAATCGCTCGAGCGATAGATCGCGGATGTCGAGCGTCCGCGCCTTGCCGTCGAGCATCTCCTCGACGACGAGCTGGGCGATCGCGGGCGAGTGCATGAAGCCGTGCCCGCTGAAGCCCGCCGCGAGGTAGAGGCCACGCACGCCCGGCACCGCCCCGACCACGGGATGGTCGTCCGGCGTCATCTCGTAGTAACAGGACCACGCGTCGACGATCCGCAGATCGGCGAACGCGGGATGGCGCCACGCCGCCCGCGCGCGGACCCACGGCTCGAGCGACGGCGACACCTCGAGCGCCTCGAACGCGGCGGGGTAGGCGGCTGGCGGAGTGGCCGGTCCTTTCTCCCGACGAGCGGGATCTTCATGAGCGCCGGCAGCGGCCCGGACTCCATGATCGACCGCCGGTACGCCCATATCGGCACGCTCACAGCCGCGGTCGCGCAGAGCGCGGCCGTCCAGCAGCCCGTCGCTACGAGGACGCGCTCGGACCTCACGTCGCCATGCGCGGTGCGCACGCCGATGACGCGATCGCCCTCGCGCAGCAGCGCGGTCACCGCGGCGCCCTCCACGAGATGAGCGCCCGCGAGCCGGGCCGCCGCGCCGAGCCCGGCGAGCGCCGCGAGCGGGTCGCCGTACCCATCGCGTTCGCAGAACCGTCCGCCGCGCAGGTCGTCGACGCGCATCCCCGGGACGAGCTCGCGGATGCGGATCCGGTCGACCATCTCGACCGGCACGCCGAGCCGCTCGTAGAGCGCGAGCGGCCCCCGCAGCTGCGCCATGCCCTCCTCCGTCTCGGCGACGAACAGGTAGCCGCGCTCGGCGAAATCGTGGCGCGAGCCGGTGCGCTCTTCGAACTCGCGCCAGAAGGTGGTCGCGAGCTGCGAGAGACGCACGTCGAGCTCGTCGACGAACTGGTGACGGATGCCGCCGAGCCCGCCTTTCGTCGTGCCCGCGCCGAGACGATCGCGCTCGAGGAGCAGGACGTCCGTCTCCCCGCGCTCGCCGAGGAAGAACGCCGCGGCGACGCCCACGATCCCGCCCCCGACGATGACCGTCGACGCGGTCCGCGGGAGGTCGATCAGGAGGCGAGCTCCTCGAAGCGATAGCGCCCGTCCTGCTCGGAGACCCGGCCGAAGCGCGGCAGGTCGTGCGTGAAGGCGACGATCCAACGCTCGGAGACGGCGCGGGCGAGGATCGCCTTCTTCGCGGCGAGCGTGTCGAGCGGGTAGAGGTCGAATGCGGGGATCCACGGGAGGGGCAGGTGATGGCGGTCGGGCATGAAGTCGCTCGAGAAGAAGAGCGTCTCGCGGCCCGCGCTCACGCGCACGGTCTGCGTGCCTCGCGTGTGGCCCTGCACGCGGTCGAGCCGGATGCCGGGCAGGATCTCGACGGACTCGTCGACGAGCTCGAGCCTGCCGGTGGCCTCGAGCGGCGCGTAGTCGTCGCGCGCGTACGACCCCTGCGTCCGCTCGTTCGGCGCCATCGCATCCTCCCATTCCGTCCGCTGGAACACGTAGGAGGCGCGCGGGAACGTGGCGACGAGGCGCTCCCCATCGCGGTACGTGTTGCCGCCGGCGTGGTCGAAGTGAAGGTGCGTGTTCACGACGAGCGTCACCTCATCGGGTCGAACGCCGCGTTCGGCGAGCTCGTCGAGCAAGCGCGGCGTCTCGATCCCGAAGATCTCGCGCTGCTTCGCGGGGAGCTTCGCGCCGGCCCCGGTCTCCACGACCACGACGTTGTCGGCGTCGCGGATGAGGAGGCAGTTCATGTCCATGGCGACGCGATTGCGATCGTCGGCGGGCTTCTGCTTCTCCCAGAGCGCCTTCGGGACGACGCCGAACATCGAGCCGCCGTCGGGCTTGAACACGCCGTCGCTGAAGATCTGCACGTCGAAACGGCCGATGCGCACGAGCCGTCAGTATGGGGAGCGATGGAGATCCGCGAGTTCCGCGTGAGCGACGCCCCCGCGTTGCGCGCGCTGTGGGCGCGCAGCGGCATCAGGATCCGTCCCGGCGACGACGACGTCTCGCTCGGACTCTTCGCCGCGCGCAACCCCGGCCTCTTCCTCGTCGGGCTCGAGGAGCAGGAGCTCGTCGCGAGCGCGCTCGCCGGGTGGGATGGCCGACGTGGCTGGCTCTATCACGTCGCCGTCTCGCCGGAGCGTCGCCGCCGCGGCATCGCGGTGCGGCTCGTGCGGATGCTCGAGGAGCGCCTCCGGGTGCTCGGCTGCAAGAAGGTGAACCTCATCGTGTGGGAGGACTCGGCCGACGCGATGCGGTTCTGGGCGTCGATCGGCTACCAGCGCGAGCGCGCGATCGAGCTCTCGAAGGTCCTCGAATGACGCCGCCTACGACGTCCGGAGCTGCTTGAGATGAAGGACGTCCAGCGCCAGTTCGGAAGGACCGCCGCGGCGTACGTCGCGAGTCCCACGCATGCGGCCAGCGAGGATCTCGATCGCCTCGTCGCGCTCGCGAGGGCGCACGGCGGGGAGCGCGTCGTCGACGTGGGCACCGGCGTCGGCCACACCCTCCGTCGGGTCGCGCCGCTTTTCCGAGCGGCGATCGGCCTCGACGCGACGCGCGAGATGCTCGCCGCGGGCGGCGGCGTCCTTGCGGACGGGGGCGTCACGAACGCGCTGCTCGTGCAGGCGGATGCCCGGGCGATGCCGCTCGCGACCGCGGCCTTCGACGTCGCGACGTGCCGTGTCGCCGCGCACCACTTCACCGATCCCGCGCGCTCTTTCGGTGAGATCGCCCGCGTGCTGCGACCGGGCGGGATCCTCGTCCTCGTCGACAACTACGCGCCCGACGAGCCCGCGCTTGACGCGTTCATCAACACGCTCGAGACGCTCCGCGACGCCTCGCATATCCGCAATCAGACGCTGGACGGCTGGCGCGCGCTCGTCGAGGACGCGGGCATGCGCGCGACCATCGACTCGGCGGCGATGGTGACGAAGCTCTCGACCGACGCGTGGCTCGCGCGCTCACAGACGCCCCACGACCGCGCGGAGCGCGTGCGCGCCATGCTCCGCGACGCGCCGCCCGCGGCAGTCGAGCGGTTCCGCATCACGCCGACCGAGTTCGCGGTGCCGAAGGTCGTGCTCGTCGGACGCCGATGAGACTGACGGTCGAGCCCGCGAGGACCGAGGAGCTCGACCTCGTCCTGAATCTTCTCGAAGACGCGAGCCGCTGGCTGCTCGCGAAAGGCGTCGAGCAGTGGCATGCAGGACAGTGGAAGCGCGAGAAGATCGCCGCGGCGATGGAGCGGGGAGAGGTCTTCCTCGCGTGGGAGGGCGCGACGGTCGTGGCCACGATCTCGTTGCAATGGTCGGACGAGCTCTTGTGGCCGGCCGCCGCCGGAGACGCCGGCTACGTCCATCGGCTCGCGGTCGCGAGCGACGCGCACGGTCGCGGCCTCGGGCGAGCGCTCCTCGACTGGGCGGGCCGAGAGATCGCCCGGCGGGGGCGATCGCCGCTTCGCCTCGATTGCGCGTGCGACAACCCAGGCCTCCGGCGCTACTACGAAGAGCTCGGATTCAGGCATCGCGGCGATCGGCCGATGGGCCGTTACTGCGCGAGCCTGTACGAGCGGGCGCTCCAGTGAGGCTCGACGACCTTCCCGCCATCCGGAGCGTGCCCGTCGTCACGGCGGCGCAGATGGCGGAGGCCGACCGTGTCGCGAGCGAGGAGCTCGGGATCGCGCTCGCCGTCCTCATGGAGAACGCCTCCCGGCAGGTCGCGGCGGCGGCGCGCGCCCTCCTCGGGTCGGTCGAGGAGAAGCGCGTCATCGCCCTGGCGGGAAGTGGCAACAACGGCGGCGACGCCCTCGGCGCGGCGCGGCACCTGCTCGGCTGGGGTGCCGACGCACGCGTCGCGCTGAGCGGCGCGCCCGATCGCCTGCGTGACCTCGCGCGTGCGCAGCACGACATCCTCGTGAAGCTCGGCGTCCCGATCGCGAGTGCGGCGGAGAGCGGCGCCGGGGCGATCGGCGAGGAGCTCGCGGACGCCGACCTCGTGCTCGATGGTCTCCTTGGCTACAGCGTGTCCGGCGCGCCGCATGGTGCCGTCGCGGAGCTCATCGCGGCGGCCGAACGATCGGCCGTGCCCGTCCTCGCGATCGACCTTCCGTCGGGCCTGGACCCAGATGACGGGATGCCGCTCGGCACGGCCGTCGCCGCACGGGTGACGGTCACGCTCGCGCTGCCCAAGCTCGGGCTCACGTTGCCTCCGGCCAGGCGGTACGTCGGCGAGCTGCTCCTGGCCGACATCGGCATTCCGGCGAAGGCCTATGCACGCTTCGGCATCGACGCGCGTCGTGTGTTCGCGAGCGGCGATCTGGTGCGCGTGACCCCGTAGTTCTGCGGGTCCCCGCTGGCATGCCGGCTGCGCTGCGGCGATGACGTGGGCCGGCGCCGGTGGCTCCTCGTCCTCGCGCTCACGTTCGCCCTTCTGCCGCAGCCTACCCCGCGGCCGGCTGCTCGAGCGACGGCGCGCCCGATCGTGGTCGTCGCCGCGAACCAGTCCTCCAATTGGTCGGGCTACATGCAAGGCCGCCTCGAGAAAGGCATCTCATTCCACGCGATCGCCGCGGACTGGATCGTCCCGAAGGTGAAACAGCGCAACGCCGGCGAAGCGGAAACGTCGCTCAGCTGGATCGGGATCGGCGGGGGCTGTCTCGACGCGGGTTGCACGATCGGCGATGACACGCTCATCCAGGCCGGCATCGGGCACGAGGTGAACGACGCTGGAGATCCCGACTACTACGCCTGGTGGGAGATCATCCCGCTTCCACTCCAGCGCACCGACCCTCCCCTACCCGTCCGGGCGGGCGATCGCGTGCACGTGGCGATCGTCGAGAGTGCGACGACACCTGAGCTCTGGACGATCACCATCGCCAACCTCACCCTCGGGCAGACCTTCACTCACACGCTCATGTATCCGTCGTCGTTCGCCACGGCCGAGTGGGTCATCGAAAGACCGGTCACCATTTCGGAGACTGGAAGCGTGCAGGTCAGCCCGATGCCCGACCTCGCGGTCGTGCACTTCGACGGGGCCAGCGCGAATGGCGCCCCTGCGAATTTCGTCGCGAGCGAGCGGATCGAGATGGTCGACATCGAGCTGGTCGACTTCACGGTCTCGCGCGTCGCGATGCCGTCGCTTCCGGACCGCGAGGCGGATGGCTTCAAGGACTGCACGTACCGGAAGACCTGCCCGGTCCCGGGGAACGACGTGAAGTAGCACTTAGGTTCGCGAGGCGGCCGCAGACCGGTGGGCCCGCCGGCCGCCCCGCTCGTGATGTCGGCCGTCATCGTTGTCCCGCGGCCGACAAAGCCTCGCGCTCGTCGGAGGCGCGCATCATCTCGGCGGACCGCTGCACGAGCTCGAGCGCGTCTTTCGAGTCGCAGCCCGAGCGCGACGCGAGCAGAAGGGCGTTCAGAGCGTGTCTGTACAGGGATCGCTGGACGGCATGGCGGCCGCAATCGCTCTCGCAACAGCTCCGACTGACCATCGGTCTCCTCCTTCCGTTTCGCTCCAGAAAACAAAAACGCCACGGGAGGAGCTCGTGGCCGAACGACACCGTACGCACGCCGAAGCGAACGGAATGCAAGAGCGATCCGCATGCCTTCGTGCGCTCTGCATACTTTCGGACGATGCCGCTCACGGGAAAGCGTCTCGCGTTCATCGGCGGCGGGACGATGGCGGAGGCGATGATCCGCGGGCTCCTCGACCGTCATCTCGTGCCGCCTTCGCACGTCCTCGTCACCGGCCCGCGGCGCGAGCGGCGTGCCGACCTGCAGAAGACCTACGGCGTGAAGGCGCTCGCCTCGAACCTAGAGGCGGCGAAGGCGGCGCACGTCGTCGTCCTCTCGGTGAAACCGCAGGTCCTCGCGACCGTCATGCGCGAGCTGCGCTCCAAGCTCGAGGACTCCCAGCTCGTAATTTCGATCGTCGCTGGCGCGACCCTGCGCGCCCTTCGTGACGGGCTCCAGCACGACGCCGTCGTCCGGTCCATGCCGAACACGCCGGCGCAGGTCGGCATGGGGATCACCGCGTGGTGCGCGACGAGCGCCGTCGACGCGGAGCAGCGCGAGCGCGCGAAGGCCATCCTCGGCGCGCTCGGCGAGGAGCTCATGGTCGACGACGAGACGCTCGTCGACATGGCCACAGCACTTTCCGGGACCGGCCCGACCTACGTCTTCCTCCTCATGGAGGCGCTCGTGGATGCGGGCGTGCATCTCGGCTTCAGCCGCCGCGTCGCGGAGGAGCTCGTGCTGCGGACCGTCGAAGGGTCGGCGCTCTTCGCGCGCAAGAGCGGCCGCCATCTCGCCGAGCTGCGGAACATGGTCACGTCCCCGGGCGGTACGAGCGCGGCCGCGATCTACCAGCTCGAGAAGGGCGCGCTGCGGACCGTTCTCTCGAAGGCCGTCTACGCCGCGTACCAGCGCACACGCGAGCTCGGCGCGCAGGCGGAGTCGGAGAAGTGACGAGCGCCCTCGTCGTCGTGTGCGCGATCGCCGCCGGGCTCTGGCTCGCGAACGCCGACGTGCGCACAGATGACACCGGGATCGTCGCGATGCTCGTGCTCGGGGTCGCGCTGGTCCTGAGCGCTGTCCGCCCACGGATGGCACCGTGGATCGCCCTCGCGGTGGGGCTGCCGATCCCGGTGCTCGAGATCGCGGCGGGCGCGGGGTGGGCACCGCTCGCCGCCTTGGCCTTCGCGGCCGTAGGTGCCGCGATCGGAGCGGTGTTAGGGAGCGTACTGCGGAGGAGCCCCGGGGCGGCCTGAGTTCGGAGCTCAGCGCAACAGCGTGGCCTGCCGGTCCTTCGCCTGAAGGCGCCACGCGGCGCACACGTGCGCGACGAGATCGCAGCTGAGGTAACGCTCGCCGAAGTAACCGAATAGACCCGCGACGTGCGAGCTATCGACGAAGGACGGCTGCTGGAAGTCGGCGAACGGTCCAGGCCCGACCAGTCGCGACGCGAAGCCGAATTCCTCCTCGATCCGGAGGCGATCGCCGGTCGTGTCGAGGATGAACAGGGCGGGCCGCGGGTGAGCCTGACCGTAGCGCGCTCGGATCCGTACAAGTCCGGGATCGTGGTCACCAGCGCGCGCGATCCCGACGGCGCAACGGCGATGAGCTGCATCTTCCTTCCGACGACTCGCGCCGCGCCGGGACGACCGAAGAGGACGAGCGCCGACATGTCTGGGTCGAGCCGCGTGGCGAGGATCCCGCCACCGACAAAACGCAGATCCTGATAGCCCGCCGCTTCGCTGCTCCAGACCGCCGGGCGGCTGCCCGGCGTCGCGCGTACGACAATGGTCCCCGAACGCGGTCCGCGCCCCGGACTCCAGCCCGCGACGGCGCCCTGTACGTACGCGATCCGGCCGTCCGCGGCCCAGGCCGGCGCGCACGCGCCATCCGCGACGAGGGTATCGACGTCCGTCGCGAGGTCGATGAGACGGAGCGATGGAGCCACCTCGTCGTTGCCGGACAGCGGTACTCCGTCCCGGCGGACGACACCGTCACCGGTCGTGCGCGCCACGACGTATAGCGCGCGGCGTCCGTCAGGCGCGAGGGCGACGCCCGCTGAGAAGCCGCAGCTTCCCCTGTCCGACGGCGGACCGGCGAGAATGTGCACCGTCCCGCTGGGCTCCACGAGCGCCGCTTCGGATACCCATGGGAACGGCACGGCGATGGCCGTTTCGTCGATCGTGAATGCCGACTTCGGCCAACGGCGCGGCATGCTCGGGCTCGACAGGGCCGAGGCCCCCGGCGGCGCGGACGGTGCGACCGATCGCGCGAATGGCGGCCTCGGAGTCTCGGTCGATCGCTCGGATTGGCTGGAGCACGCGAGCACCGCGAGGCCCACGATCACGATGACGGGTCGCATGTGGACCGAGGCTGCACCTGATGGGGCCGGTCAGCGTCATAGCGCAGAGGCTGAAACTCTTACTGGTGACTAGGAGTTACGGTCCCGCACAGGCTAGACGGCGACCTGGTGGACCT
>VBDU01000057.1 GCA_005883625.1 Chloroflexota bacterium | reverse complement strand
GGTCCGGCGGGGCGAGCTTTTCGAACGGACGGATCCGCAGGAGCGCCTGCTCTCGGGAAGCAGCGAGGTCCCAGGTCCCCGTGACGAAGCCGTCGACCAGGAGCGTCGCTTCGATGATCCCGTTCTTCGCGTAGATCGCCGGCCGGTGACGTGGCGCGATCACGCGATCGCGGTGCTGATACGCGATGAGCACCTCGTCGTATCGCGGCAGGAAGCGCACCGGCACGTGCACCTCGGCCTTGGGGCGCGGCGCCCGGGGGAGATCGAACAGCGCGCGGCCCTGCTCGTCGGCGAAACGCCGCAGATCCGGGGCGAGCCGGTCCAGGACCGGTCGGATTCGCGCGGGCACCTGCCCGGTGAACTTGCAGATGTCCGCAAGCGTCGCCGGGCCGAAGGCGCCGAGGCACCGGCGGATGAGACGCTCGACCGCGGCGTCCTCGGCCGGACGGCGTCCGGAGCCGATCCAGTGACGCGCCGCGACGTACGGCGCGTCGGTGCCGCCGTACCCCCAGTGCCCGCCTGGCGGTGCCGACACGAGGTCGGCGTGCGCGCTCACGTACCGCCAGAGGAGCCAGTTGAAGCGCTCGTTGAAGACATCGCCGAGGTTCTCGCGCAGATGAGCGATGACGTCCTTTTTCGGCCGCGGCGTGCGAGCGAACGCGGCCGCGAGCGTGGCGACCCGCTCCGACTCCACGCCGCGGGCGATCTGGATCCGATTCCACGCGGCACGCTGCGTGTCCTGCGTGGCGACCGCGAACGCGTAGAAGTCGCGCGCGCTCACCAGATGCAGCGTCCCGCGCATGAGCCGCGCGCGGATCACCGTATGGCGCTCGATCGCCGACCAGAGCCGCTCGCGCGTGAATCCGGCGAGGCGCGACCAGAGCGCGACATATGGCGAGGGCGCCCATTGCGCCTGGAGCGCGGCGACTCGCTCGATCGCGTCGACGACGTCGAGCCTGGCGCGCCGCAGCAGCAGCTGGCGCGCGAGGGTCGCGCGATTCAGCCGGCGAAGCGTGAGGACCGGCAGGCCGCCGTCCCTCGTCATGCGCGCACGCCGTGCGTCCGCGCATCGGGCGCGTAGAAGCGGACGAGACGCTCACCCTCATCGACGAGCGCGGACCGGTCCGCGCGCGACACGCGTGTGAACGGCTTGAGCTCCACGATCGCCTGCCTCGGTCCCACCGCGATGGTCCATCGGCCGGCGACCATTCCGTCCACGAGGTAGGTCTGCCACACCTCGGCGGAGAAGATCACCTGCTTGCGGAACTGCTGGGGCAGGATGCGGGTCCGCTCGGACGAGACGTGGCCGAGGATCGCCGCGTCGAATCGCGCGAGGTACCGCACCGGCGCGGGAGTGTCGGCCCTTGGCCGCGGCGCGCGCGCGAGGTCGTAGAGTTCGCGTCCGGCCTCGTCCGTGAAGCGGCGAAGGCCCCTGATGCGCGCCAGAGCGGCGCGGACGTTCGGGACGCGGACGCTGCTCCACGTGGCGATGTCGGCGACCGTGGCCGGACCGAATGCGCCGAGATGGCGGCGCACGACGAGCTCGTAGGCGCGGTCAGCCGGTGGCGCGCGTCGCAGCTTCGCCGCCGGCGCGACGTGCCGCGCGCGCTGCCGGTGCTCGAAATGGGCGCCGGCCGCGTCCCAGACGAGGCCGCTCGTCGCGACGGCCGCGAAGAGGAACCAGCTCTGGAGCCGCTCGTCCTTCGCGGCGGCGGCAGGCAGGTGCCCGGCGATGTGCTCGCGGATCTCGTCGCGCGTACGCGGCGTCTTGCCGGCGAAGCGCAGCACGCGTGCGTGCAGCGTGCGCAGGTCAGCGAGCGCGGGGCCGCCGGGCGGGCGCCACGCCCCGAAGCGTCCCTCGCTCGTCGCGAGCGCGTAGGCCGGGTACTCGCGCGCCGAGACGAGATGGAGCGTCGCGCGCATGAGCGTCGCCTTCACGACAGCGCCGCGGTCGATCGGCCTGGTGAGCCGATCGCGGTCGAAGGTTGCCAGCCGCGACCAGAGCGCGACGTACGGCGACGGCGCCCACTGCGCCTGGAGCCCGCCGAGCCGCTCGATCGCCTCGACCACACCGACCTTCTCGCGTCGCAGGAGCATCTGCCGCGCGAGGAGCGCGCGGTTGAGCTCGCGAAGGGTGAGTACGGGAGCGCGCGCGGGCATCGTCGAAGCCTATGGCGCGCGCCGACGCGTCTGCTGTTAGGCGAGCCGGCGGATCACGCCGATCACCTTTCCCTGGATCTGGACGTCGCGCGCGTAGATCGGGGCCATCTGTCCGTTCGCCGGCTGCAGTCGGACGCGGTCCTTTTCCTTGTAGAAGCGCTTCAGCGTGGCGGCGTTGTCCTCGAGAAGGGCCACGACGATGTCCCCGTCGCGCGCGGTGTTCTGCTCCTGGACGACCACGTAGTCGCCGTCGTCGATGTGATCGTCGATCATCGACTTCCCGCGCACGCGGAGGACGTACGTCTCGCGGCCGCGCGCCGCCAGGTCGCTCGGCAGCGCGAGGCTCTCGGAGCGGTCCTCGTACGCGTGGATCGGCTGCCCCGCGGCGATCTCGCCGATCACCGGGGCGTGGACGACGCGACCGCCGAACTGGCCGGGGAGGGTGAGCGCGCGGGACCGGGTCGCCTCCTTCTGGAGACGCCCTTCCTTCTCGAGCTTGGTGAGGTGGTGGTGGACGGCGGACGTCGAAGCGAGCCCGACCGCCTCCGCGATCTCGCGAACGCTCGGCGGGTAGCCCCGCTCGGCGATCGTCTCGCGGATGTAGGCGAGGATGCGCTCCGCCCGGTGCTGGTCCTGTTTGGTCACGCTGCCCCGAAAGGCTAACCGAACGGATGTTCAATTGTCAAGCGGGCCCCATAGTCCGGGCCCGTGCCAGTGGATCCGGGCCTCGTCCGGGAGACGGTCCTGGACTACACGGTCCGCACGGTGTGGGCGCTGCTCGTCAGCGCGGTCGCGCTGCTCATCGCCCGAGGAGTACGGGGCACGACGATGCGCGCGCTCGCCCGCAATCGGGCCCAGGCGAACGTCACGATCCTGCTCGGGAACATCGCCCAGCTGCTGGTCTTCACGATCGGCGTCCTCGTCATCCTGGCGATCTACACGCAGGGCGCGTTCGGCTGGATCCTCACCTCGTTCAGCGTGGTGGGGATCGTCATCGGCCTCTCGCTCCAGGACATCCTCAAGAACTTTTTCGCCGGCATCTGGGTGCTCGTCGAGCGGCCGTTCCGCATCGGCGACACGATCGAGGTCTCGGGCCACACCGGCGTCGTCGAAGAGATCGCCTTCCGGACCACGCAGCTCCGGACGATGGACGGCCGCGAGGTCATCGTCCCGAACGGCAGCTTCATGACCGAGTCCGTCGTAAACCTCACGCGTTTCCCGACGAGGCGCGCGGCAGCGTGGCTCGTCGTCCCGGCGGAGGTCTCCTTGAGCGTCGACGACGTCCGCGGAGCCCTCGCCGGGGCCGAGGGCGTCTCGATGGAGCCCCCGCCGACGGTCGAGCTTCGCGGCGTGGCCGACGCGAAGGCGCGCTACCTCGTCACCTTCTGGGCGTCGGACCGCGACGCCGCTCTCGCGCAGACGCTCGCGGCACTCCGGGCACGTTTCCCGCAGAGTGAGGTACACGGTGGCTGACCGCATCCGCGCACCGAAGGACCTCGGCGAGGCGCTCGCGCTCGCGCGGCGCGCGCCCACCTACGCGCGGCTCGTGTGGGCGCTGCTGCGCGACCGGCGCGTACCCCTCCAGCAGAAGCTCATCCTCGTCGCCGTCGCCGGGTACCTCGTGTTCCCCATCGACCTCATCCCGGACTTCATCCCGGTCCTCGGCCAGCTCGACGATCTCGCCGTCGTGCTGCTCGGGCTCGACTTCTTCATCCGGAGCGCACCGCCGGACATCGTCGACGAGCACCTCGCGAAGATCGCCCAGGATCAGGACGAGCTCCGACGCGACATCGTGCGGGCGGAGCGGATCCTCGGCGATCGGTTCGCGGACCTTCGCGCTACTCTGGAACGCATCGTCCCGCGTGACCGCGGAAAGGGGAGCGCATGAGCGACCGCGACTCGGGCCCAGGCCTCTTCGGCGTGATCGAGGCGCTCCTCGCGATCATCGGCGCGCTCACCGTCATGGGGATCCTCGCCGTCGCCGCGTCGGTCTTCGCGTGGGAGCTGGAGCTGCGGCGGAGCGAGCAGGAAAGCTCGCTGGACGAGTCGACCTCCGCGTCCTAGCGCGGCAGCGTTGGACCCGTGCGCGTGATCCTGAAGAGCGAGGTCCGCGGTCTCGGACACGCCGGGGACATCAAGGACGTCGCCGACGGCTACGCGGAGCACTTCCTCCTCCCGCGCGGTCTGGCCACCCTGGCGACGGTCGGCGAGCTCAAGCAGCTCGCGCAGGCGCGCAACGCCGCGAAGGCGAAGAAGGACCGCGAGCACGAGGATGCCCAGTCCCTGGCGAAGCGGCTCGGCGAGATCACCCTGGTGTTCAAGCTGAAGGCCGGCGAGCAGGGGAAGACCTTCGGCAGCGTGACGAGCAAGGACGTCGCCGACGCGCTCGCCCGGGAGGCGAAGACCGAGATCGATCGGACGAAGATCGTGCTCCACGAGCCGCTGAAGACGCTTGGGATACACACGGTCGAGGTCCGGCTCCTCGCCGACGTACGCGCGAACCTTACCGTCGCGATCGAGCCCGCGTAGCCGGCGAGGCGGCGGCGAGCGCGAGCGCTACGCCCCCTTGTGCAGCCAGGGCGTGAAGACGACGCCCACGAGGAGGCCTTCGGGTGAGAGCAGCCGCGTGACGGTCTGGCCCCACGGTTCTTCGCGCGCTTTGACGAGGAGCCGGTAGCCCTTCTCGGCCAGCTCCTCGGCCGCCGTGGTCACCGCGGCCGCATCCTCGACGTCGAACTCGAGCCACGCCTGAGGCGCCGGGATGTGCTCGGGCCAGAGGTTGGTCCCGAAGCACGACTGCGCGGCCTCGGCGAGCGGCCAGAGCGAGAAGTACTTCGCGCCCTCGAGCGAGTTCGTCGCGGTGCCTTCCTGCTCGTTGAACGCGATCCCGAGCGTGTCCCGGTAGAGGCGCAGCGATACCTCCTTGTCGCGCGCGATGGGACCGAACCCGGCGATGAACTCGATCTTCACGGGCCACCTCTCCTCTTCGCTATGCCGCGCGCACTATCGCGCGATGCGCTCGGCCTGAGTAGAGCGACGCCGCGACGGCGACGGCGACGAGCCAGGCGACGAGCGCCCCGACGAACGCCAGGACGATGACGCACGCGACGAGGCCGACCGCCGCGAGGACCGCGTCCGCGCCGCGCAGGAGCCGGACCGCCGCCGCCATCGAGAGCACGTAGGTCGCGATGAACGACGAGGTCGAGATCGGAAGCAGATCGGCGCCGTGCAGGTCGGCGGCGTACGTCGCCCCGAGGGCGATGAGGCAGGCGACGCCGAGCGCGCCCAGCGCGCGGTGGGGTACTCCCGTCCACGGATGGAGCGCTCCGACCCACGCCGGAAGATCGCCGGAGCGCGCGAGCGCGTACGCCAGCCGGCTCAGCCCGGCGACGTAGGCGTTGAGCGGCGTGAAGCAGAGGAGGCCGCCCGCGATACCGACGGCGACGAGCGCGCTCGAGCCGAGCGCGCGCTCGGCCATCCGCGCGAACGGCGGCAGGCCGGAGGCCTCCGGTCCGTATGCGTGCGTCCCGACCGTGACCGTCGCGAGCGCGAGGTAGACGACCGCGACGATGCCGACGCTGAGGACGCTCGCCCGCCTGAGATCGCGTTCGGGCGAGTGGAACTCCTCCGCCAGGGGCGTGATCGCCTCCCAGCCGACGAACGCCCAGAAGAGCTGGACCGCGGCGAAGCCGACGGCCGGCCAGCCGAACGGCGCGAGCGGAGCGAACGCGTCGGCTCGGACGTCCCGCACCGACGCGAGCACGACGACGACGACGAGCCCGAGCACCCCGACCGTCGCGACCGCCTGCGCCGCCCCGACGAGGCGCAGGCCCAGGAGGTTCAGCCCGTACGCGAGCGCGATGAACGCGCCGGCGATGACGAATTGCGCGTCGCGGCCCAGGGCGAACGGCGCCGCGAGGTACGACGCCGCGAGGAGTCCGACGAAGGCGGTGCCCGTGGGGACCTGCGCGAGGAAGAGCCACCCGGCGATCGCGCCCCAGCGCGTGCCGAACGCCCGAACGATGTACGCGGTGAAGCCACCCGCGACGGGCTGCCGCCGGGCGAGCGCGGCGAACGTGAGCGCGAGCGGGAGCGACAGCAGCGACAGCCCAGCCCAGGCGACGAGCGACGCCGGTCCGGCGGTCTCGGCCGCGACCGCGGGCAGCACCAGGATGCCGGTCCCCAGGACCGCGCCCACGTAGAGGGCGACCGCGGAGCGGAGCCCGACCGTCCGTCGGAGCCGCGCCGTGGGCGTGCTCACGCGCCTTCGCGCGTCTCGCCGAGGTCGCGGAAGCGCGTGAGCTCGGATTGGAAGTGCAGGTCGAAGTCGCCGGTCGGACCGTTGCGGTGTTTGGCCAGCTTGAGGCGCACGACCGACTCCTCGCGGTCCTTGCGGTCCTTCTGCCAGAGGAACATCACGAGGTCCGCGTCAGCCTCCAATGCGCCGCTCTCTCTGAGATCTGAAAGCATCGGCTCCGTTCCGCGCTGCTCGATCTGTCGCGAGAGCTGGGAGACCGCGATGACCGGGACCTCGAGCTCGCGCGCGATCGCCTTCAGTGCGCGGCTGATGCGGGCGACCTCGAGCACGCGGTTCTCGTCCTCCTCCGCGCCCTCGATGAGCTGCAGGTAGTCGATGACGACCAGATCGAGGCCGCGCTCGGCCTGGAGCCGCCGCGACTTCGCGAGGATGTCGGTGACGGTGAGCCGGCTCGATTCCTCGACGAAGATCGGCGCCTGCTGCAGCCGGCCCGAGGCCGCGGAGATCGCGACGAACTCCTGCTGCGACAGGCGTCCGCGGCGCATGCGGTTCCCGTCGATCTCGGCGAGCATCGAGATGAGCCGCTGCACGACCTGCATCTCGCTCATCTCCATCGAGAAGACCGCGCAGGTCTTGCGCTGATCGACCGCCGCGTTCGCGACCACGTTCAGGGCGAGGCTCGTCTTGCCGAGGCCGGGACGGCCGGCGATGAGGATGAGGTCCGAAGGCTGGAGCCCGCCGGTCTTCTTGTCGAGCGATTCGAAGCCCGTGGGGATCCCGACGCGGAGGTCGCCGCGCGCGTCGACCTGCTCGGCGTAGCGGTGAAGAGCGACCTCGAGCGACACGATGTCGCGGTGCAGCGTGGACTCGCTGACCGAGAAGAGCAGCTCCTGCGCGTCCGCGACCGCCGAGCTCGCGTCCTCCCGCGTGAGGGCAAGCCGCGCGATCTCGTTCGCGGAGCCGATGAGCCGCCGCAGCAGGGCGGTCCGCTCGACGATCGCCCCGTAGCTCTCGGCGTGCGCGACCGTGGGCACGTTCTGCATGAGGCCGACGAGGAACTGCGCGCCGCCCACGGCGTCCAGCTCGTCGCGCGCGGCGAGCTCGGCCTGCACGCTCGCGAAGCCGACCGGCTCGCTTCGTTCCGCGACGCGCGCGATCGCGGCAAGGACGAGACGGTGCTGCTCCCGCGACAGGTCCGCCGGCGCGATCCGCTCGCGGCCGACCTGGTTGTAGAGGGTGCCGTCGATAAGCATGGCGCCGAGGAGCGACGCCTCCGCCTCGGGCTTCTCCGGCGGTGGTTTCGGCGCGCGGCGGTCGAGCTCGGGGGCGCTCGTCATGCCGGCATCCCGCCGTCGTCGCGCGCCTTCGAGAAGAACCGCGCCTGCTCGCTCTCGAAGAGGAGCTGGAACGAGCCGGTCGGTCCGTTGCGGTTCTTCGCGACGGCGCCGTTGATGAGACGCGGCGCGCCCACGGGCGTCTCCTCGCGGTCCTTCCACAGCATCACGACCACGTCGGAGTCCTGCTCGAGCGACCCACCTTCGCGGAGCGTCGAGAGCTTGGGCTCGCCGGCCGCGTCACCCGCGGCACGCGAGAGCTGCGACAGGCCGATGACGACCACGCCGAGCTCGCGCGCGAGCGACTTGAGATTGCGCGTGATCGTCGCGATCTCCTGCACCCGGTTCTCGTCGTCCTCGCCGGTCCGGATGAGCTGGATGTAGTCGACGACGATCACCTCGATCTTCTCGTGCGTCGTCGCACGGCGCGCCTTGGTGCGCAGCTCCATGATCGAGATGCCCGGCGTGTCGTCGATGAGGATCGGCAGGCCGCGCAGCGCTTCGGCGGCCTCGGTGTCGATGATGTTCCCGGTCCGCAGCGCGAGGAGGTCCATGCGGCTGTTCAGCGCGAGGAAGCGCGAGACGATCTGCTTGGCGTCCATCTCGAGCGAGAAGAGGAGCGCGGGGTGACCGCGCTTGGCCATCTCGAAGGCCATCGCGAGCGCCAGGCTCGTCTTCCCCACCGACGGGCGCGACGCGACGACGATGAGGTCGCCCGTCGTGAAGCCCTCGGTGTAGTAGTCGATCTCGCGGAAGCCGGAGGGGATGCCGCTCACCTCGAACGGCCGCTCCATCCGGTCGGTGAGGTGCTCGTAGTTCGTCTGCAGCGCCGCGGTGATGTGGCGGAGCTGCGCGTTCAGCGACTCGTCGCGGAGCGCGAAGAGTCGCTGCTCCGCGCGATCGAGCGCGAGCGGGATGTCGGTGGGCTCGTCGTACGCGTCGGCGGCGATCGCGGTCGCCGCGCCGAGCAGCCGCCGCAGGATCGCCCGGTCGCGCACGACGTGCGCGTGGCGCTCGATCTCGACCGCGGTCGGCACCGTCTCCGTGATCGCCCGCAGGTACGCGACCCCGCCCGCACGGTCGAGCTCTTCGCGGCGCGCGAGCTCGACCTGGATCGTCAGCGGGTCGATGCGCTCGCGGCGCTCCAGGAGCGCACGCGCCGCGTCGTAGATCAGCCGGTTGCGCGGGATGTAGAAGTCGTCCGCGCGAAGGAGGTCGGCGACCTTGAAGATCGCGTCCCGGTCGATGAGCAGGCTCCCGAGGACCTGCTGCTCGGAGCGATCGTCGAACGGCACCTGCCGCTCGGCGCCGCGTACCTCAAGCGTCATCTACGCAGTATCGAACGGACGTTCTAGATGAGCAAGCAGGCGCAAGCGGGACCTCCCGGCGCAGTCTCTGGGGGGAGCTCGCCGGACGACGTCCGGTGCGCCGAGGGATTCGGCCTCATCGCGGGCCCGCTGTCCACAGGCTTCTCCACCAAATCCGTCCACCGCGCGTCCACCAATTTCGCCGACGGTGGACAGCCGGACGGCTCGCATCCGTACAGTCGGCCCTGCCTTGCGTGTACTTGTCACCGGCGGCGCCGGATTCTTCGGGAGCCACGTGGTCGACGCGCTCCTCGCGCGCGGCGATCAGGTCCTTGTGGTCGACGATCTCTCCACGGGCGACCGCGCCAACCTCGACGGGCGGGCCGAGCTCCGCGTCGCCGACGTCTCCGACCGCGGCGCGCTCGAGCGCGCGCTCGCGGGCGAGCGCATCGGCGGGGTCGTGCACTGCGCGGCCAAGACGAAGGTCGTGGAGTCGATGGAGAAGGAGGAGCTCTACCGCGACGTCATCGTGCGCGGGACCGAGAACGTCGTCGGGCTGGCGCGCCAGACGGGCGCGTCGATCTTCGTGAACATCTCGACCGGCGGCGCGATCTACGGCGAGACGCCGGTCTGCGCGGAGGAGAACACGCCGGTCGACCCGCGGTCCAACTACGGCCGCTTCAAGGCGCAGGCGGAGCAGATCGTCGCCGGCTCGCGAATGCCGGCGGTCTCGCTGCGCCTGGCGAACATCTACGGGCCGCGCCAGCGCCGCGACCTCGAGGGCGGGGTCATCGCGATCTTCATCGAGTGCTGGAAGCGCCGGCGGTCGATCACGATGTTCGGCGACGGCCGCTACGAGCGCGACTACGTCTACGTCGGCGACGTCGTCGAGGCGGTCGTCGCCGCGCTCGGCGGGAAGTGGACCGGCGTCTACAACATCGGCACGGGGGTCGCCACGAGCGTGAACGACCTCGTGCGCGAGCTGACCGCGCTGCTGGGCGTTCCTCCGGGCGTCACGCACGCGCCGCCGCGGCCGGCCGAGGTGCTGAGGGGCTGCGTCGATCCGAGCAAAGCGGCGCGCGAGGACCTCTGGCGCCCGCGCACGGGGCTGCGGGACGGCCTTCGCCGTACGGCCCGGGCCGAGGGCGCCCTTCCCGGCTGAGCCCGCCCGCTTGCCGCCGCCCCGCGAAGGCGGAGCGCGCCGCGGCGAGAGCCCAGAGCATGCACGACATCGTCTGCAGCAGGTGCGGCCGTCCCGTGCAGGCACCGCGTCTGACCGTACCCGCATCATCATCGCGTGAGGCGGTTCCTCCTCGGGTTCGTCCTCGGCGTGGCCACGGTGCTCGGCGGCCTCGTCGCGATCGGGCATCTCCTGGCGGTCGCCGACCCGCTCGCGCCGGCTGACGCGATCGTCGCGATCTCGGGCGACGCCTCGGGCGCCCGCGTCGAGACCGCGATCGCGCTGTGGAAGGCGCACTACGCGCCAGTCCTCCTCTTCTCGGGCGCGTCGAGCGATCCAGAGTCCGCGCCCTCGGCCGAGCTCATGAAGCGGGAGGCGGTCCGCGCGGGCGTCCCGGCCGACGCGGTCATCGTCGAAGGCGCGTCCACGACGACCGGGGAGAACGCGACGCGTGTCGCGGAGGTCATGCGCGCGCAAGGCCTGCGCACAGCGATCCTCGTGACGAGCCCCTATCACCAGCGGCGCGCGGCGCTGCTCTTCTCGCGCGCGTTCGCGCCCGCGGGCCTCGCGTTCCGCAACCAGCCCGCCGACGACCCGCAGTGGGACGCGAACACCTGGTGGGCGCGCGAGCCGTCGCGCACGCTGACCATGGTCGAGCTCGCGAAGCTCGGCGCGCTCATCGTCGGCGCGACGTAGTCGATCAAGCGGGGATCCGAAGGGGGCGGAGCCCCCTTCGACAGCGGGGCGGAGCCCCCCTCAACCGTTAGCATCTCCTCACGTGCCGGTGACCGCCATCGTCGGAGCCCAGTGGGGCGACGAGGGCAAGGGCAAGATCACTGACCTCCTGGCGCAGGAGGCGGACGTGGTCATCCGGTACCAGGGCGGGAACAACGCCGGCCACACCGTCGTGAACCAGCACGGCACGTTCAAGCTGCACCTCGTCCCGTCGGGAATCTTCAATCCGAAGGCGCTCTGCATCCTCGGCCCGGGCACCGTCGTCGACCTCACCGCGCTCACGCACGAGATGGCGACGCTCGAGGACGCAGGGATCACGACGGCGAGCCTGCGCGTCTCCGATCGCGCGCACCTGCTCATGCCGTGGCACGTCGCCCTCGACCGCCTGGACGAGCGCGAGCGCGGCCGCCAGAAGCTCGGCACGACCGGCATGGGCGTGGGCCCCGCGTACGCGGACAAGGTCGCGCGGCACGGCATCCAGGCCTACGAGATCCGCGACGAGCGGCGGTTCCGCGCGCGCGTGGCGCACGAGCTCGAGACGAAGAACGCGATCCTCGAGCGCTTCGGCGACGAGCCGCTCGACGCCAAGGCCGTCGCGGACGAGGTGCTGAGCGCCGCGGCGACCCTCGGCGAACGGATCGTCGACACGCTGGCGCTCGTCGAGCACGCTCTCGCGCGCGACGCCGCGATCCTCCTCGAGGGTCAGCTCGGCGCGATGCGCGACCTCGACTGGGGCATCTATCCGTACGTGACGAGCTCGAATCCGCTGGCGGGCGGCGCGTCGGTCGGCGCGGGCATCCCGCCGCGGCTCATCACGCGGGTGATCGGCGTCGTGAAGGCGTACTCGACCGCCGTGGGCGAGGGGCCGTTCCCGACGGAGCTGCACGGGCGTGAGGCCGACGAGCTCCGCGAGCGCGCCGGGGAGTACGGCGCGACGACCGGCCGTCCGCGACGCGTCGGCTGGTTCGATGCGGTCGCGCCGCGGCACGCGCACCGCCTGAACGCCTTCACCGAGATCGCGGTCACCAAGCTCGACGTGCTCGACGTCTACGAACGGATCCCGTTCTGCGCCCAGTACGAGCTCGACGGCAGGCGCACGTGCGACATGCCGCCCACGGCGGCGCTCGAGAGGGTGCGTCCCTGCTACGAGACGCTCGCGGGCTGGCTCGAGCCGATCACGGGCATGCACGACCGCGCCGGCCTGCCGAAGGAAGCGCGCGCGTATCTGACCCGTATCGAGCAGACGGTCGGCGCGCCGATCGGAATGGTCGGCGTTGGACCCGAAAGGACCGCGACGCTCCTCTAACATCCGGCCGGTCATGAGCCTGCTCGACATCGCGTTCCCGTATCGGCGGAAGAAGACGTTCGGCGCGGCGTCGTTCGCGCTCATCTTCCTCGTCGTCCTGCTCGAGGTCGAGGCGCTCATCTTCGTGGCGCTCGCGGTCGTCGCGCACCGGTTGGACCTGTTCGTCGATCTCCAGGAGGTCGTCCTTCCGGGGGCGTGTCTCATCGGCCTCTCGACCGCCACGGTGTTCTGGTGGCGTGCCCGCTCGTGGACCAGGGAGCGCGTCGAGATGCTGAACGCGTGGGCAGGGGGCGGGACGTCATACGGAGAGCGCCTGCGGAGCAAGCGCACCGCCCACTAGCGGCGGCTCCCCCGAGCAGGTGATGGCGAGCGCGCGCGCCCGACCGATAGTGCCTTCGGACCGTGCCGCCGGACGACGGATAGGCGGACGGCCGGAGGAAACCGAGATGCGCGTTCGCCCACTTCTCGTCGTTCTCGTGGCCCTCAACATCCTCGTGTGGGGTGGCCTCGTCGCGTTCGAAGCGTGGGTGCCCACCACGGTCTCGGCGACGAGCACGATCTCGGTGGGGCGGCTCGCCGGCAGCCACTGAGCGCCGGCCGCGCGCGGCGCCGGCCCTCCAAATACACTTGCCCGGGTGAGGGCGGCGCGGCCGTGAGCCCGGAGGAGAAGTTCTCGAAGGAAGGCTTGACCTTCGACGACGTCCTCCTCATCCCCGCCCGCAGCGACATCCTCCCGACCCAGGTCTCCACGGCGACGCGGCTCACCAGCGAGCTCCGTCTCGCGATCCCGATCGTCTCGGCGGCGATGGATACGGTGACCGACTCGCGCACGGCGATCGCGCTCGGAAAGCTCGGCGGACTGGGCGTCATCCATCGCAACCTCTCGGTCGCCGATCAGGTGCGGGAGGTCCAATTCGTCAAGGAGGCCGGCGTGCCGGTCGGCGCCGCCGTCGGCGTGTCCGGCGACGCCGACGAGCGCACCGCGGCCCTGGTGGCCGCGGGTGCCGACCTCATCGTCGTCGACATCGCCCACGGTCATTCGGCCGGCGTGATCCGCATGGTCGAGAAGGTGAAGGCGCGCCACCGCGTGCAGGTCCTCGCGGGGAACGTCGTGACCGCCGAGGGCACCGAGGAGCTCATCGCGGCGGGCGCCGACGGCGTGAAGGTCGGCGTCGGTCCGGGTGCGATCTGCACGACGCGGGTCGTCGCGGGCGCGGGGATGCCTCAGATCACGGCCATCTTCGACTGCGCCGAGGCCGCCGACCGGCACGGCATCCCGGTCTGTGCCGACGGCGGGATCCAGCAGTCGGGCGATATCGCCAAAGCGATCGGCGCCGGCGCGTCGACGGTGATGCTTGGCGGTCTGCTCGCGGGGGTCGACGAAGCGCCCGGGGAGACGACGGACGGCCCGGAAGGGCGGCTCAAGGCATATCGGGGCATGGGCTCGCTGGGTGCGATGCAAGCCCGCCGTTCACGCGACCGCTACGGCCAGGGGGAGATCGGCGACTTCTCCAAGCTCGTGCCCGAAGGAGTCGAGGGTCACGTGAATGCGCAGGGGCCGCTTGGTCCGCTCGTCCACCAGCTGGTGGGCGGCCTGCGCGCCGGAATGAAGTACGTCGGCGCGGCGTCGATCGATGAGCTCCGCACGAAGGCACGGTTCGTTCGCATCTCCGGCGCGGGCCTCCGCGAGTCTCATCCGCACGACGTCAGGATCACGACGGAGCCTCCGAACTATCGCGTCCGTGCATAGCGCGGCGCCCGCGACGGGGGCGTTCGGCAGCGAGCGGGATCTCGGACGGCGCGCGCTCGACACGGCGCGCACGCGCGGCGCGAGCTACGCCGACGTGCGCTTCGTCCGGCGCGAGGTCGAGGACGCGCAGGTGAAGAACGGCGCGCTCGAGAACGTCGATCGCGTGGACTCGCTCGGCTTCGGCGTGCGCGCGATCGCCGACGGCGCGTGGGGCTTCGCGGCGTCACCGGTCGTGACCGGCGCCGAGGCCGATCGCGTGGCGGCCCTCGCGGTCGAGGTCGCGCGCGCATCCGCGCTCACCAAGCGGGACGCGGCGCGGCTGGCGCCGGTGCAGCCCGTGACCGCCACGTGGCGCTCGCCCGTCGCGAAGGACCCCTTCGCGATGTCGTTCGACGACCGCCTCGCGCTGCTCCTGCGCGCCGATGCCGCCATGCGCGCGCAGCAGCCGAAGCTACGCACCACGCGCGCCGCGTACGAGATATGGCGCGAGTCGAAGCTCTTTCTCTCGAGCGAGGGCGCCGACATCGCGCAGACGATCACCGAGACCGGCTGCTCGATCTCGGCGGAGTCCGTCGGCGACGGCGAGCAGCAGGTCCGCAGCTACCCTGCGTCGGGCGGCCGCAGCCAGGGACAGTTCGGTTGGGAGTTCGCGGAGCGCTGGGACCTCGTGGGGAACGCGCCGCGGATCGCTGACGAGGCGATGGCGCTCCTCACCGCGACACCGTGCCCGCAGGACCTCCGAACGACGGTGATCCTCTCGGGGAACCAGACGATGCTGCAGGTCCACGAAAGCTGCGGCCATCCCATCGAGCTCGACCGCGCGCTGGGGACGGAGGCCGCGTTCGCCGGGACGAGCTTCCTCACTCCGGACACGCTCGGCTCGCTCCGCTACGGCAGCGAGGCCGTGAGCATGCGCATCGATTCCACCACGCCGGGCGGCCTCGGGACCTTCGCGTACGACGACGAAGGCGTCCCGGCGAGCGAAGGCTGGGCGGTGAAGGACGGTCTCTTCGTCGGCTACCTCATGAGCCGCGAGACCGCCGCGGCGCTCGGGAAGGCCTCGAACGGCACGATGCGCGCCGACGGCTGGGCCCGCCTGCCGCTCATCCGCATGACGAACGTCTCGCTCATGCCGGGCGCCGCGGGGACGCTCGCCGACCTCGTCGCGGACACCGACGAGGGCATCTACATGGACACGAACCGCTCGTGGTCGATCGACGACCGCCGCTTCAACTTCCAGTTCGGCACGCAGATCGGCTGGCTCATCAAGGGTGGCAAGCTGACCGAGATGGTGCGCAACCCAACCTACACCGGCATCACCCCGGAGTTCTGGGGCTCATGCGACGCGGTCTGCTCCGACTCCGAATGGTTCATCTGGGGCACGCCGAACTGCGGCAAGGGCCAGCCCTCGCAAGTGGGTCATACCGGACACGGCGCGGCGCCGGCACGGTTCCGCAACGTCCGCGTCGGCGTGATCCGCGCGTGAGCAACCTCCTGGCCGAGGGCGAGCGCGCGAGCGTGGTCCTCGCGGGCGAGGGCGCGCTGCGTGCGCTCGCGGACGCGGCGCTGGCCGCCTCGGACGCCGAGGAGACCGAGGTCTTCTTGCGCACGCGGACCTACGCGCTCACGCGTTTTGCGAACGCGCAGATCCACCAGAACGTCGTGAGCCGCGAGGCGAGAGCGCGCGTGCGCGCGGTGCGCGGCAAGCGCGTCGCTCTCAGCTCGACCGATCGCGTGGACCGCGACGGTCTCGAGCGCGCCGCCCGTTCGGCCGGCGAGCTCGCCGAACGCGTCCCGGAGAACCCACGGTTCGCGGGTCTGCCCGAGCCGCGAGCGATCCCGAGCGCGCCGGCCGCGTACGTGGAGCGCACCGCCGTGGCGACGCCGCTCGACCGCGCGAAGGCGGCGCAGCGGATCTGCGACCCGGCGCGCGCCAAGAAGCTGTCGGCCGCCGGGTTCGTCGCGACCCTGGTCGAAGAGGTCGCGGTCGCGAGCTCCAAGGGGACGTGGGCGTACTGGCCTCGCACCGGAAGCGAGGTGCAGGTCGTCGCGATCGGCGACGACGGCACCGCGTACGCCGATCGCGCGCACGCCGACTTCGCCGCGCTCGACGTCGCCGGTGCGGCCGACGAGGCCATCGCGAAGTGCCTGATCGCGCAGAAGCCTCGCGACCTCGCGCCGGGCGACTACGAGGTCGTCCTCGCGCCCTACGCCGTCTCCGACATCGTGGGGTTCCTGTCGAACCAGCTGACCGGGCTCGCGGTCGAAGAGGGACGGTCCTGGGTCGGCGGGAAGATCGGCGAGCGCGTGACCGGACCGGTGACGCTCGTCGACGACGCGTTCGATCCCGAGGGCTACCCGCAGCCCTTCGACTACGAGGGCCAGCCCACCGAGCGCGTCACGCTCATCGAGGACGGCGTCGCGCGCGGGCTCGTGTACGACTCGCAGACCGCCCATCGGATGAACGCGCGCAACACCGGGCACGCGCTGCCGGCGAACCCGTTCCTGCCGGTCGCGCCGATGCACGTCCGCCTCGAGCCCGGCGACAAGTCGCGGCAGGAGCTCGTCGGCGCCGTGAAGCGCGGCGTCCTCGTGACGCGCTTCCATTACACGCGCTGGGTGCACCAGCTGCGAACGATCGTCACCGGCATGACCCGCGACGGGACGTTCCTCATCGAGAACGGCGAGCTCGCCCACCCGGTGAAGAACTTCCGCTTCACGCAGTCGTATGCCGACGCGCTCGGCGGGACGCTCGGGATCGGTCGCGACCTCTCGCTGGTCGACGAGCTGCTGGCGATCGCCGGGATGTCGCGCCGCGTTCCTGCGCTCCGTCTCGCGCGCTTCGCCTTCACCGGAGCGACCCGGTACTGATGACAGCGGACGACACGACGGGTCGCGCCGAAACCCTCTCTACGCGCCGTGTCCCCGTCGCTCGTCGGGACGGAGACCCCTCGTCGCGCGGGGGCCCTCGGCGTGACCCGTCGGCCCGTCGCCGTGCCGCGATCGCGATCCTCGACTTTGGATCGCAATACACGCAGCTCATCGCGCGGCGAGTGCGCGAGTCGAGGGTGTACTGCGAGATCGTCCCGCACGACATCGGCGTGGACGAGCTCCGCGCCCGCGGGTTCGTCGGCGCGATCCTTTCGGGCGGACCGGCGAGCGTGTACGAGCCCGGCGCGCCCGGGGTCGACGAAAAGATCCTCGACGGATCCATCCCGGTGCTCGGTATCTGCTACGGCATGCAGCTGATGGCCCGGGTCTTGGGCGGCGACGTCGTCGCCGAGGGTAAGCGCGAGTACGGCCCGGCCACGATCGCGATCGCCGACCATGGCGGCGTCTTCGAAGGCCTGGGCACGGCGGAGCGCGTCTGGATGAGCCATGGCGACACCGTGCGCCGGCCTCCGCTTGGCTTCACCACGATCGCGCGCAGCGAGACCGTCCCGGTCTCGGCCATGACGGACGGACGCACGCGCTACGCCGTGCAGTTCCACCCCGAGGTCGTGCATACGCCACGTGGCGCTGAGATCCTGCGCAACTTCCTCTACCGAGTCTGCGGCTGCACCGGAGATTGGACGCCCGCCGCGTTCGTCGAGGAGGCGGTGCGTGAGATCCGCGAGACCGTCGGCGACCGTCGCGCGATCTGCGCGCTCAGTGGCGGCGTCGACAGCGCCGTCGCGGCGACGCTCGTCGCGCGCGCGATCGGCGACCGGCTCACCTGCGTGTTCGTCGACACGGGGCTCCTGCGGGCTAACGAGGCGCAGGAGGTCGTCGCGACGTTCGGCCCGCGCCTCCGGCTCATCCACCTGGACGCGGCAGACCGGTTCCTCGCACGCCTGGCCGGGGTCGACGAACCGGAGCGAAAGCGAGCGATCATCGGCGAGGAGTTCGTTCGCTGCTTCGAGGAGCAGGCGGCACGCGTCGGCGACGTCCAGCTGCTGGTGCAGGGCACGATCTATCCCGACGTCATCGAATCGCGCTCGCGGGACTCGAAGACGGCCGCACGGATCAAGACGCATCACAACGTCGGTGGCCTGCCCGAGGTCATGTCGCTCGAGGTGGTCGAGCCGCTGCGCCGCCTCTTCAAGGACGAGGTCCGGCGGGTCGGCGCGGAGCTCGGTATTCCCGAGGACATCCTCTGGCGGCATCCGTTCCCCGGTCCCGGGCTCGCGGTCCGCGTCGTCGGCCCGATCGACCGCGAGAAGCTCGACGCCCTGCGCCGCGCGGACGCCATCTTCCTCGAGGAGCTGCGGGCGGCGGACCTCTATCGCACCGTCGCGCAGGCCTTCGCGGTCCTCACGCCGGTGCGCAGCGTCGGTGTGCAGGGCGACTACCGCACGTACGGCGCGCTCGTCGCGCTCCGCGCCGTGTCGACCGAGGACTTCATGACGGCGGACTGGGCGCGCCTCCCGTACGACCTCCTCGAGCGCGTGAGCGCGCGGATCGTGAACGAGGTGCCCGGCGTGAACCGCGTCGTCTACGACGTGTCGTCGAAGCCGCCGGCGACGATCGAGTGGGAATAGTCCGCGACATCCTCGGCGGTGATCGGGTCCACCGGATCATCAAAGAGCAGCGCGCGCAGCGAAGCCCCGGCCGCTCGCCGGGCGCGCCCGGCCTCAACTGCCTCGTCCTCGGCGGGGGCGGGCGCGAGTACGCGATCGCCTGGCGGCTCGCGCGCGACCAGAGCGTCGCGACGATCGATGTCACGCCGGGGAACGCCGGGATGCCGCTCTTCACGCGGATCCTCGACTTCCCCCCGGACGACCTCGGGCGCCTCGAGCAGCACATCGTCGCGTCGCATATCGACCTCGCGATCGTCGGGCCGGACGACCTCGTCGCGAAGGGCATCGGCCAGGCGCTCGGGCGTGGCGGCATCTCGTCGGTCGGCCCTTCACGAGAGGCCGCGAAGGTCGAGTGGTCCAAGTCCTACGCGAAGGAGCTCATGGCGGAGGCCGGCGTGCCGACCGCGCGTGCGGAGACCTTCGCGGACGCTCCTGCCCAGCGCGAGGGTCTCGAGCGCTGGGGCGTGCCGGTAGTCCTGAAGGCGGACGGCCTCGCCGCGGGCAAGGGCGTCCTCGTCGCGCGCACGCTCGACGACGCACGCGTCGCGCTCGCCTCCCCGCCGTTCAACGGCGGCCCCGTCGTCTTCGAGGAGCCACTCGAGGGCGAGGAGGCGTCGCTCCAGGCGCTCGTCGACGGCGAGACCGTGGTCGCGCTCCCGCCGGCGCGGGACCACAAGCGCGTTGGCGACGGCGACACCGGCCCGAACACGGGCGGGATGGGGGCGGCTTCGCCGACCTCGGCGCTGCCGGACGCCGACGCGCAGCGAATCGCAGACGAGCTCATCGCGCCGGTCGCCAAGGCCCTCGTCGCGCGCGGCACGCCCTACCGGGGCGTCCTCTACGCCGGCCTCATGCGCACGGCCGACGGGTGGCGCGTCCTCGAATACAACGCGCGCTTCGGCGATCCCGAGGCGCAGGTCACGCTCCCGCGGGTCGAGGGCGATTTCGCGCGGCTCATGTACGCGCTCGGCGAGGGTCGCCTCGCCGAGTACGTCGCGGAGCAGCCGCTGCGCTTCAGCGAGCGGGCGTACGTCGACGTCGTGCTCTGTGCGGAGGGTTACCCCGGCACGCCGAAGACCGGTATGCGCATCACCGGTCTCGATCAGCTCCCCGCCGGGGTGTACGCGTTCCACGGGAGCACGCGCCGCGACCCCCGCGGGAATCTCGTCGTGGCCGGCGGTCGCGTGATCCACGTCGTCGCGGAGGCGGGGACGATGGCAGAGGCGCGCGCGAGAGCGTACGAAGGCGCGGAACGCATCGAGTTCGAAGGCAAGTTCTATCGTTCCGACATAGCGCGGCAGGAGGTGGCGGTGGCATGAGCGCGCGCGTCGCCATCGTCATGGGGTCGTCGTCCGACGAGACGACGATGCACGCCGCGGTCGAAACGCTCGCCGGGCTCGGCGTCGAGACCGAGACGCGGGTGCTCTCCGCGCACCGCACCCCCGACGCGCTGCGCGAGTGGGTCGCCTCGCTCGAGCCCCGCGGCGTGCGCGTGGTCATCTGCGGCGCCGGCGGCGCCGCGCATCTCGCGGGCGCGGTCGCGGCGCAGACGACGCTCCCGGTGATCGGCGTCCCGCTCCAGGCCCCGAACGCGATCGCGGGCGGGCTCGACGCGCTCCTCTCGACGGTGCAGATGCCGCGCGGCGTGCCGGTCGCGACCGTCGCGGTCGGCGAGGCCGGCGCGGCGAACGCGGGCATCCTCGCGGCCCAGATCCTCGCGACGTCGGACGCCGAGCTCGGTCAGCGCGTGCGGAAGCTGCGCGAGGGCATGGCCGCCAAGGTGCTCGCGGGATGACGATCTCGAACCGCTTCGACACCCTCTCGCCGCTCGACTACCGCTTCTATGGGGGCGATCCCGGGATCTACCGTTCGCTCCATCCGTACCTCTCGGCCGCCGCCGTGGTGCGCTACCAGGCGCGCGTCGAGGGCGCGCTCGCCATGGCCCTCGCCGACGAGGGCATCTGCGATCGCGCGGTCGCGAACGCCATCGCGAGTGCCGCCGACCAGATCCTGCCGCAGGAGGTCGCGGACGAGGAGGCGAAGACGCGCCATGACCTCCGCGCGCTCGTGAACGTGATCCGCGCGAAGGTCCCCGAGGAGGCGCGCCGGTACGTCCACCTCGGAGCCACGAGCTACGACATCGTCGACACCGCGAACGCGCTCCGCTACCGCGAGTGCGTCGAGCGCGTGCTCGTGCCGACGATCGCCGCGCTCGTGGCGCGGTGCATCGCCATCGCCGAGGGCGAGGCCGACACGCCGCAGATCGGCCGCACGCACGGCCGCCATGCCGAGCCGGTGACGTTCGGCTTCGCGATCGCCGAGTACGTCGCACGCATCGGCGAGCGCCTCGAGGCGCTCCGCGTGGTCGGCCGCAAGCTGCCGGGCAAGCTCTCGGGCGCGGTCGGCGCGTACAACGCGCAGTCGCTGCTCGCCGCCGACCCGAAGGCGCTCGAAGGCCGGTTCCTGCGCGCGCTCGGCCTGCCGGCCGCGCCGATCTCAACGCAGATCGTGCGAGGTCGCCGAGTCGTTCGCGGCCGAGCAGGTCGGCAGCTCGACGATGCCCCACAAGCGCAACCCGGTCTCGTTCGAGAACGTGAAGTCGATCTGGAAGGCGATGGCGCCGCGGGTCCTCACGACGTACATGGACCAGATCAGCGAGCACCAGCGCGACCTCACGAACTCCGCGTCGCAGCGCTTCCTGGGCGAGATCCTCGCCGCGACCGCGTACGCCGCGGCGCGCCTGGCGCAGTCGCTCGACGGCATGCGCGTCGACCGCGACCGGCTCAAGGCGAATCTCGCGCTCTCGCGGAGCACGATCGCTGCCGAGCCGCTCTACGTGCTGCTCGCGAAGTACGGACATCCCGACGCTCACGAGGCGGTCCGGAGGCTCAGCATCGAGGCCGAGCGCGGGTCGCGCCCGCTCCTCGAGGTCGCGATGCTCGACGACGAGCTGCGCGCCTACCTCGCGAGGCTCACCCAGGACGAGCGCCGCGTGCTCGAGCGCCCCGAGGAGTACCGCGGGATCGCGTCGCAGGTCGCGCGCGACGTCGCCACGAGCTGGCGCCAGCGCCTCAAGGGGTTCCTTCCAGAATGAGCGTGCTCGCGGCGAGCCGCGTTCCCGGCGCCAACCTCTACCGCAAGGGGAAGGTCCGCGAGGTCTACGAGGCCGGCGGCGACAAGCTCGTCATCGTCGCCAGCGATCGGCTCTCCGCGTTCGACGTGGTCCTGCCGACGCCGATCCCGGACAAGGGCAGGGTCCTCACCCAGCTCTCGACGTACTGGTTCCGCAAGACCGCGAAGATCGTCCCGAACCATCTCATCAGCATGGATCTGCGCAAGTTCCCCCGCGCCTTCCGCGACGCGAAGGGTCTCCTCGGGCGCGCGGTCCTCGTGAACCACTGCGAGCGCATCGACGTCGAATGCGTCGCTCGCGGGTACATCTCCGGGTCGGCGTGGGTCGAATACCAGGATCGCGGAACGGTGGCCGGCGAGACGCTGCCGCCGCAGCTGCTCGAGTCGGAGCGGCTCGACCGGCCGATCTTCACGCCGGCGACGAAGGCCGAGAGCGGCCACGACCAGAACATCTCGCGCTCGCAGCTCGCCGCGATGGTCGGTACCGAGCTGGCTCGCGAGCTCGAGCGCGTCACCCTCGAGCTCTACAAATTCGCGCACGACCACGCGTTCCAGCGCGGGCTCATCCTCGCCGACACGAAGTTCGAGTTCGGGTACTACGACGGAAAGCTCACGCTCATCGACGAGGCGCTCACGCCCGATTCCTCGCGCTACTGGGAGGCCGCGACGTACCAGCCCGGCGGCGCGCCGCCGTCCTACGACAAGCAGTACGTTCGCGACTTCCTCGTGCGCAGCGGCTGGAACAAGGAGCCGCCCGGCCCCGTGCTCCCCGAAGAGGTCGTCCGCGGCACCACGGAGCGTTATCGCGAGTGCTACCGGCGGATCGTCGGCCGGGAGCTAACCTGACTGCACATACACAGCATTGCTGTGGTGTATGCTCAAACAGATGAAGCGGCTGCAGATACTTATCGACGAAGAGTTGGACGCGGCTTTGGCTAAGGCGTCCGCGAAGACCGGGCGGTCGAAGGGGGCGCTCGTCCGCGAGGCCGTCCGCCGCCAGATCAAGGCTCTTCCGCCGATCGAACAGGACCCCCTTTGGGATCTCGCAGGAGCGGCCTCGTTCGACCCCGTGCCTCCGGAGCAGATCGACGACATCGTCTACGACGGCCGTTGATCTTCGTCGATACGTCGTTCTGGGTCGCCTACTACAACAGCCGCGATCCCCGTCATCGCGAGGCCGTGGAGCTCATTCACGACGCTGCCGGCCTGGTCACGACGAATCACATTCGCGGTGAAACCTGGACTCTGTTGCGACGCCGGACCGACCACGCGCTCGCGGCTAAGTTCCTCGATCGGACCGAGCGATCGTCCGAGCTCCGTACGGTGTTCGTCTCCGAGCGTCTCGAGTCTGACGCGCTCCGCTGGCTTCGCCGGCACGACGAACGTCCGTATTCGTTCGTCGACGCGACGAGCTTCGCGACGATGCGTGCGATGCACATCCGCGATGCCCTCACATACGACGACGACTTCACGGCGGCGGGATTCAGGAGGCTGAGCTGATGCCCAGGTTCGTCGCGCGCGTCCTCATCCGGCCCAAGGCCGAGATCCGCGACCCGCAGGGGGAGGCTATCTCGGGCGCGCTGCGCTCACTCGGCCACGAGATCGCCGACGTGCGCACGGGGAAGGAGATCCTGGTCAGCTTCGACGCGGCCGACGAGCGCGCCGCGCGCGACGAGGCTGCGCGGATGGGAGACGAGCTGCTCGCGAACCCGGTGATCGAGAGCTATGCGGTCGAGGTCGAGGCGGTCCGGACCGAGGCACACGCGTGACCCGCGTCGCCATCCTCCGCTATCCCGGAACCTGGAGCGAGCGTGACTTCCAGCACGCGCTCTCGCTCGTCGAGGGCATCGCGACCGAGATCGTGTGGCACGCGGAGTGCGACCTGCGTGGCTTCGACGCCGCGATCGTCCCCGGCGGGTTCAGCTACGGCGACTACCTGCGTGCGGGCGCGATCGCCAAGCTCTCCCCGGGGACGAAGGAGCTGCGCCGCTTCGCGGACGAAGGCGGCGCGGTCCTCGGGAGCTGCAACGGCTTCCAGATCCTCTGCGAGGCGGGACTGCTCCCGGGCGCGCTCGTGCGGAACGCGTCGCTCGAGTACCGCTGCGACTGGATCCACGTCCGCATCGAGAGCGATCGCACACCGTTCACGACAGGCCTGCGCCGTCAGGTGCTGCGCATGCCGATCGGCCACGGCGAGGGCCGCTGGGTCGCGGACCCCGACACGCTCGCCGCGGTCGAGGCCGCCGGCCAGGTCGTGTTCCGGTACACCGACGCGGCCGGCGCGGCGACGGCGGACGCAAATCCCAACGGCGCGCTCGCGAACATCGCCGGGGTATCGAATCGGGCGGGGAACGTCGTCGGCCTCATGCCGCACCCCGAACGCTGCGCCGAGGCGCTCCTGGGCGGGACGGACGGGTATCGGATCATCGCCAATCTCGCGAAAGCCCCGCACGGCACGGCGGCTGCCGTATATAGATAGGTATGGACCTCTTCGAAAAGCAGGCCCAGCTGCAGAGCCTCTTCCAGACGTCACCGGTAGACGCCGCCTACGCGCAGGGCACCGCGGCCGGCCGCAAGCTCGCCGGCAGCTACTCGGACCTCGACGTCGCCCTGCTCCTCCTCAACCGCGTGCAAGCGAACGAGTTCTTCGACTACCAGGTGTACTTCGTGAGCGAGCTCAGCAAGGCGCTCGAGACCGAAGGCCTCGACGTCGTCATCCTCAACCGGGCCTCGCTCCTCCAGCGGGCACAGGTCATCCGCAGCTGGAGCCTCCTCTACCAGCGCGACGAGAAGCGGCGCGTCATGTTCGAGACGCGCGCGCTCATGGAGTACCTCGAGTTCAAGAAGTACGACGAGGTCCAGTCCAAGGCGCTCGCCGAGCGCACCCGCGGCGACCGGTTCGCGATCGACGTCGCGTACGTGAGGGCCCGCCTCGCGCGCCTTCGCGAGTACGCGTCGCTGCTCGGCGATCTCCGGCCGATCGAGCACACGAAGTTCAAGGCCGACCCCAAGCTCTACGGCCTCGCGCAGTGGTACCTCCAGCAGGCCGTCGAGCTCCTCTTCGGGACCGGTGCGTACCTGGTTTCCGCGCTCGCGCTCCCGAAACCGGAGGCGTACCACGACATCCTCGACGCGATCGCCGGCCACGGCGTGATCGAGCGGGCGCTCGCGTACCGGCTCGAGCACCTGGCGAACCTGCGGAACCTTCTCGCGTACGATCGTGAGCAAACGGACATCGATGACGTGTACGGACAGATCCAGACGCGGGTGCACGACCTCGGCGCGTTCGCGGACCAGGTCGAGCGCTTCGTCGGCGGAGGCGCGGGCCTCTCGTGAGCGCGTCCCCGACGATCTCGGGGACGAAAGCGGCGAAGCCTAACCGAGAGTCGCGGGGGAGCGCCTCCGCGGACCCCCACGTCGAGGTCGGATTGACCGACGCCGAAGCCACGCGTGTTCGCGAGATCGTCGGGCGAGAGCCGAACCGTCTCGAGTGGGCCATGTTCGGCGCCATGTGGAGCGAGCACTGCGCGTACAAGCACAGTCGCAAGCTGCTGCGCCGACTGCCGAGCGCGGGGCCGGGCGTCGCCGTCGGCCCGGGCGAGAACGCCGGCGCGGTCGATCTCGGCGACGGCCTGCTCTGCGTCTTCAAGGTCGAGAGCCACAACCACCCCTCCGCGGTGGAGCCGTTCCAGGGCGCGGCCACCGGCGTCGGCGGGATCCTCCGCGACGTCTTCGCCATGGGCGCGCGGCCCGTCGCCGTGCTGAACGCCCTCTTCTTCGGGCCACCCGACGACGCGCGCGTGCGGCGGACCGTCTCCGGCGTCGTCGGCGGGATCAGCGTGTACGGCAACTGCGTGGGCATCCCCGACGTCGCAGGGCACGTGTCCTTCGAGCCGTGCTTCGCGGAGAACCCGCTCGTGAACGCGATGTGCGTGGGCTTCGTGGAGCGCGAGCGGCTGCGCACGTCGACGGGTGCGAAGCCCGGCAGCGCCGTGTACCTGGTGGGCTCGGATACCGGCCGCGACGGCATCGCGGGCGCGTCGCTGCTGGCCTCGTTCGAGCTCGGTGCCGGTGATGACCGCAAGCGGCCGTCCGTGCAGGTGGGGAACCCGTTCGTCGAGAAGCTCCTCCTCGAGGCGACGCTCGAGCTCGTCGCGGTCGACGCGATCGAGGCCGTGCAGGACCTCGGCGCCGCGGGGCTCACGTGCGCGTCGAGCGAGGTCGCGGCGAAGAGCGGCGTCGGCATGCGTATCGACGTCGGCCGGGTTCCCCGACGCGCCCGCGGCATGACGGCGCTCGAGGTGATGCTCTCGGAGTCGCAGGAGCGGATGCTCGTCGTCGCGCACGGCGACACGACCCTCGCGCTCCTTCCGCCGCGCGCGCTGGCCGACGACGCGCCCGAGTACGACGTCACGCAGTGGGCTTCGTCCGAGCCGGCGACGGGCCCGACGTTGCCTCGGATCGGGGGTCTCTCGCTCGGCGGGTCGTCCGACGACATGGCACAGGGCGACCAGGCCTTGCGAGAGACCGCCCGCCCCTCGACCTCGGGAGCGTCGCCCCTTCAGAAGATCGGGCTCGAGCTGCTCGAGCTCCTCGCGAGCCCCGCGGTCGCGTCGCGGCGGACGCTCTACCGGAGCTTCGACTCGATGGTCGGCACGGACACCGTCCTCGGCCCCGGCGCGGACGCCGCGGTGCTGCGCATCAAAGGACGTCCGGACGGGATCGCGGTCGCGATCGACGCGCAGCCGCGCGTCGCGGCGATCGACCCGTTCGCGGGCGCGGCGCTGGCGGTCGCGGAGGCGACGCGCAACCTGGTCTGCGTCGGCGCGACCCCGCTCGCGATCACCGACTGCCTCAACCTCGGCAACCCCGAGCGCCCGCGCGGCGCGTACGACCTCGAGCAGACCGTGGACGGCATCCGCGCCGCGTGCGACGCGCTCGGCGTGCCGGTCGTCTCCGGCAACGTGTCCCTGTACAACGCGACGCGCGGCGTCGACATCTGGCCGACGGCGACCATCGGCGCGGTCGGCCGGCTCGCCGACGTCGCGCGGCACATCCCGGCGACGACCGGCCGGCCCGGCGACCTCGTGCTCCTCGCGGGGAACGCGCTGGTGTCCCTCGGCACGTCGGCGTACGGCGCGGCGCGAGGCATCCACGAGGGGCCGGTCTCGCTCGACCTCGCCGCCGAGGCGCGGCTCCAGCGCTTCGTGCTCGCGGCGCACGCCGCGGGGGCGGTGCGCGCCGCGCATGACCGCAGCGACGGCGGCCTGGGCGTCGCGCTCGCCGAGCTCGCGATCCGCGACGGCGTCGGGATGAAGGTGACGCTCCCGGCCGTGCGCGGGCTCGACAAGCGCGTGACGCTCTTCGGCGAGGGGCCCTCGGGCGTCGTGCTCGTCGTCGATCCCGCGCGCGAGGCAGAGCTGCGCGCGCTCGCGGAGCGCGAGCAGGTCGCGGTCTGGACGCTCGGGACCATCGGGGGCGACCTGCTCGAGGTCGCCCCCGTGCTCGGGATGCCGGTCGCCTCGCTCGTGCGCGCGCACGGCGGCGGGCTCGCCGCCGCGCTCGGGAGGGCCGACTAGCGTGTGCGGGATCTCGGGCATCTGGAGTCCCGCGGACGCCGACCCCACGGAGGCGACGCGCCTCATGTTCTTCGCGCTCTACGCGCTTCAGCACCGCGGCCAGGAGTCGGCCGGCATCGCGGCGACGGACGGGCGCGACCTGCGCGTCGTGCGCCGCATGGGTCTGGTCGGGCAGGTGTTCAGCGAGCCCGACCTCGCCGTGCTCGGCGGCCGTGCGGCGATCGGCCACACGCGCTACTCGACGACGGGGAGCTCGCGCATCCAGAACGCGCAGCCGATGGTCGTGAATGCGGACATCGGCGAGCTCGCGATCGCCCACAACGGCAACTGCATCAACGCCAGAGACCTGCGCGACGAGCTCGCCGCGCAGGGCGTGCGCTTCGCGACGTCGTCGGACACCGAGGTCGTCGCGCAGATGATCGCCGCGGAGGACGGCGCGACCTGGGACGAGCGGATCGTCCGCGCGTTGCCCAAGCTGCGCGGCGCGTGGTCGCTCGTGATGCTCACGCCGACCGCGGTCTACGCGGTCCGCGATCCGCTCGGCGTGCGCCCGCTCTGCCTCGGGCGGAAGGGCGACGCGTGGCTCGTCGCGAGCGAGACCTGCGCGCTCGACACGATCGGCGCCGCGTTCGTCCGTGACGTCGCGCCGGGCGAGGTGCTCCGCATCGACGATCGCGGCGCGACGGGGATCGCGGACTTCGCGGCCGACCGCCGCGGCCTCTGCGTGTTCGAGCACGTCTACCTCGCGTCGGCGTCCAGCGATCTCGGCGGCGTGTCGGTGTACGCGACACGCGAGCGTATGGGCGAGACGCTCGCCGAGGAGCACCCCGCGGCGGCCGACGTCGTCATCCCCGTCCCGGACAGCGCGATCCCCGCGGCGGTCGGCTACGCGCGACGCAGCGGGATCCCCTTCCGGGAGGGCCTCATCAAGAACCGCTACATCGGCCGGACCTTCATCCAGCCGTCCCCGGAGCTCCGGAAGCAGGGTGTCGCCCTCAAATACAACGCCCTCCGCGACGTCCTCCAGGACAAGCGCGTCGTCGTCGTGGACGACTCGATCGTGCGCGGCTCGACGAGCGCGCCGATCGTCGACCTGCTGCGCGGGCACGGCGCGCGCGAAGTGCACCTGCGCATCTGCTCGCCACCCATCCGCCATCAATGCTTCTTCGGCGTGGACATGGCGCGACGCGACGAGCTCATCGCCTCGCACCTCGACGTCGAAGCGATCCGCCGGCACGTGGGCGCGGACTCGCTCGGGTACCTCTCCCTCGACGGGATGGTGCGCGCGACCGGCGGGACGACGGGCGAGCTCTGCACGGCGTGCTTCACCGGCGACTACCTCGTGCCGGTGCAGCTCGAGCTCGCGAAAGAGGCGCTCGAGACGTGACGCTCACGTACAAGGGCGCGGGGGTGGACGTCGGCCGCGCGGAGGATGCGCTCGCACGCGTGCGCGAGCGCATCAGACGCACGAAGCGGCCCGAGGTCATCGGCGACGTCGGGCAGTTCGGCGGGCTCTTCGCCTCTCCCGGCGGCGACACCGTGCTCGTGGCCACGACCGACGGGGTCGGGACGAAGCTCGAGCTCGCGCGGATCCTCGACCGGCACGAGGTCGTCGGCGCGGACCTCGTGCACCACTGCGTGAACGACGCGCTCGCCATGGGCGCGGAGCCGCTCTTCTTCCTCGATTACTACGCGACCGGTCGGCTCGAGCCGGCGGTGTTCGAGCGGGTCGTGGGCGCGATGGCCGACGCGTGCGCGCGCTGCGGGATCGCGCTCCTCGGCGGCGAGACCGCCGAGCTGCCGGGGATGTACGCGGACGGCGCGTACGACCTCGCGGGCTTCCTCGTGGGCGCCGTGGCCCGCGACAAGCTCCTCGGACCCGAGCGCGTGCGCGAGGGCGACACGCTCATCGGCATCCCGTCGTCCGGGCTGCATACGAACGGCTTCTCGCTCGCACGCGAGATCGTCTCGCGCCTCGCGGCGACGAAAGGCACGACGGTTCGCGAGGTCCTCGCCGCGCCGCGTCAGGAGCTCGAGGGGCTCGCGCTCGGCGAGACGCTCGTCGCGACCCACCGCCCGTACCTACGCGAGTTCCGCGCGCTGCGGCAGGCGGTGGAGATCCACGCGATCGCCCACCTCACGGGCGGCGGCTGGGAAGGCAACCTGCCGCGCGCGCTCCCGCCCGGGCTTGGCGCGGCCATCGATCGCGCGGCGTGGACCGTGCCGGCGCTGTTCACGCTCCTCGGCGACCTGGGCGGCGTACGCGAGGAGGAGCGTTTCGACACCTGGAACATGGGGATCGGACTCGTGCTCGCGATCGCGGGCCGCGACGCGGCCGCGGCGGTCCGCGCCGTGCCGGATGCGATCGCGCTCGGACGCGTCGAGCGCGCCGGGAGCGGTCGGCGGGTGCGCTTCGCATGACGCTCGGCGTCGGCGTCCTCGTCTCGGGGCGCGGCACGAACCTCCAGGCGATCCTCGACGCGTGCGCGACCGGCTCCGTCGATGCGCGCGTCGTGCTCGTCGCCTCGAACCGCCCCGGCGTGCCGGCGCTCGACCGCGCCGCGCGCGCGGGCGTGCCGAGCGCCGTGTTCGCGCCCAGCGAGCACGGCGACCGCGCCGTGGCGCACGCCGCGATGGCCGACGCGCTCGTCTCCGCCGGGGCGCGGCTCGTGATCCTCGCGGGGTACGACCACATCCTCGCGCCATCGTTCTTCGTGCGGCTCGGCGACGTGCCGGTCATCAACCTCCATCCCGCGCTCCTGCCGCTCTTCGGCGGACGCGGCATGCACGGCGAGCGCGTGCACGCGGCGGTGCTCGCCTCGGGCGCGACCGAGTCGGGCTGCACCGTGCATCGCGTACATCCCGAGACGGTCGATCTCGGCGAGGTGGTGGTGCAGCGCCGGGTCCCGGTCCTTCCGGACGACGACGCCGCCTCGCTCGCGGCCCGCGTCCTCGAGCAGGAGCACATCGCGATCGTCGACGCGATCCGGCGGTTCGTCCCAGCGACGACGCGCGCGTAGCGGCGTCTCGGGTCAGGGCTCCGTGCGCGAGTCGTGCGGGCGCCGGACGATGCCCTGCTCCATCGCGAGAGCGACGGCTTCGGCCCGGCTGCCGGCGCCGAGCTTGTGGAACGCCTTGCCGATATGCCAGTTCACGGTGCGCTCGCCGATGCCCAGCGCGATCGCGATCTCTTTCGAGGTCTCGCCGAGCGCGACGTGCCGGAGGATCTCGATCTCTCGCTGAGACAGCGACCTGCCGATGGCTTCCTCCAGCCCCTCAGCCGATGAAAAGACTACGGGCCGCCAGAACTGCTGGCTTTGGCGAAAAAGTCGGGTTCGGGGCATCCGTTCCGCGGGGGCTCCCACGGGAAATTCGTACCGGCGTCTCCGGGGGAGGAATCAATGCATACGCGACCGATATCAATCGGTGTCATCGCCATAACGTTCGTCGTCAGCCTTCTCGCCATGCCGGCCGCCGGCACGCAAGCGCTCGCCGCGACCGCGACGACATTCAGCGGCCAGGCGACGGTGCTCAGCGGCAGGGTGGCCGGCATCCCGCTGCCCTGTATCGAGGGCCCCGCGAACTGCGGCGGAGTCGTCGACACGGGGCCGTTCGACAATGCGCAGCAGATCAGCGAGAGCCGGTCCCTGATCTGTTACGACGTCCCGACGCAGGACTGCCTCGTGACCCCGCCGAACGTGACCGGACAGGTGCTGAGCGTCGAGGTGCTCCACGCGGCCGTGGTCGCCGGCGGTGACACCAGCAGCGCGGAGGCGTCAGTCGCGAACTTCAGCCTCAACGTCGCCGGCCAGCAGATCGGCGCCGACGTTCTCGAGGCTCGGGCCTCGGCCACGTGCACGAACAACGGCGCGGTCGTGAGGGCCGGCGCCGAGACGTCGGTGACGATCAACGGGCAGAAGTACACGGTCGGGACGAGCCAGACCCAGACCATTCCGCTGCCCGGCGTGGGCTTCGTCGTCATCAACGAGGGCGCGAGCGGCCCCCACAGCGGCAGCTCGATCGACGCGAGCGCCCTCCACATCGTGATCCCAGCCGCCGACACCGATCTCACTGTCGCGAAGGTGCATGCGGACGTCGCCTGCGCCCAGAATCTGGGCTGCCCCAGCAAGCACGCGTTCGTGACCGGTGGGGGCTTCATCAACCCCGCTGGAACGAAGCTGCACTTCGCCGTGGCTGGTCGCAATCAGGCCTTCTGGGGTCATGTCCTTTACAAGCCGGCCGGGATCCACGTGAAGGATCCGTACGCGCTCGTCTTCAACAGCCTGCTGGATCTCAACGCTGCGCTGAAGACCGAGCCGAATCTCAAATTCGACAACAGCAAGCTCCGGGACCTCAGCAAATTCGAGGGCGCCGCGATCCTGAAGTGGTCCGCAGCCGACGGCTCGCTTCTCGGTGAGGTGCTCGTGATCGATATGGGCGAGCCTGGCGTCGACAACGATTACTTCGAGATCGCCAGCCTCGGCAGCACCACTGGGGCCCTCGGACGGCTCGCAGGCGGCAACATCCAGATGCACGGCAAGTGTTAGAAGCGACGCGGAGATAGCCGAGAACGTGACGGCGGTCCGGGCGCTCCGGACCGCCGTCAGCGCTCGATCGCGGCATAGGCGGCCCGGATCTTCAGCGCGATCTCCTTCGCCTGCGCGTCGCTCTCGTACGCCAGGCGGCGCCACAGCATCTTCTGGGAGAACAGCCCATCCCCTTTGCGCCGCGGCACGACGTGCACGTGAACATGGGGCACGCTCTGGCTGACCCGCGTGTTGGTCACGACGAGCGATCCCTCGGCGCCGAGCCCGCGCTGCACCGCGATCGACATCCGGCGCACCGCCGCGAAGAGTGTCGCGGTCTGTTCGTCGCTCAGGTCGTCGAGCGAATCCACGTGCTCGCGGAGCAGGACCAGCGTGTGCCCGTGGAGGAGCGGGCTGTGGTCGAGGAACGCGAAGACGCGCGCATCTTGGTGCACGACGTGCGCCGGGACCTCGGCACGGACGATGTCGCAAAAGACGCACGGGCCCGCCATGATCCGACCCTACAGCGACCTAGACTCGATCGGTGAGCGAGAACGCGCGGATCATCGTGTACACCGGCAAAGGCGGTGTGGGGAAGACGAGCGTCGCGGCCGCGACCGCGCTCCTCGCCGCCGAGCGCGGGCAACGGACGCTCGTGATCTCGACCGACATCGCGCACTCGCTGGCGGACTCTTTCGACGTGCCGCTGGGCGCGGAGCCCACGCTCATCGCGAAGAACCTGTGGGGCCAGGAGTCGGACGTCTATTACAACGTCCGTAGGTACTGGGGCACGATCCAGCGCTACGTCCAGAACGTCTTCCGCTGGCGCGGCCTCGATGACGTCCTCGCGGAAGAGCTGACCGTGCTCCCGGGGATGGACGAGCTCTCGAGCCTCCTCTGGATCGCCGAGCATCACGACAGCGGCGCGTACGACGTCATCGTCGTCGACGCGGCGCCGACGGGCGAGACGGTCCGCCTGCTCTCGCTCCCCGACGCCGGCCGCTGGTGGCTCGAGCGCATCTTTCCCATCCAGCGCCGCGCGATGCAGATCGCCGGGCCGGTGCTGCGCCGCGTGATGGGCATCCCCGTACCGAACGACGCGGTGTTATGGTGATCAAGGAGGCGCAGCGCTCGTTCACCTACTTCCACCTTTTCGGCTACCCGACCGACCTCGTCGTTTGCAACCGCGTCCTTCCCGAGGGCAGCGGCGCCTACTTCGAGTCGTGGCACGACGCGCAGCGCCGCTACCAGCCGCTCGTCGAGGAGTCGTTCGCCCCTGTCCCCGTCCGCAGCGTGCCCTTCTTCGATCGGGAGGTCGTGGGGATCGAGATGCTCCGGCGGCTCGGCGCGGCGCTCTTCCGCGACGACGATCCGGTCCGTTTCTACTACCGCGGGCGGCCCTATCGCGTCCGGCGCGAGAACGGCGGTTACGTGCTCACGCTGGACCTGCCGTTCACGTCGAAGGAGCAAGTGAAGCTCCTGCGCAACGGCGACGAGCTGGTGCTGCAGGTCGGGGCGTGGCGGCGCAACCTCGTGCTGCCGCGGGCACTTGTCGAAGCGCCCACCAGAGGCGCAAAGTTCGAAGGGAACACGCTCCGCGTCGACTTCGCGGCACCGACCCGCGAGTAGGGGAGAAGGCCATGGCCACGACGACCGAGCTGGAAGCGCGCATCAAAGAGCTGGAAGAACGGCTCGAGGAGATGGAGGCGGACCGGGACCGCTGGGGTGTCCGCTCCCTCTTCGACGAGCTCTTTCCGTCCGAGGCGCGCAAGCACATGCGCACCGCGCGGAAGGAACAGCTCATGGCGATCCGCTCGGTGCTCGATCACTGGATCGCGAAGCAGGACGAGACGAAGGGGACGCGCCGCCGGGAGTCGATCGCGGTCGACTAGAGCCGCAGTACCGCGATCTTCGTCGCCGCGCCTTTCGCGTACTCGACGCGCACGCCTTCGCAGTAGCCGAAGGCCGCGCCGGCGAGCGGCGCCCGGAGGCGCTCGGCGAGGACGAGCGCCGGGAGCTCGATGATCCCGCCGTGCGAGACGGCGAGGACGCGCTCGCGGTCGCCGACGCGGGACGCCAGGCGTGTCCATGCCGCGAGCTGCTCGTCGGCGACGTGGCGCGCCTCGTCGCGCTCGTCGAGGAGCCGGCGCCAGTCCGCGAGTGTCCGCATCTCGCCGTAGAGGCGATCGCCGATCGCGCCGCCCATCTCGGGGAGCAGCGCTGGGTCGGCCGCGTCGAGCCGGCCCGCGATGAGGAGCGCGGTCTCCCTGGCGCGCGGAAGCGGGCTCGAGACCACGAGCGCGTACGCGTCGCGCGCCTGTGCCAGGCCCTGCGCCATCGCACGACCGTTCGCCGACAGCGCGCTCTTCTCGTTGCCGCGGTCGCTCCGCTCGGCGTGGCGGCGGACCTCGAGCGTGGCCATCAGCGCGCCGCGGCGACGCCGCGGGCGATGTCGTCGGGGCTCGCCGGAACACCGCTGATGTGCTCGCGGACGGCGCCCTCGGGGCCGACGAACCAGACGACCGGCACAGCCGACAGCCGGAAGATCTCGGGCGCGTCGGCCCCGACGTAATCGGAGGGGACGAGGAGCGGGAATGTCGACGGTGAGGGCCGGATGATCATCGCGCGCAGCGGATCCTCGGCCAGCGTCGCGACGAGGACGACCACGCGCGCCCGAGCCTCGGGCGCCGCGGTGCGCAGGAACTCCTCGACCGCCTGGACGCTCATCTTCGATTCGCCCGAGAACGACGTTCGGGAGACGATCACCACGGTCCGGCCGCGGAAATCGGAGAGTGCGCGCGTCTTCCCGGTGAATTCCCGCCAGCGGAAGTCGACGCCGTCGCCGCTCCGGAAGGAGCCCTTTTCCACGGTGCCGATCTCGGCGAGGTCGACCGGCGGCTCGCGCGGGATCTGGAAGATCCCGGCTTCGGCGACGGCCCGGCCGCTCGCCGCGTCGACCACGGTGCGGTCGCCGATCGGGTCGCGGAGGCCGACGACGACGGGAAGCGAGATCCCGACGAGCGAGCGAAAGACCGGCGGTCCGAAGAGCCGGCCCGCCGGAGGCCGGACGCGCACGGTCACCGCGACGGTCCGGGCGTCCTCGACCGTCGAGCTTCCCGCGAGCTCGTCGTCGAGCCCGACGACGACGTGCACGACGATCTTGCGAGGGTCGCCGGTCCGCTGGAACGTCTCGAGCGGCGCGCTCCGGGTCGGCGCGAGACCGCCCCCGGCGGCGAGGGCCGCGCCCACCCCGACGACCAGCGCGGCCGCGACGAGGAGCCAGCGCATCCGTGGCGTCATCGGTCCAAGATAGGCGGCGGATGAAGACCATCCGCCAGACCGCGACGATCCGCGGCGCGACCCCCCACGACGTGTACGAATCGCTGCTCGATTCCAAACGGCACGGCAAGCTCATCGGCGATCGCGCGAAGATCGGCCGGCGTCCCGGTGAGGCCTGGAGCGCGTACGGCGCCGGCCTCTCCGGCGAACAGATCGCGCTCACGAAGGACAAGCGCATCGTGCAGTCCTGGCGCGAGAGCGACTGGCCGAAGGGCGTGCATTCGCGCGCGACGTTCTCGCTCGCGCGGACGAAGGGCGGGACGCGGATCACGTTCCGGCAGTCGGGCGTGCCGGATCGCCACTATCGCTCCATCAGCTCCGGCTGGCACGAGTACTACTGGGAACCGCTCAAGAAGCAATTCGCGCGGTGAAGCCGACACGGCTCGGCTCGTTCCAAGAGCGTGACAGCCGCGGCTCGCCGCCTGGCCGGGCAACCGACCGGCGGCACGACGCTTGCTAGGCTTGCGCGCGATGCGGGTGCTGATCACCGGGATCACGGGCTTCGCCGGAAGCCACCTCGCCGAATACATCCTCGCGGAGCACCCCGAGGTCGCGGTCTACGGGACCTACCGCTGGCGCTCGCGCATGGAAAACCTCGAGCAGCTCTCCGCCCGCGGGGTCCTCGACGTCATCGAAGGCCGCTACTCCGCGGGCGCCGGCCAGCCCGACGAGGCCAGGAAGGGCCGCGTCACGCTCCTCCACTGCGAGCTCACCGACGCCGGCGCGGTCGAGAAGCTCATCGCGACCCTGCGCCCGGACCGCGTCTTCCACCTTGCCGCGCAGTCGTTCGTCCAGTCCTCGTTCGACGAGCCGGCCGCGACGATGCGGATCAACGTCGAGTCGCAGCTCAACCTCCTCGAGGCGATCCGCCGCCACGACACGACGATCCGCGTCCACATCGCCGGCTCGTCCGAGGAGTACGGCCTCGTGCATCCGGACGAGGTCCCGATGAAAGAGACGAACCCGCTGCGTCCCCTGTCGCCGTATGCGGTGAGCAAGGTGGCGCAGGACAAGCTCGCGTACCAGTACTTCAAGTCCTACGGCCTCCACCTCGTGACGACGCGAGGCTTCAACCACACCGGCCCACGCCGCGGGACCCATTTCGTGACGAGCACCATCGCCCGCCAGATCGCGTTGATCGAGGCAGGGAAGCACGAGCCGGTGATCTACCACGGCGACCTCACCAGCAAGCGCGATTGGACCGACGTGCGCGACATGGTCGGCGCGTACTGGCTCGGCCTCGAGCGCGGCGAGGCGGGCGAGGTCTACAACGTCGGCCGCGGCCGTACGTGGACGGTCGGCGAGATGCTGAGCATGCTGCTCGCGCACTCGACCGTGAAGATCCGCACGCAGGAGGATCCCGCGCGGCTGCGGCCGTCCGACGTCCCGATCCTGTGGGCGGACGCGTCCAAGTTCCAGAAGGCGACCGGCTGGGAGCCGCGGATCCCGTTCGAGCAGACCCTGCGCGATCTCCTCGACTACTGGCGCGCGCGTGTCGCGACGGAGACCTCGCTCAGCGGCGTGACCGGGAGGACCTTCAATGCCTGATCTCAGCGGACTCTGGACCGCGTTCGTCAACAACCCGCTCATCCAGCTCTCGGTCCGGCTCGCGGGGCTGTACGTCCTCGCGCTCTACCTCGCGATGGTCTTCTGGACCGTCCGTGACGCGCAGCAGCGGACCGAGAACCAGATCCTTCCCTACCTCGCCGGCCTCATGGTCGTGCTCCTCAACATCTTCGGCCTCTTCCTCTATCTGATCGTCCGACCCAAGGAAACCCTCGGCGAGGCCTACGAGCGCCAGCTCGCCGAAGAGAGCCTGCTCGCCGAGGCGGAGTCGCGCGTGGTCTGTCCCACCTGCAAGGAACGCGTCCAAGACGATTTCATCCTGTGCCCCACGTGTCGCACCCGGCTCAAGAGGGTGTGCCCGAACTGCGGGAAGCTCATCCGGCCTGAGTGGAACATCTGCCCGTTCTGCGCGAAGGACTTCGACGAGCGCGACTGGACGGTGCACGCGGGCGGCAAGGCGAGCGAAGCGGAGCGCGTTCGCAGCTAGCACGCGCGTGCCGATATCACGGATGTGCCGATCCGTGAGTGGCCCGAAGCGACGCGCCCTCGCGAACGGCTCTTGGCGCGCGGCGCCGGTGCCCTCTCCGACGCCGAGCTCCTCGCGATCCTCATCGGCACGGGCACGCGAGTGCGGTCCGCGCTGGACATCGCGCAGGCCCTGACGCGCGCCCTCGGCGGGCCGCGCGGCCTCGCGCGCGCCGACCCCGTGCGCGTGCGGTCGGCCGGCGTCGGCGTCGCGGCGACGGCGCGGATCCTCGCGGCATGCGAGCTCGGACGCCGTGTCGTCGCCGATACGGCGGCGGGCGAGCGCTGCGACACGCCGGAGCTCGCGGCGCGAGCGCTCGCGCCCCACTTCGCGCACCTCGAGCGTGAGGCGCTGGTCGTCGCGCTCCTCAGCCGCTCGCACCGGCTCATCGCCGTCGTCCCGCTGTACAGCGGGAACGTCGCGGGCACGTCGGTGCGCATCGGCGAGCTCTTCACGGAGGCGATCCGCCGGAACGCCGCCGGGATCATCCTCGCGCACAACCATCCCTCGGGAGACCCGTCGCCGTCGCCGGACGACCGGCGCACGACCGCGGACGCCGTGGCCGCCGGGCGTCTGCTCGGTGTCGAGGTCGTGGACCACCTCGTCTTCGGCGCCGGGCGCTGGGCGAGCGCGCGCCGGCCGTAGCCACGCGCGTACCGATTCCTTGCCTGCTCCGTTCTTCCCAGCGGTGGGGAGACCACGCCGCCAGGGGATGGCGCTGCGTACGGCCTTGGTCCTTGGTGTATCGGCGCTCGCCGCTCTGCCGATCACGGGCTTCCGCGCCGCGCCGGCCACGGATCCGCAGGCCGCGGGTGCTCTCGCCGTCTCGAGCGACCTCGACGCGAGCGCGCCGGTCCCCGAGCGCTGGAGCGACGGCGAGCGCGGGGTCGCCCTGGTGCCGCCCAGCGGCTGGAAGCGCTCGCCCGCGACGTCGCTGAACCCGCTGTCGGACCCGCCGGATCCGGTGTTCGAGCTTGCCCGTTTCCAGCTCCGGCTCGGCGACGCCAGCCTCTACGAACAGCCGGTTCCGCTCACGAGCGGTCTCGTCGCCGACGCGAAGGCGCTCCTGTCCATCGGGCTGGCGCGCGAGGGGACCGAGCTCGCGCAGCTGGAGCTCGGCGTCCGCGGCGATCGGGAGGCCGTCGCCACCATCCCCGGTTTCGCCTACGTGGACGAGGACGCCGCCTTTGAGGGGACGCGCACCTACACCCGCTACTTCTTCTCGCGCTCGTCCGATCGCGTGGTCGTCGCGCGCGCCGTCGCCGCGGAGACGGACTGGCCCGCGCTGGCGTCGGCGGTCATGGCCGCCCTCGCCTCCGTCCGGGCGGACCCGCGCGGCGAGAACGGCCCCGCCGCGCCGCTCCCGCCGGTGCCGGCCGAGGCGCTCGCCATGCCAGGGGCAGGGGCCCCTGCAAGCGAAGCGTCGCAGCCCGTCGACGCCACGATCGAGATCCGCGCGGACATCCTCGCGCGCGCCCAGCTCATGCTCGGCATCACCTACGTGTGGGGCGGCGACTCCACGACGCGCGGCATGGACTGCTCCGCGTACGTGAGCCGCGCGTGGGACGTCGAACGCTACTCGACGGACTCGATCTGGCAGGTCTCCTTCCCGATCGGCAAGGAGGACCTCCGCCCGGGTGACGCGCTCAACCTCACGACCGGCCGCGACCCGCGGCGACTCGGGCACGTCCGGATCTTCGAGGCGTGGGCGAACGCGGAGCGCACGGTCATGTGGGTGTTCGAGGAGACGCCGCCGCGCTCGGTGCACCGGGTCATCGCCTATGACGATCGCTACCAGCCGATCCGGCTGGCCGGACTCTCGGACGCGGGCGTCGCGCGACTGATCCCCGGGACGCCCGCGAAGGACGAGGAGCGCTCTCGGCCCGGCCAAACGCGCGCGACGACGCGACCGAGCGCCCGCCCGACCGCTCGACCTACGGCGCGACCCAGCACGCGACCGGCGGTCCGCCCGACCGCGACCCCGCGACCTTCACGCAGTCCGGCGGCGGCACCGGTCCGGCCGGTAGCAACGCCGCTTCCAGAGCCTCGCGACCGCAGCTAGCCGCGCTCGCAGCCCGCATACTTCGAGCGAATCAGCCCACGCGTCCGGGAAGGGGTCCTTTTCTGCTCGACGGCCTCTTTGGGATGTTCTCCCGCGATATCGGCATCGATCTCGGCACCGCGAACACGCTCGTCCACGTCCGGGGACGCGGCATCGTCATCAGCGAGCCTTCGGTCGTCGCCAAAGACCTGCGAACTGGGAACATCCTTGCGATCGGGGCCGAGGCGAAGCGGATGGTCGGCCGCACGCCGGCGTCGATCGTCGCCATCCGCCCGCTGAAGGACGGGGTCATCAGCGACTTCGACATCACCGAGCAAATGCTCCGCTATTTCATCCATAAGGTGCACGATCGGTTCGCGCTTCTGCCGCGACCGCGCGTGATCATCGGCATCCCCTCGGGCGTCACGGAGGTCGAGAAGCGCGCGGTGCAGGACGCCGCGATACAGGCGGGCGCGCGCTGGGCGCGGCTCGTGGAAGAGCCGATGGCCGCCGCGATCGGCGCGGGTCTTCCGGTGAACGAGCCGTCGGGCTCGATGATCGTCGACATCGGCGGCGGCACGACGGAGGTCGCGGTGACCTCGCTCGGCGGGATCGTCGTCTCGCGCTCGATCCGCATCGGCGGCGACGAGATGGACCAGGACATCGTTTCCTACGCCAGGCGCGAGTTCAACCTGCTCATGGGCGAGCGGACCGCCGAGGACATCAAGATCGCCATCGGCTCGGCGTACCCCCTCGACGAGGAGGTCTCGACGTTCTTCCGGGGCCGCGACCTCCTCACCGGCCTGCCCCGCTCCATCGAGGTCACGAGCGCCCAGATCCGGGAGGCCATCGAGCCGTCGGTGGAGCGGATCGTCGACGCGATCAAGGACACGCTCGAGGAGACGCCGCCCGAGCTCGTGGCGGACGTCATGGACCAGGGGATCTACCTCGCCGGCGGCGGCGCGCTCCTGCGCGGCCTGGACACGCGGGTCGCCGAGGCGACCCAGATGGCCGTCCACGTCGCCGACGACCCGCTCACCTGCGTCGCGCGGGGGACGGGGAAGATCCTCGAGGATCTGATCAGTTACGAACGGAGCCTTGTGGTAGAGACATACGCCGCGTTGCCGCGTTAAATAGCCTCACATGGCGAGCTTCGGCCGCATCAACCGCAGGACGCAGAGCCCGAGCTTCGTCCGGCCGTTCATCCTGCTCTTCGTCACGAGCCTGCTGCTCCTCCTGCTCCGGAACACGGAGGTCGTCCGCGTGGCCTCGACCGTCGCGACCGAGGGGCTCGTCCCGGTGCAGCGCGTCCTCGCGGACGTCGGTGCGTCGGCGAACCGGATCGGGCAGGCGATCGGGGAGATCGACCGGCTTCGCACGGACAACGGAGCGCTGCGCCAGCAGGTCGACCAGCTCACCCTCGAGAACGTCCGGCTTCGCGAGCGCGCTTTCGCCGCGGAGCAGGCGACGCAGCTCGCGACCGTCGCGCGCCGGCTCGACTTCGAATCGGTCGCCGCGCCGGTCATCTCGCGTGATCCGTCCGGCGTCCTCCACACGATCGTCGTCGGGGTCGGGACGAACGACGGGGTCCGCGTCGACGACGTCGTCGTCTCGGATCAGGGCGTCGTCGGGCGCGTCTCCGAGGTCGGCGCGAACTACAGCAAAGTGCTCCTCGTCACCGACTCGGGCTCGGCCGTGTCCGCGCTCGTGCAGGGCTCGCGCGCGGCGGGCATCGTGCGCGGGCAGTACGGCGACACGCTCGTCATGGACTGGATCCTCCAGACGGAGGCCGTCAAAGCCGGCGACGTCGTGATCACCGCCGGGCTTGCGATCGGCAACGACCTGCGCTCGCTCTATCCGAAGGGCCTAGTACTGGGCCGCGTCGTCGACGTGAACAAGGCCGAGGCCGCCGCGTTCCAGCGCGCGGTCATCGTGCCGGCGGTCGACCTCCGCCACCTCGAGAACGTCCTCGTCGTGAAGACCGTTCGCTGACCCGGATGGGGTCGGACGAGGGCTTGCTAGGACTCGAAGGAGTAACGAACGTGTAACCGAGGCCGTTCAGACCTTACTCAGGCCCGGTCCTCGTCGCCATACTCGCGGGTGGAAGTGGAAGGGAAGCCAGGAGTGTTTTGGCGTGCGCTCGCCTGTGCGCTCGTGCTCCTCGGGAGCGCGCCTCTGCTCGCGCACCCGGCACAGGCGGCCTCGTTCGCGGGACCCCGCGTGCTCGTGCAGTTCGCGCCGGGCATCACGCCGGACCTGCGCGACGCGGCGATCCGCTCCGTCGGCGGCGCGGTCGACGCCGTGATCCCGGCGCTCGGCGTCACGCGTGTCGCCCTCCCGGCGGGCGCCGGCGATCGCGCCGCGATCGAGACGCTCGAAGGTCAGGCCGGCGTCGCCTCGGTCGAGGCGGACGCGCCTATGCGTCTGGACCTCACGCCCAACGACCCGCTCTACTCGACCGACCCGTACGTCGGTCTCGGACAGTGGGGCATCCGCACCGCCGGCGTCGACCGGGCGTGGGACGTCGTGCGGGGCTCGCCGGGCATCGTCGTCGCGACGATCGACACCGGCGTCGACCCGCAGCACCCCGACCTTCTCGGCGCGCTGCTCCCCGGCGTGAGCTTCCTCTCCGCGACGAGCCCGGGCTGCGTCACGCAGGCGAACGACGACAACTCGCACGGCACGCACGTCGCCGGGATCATCGGCGCGAACGGCAACAACACGGTCGGGATCGCGGGCGTCGCGTTCGGCGTGCGGATCCTTCCGATCAAGGCGCTCGACTGCACCGGGAGCGGCACGACCTCGGATGTCTCGCAGGCGATCGTCTACGCGGCGGACCACGGCGCGCGGATCATCAACATCTCGCTCGGCTCGCCGCAGGCGAGCGCGACGCTGCAGAGCGCGGTGAGCTACGCGCGCAACAAGAACGTCCTCGTCGTCGCCGCGGCGGGGAACTGCGGCGTGACCAACCCGCAGTGCGGGTTCATCAATCAGGTCGACTACCCGGCGGCGTATCCGGGCGTGCTCGCCGTCGGGGCGACCCAGCCCGACGACACGCGCGCGTCGTTCTCGACGCAGGCGAGCTACGTCGCGATCGCCGCGCCGGGCTATCGCGTCGTGAGCACGACGCCGACGTACGCGACCTACCTTTCCGGGCACGGGGGAACGGTCTCGTACGGCGTGTTCAGCGGGACGTCGCAGGCGTCGCCGTTCGTCGCCGGCGTCGCCGCGCTCGTCCTCAGCAAAGAGCCGAACCTCACGCCGGACCAGGTCACGGACCGGCTGCGCTCCACCGCCGTCGACCTCGGCACGCCGGGCGTCGACACCTCCTTCGGCGCGGGCCGCGTCGACGCGTACCGCGCGGTGACGGGATCGAGCGTCGTGCCGGCCCCGGGCGGCGACATCCGCGCGACCTACGACACCTCGGGCGTGCCGGCCGCGGTGGCGACGGGGCTGCCGTTCACCGCGAACGTCAAGGTGAACGCCACCGGCACCTCGCCGCTCGGCGCCTCCTTCCAGCTCGGCTACAGCTGGCTCGACCCCGTCACCAGGGCCGTCGTCCTCGCCGGCACGCCGACCGCGCTGGGCACCGACGTCCGCGCGGGCACGAGCCTGGTGAAGACGCTCACGATCACCGCCCCGCCGCTGGCCGGCGTCTTCCTCCTGCGCTTCGACCTCGCGCCGCTCGGCGGGGTCCCGCTGTCGCTGCAGGGCAGCGCGCCGGCCGACGTCATCGTGAACGTGTCCGCCGGCTACGGCGCGACGTACTCGCCGGCGGCGGTGGGCGCGAGCCTCGTCGCGGGCGCGCAGTCGACGCTGAGCGTCAGCGTGAAGAACACGGGGATCCGCACCTGGGCGGCGAGCGGGATCAGCCCGGTCCGCCTCTCCTACCACTGGCTCGCGACCGATCGCAGCGTCGTCGTGTGGAACGGCGCGCGCGGCTCGCTTGCGCAGGATGTCGCGCCCGGCGCGACCGCGGTCGTCGTCCTGCCCCTCGTCCCGCCGTCGACGACCGGCACGTACCTGCTGCGTCTCGACCTCGTGGAGGAAGGCGTCACCTGGTTCTCGGGTCAGGGCGTCGCGACGAGCGACATCCCGTACGCGATCACCAACGGCATCTCCGCGAGCTTCACGCTCGGCAGCGTCCCGACGATCCTGCCGGGCGGTCGCGTGGCGCTGCCGGTCACCGTGAAGAACGACGGCATCGTGGCGTGGGCGGCCGGCGGGACGAACCCCGTGCACGCGGCCCTGCACCTCTACGACGGACTGGGGAACACCGTGAGCTGGGACGGCGCGCGCACCGTGCTCGCGTCGGACGTGCAGCCCGGCGCGACCGTCACGCTGAGCCTCGTGGTCGACGCGCCGCTGCGTCCCGGCATCTACCGCGCGCGGCCCGACCTCGTGCAGGAGGGCGTCGCCTGGTTCGGCGCGCTCGGCAGCCCGACGGCCGCGTACACGCTCGTCGCGGTGCTCCCGGACTACCGCGGGACGCTGAGCAGCGGACCGCTCACGGTCTCGCGCGCCAACCCCGTCGCGCAGGTCACGGTCACCAACACCTCGAGCGCGCTCTGGACCGCGGCGGGCGTGGCGCCGGTCCAGCTCTCCGTCCACTGGCTCGATGCGCAGGGCACCATGCTCCTCTGGGACGGTCCGCGGACGAAGCTCGCCCGCGACTTCGGTCCCGGCGAGACGGCGACCGTCGCCGTCGCCCTCGGCGCGATCCCGCCGGGCGCGGCGTTCGCCACGATCGACCTCATCTCCGAAGGGGTCACCTGGTTCGGCGCAGGGGCCGCCCGCCCCGTGGTGCTGACCCCCTGAGCCGCGCGGGTCACGACCTGCGCCGGGGGACCGCGAGCGTCGCGGTCATGACGGCGGTGGCCCTGCTGATCTTCACCAGCGTCGCGCTCGCGGCGCCTTCGCCGATCCTCGCCGCGACGTACCTTGCCACCGTCCCGCCGCAGGCCGGCGCGGGGACGACCGTCCAGGTCCCCGTGACGCTCACGAACATCGGGAGCGAGATCTGGAACGCGACGGGCCCCAATCCGGTGAACCTCTCCTATCACTGGTACGACGGCGCGGGCGCCGTGGCCGTATGGGATGGCGCGCGCACCGCGCTCGGCGGCGACATCGCGCAGACCGCACAGAAGGTCGTGACCGCGGACGTTGCGGTCCCCGCGATGCCCGGTCCGTACTTCATCCGCTTCGCGCTCGTGAAGGAGGGCGTCGGGTGGGTCGAGCCGAGCGGCGCGTACCCGCTCATGGCGCAGAGCGCGTTCAACGCGAAGTTCGGCGTCGTCACCCTGCCCGCGATGCTCGCCGCCACGAGCTATCAGGTCGCGGTCCCGGTCACCAACACGGGGTCGGTCGGCTGGCCGTCCGCGGGCGTGAACCTCGTCGACCTCTCGTATCACTGGCACGACGCGAGCGGCCAGACCGTGGTGTGGGACGGCGTGCGCACGCCGCTGCCGGCGAACGTCGACGTGAACGGCACGGTCACCGTGAGCGCGACCGTGGTCACGCCGACCGCGCCCGGCGCCTACATCCTCACGTTCGATCTCGTCCACGAGGGCGTCGCCTGGTTCGGACAGCTCGGCAGCGTGCCGCTGCGGCTGCCCGGACCCGTACAGCCGTCGATCTTCGCCGCCGCGTACGCCGCGCCGACGGTCGGCACCGCGTTCTTCGGCGAGCAGAAGACGATCCCGCTCACCGTCACGAACGCGGGCAACGTGCCCTGGCCGGCGACCGGGCCGAACCCCGTCAACCTCAGCTATCACATGTACGGCCCGAGCGGCGAGGTCGTCCTCTGGGACGGGCCGCGGACGCCGCTCGGCGGGGACGTCCTGCCGGGCCAGGCGAAGAGCCTGTCGCTCACGTACATGGCCCCGGGCGCGGCGGGCACCTACACGATCGCGGTCGACCTCGTGAAGGAAGGCGTGTCCTGGTTCTCGGACCTCGGCTCGCCGCCGCTCCGTCACGCGGTCGCGATCTCGAGCGGCCTCGTCGCGGGATACGGCGCGACCACCACGCCACCGCAGGTGACCCTCGGCGCGGTCGTGCAGCTCACCGTCGACGTGACCAACTACGGCGGCCGCGTGTGGACGAACGGCGGTCCGAGCCCGATCCGCCTGAGCTACCACCTCTACGACGGCGCGGGTCGCATCGCCGTCTGGGACGGCAACCGCGGCATCCTCCCGAGCGACGTCCGTCCGGTCGCGATGGGCGGCAGCTCGGTCACAGTGCCGATCTCGGTCGCGCTCCCGAACACGACCGGCAACTACACGCTCGCGTGGGACATGGTGATGGAGGGCTTTGGCTGGTTCAGCCAGTTCGGCGTGCAGCCCAAGAACGAGCAGGTCGCGGTGGTGCCCGGCGTCACCTTCTACGGCAAGGGCTTCGGCCACGGTGTCGGCATGAGCCAGTGGGGTGCGCAGGGCCTCGCCAGCGGCGCGGCCGGCGTCCCGCTCACCGGCGAGCAGATCGTCGGCTGGTACTACCAGGGAACGACGCTCATGCCCGTGGCGCAGGTCGATCCCGCCCGCGGCGCGCTCCGCGTCCTGCTCTCGCAGCCTAGCTCGCAGTCCCGCTACAACTGCAGCGGCGTGGCGTACTTCGCGGGGAACCTCGCGAACGTCGTCTCGGCGGGCGGCTTCCGTGTGCTCAACGAAAGCTCGAACCCGCCGAACCAGATCATCGGGAACGCGGGCCCGGGCGTGACGTTCCAGTTCCTCGCGACGCGCGGGATCGTGCAGGTGTGGAACCAGGCCACGGCGCAGCCGACGATCGTGTACGAGGGCGCGGGACCGGTCGTCGCGCAGCCCCTCGATCCATCGGTGCCGACGAACGTCCAGGAGAAGGGCGTCTACCGCGGGAACTTCAAGTTCAGCAACCTCGGCGGGACGCTTCGGATCGTGAACTACGTGAATTACGACGAGTACGTCCGCGGCGTCATCCCGCTGGAGATGCTCGGCGGTTGGAACCTCGAGGCGTACAAGGCGCAGGCGCTCGCGGCGCGCAGCTACGCGTTCACCTCGTACCGCGGCGGCTCGAGCGACTACGACGTGAGCGACGACCAGTCCGACCAGTGCTACGGCGGCGTCAAGATGCTGAACGGCAGGCAGATCGAGACGCCGATCACCGACCAGGCGGCCGCGCTCACCGCGAGCAAGATCGTCACCTTCCAGGGCCAGCCCGTGCGGACGTATTTCGCCTCGAGCTCGGGTGGCTACACGAAGGCGTTCGGCTGCTGGATGAACAACGTCGTGCGCTCCGGCGGCACCTGGGCCTGCTCCCCGACCGCGGGCGGCCTCACCGCGGTGCCGGACCCGGCCGACCTCCGCGTGAGCGCGCCGAGCACGAACCCGCGCGCCTCGTGGAGCGCGACCTTCACCGGCACGCAGCTCCAGAGCGCGATCCTGCGTTGCAATCAGGTCGACATCGGCTCATTGCAGGCGGTCGACGTCTCCAACCAGTCGCCCGCGAACGTCGGCCACGTCGTCTCGGTCCGCGTCTTCGGCAGCTTCGCCAACGTCGACCTGCGCGCGGATCAGTTCCTCACCGGCTGTCTCGGGCTTCGCTCGACGATGGTGAGGCTCTCGCCCTTCTAGCCCTCACGCGCACCTGGTTTCGCCGAGCCAAGGTCGCGGGACATCGACAGTCCTGGCTGTCGACGCACTTTCACATCGACCCTTGACCACTTTCGTTACCATTTCTTCTGCTGGGTAAGGAAATCGGGAAGTAAGGAGAACACATGAGTAAGAGCCGACGGGTCACGGCTGACGCCACCTTGACGAGCAAGGGCCAGCTCACCTTGCCCGCGCCCATCAGGGAAGCCATCAACGTGAGGACCGGGGACAAGCTGCGCTTCGAAACTGCTGGCGCCGGTAAGCTGGTGGTCACGCCCCTACGCCGCCCGGACGTCCTCTCGCTCGCGGGAGTCTTCGGAGAAGCCAGCAAACGTGTCGGTCACATGGACATCACTGAACTACGCAAGCGCGCATGGAATCGGCGCGGTCAGAGGCTCCGGGAGCGCAAGTAGTCGATGGATGCGGTCTACGTCGACTCGAATGTCGTCATTCGCTTTCTCACGAAGACGCCCGCGCACCAGTACGCGCGGGCGCTTGCCCTGATGCAGCGGGTGTCCCGGGGGGAGGTCGAGCTGTTGCTATCCGCGGCCGTGGTCGGCGAGGTCGCAGCCGTGCTTCACCACAGTTACGAGCTGCCCCAGCGCGACGTCGCGGAACAGCTCATCGCGTTCGTGAGTGCGCGCGGCGTGAACACCGAGGAACCGTCCATCGTGCTCGAAGCACTACAGAAGAGTGGAGAGCTGAAGGACGTGGACTTCATTGACTCCTACGTCGCTGCGAAGGCTGCTCTCCGGGGTCTCCCAGTCGCGAGCTTCGACAGGGATCTTCCGAGAAAGCTCGGAAGCCTGGCCTTCAAGTTCTAGATAGCCCGTCTAAGTGTGAGCATGGCGACGACATGCGCGAAGCCCCCGGTCAACGGTTCGCGTCTTCGTCAGCTTCGCCAACGTCGACCTGGGCGCGGATCAGTTCTTAGCCGGCTGTCTCGGGCTTCGCGACCTCGCGCAGGCGTTCCGCGCGGGATACCTGGTCGCCGTCGGGAGACTTCATCGCGGCGGTACTTGCCGGCCCGAAGCTGCAGGCCGTTCAGCCGGTACCGGTCACGCCCCGCAGCGCGCGATCGGCGCCGTCGCGGCGCGAGAAAGCTGATCCCGCAACGATCACGACGAACGCGCTGAGCCCTTTGTCGCTCCTCAAAATGCATTACCTCGCTCGTCGGTCCCCTGGTCGCGACGGGCAGGCGTGCTGCCGGCGATCGTTACGGGCAACAGAGACCCCGTGGTAACACCACAGAGCGAGGAGCGTTCGACCGTATACACGAGCCGGTCCCTGTCGCAGAATCGGGTGGAGCGTCGGGGGGATGGCGAGGTAGAAGGGGGACCGCTTGGTCCGAGGTCATCCGCGACTGCGCCTCGTGCTCCTGGCGGCCCTGTTCGTCCTCATGCTGTTCCCGCGCGCGAGCGCCCCGGCGGTCGCCTCGCAGCGCGCTTCGGGCGAGATCGTCGCCCGTGAGGTCGTGCAGCACGACCCCGCGCGGACCGCCGGCGGCCTCACCGTGCGCACCGAGAGCGGGACCGAGCTCGGCCTGAAGGACGCGGGCGCGACCGGCGGCGGCACGCTCCTCTTCACCTCCGACCCGGTCGACGCGGGTCAGGCCTTCGACCACCTCGGCGTCCACTGGGTCGCCGCGCTCGGCAGCGAGGACACGTTCTACGTCGAGGTCCGCACCTCGCGTGACGGCGCGAGCTGGTCCGAGTGGGCGGTCTTCACGGCCGACGAGGACATGGCCGATCACGACCGCAACGAATGGTTCGCGGGTCCGTACGCGGTGCCGGCCGCGCGGTTCGCGCAGTACCGCATCTGGCTGACCGGCGGCGACGCCGGCGCGCTCGAGCAGGTCGCTCTCTCGTTCATGGACGTGAGCGACCTCAACGCGGGTCCGATCGCGCGTCTCGTGAACGATCTGCACGGCGCGCTCAGCGATTTCGGCCGCTCGTACGCCGAGGCCGCGCCCGCCGGCGCGTCGGCTATCCGCTCGCGCCAGGATTGGGCGGCGGACGAGAACCTCATGCTCTGGGCGCCCAAGTACCAGCCCGTGCAGAAAGCGATCATCCATCACACCGTCACCGACGACGGCGGCACGAACCCCGCGGCGTCGATCCGCAGCATCTACTACTACCACGCGGTCACGCGCGGCTGGGGAGACATCGGCTACAACTACATCGTCGACAAGTTCGGGAACATCTGGACCGGTCGACAGGGCGGCGACGGCGTGATCGGCGGTCACGCGTACGGCTGGAACAACGGGACCATCGGCGTCGCCGCGCTCGGTGACTACAGCGTGAACGCGCCGACCGGCCAGCTGCAGGGCGCGCTCGAGAACATCATCGCGCTGAAGTTCAAGCAGCTCGGCCTCCAGCCGTACGGCAACGACGTATTCACGCACCAGGAGCAAGGGCCGAACGGCCAGTGGGTGAACGTCACGTCGAGCCCACCGAACATCCAGGGCCATCGGAACGCGAACTACATCCTGAGCCGCGAGGGCGGGCAGACGGCCTGCCCCGGGAACGGGATCTACAACATGCTCGACGGCATCCGCCGGCTCGCGCAGGCCGCGGTCGACAACGGCTACACGGCGCTGCCGTACGTCGAGCCGCAGCTCGGTAAGGCCGGCGTCCCCGGCACGCCGATCCCGGTCTCGGTCTCGGTGACGAACCGCGGCCTGACCTCGATCCCCGCCGGCACCGCGGTCTCGTACAAGCTCCTGAGCAAGGGCGCGGTGAGCGTGTCGCAGGGCGCGGCGGCGCAGCTCCAGAGCGCGATCGCGCCCGGCGCCAGCGCGAGCGTGAACGTACCGCTGACCATCCCGGTCATGGGCACGTACATCGTGCGCTGGGACCTCCAGTCGAACGGGATGTGGTGGAACGATCTCTACCGCACGCCCTACCGGGACGTCGCGTTCCGCGCCGCCGACTGGGGCGCGGACTGGGTGACCGACAACGTGCCGCTCTCGTGGACCGCGGGCGAGATCCGCACGATCACCGTCACCGTGCTCAACGACGGCGGCCGCACCTGGAACGCCACCGGCGCCGGCCCGGTGAAGCTCGGCTACAAGTGGGTGAGCGACGCGACCGGGAACACGTTCCCCGGCCCGAGCCTGGTGCCGCTCCCCGCCGACGTCGCTCCCGGACAGCAGGTGAGGCTGCCGATCGTCGTCACGGCGCCGCAGTACCCGACGAACTACACGCTCTACCTCGATCTCTACAAGGAGAACGAGTTCGCGTTCGCCGACAAGGGCATCGCCCCCGACGACACGCCGACCGGAGTGTCGGTGGACTTCAAGGCCGGCTACCAGTGGAGCGCGCCGGCGCTGACCGCCGGGCAGACCGCGACGGTCCCGGTGACGATCACCAATCTCGGCCGCGGGATCTTCCCGGTCACGAACTCGTTCCCGGTCAACCTCGGTTACCACTGGCTCTCCGCGTCGGGCCAGACCGTCGTGTGGGACGGCGCGCGCACCAAGCTCGGCGCCGACCTCGGGCCGCAGCAGTCGGTGAGCGTCAACGCGCAGGTCACCGCGCCGCCGACCGGCGGGAATTACCAGCTCCGTTTCGACCTCGTGCAGGAGGGCGTCGCCTGGTTCTCCACGAAGGGCGTCACGCCGGGCAACGCGATGGTCATCGTCGCCGGACCGGTGCTGCCCGCCTTCGGCGCGGCGTACGCGCCGGGCGCGCCGAGCCTGCCGGTCGCCGGGACGCCGGCGTCCGTGCCGATCACGCTCACGAACACGAGC
>VBDU01000073.1:106892-171601 GCA_005883625.1 Chloroflexota bacterium | reverse complement strand
ATGAGCATGATGCCCTCGATGCCGATGTTCACCACGCCGGAGCGCTCGCACACCACCCCGCAGAGCGCACCGAGCGCGAGCGGCGTCGCGAGGGCGAGGATGATCGGGAGCAGATCGGGGAGCACGACGAAGAGATAGACGCCGAGCTCCCAGACCAGGCGGAAGAAGGTGCCGACCGCGTCCATCAGGAGCCCTGCCCCGCGGCCGGTCCGGCGCCGCCGGCCCAGCTCTGGGTGACCGTCTTGAGCTCGGTGATCCCGGCTTTCGCCGCGCGGAGGCGGAAGACGCGCCGCACGATGAGGTCGGCGGCGAGGAAGAGGATGACGAGCGCCTGGATGATGTCGATCACCTCGATCGGGACACTCGTCTCGATCTGCATGAGCGGAGCGCCCGCGCGGAACGCGCCGAAGAGGACCGCCGCGAAGAGGATGCCGATCGGATCGGATCGGCCGAGGAGGGCGACCGCGATCGAGTCGAATCCGACCGACGCGGTGATGCCGGGCGCGTAGAAGCCGATGACGCCGAGCATCTGGATCGCGCCGGCCACTCCGCCGAGGAGGCCGGAGAGCGTCATGGTCAGCGCGGTCATGACGACCGGGCGCATGCCGGCGTAGCGCGCCGCGTTCGGGTTCTGCCCCACGGTCCTGATCTCGAAGCCGATCGTCGTTCGGTCGAGGAGCCAGCGCACGGCGAACGCGGTCGCGACGGCGAGGGGGATCCCGAGGTGAAGATTGCGGCCAAGCAGGATGGGGAGCGCGCTGTTGCCGATGTCGCCGGTCCGCGGGAACGAGAAGCCGGGGGCGCGCACGAGGTCGTTCACGGCCCACGTCAGCAAGAGAACGGCGGCGTTGTTGAGCATGATGGTGGTGACGACCTCGTGCGCTCCCGTTCGCGCTTTGAGGAAGCCAGGGATGAATCCGAAGGCGGCGCCACCGAGCGCGCCGGCGAACATCGCTAACGTCGCGCCGACCGCCGTGGGCGCACCCGCGAGCGCCGAGCCCACGACCGCCGCCGCGAACGCGCCGACGAGGAACTGGCCGGCGACGCCGATGTTGAAGAGCCCGCCCTTGAATCCGAGCCCCACCGCCAGGCCACCGAAGATGAGCGGCGCCGCGGCGACGAGCGTGTTCGTGATGCCGTTCCCGCTGCCGAAGGCGCCCGCGAGAAGGCTCGAATACGCGCCGATCGGCAGGAACAGGTCGAAGCCCGTCGACGTGAAGGCGCTCGAGACGACGATCACGACGGCGGCCACGACGAACGCGAGGGCGATCGCGAGCAACGGGATCGAGGCGACGCGCCAGATTCGGCGGGCGACGCCGCGCAGCCGGATCACACGCGAGCTCCGCCGGTCGCCATCAGGAGCCCGACCTGCTCTCGCCGCGCCTCTTCGGCGGCGAAGCTGCCGACGATGCGTCCACGGAACATGACGAGCACCCGGTCCGAGAGGTCGAGGACCTCGTCCAGCTCCGCCGATACGAGCAGGATGGCGACGCCCTTGTCCCGGCGTGCGATGACCTGCTTGTGGATGAACTCGATGCTTCCCACATCGAGCCCTCTCGTGGGCTGATCGAGCACGAGCGCCTTGAGATCGTGACGGAACTCACGGGCGACGACGACCTTCTGCTGATTCCCGCCCGACAGCGTTCCCGCCGCGACCAGCGGGGACGACGCGCGCACGTCGAACTCCTGGATGAGCCGCACGGCGTTCGCGAGGATCGCGCGCAGACTTCGCACGACGTGGGCGAACCCGGTCGCGAACGGGGTCTCGGCGTACCTCGTGAGGCTGAGGTTGTCCGCGAGCGGATACGCGAGCACGAGACCGAAGCGTTGACGGTCCGCTGGGACGAAGGCCATGCCGCGGTCGCGCCGCTCGTCGACCGACGCGTGGCTCAGGTCTCGGCCGGCGAGGCGGATGGCTCCGGCGGCCGCACGTCGCAGCCCGATGAGCGACTCCACGAGCTCGTCCTGGCCGTTGCCGGCCACGCCGGCGATGCCGACGATCTCACCCGCCCGGACCGATAGGTCCACGCCTCGCACGGCCTCGTGCCCGCGGTCGTCGTTCACGCGCAGCGCCGAGACCTCGAGGATCACGTCGCCGGGGTGCGACCGGCCGCGATCGACGCGGAGGCTGACGGCTCGACCGACCATGAGCTCCGCGAGCTCGCCCTTGGTGCAGTTCGCCGGAGTGCGGCTGCCGGCGACCCTTCCGCGCCGGATCACGGTGATGCGATCCGCGATCTCGAGGACCTCGTCGAGCTTGTGGCTGATGAAGATGATGCTCGCGCCCTCCGCGCGAAGCTTCCGGAGCACGCCGAAGATCTCGCGCGTCTCCTGCGGCGTGAGGACGGCGGTCGGCTCGTCGAGGACGAGGATCCGCGCGTTGCGGTAGATCGCCTTAAGGATCTCAACGCGTTGCTGTTGGCCGACGGAGAGCTGATCGACGCGGGTCGCGGGCTCGATATCGAACCCCAGCTTCTTCGCGAGCAGCCGGATCCGCTTCGCCGCCTCGGCGAGGTCGAGGACCTGGCCGACGCGAACGATCTCCTGTCCGAGAACGACGTTCTCGGCGACCGAGAGGACCGGGACCAGCATGAAGTGCTGGTGCACCATGCCGATCCCGCGTGCGATCGCGTCGGCGGGGTCGCGGATCGTCACGGGCCGGCCGTCGATGCGGACCTCGCCTTCGTCCGGCGTGACGAGGCCGTAGAGGATGTTCATGAGCGTCGACTTGCCCGCGCCGTTCTCGCCGAGCAGCGCGTGGATCTCGCCTTCGCGGAGGTCGAGGTCGACCGCGTCGTTCGCGAGCGTCCCGGTCGGGAAGCGCTTCGTGATGCCCCGCATCTCCAGGACGGGCGGTACGTCGCTCATGGGCTCCTCATGCGACGAGCGGGCCGACCCTGAGGCCGGCCCGCTCGCTCTCGCTCGCTGCTGGCGCGATTACGGGACGGGCTTGAGCTTCCCGGAGGCCATGTCCGCGGTCGCCTGCTTGAGCTTGTCCTCGAGCCCGGCGGGCACGGGGTTGAGGTTGCGGATGGGCGACGCGCCGACGCCGCCGTTGGTCGCGTCGTTCACGTAATTGCCGGTCTGCTTGCCCTTGTCCTTGAAGCGCTTGATCGCGTCACGCGCCGCGTTCTGCAGGTGCTTCTCGGCGCTCGTGACGATGCAGGCCTTCGAGTCCGGCAGGGACAGGTACTGGTCGACGTCGACGCCGATGCCCCAGATCTTCGCGTTGCACGCCGCGCGCAGGGCCCCCGCGCCGGTGAGGCCGGCCACCTGGAAGATCACGTCGGCGCCCTGGCCGATCATCGTCTTCGCCGAGGCCTCGCCCTTGTCGGGAGCGTTGAAGTCCTCCACGTAGTTGATGAGGACCTGGACCCCGGGCTTCACGGTCTTCGCGGCGTTCTCGTAGCCCTTGATGTAGCTCACGACGGGCGGGACGTCCGAGCGCCCGCCGACCGCCCCGATCTTGTTGCTCTTCGTGATCGTGCCCGCGACGATCCCGGCGAGGTAGCCGGCCTGGGCCTCGTTGAAGATGAGTCCCTGGTAGTTCGCGGGGACGTCGCCCTTGCACTCCTTGTCGCTGGCGTCCTTCGCGACGCAGATGAACTGGTCGATGCCGAAGAACTGGATGCTCGGGTTCGCCTTCGCCGCGGCGAGCGTGTCGGTCCCGATGAGGAACCCGACCGTCACGATGATGTCGTACTTCTGGTCGACGAAGCTCTGGATGTTCTGCTTGTAGTCCGCGATGTCCTTGGTGACGATGTTCTTGGCGCTGCCTCCGACGGCGCTCGCGCCGTCCTGGACGCCCTTCCACGAGAACTCGTTGAACGACTTGTCCTCGAGCTGGCCGATGTCGGTGACCATGCCGACCTTGAGGCCGCCGCCGCCGCCGGGTAGTCCGGCGCCGCCGCAGCCGGCGACGACCAGCCCGAAGGCGAGACCCAACGCAAGCAGACGCTTCATGCGCTCTATTACCTCCCTCTCCGCGCGCAGCAGAGGGCCGGGGGGCGCGGAGCCCCCCGACGGCCGAGCGCGTCCGAGGATTCTAGGGTCGCGGCGCCTCCGTCCCCGCGGACCCCCGCCGCTTACCCCAGAACGCTCCAGAGGACGTAGGCGATGAACACGACGTAGAGGCTGCCGCCGAGCATGAGTGAGGAGAGCGGCAGCGAGTTCTCGCGCGTGCGGACGCGGAGCTGGATGTAGATGACCAGACCCGAGAGCAGCGCGAAGACCGCCGTCATGACGCCGAACGGCCAGCTCGCCGACGATGGCCCGAGGTCCCACGGCGTGAGGAGCACGCCGACCGTCACCGGGATGGTCGACTGGAAGACCATCGCGCCCGCGACGTTCCCGAGCGCGATGACGTCCTTGTTGTCGCGCGTCCAGATGAGGCTGTTCGCGGCCTCGGGCAGCTCGGTCGCGAGCGGGGCGAGGATCAGCGACAGCAGGAGCGGATTGAAGCCCAGCGCGTGTGAGACGTCCCCCACGAAGTCCGCGAAGAATCGCGCTCCGACGAAGATCGCGGCGAACGCGATGAGCGTCTGCGCGAGGACGAGCCAGAGCGGCGGCGCCTTCGGGCGGATCGACGCGACGGCGCGGCGGAGGTACGTCGCGAACGTGAGCTCGTCGAAGGCCTCGGCCTCCTCCTTCGCTTCCTCGATGTCCTCGGGGCCCCTGGCGGGCGTGCGCAGCACGACGAAGAGGTAGACGAAGTACGCGGGCAGGAAGATCCAGCCGAGGTAGCTCTTGAGGAAGTGCAGCTCGCGCGGTGCGATCGCGAGGAGGAGGGCGAGCGTGTACATGACGAGGAAGAACGACAGGTCGCGCTTGGCGTGCGCGGCATCGACGTGGAGCGTCGTCCGCTTCCGGCGCGCCCTCAGGAGATACGCGGTAAGGCCGATGAGGAGCATGACGAGCGTGCCGAGCATGAACGGCGCGTTGACGCCGAGCCACTCGACGCCGTTCGTGAAGACTTCCGCGCCCGCGAGGATCAGGGCGAAGGCGCCGACGATCAGCGCGACGTCGAGGGCGCTCACGCCTCCGTCATGCGGCGTGCTTGCGCTCGGCGGCCGACGCCGGCGCCGGGCGCAGTCGGCCGCGGATCGTCTTCGCGAGCGGGTACAGCAGGAGCACGACCGCGAGGATCATGATGACGCTCGAGAGCGGGCTCGAGAAGAAGATCCCCGGGTTGCCCGCGCCCGCGATGAGGCTCTTGCGAAGCTCCCGCTCGGTCGAGTCGCCGAGCACGAGCGCGACCACGAGCGGCGCGAGCGGGTACTTCATCTTCCGGAGCCAGTAGCCGATGAGGCCGAACACGATGGTGATGGAGACGTCGAGGAGCGAGTTGTTCAGCGAGTACGAGCCGATGATCGAGATGACGACGATGAACGGCGTGATGATCGCATAGGGCACGCGCATGATCATCGCGAGCACGGGCACCAGCAGCAGGCACAGGAGGAACGTGAGGAAGTGCCCCACGTAGATGCTCGCGATGAGGCCCCACACGAAGTCCTGGTGCTGGATGAACAGGAGGGGACCGGGCTGGAGCCCCCAGACGAAGAGGCCGGCCATGATGACCGCCGAGGTCGGTGAGCCCGGTACGCCGAGCGTGATCATCGGCACGAGCGACGCGACGCCCGCGGCGTCGGCCGTGCACTGGGGCCCCATGATCCCGCTGATCTCGCCCTTCCCGAAGTCCTCCTTGTTCTTCGCGTACTGGCGTGCGAGGCCGTAGCCAAGGAACGACGCCGCCGTCGCGCCATGTCCGGGCAGCACGCCGAAGAAGAAGCCGATGACCGAGTTCGAGACAACGAGCCACTTTCGGCTCCAGAGGGCCGCGAGAGCCTCGAGGAGGTCGCTGAAGCCGAGGCGCGCGCTGATCTTCTCCATGTAACCGATGCCCTGTTCCTCGGCCGAGGCCAGAATCTCGCCGATGCCGAAGAGGCCGATCGTCACCGGCACGAATCCGATGCCCGCCAGGAGCTCGATCGAGCCGAAGTTGAGCCGCTGCGCGCCGGTGATCGTGTCGAAGCCCACCGCCGCGAGGAGGAGGCCGAGCGCCAGCATCGCGATGGACTTGAGGGGCGACTCCGCGCCGAGGCCGATCAGCGTGGCGAAGGAGAGCACGAACACGCCGAAGAGCTCAGGTGGACCGAACGCGAGTGCGCGATCCGAGATCTCCTTCGCCAGGAAGGTGAAGAGGAGCGTCGCGATGAGGGCCCCAACGAACGAGGAGACAAATGACGACGTCAGTGCGAGACCCGGCTTTCCCTTGCGCTTGGCGAGCGGAAATCCATCGAAAAGGAGCACCACGGACCACGGCTCTCCGGGGATGTTGAAAAGGATGGACGTGATGACGCCGCCGAAGAGGGCCCCCCAGTAGATGCCCGCGAGGAGGATGACCGCGGTCGTCGAGTTCGCGCCGGCGATGTCGCCCCGCGCGATGACGACGCTGATGGGCAGGAGGATCGCGACGCCGCTCGTGCCGCCCAGGCCGGGCAGGACCCCGATGACGAGGCCCAGCAGGACCCCGACCATGAGGAACCCGACGTTGATCGGCTGGAGCGCCGTGCCGAAGCCGCCCGCGAGCAGTCCCAAGACCTCCATCTAGAGCGGGAACCCCGGGATGAGCTGATAGAGGAAGCTCTTCGGCAGAAGCAGCTTGAAGCCCACTTCGAACGCGAGGTAGATGAGGAGGGGCGTAACGAGAGCGGTCGTCAGTATCCAGTGGACCTTGTAGCGGCCGAGGTACCACGCGAAGAAGCCCATGTAGACGCCGGTGGCGATGTAAAAGCCCAGCACCGAGAACGACGCCGCGTACAGGATCATCGGGACGACGAGGCGCACGACCGCAAGGACGCTCTCGCGTCCCGTGAACGCGCCCTCCGTGGGCTGCGGCGTCGTCGCCGCGCGGATCGCGATGCCGACGGCCGCCAGCCCCATGATCCCCGCCGCCCAGAACGGATACCAGCTCGCGCCGACGTCACCGGGCGCGGTGCCCACGACGAACCGGAAGATGTCGCGCCGGTCGAACATGGCGACGGCGGCGATCAGCACGATCGCCGCCGCCGTCCCGATCTGATACGGCCTCACGTCGCGGGAGAGGCTACTGGACCCAGTTGTTCTTTGCCGCGATGTCCTCGTGCAGCTTCTGATAGTCCGCGATGAACTTGGTGAAGTCCGCGCCCGAGAGGAACTTCGGGTCGAGCGCGTTGTCGTCCATGAACTTCTTCCAGTCCGCCGAGTCGAAGACGCCCTTGAACACGTCGACCCAGAACTTCTGCTGGCCGGCGCTCAAGCTGGGCGGTGCCATGACCGCTCGCATGATGTAGTAGTCGGTGATGTCGAGGCCCTGCGACTTGCACGTCGCGAGGCCCTTGTACGCGCCGGCCGCCGGGCTGTCCGGCGTGAAGGCGCACAGCGGGCGCAGCTTGCGCGGGGTCGCCTGATACAGGCCGATGCCCTCGCTGGGGTTGTTCACCGTCGCGTCGACGCCGCCCTGGTGGCCGGCGAGCGCGGCCGCGACCGTCGCGCCGGAGGTCTGCGGAACGAACGTGAACGGCTTGGTGTTGGCCGTGGACTGGATGCGGCGGAAGAGCGCCTCATCCTCCTGCTTCGAGCCGGTGCCCGCGACCACGATCGACTTGTCCTGCGCCGCCTTGACGAAGTCCGGCGCGGTCTTCCACGGACTGTCCTCGTTCACCCAGAGGAAGAACGGGTCGAGTGCGAGGTTCGCGATCGGCGTGAAGTCCGTCGCCTTGTAGGGAAGCTTCTGCGTGATGATCGTGGTGAAGAACGAGTTGAGGGTGATCATGATGTAGTGCATGTCACCCCTCTTCTCGAAGACGTAGGTGAACGCGACCGCGCCGGACGCACCCTCCTTGTTGACCGGCTGGACCGGCTGCGGCGAGAGCTTCTGCTTCTCGATCACCCCTTGCATGAAGCGCGCGTAGATGTCGGACCCGCCACCCGGGGCGGTACTGATCACGAATTCCACGGGCCGCGTCGGACTGATCGCGGCGACGCCCGTGGGCTGAGTGGTCCCGGACGCCGCGGCGGGTTGCGACGAGGCCGGAGTCCCACCGCCACCGCCGCCGCATGCGACGGCCACCAGCATTCCGGCGGCGAGCAGCGAAAGGACGCGAGTGGACCTTAGCGTCATCGACGCCACCTCCTCATGAGGTCATTACGCAGGGGCCCCTGCGCGGGGTCATGCCGGCGGTCTGACCACAGGTATCGTGTCACAATCGAAGAAGCGGGTCGCCTGTCGGGGGGCTGCGCCCACCGGCCCCAGAGGTCTCGGCTCCCCGCATGCATACAAGGAGCGTGCGCATGGTGAAGGAGCTGGCCAGACCGGCGCCGAGCCTCCGGCGCGGGACCGCCCCGGAGCACGCCTGGGCATTCCTCGACGGCGAGCTCGTGCCCATCCGTGACGCGAGGATCAGCGTCATGACGCACGCCTTCAACTACGGGACCGGCGTTTTCGAGGGCATCCGGGCGTACTGGAACGCTCAGGACGAACAGCTGTACGGCCTCCATCTGAAGGAGCACTACGCCCGGCTCCACCGCTCCTGCCGGATCATGCGTATTGCCCTGCCGCACACGATCGACGAGCTCGTCGGGATCACGGTCGACCTGCTGCGGAAATGCGGTTACCGGGAGGACGCCTACATCCGGCCAATCGCCTACAAGTCCAGTCCCCTCATCGGGGTGCGCCTTCATGACCTCGAGGACGGCTTCACCGTCTTCGCCATCCCGTTCGGCACCTACCTCGACATCGACCGGGGCATCTCGTGCGCCGTCTCGTCGTGGCGGCGGACGGACGACAATGCGATCCCGGCGCGGAGCAAGATCACCGGCGCGTACGTGAACGCCGCCCTCGCGAAGACCGAAGCGGCCGAAGCCGGCTTCGACGAGGCGATCGTGCTGAACCAGGACGGCCACGTCTCCGAGGGCAGCGCGGAGAACCTGTTCATCGTCCGCGACGGCGTCCTCGTCACGCCGCCGGGAAGCGACAACATCCTCGAGGGCATCGTCCGCGCGAGCATCCTTCAGATCGCCGCCGACGAGAAGATCCCGACGCTGGTCCGTCAGATCGACCGGACCGAGCTCTACATCGCCGACGAGGCGTTCCTGTGCGGCACGGGGACGCAGATCAACTTCATCACGAAGATCGACAACCGCCCGCTCGGTGAGGGCACGCTCGGGCCGATCACCGAGCGCATCCGGCGCATCTACTTCGAGGCGGTCCGCGGGAAGGTGGCCCGCTATCGCGGCTGGGTGACGCCCGTGTACACGGGTTCGCGTACGTGACCGCCAAGAAGAAGGAGCGCTCGGGGAGCTCCGCTCCCCGGCCCCCGAACGCCATCGGACGTATCGCGCGCGTCGTGGACGCCGCGCGAGCGGATCGAGAGAGCAAAGAAGAGGAAGAGCGCGCCCTAGCCGAGGTCTCTCCGTCTCGGGCTGCCTCGCGTGCTCGCGGGTCCCTTCGCCCCGTCCTGTCGGATGGTGCGCTATCCCCTGACGGCCGGCTTGCGGGGGGCGAGTCCCGCTGCGCCGCGAGACACCCCGCGCCGTCGAGGCCTCGGCTCGCTGAGGTCTGCTTCCGATCTCGGGTGCCTCGCGTGCTCGCGGGTCCCTTCGCCCCGTCCTATCGGATGGCCGGGAGCGCCCTGACGGCCGGCTTGCGGGGGGCGAGTCCCGCTGCGCCGCGAGGCACCCCGCGGTCGTGGAGACCGCGGTCGGCTAGCGCGCGGTGTCGGTCGCCAGACCGCGGAAATCGGTGCCGACGCGGACGAGGATGTCGGCGGAGGTCTGCTCGCCGACCGGCAGCTGATCCACCGGCAACCCACCGAGCTCGCGGGCGATCTCGTTGGCGGTGTAGCGCTTCGCGCCGGTACGCACGAACACCGCCGAGCGCGCCGCCTGCCCGCTCGACACGCTTGTGACCGTGAAGGCCCGCGCGCCGAGCCGATCGGCGACACTCTGCCCGACCCCCCGCGCGACGCCCGCGGCGCGGACCTCGACCGAGGCGCCCTCGGCCTTCACCTGCGGATCGTAGAAGAGCTGCGCTGCGAGCTCGCGGACCTTCGCGACGTCCGGAACGAGGAAGAAGCCGTCGTCGCCGCCGGTGTACTGGAGCTCGCAGTGCGGGTAGTCGCCGCCGCACGGGTAGAGGACCTCGCTGCGGATCGCCGAGCCGTCGATGCCCGTACCGAACCGCGCGAGCGGCAGGATGTTCGCGGGGTCGAAGTTCGTCTTCACGAAGCTCCCGACGCGGTCCACGATGCCCGGGAGCTGCCGCAGGAGATCGCCCTGGGCGATCCGCGCCCGCAGCGCGGTGAGGACCGCCTGCTGCCGGCTCGCGCGGCTGTAGTCGTTGCTGTCATGCCGGGATCGCGCGTAATGGAGCGCGGTGGCCCCGCTCATGAGCTGCGGCCCGGAGAGGATCTCGATCCGCTCGATCCCGTAGTCCGCCGTGGGGTACGACTCATCGCGCACGGGCCGCTGCACGTCGACCACCACGCCGCCAACGGAATCGACGATCCTCGTGAACGCCTCGAAATCGACCAGGGCGTAGGCGTGCAGCTTGATCCGGAGGAGGTCCTCGACGACCTTCTTCGTGAGGTCCGGCCCGCCGAACGCGTAGGCCGCGTTGATCTTGTCGACGAAGACACCCGGCTTGTTGATCCAGATGTCCCGCGGGAGCGAGAGCATCGCCGCGGTCTTGTTCACGGGGTCGAGCGACAGCACGATCATCGTGTCGGTGTTGTCGGTGGTCGACCCGTCGCCGCGGGCGTCGACGCCGAGGAGCAGCACGTTGAGGCGCTCCGTGCCGCTCCACGACACGAGGGGCTCCTGCGCGTTCGCGATGAGGGGCTGGCGCGCGATTGGCTCGAAGATCTTCGCCGCGAGCGAGGCCCACGGTGCCGAGCCGCGGTACAGCGTGCCGTAGAAGGCGACAAGCGACGCGCATACGACGGCGAGCGCAAGGTACTCGGCGAGCCGGCGCCCGCGGAGCGCGCCGATGCCGCGGAGCTTGCCCGCGAACGCGTCCACGACCACGTAGAGGTGGTACGTGAGGAGGCACGCCGCCACGACGAACGTGAAGGCGGGCGCGTTCCGCAATACGAGCGAGGTGAGCGGGTCCGCGATCGCGATGAAGGTGCCGGCCAGCAGGACCGCGAAGATCGGGAGCAGGACCATGAGGATCCCGCGGACCCAGCGGCCCTGATAGGCCTGTCCAAGGCCTGGAAGGAGTCCCGACAGGACGGCGGCGAAGCCGGGTGAGCCTGCCGCCTTCGGAGGAGGGAGTCCTTGGCGGACGCGAACGGCGTGTGCGCGCCTCATGCCGACTCCCCGATTCGACATCGAGCGGATAGGGTACGAGACTCGCCGCGCCATCGAACGGCCGCTCCAGCTCGACCGGGCGACGCTGCGCGGCGCTCGCGCGGTCGGGATCGTCTGCGCCGCCCTCTTCTTCCTACCGGTCATCCTGTCGCTGGCGTTCCCGTCGGCGTTCTTCTATCCGCCATATCACCGCGTGTACGAGCGGATGCTGGGTGCGCTCCTGCTCGCGTTCGGGCTCGGCCTGCTCCTCGCGCTGCGGGACCCGTCGCGCAACGCCGGCGTCTTCGCCGTCGTCGGGCTCGCGACCGGCTTCCTCGGCGCGGCCAACGTCTACACGCTGCTCGTCGACCACGCCGACCCGCTCCACTGGGTCGTCCAGGTCCCGCTCCTCGTCGGGGTCACCGCCGTCCTGGTCGTGACGTACATGCGGCTGCGCCGGCCGCATCCGGTCGTGGTGCGGATCGTGGTCGCGGCCGTCGTGCTCCTCCCGTTCGCGCTCCTTCTCTATGACGTGGCCTACGGCGCCTTCGTGCATTGACGACGCCGATCATCTCCGTGACCGACCTTCGCAAGCGGTACGGTGAGATCGAGGCCGTCCGCGGCATCAGCTTCACGGTGGCGGAAGGCGAGGTCTTCGGGCTCCTCGGTCCGAACGGGGCTGGGAAGACGACGACGGTCGAGATCCTCGAAGGGTTGCGCAACGCGGACTCCGGTACCGCCTCGGTCGCCGGCATCGACGTGGCCCGCGATCCGACCGGGGTCAAGCGCCGTATCGGCGTGCAGCTCCAGGCGAGCGCGTTCCCCGAGCACTACACGACGAAGGAGGTCGTCGAGCTCTTCGGGATCTTCTACGACCGCACGGTCGACGCGCTGGCGCTCCTCCGGCAGGTGGACCTCGCGGACCGGGCGAGCCAGCGTCAGGAGAAGCTCTCCGGCGGCCAGCGTCAGCGGCTCTCGATCGCCGTCGCGCTCGTGAACGAGCCGCGCGTCATCTTTCTCGACGAGCCGACAACGGGTCTCGACCCGCAGGCGCGCCGCAACCTCTGGGCGCTCGTCCAGAGCATCCGCGACCGCGGCATCACCGTGTTGCTCACCACGCACTACCTCGACGAGGCCGAGGTGCTGTGCGATCGGGTCGCCATCATCGACGAGGGGCGGATCGTGGCGCTCGCCCCGCCGCGCACGCTCATCGCGGATCTCCTGGGGCGGGGCTTCACCAAGCCTGTGCTCCAGCAGCAGGCCAACCTCGAAGACGTCTTCCTCGACCTCACGGGGCACGAGCTCCGGGAGGACTGATGCGCCAGGTCGTGCGCTACACGGCGATGCTCCTGCGCGCGTACGTGCGCGACCGGAGCGCGGTGTTCTTCAGCCTCCTGCTGCCGCTCATGTTCATGCTCATCTTCGGAGCGCTCAACCTGGGCGCGTTCGGCCACGTGACGATGGGGATCGTCGACGAAGCGCGGAACGCGGACAGCCGGCGGTTCGTCGACCAGCTCGCGGGGATCGGCGAGCTCACGGTCCGGGAGGGCGCGCTCGACGACGAGAAGGCGCGGCTCTCACGCAGCGAGCGAGACATGGTCGTGGCCATCCCGGCCGACTTCCGCCTCGCGCCCCCGCAGCCGGGCGCGAGCGTCCCGACCCTGCTCGTGTACGCGAACGACGGACGAGCCCAGCAGGTCGCGGTGGGCCGGGCGATCCTCCAGCAGCTGATCGCTGAGACCTCTTTCGCGGTGACGCGCACCTCTCCGGTCGTCCAGCTGACGCAGGAGCAGGTGTCGGCCGTGCGCCTGCGCTACGTCGACTTCCTGGTGCCGGGCATCCTCGGGATGAACGTCATGCAGCTGGCGATCTTCTCGGTCGCGTTCGCGCTGGTCGCGGACAAGCAGCGCGGGGTGCTCCGCCGGATCATGGCGACGCCCTTCCGGCCGATCCGCTTCCTCACCTCTCAGGTGCTCCTGCGGCTCGTCCTCTCCGTGATCCAGATCCTCATCCTGCTCGGAGTCGCCCTGCTCGTCTTCAAGGTCCAGGTCGTCGGGAGCGTGCTCGACCTGCTCGTGCTCACGACGCTGGGGTCGATCGCGTTCCTCACGGTGGGGTTCACGCTGGCGGGCTGGGCCGAGACCGTCAACCAGGTGCCGCCCGTCGCGAACCTCATCACTCTGCCGCAGTTCTTCCTCTCGGGCGTGTTCTTCCCGACCGACGTCGTGCCTCCGTTGCTGAAGCCGATCTCGGAGCACGCTCCCCTCACGTACCTCAACGACGCGGTCCGCGAGGTGAGCACGCAGGGAGCGACGCTGTGGGACGTGCGCGGCGATGTCCTCGGACTGGCGGTCTGGTCGATCGTCGGCTTCCTTCTCGCGGTCCGCTTCTTCAAGTTCCAGACGAGCTAGCCAGCGCGTCGTGCACCGCGCGGTGCACGTGCGCCCGAAAGCGCCCCCACGAACGCCAGTTCGGGATCTCGGCGTTCGCGTCGTTCGGGACGGCCTCGAGCGTCGCGGCGACACCGGCCAGCTCCGAGGGCGGGATCTCCCGCCAGGTCGCGATCCGCTCGGCGGGGTCGCGTGCGCCGAGCGTGCCGCCGGTCTCGTCGAGGAGGAAGGCGAACGTGTGGAAGACGGGCGCGCCCGCCGGCCCGTCGCGATACGTGATGGCCGCGAGGAAGCGCCGGACCGCGAGGCTGAGCCCGGTCTCCTCCTCCGCCTCGCGACGCAGGGCGTCGAAGATCGCCTCGCCGTGATGGATGCCGCCGGTCGGCAGGCGGAACGCGCCGCGTGGGTAGAAGTCCTTGATGGCGAGGAGCAGCTTCCCCGACGGCCGGCGGACGACCATGCAGACCTCGGCGATCCGGTCGGGCGCGCCGACCGGATCGAACGCGACGTCGTCGAGCGCCACCTCGCGCTCGAGCGGGGGGCCGAGACGGCGCGACAGGGTCGTGATCTCGGCGCGCATCGCGGCAGTGAGGTCGCGGTCCGCGGTCGCGAAGGGACCCTGGTACACGCCGGCGATCGTAGTGTCGCGAGGACGCTCGGTTAGGCTGCCGCGGTGCCGCTGGGGAACGCGTTCCGGCTTCCGACCGACGTCCGCCCGGTCCGCTATGCGCTCCGCTTCGACCTCGATCTCGAGGCGTGGCGCTTCCAGGGGCACGAGCGGCTCGAGCTGGTGACCGATCACCCGCGGCGCGAGATCGTCCTCCACGCGCGCGACATCGAGATCGCGCGTGCGGCCGCCGGCGCGCGGCCCCTCGAGGTCACGCCCGAAGCGGCGGCGCACGCGGTCGTGCTGCGCTTCGCCGAGCCGGTCGGCCCGGGACCGGTGACGGTCGAGCTCGATTTCGCGGGGCCGATCCGGCCGGACCTGAAGGCGCTCTACCGCTCGACGCGGGGCGACGAGCGGTACGCGATCACCACGCTCTGGCCGGCGGAGTCGCGCCGGCTCTTTCCCTGCTTCGACGAGCCATCCTTCAAGGCGCGCTTCGCGCTCGAGCTCACCGCGCCGCACGGTCTCGTGGCCATCGCGAACGCGCGCCTCCTCGAGACGAGCGACGACGGCGGGGGCCGGACGCGCTGGCGCTTTGGCGAGACGCCGCCGCTCTCGCCGTACCTCCTCGCGTTCGCGGTCGGTCCGTTCGAAGGCACGGAGGTCGTCTCGACGACGACCGGCATCCCGGTCCGCATCTGGCTGCCCCGAGGGCTCGCCGCCGACGGCGTCTACGCGCGAGACGCGCAGCGCCGGTGCATCGAGTGGCTCGAGGGGTACACCGGCGTGGCGTATCCGTACGACAAGGTCGAGGGCCTCGGCGTGCCCGACTTCCCGGCGGGCGCGATGGAGAACCCGGGGGCCGTCACGTACCGCCTCGAGCTCGTGGCGACCGACCCCGCGAAGGCGAGCGTCCGCGCGCTCAAGTCCTGCGTGGGCGTCGCGGCGCACGAGCTCACGCACATGTGGTGGGGCGACCTCGTCACGCTCGCCTGGTGGGACGACCTCTGGCTCAGCGAGTCGTTCGCGACGTTCGTCGGCAACAAGACCGAGGACGCGCTGCATCCGGAGTGGGGGATCTGGCGCGACTTCGTCGCCGGGACGACCCGAGGCTTCGCGCTCGACTCCCTTGCCTCGACGCATCCGATCCACGCCGCGGCCGCCACGGCCGAGGCGGCGGTCCAGCGTGTCGACCCGATCACCTATCAGAAGGGCGCGGCCGTCCTTCGCATGATCGAGAGCTATCTCGGCGCGGAGACCTTCCGCGACGGCGTCCGTCTCTACCTCGAGCGCTTCCGCGAATCAAGCGCCGTCGCCGCTGATTTCTGGCGGGCGCTGGACGACGCCTCGGGTCGGGACGTGACGCGCGTCGCGCAGACCTGGATCACCGAACCGGGCCATCCGCTCGTCGAACTGGCGCGGGACAAGGATGGCCGCGTCGCGCTGCGGCAGCGGCGCTTCTTCCTCGATCCCGACGCGCCCGCTTCCGATCAGCGCTGGCCGATCCCGCTCCTCGTGCGAACGCCGTCGGGCGAGACGCGCGCGCTGCTCGACGCCCCCACGGGATCGCTCGAGCTCGCTGCCGCCGCGTGGATCCACCCGAATGCGCGGGCCGCGGGCTTCTACCGGTTCTCACTGGACGGGGATCTGCGCACGCGCCTGCTCGATCACGTCGACGAGCTCGACGCGTCCGAGCGGCTCCTCCTGCTCGACAACGACTGGGCGCTCACGCGCGCGGGCATGCTGCGCGCGTCAGACTACGTCGCGCTGCTGCGCGCGCTCGCGCGCGAGCGCGACCGCGCGGTGCTCGCCGTCGCGGCCGAGCAGCTGCGCTGGATCGCGGTCCATGCCCTGACGCCCCGCGCCGAGCGCACGTTCGCCGCTCTCGTTGAGGGCCTGTTCCGGCCCGCGCTGAGCCGGCTGGCGTGGGAGCCGGGCGCCAGCGATAGCGAGGAGGATCAGGAGCTGCGGCCGCTCGCCATTCGCGCGCTCGGTGAGCTCGCGCGCGCCCCCGACGTCCGCGACGAGGCGGCCAAGCGCATCCGCTCGCACCTGGCGGGCGAGCGCCAAGACCGCAACCTCGTCGCGGCATGCGCCGCGGTCGCGGCGACCGACGGAGACGCCGCGCTTCACGGGCGTTATCTCGCGCGCGTCCGGGAGACCGCGGGTCGCGAGCCGCAGGAGGAGGAGCGGTTCCGCGAGGCGCTGCCCGTCTTTCGCGACGAGGCGGCGACGGCGGCGACGATCGCGGCCGTCGACGACGGGACGATCCGCGACCAGGACCTCCCCGGCATCTTCTTCGAGGGGCTTCGGAACGTCGCCGCGCGCGAGGCCTACTGGCGCGCGCTCCGCGAGCGGTACGCACCGCGGATCGCCCCGCTGGAGGGGCTCGTGCGCAACGCGGTGCTGAGCAGCATGGGGCAGCTGTCCCCGCCGACGCTCGCCCGGGAGGCGGACACGTTCCTCGCCGCGGTGGCCGAGCCCGAGAGCCGCGAGGTCGTCGCGCGGACGCGCGAGTCGCTTCGGCTGCACTCCCGCGCGGCCCAGCGGATCCGCGAGGAGCTCGCCGCGCTCCGCTGAGGGACGCGCTCAGGCGCGCTCGTACTTGCGGAGCAGGTCGTCGAGGCCCTCGCGGAGGAGGACCGCCTCCTTCTTCTTGAGACGCTCGGCGAGAGAGCGGAGCCGGCCGAGCTGCGCGGAGCTGTAGTACGAGGACTTGAGGACCATGTCCTCACCCGGCGGCAATCCCACCGCGTTGCCGCCCTGCTCCTTCGCCGCGTAGAGCGCGAGGTCCGCCTTGCGCATGAGCTGCTCCGCGGTCTTGGCGTCGCGCGGGGCGTTCGCGACGCCGATCGTGGCCGTCGCGGTGAAGCGGCTGGGCACCGCCTTGCGCAGTGCGGCCGCGAGCTCCTCCCGAAGACGGGCGGCGCGCAGGAACGCCGACTCGAGGGGCACACCGGGCGCGAGCAGCGCGAACTCGTCCCCACCGATCCGGCCGAACGTCCAGCCCTCCGCCTTTCCCGCCGCGGCGAGGACCTTCGTCGCGACGTCGATCGCCTTGTCGCCCACGGCACGCCCGCCGTCCTGGTTCAAGACCATGAGGTTGTCGAGGTCGATAAGAAGGAGCGATGCGCCGCCCTCCGACCCGAGGGCCTTCTCGAGCGCGTCGCCGAACCGCGTCGCCGAGGCCTTCGCCGCAGCCTCCGTCGTACGCCTCACCACTCGCACCGCCATATGCGCCTCCATATCGTGAACATATATCGCTCTAACATATATATGTTTGCCCGCTGTATGTCAACAGTGGCATGCTCGCGGGGCCTCGCTCTGTCCAGGCGCTAGACTTCGTCTTGAAAGGCGTTCGAGGGGCGATCGACCCCGAGCCGCCGGAAGAAAGCCGCGACAAGCGGCGACTAGACCCGGCCGGAGCGGCACTCCGTTAGCAACCGCGGACGTCGAAGCGTTGGGGGCTTCGCCCCCCAGCCCCCAGACGTCGCAACAGAGTGGACGCGGCTCGGCCGCGTCAACTCGGGTGGTACCGCGGCTTGCGCCGTCCCGAGCGTTCGGGACGGCGTTTTGATTTTTGGAGGGCCAGATGGCGAAGACGGGCGAGCGGGGGCCGGGGGGCGGAGCCCCCCGACTGAGGACGCGATTCCAGGCGGTGCCCTCCACGCTCGACCTGCCCGAGGTCGATCACCGCGTGCTCGACCTCTGGGAGCGCGAGCAGAGCTTCGAGGTCCTCCGGAAGAAGAACGCGGGCGGACCGCGCTTCCGGTTCTTCGACGGGCCGATCACCGCGAACGTCGAGGGCATGGGCGTTCATTCCGCATGGGCGCGCACGTACAAGGACCTGTACCAGCGGTACAAGGCGATGCGGGGCTTCGACCAGCGCTACCAGAACGGATTCGATTGCCAGGGGCTCTGGGTCGAGGTGCAGGTCGAGCGCGAGCTGAACCTGAACAGCAAGCGCGACATCGAGAAATATGGACTGGCCCGATTCTCGGAGGCGTGCCGCGCGCGGGTGGATCGGTCCGCGGTGGCGATCACGAAGGGCTCGATCCGCATGGGCCAGTGGATGGATTGGCCGAGCTCCTACTACACGTACGGCGACCTGAACATCTCGCACATCTGGCACGTGCTGAAGCTGTGCCACGACAAGGGCTGGCTCTACAGGGGGCACCGCTCGATGCCCTGGTGCGCGCGCTGCGGCACGGCGCTCTCCCAGCACGAGATGATCGACAGCTACCGCGAGATGACGCACACGAGCGTCTTCGTGCGCTTCCCGATCGTGCGTGATGTGGCCACCGGTCGGGGGGCTCTGCCCCCCGGCCCCCGTGAGGCATTTTTGGTGTGGACGACGACCCCCTGGACGCTCCCGGCGAACGTCGCGCTCGCCGTGCATCCCGAGCTCGACTACGCCCGCGTGCAGGTCGGCGACGAGGTGCTGATCGTCTCGAAGGGCACGCTTGGGACCGCGCTCCCCGGCTCACCCACGGTGCTCGGCTTCGTGAAGGGGAGCGAGCTCGTCGGCCTCCGCTACGGGGGGCCGTTCGACGAGCTACCTGCGGCCAAGGAGGGGGTGAGCGGACACCGGGTCATCGCCTGGAAGGACGTGAGCGAGGCCGAAGGCACCGGACTCGTGCACATCGCGCCTGGGTGCGGCGCGGAGGACTTCGCCCTCTCGAAGACCGAGAAGCTCGCGGTGCTCGTCCCGATCGACGAGAACGCCAGGTTCGTGAAGGGCTACGGCTGGCTTGAAGGCAAAGAGGCGCGCGACGTCGGACAGGAGATCGCCGACGATCTTCAGAAACGCGGCCGCCTCTTCCGTGCCACGCCCTACACGCATCGGTATCCCGAGTGCTGGCGGTGCCATGAGGAGATCGTCTTCCGCGTCGACGACGAATGGTTCATCTCGATGGAGGAGCTGCGGCCGAGGCTGAAGGCCGCCGCCGCGAAGGTGACGTGGATCCCGCCGGCGACCGGCAGGCGAATGGACAACTGGCTCGACAACATGGGCGACTGGAACATCAGCCGCAAGCGCTACTGGGGCCTCCCGCTCCCCTTCTACACGTGCGCGAATGGGCACTTCTTCGTGATCGGGAGCGAGGAGGAGCTTCGGGAACGCGCCGTGCGCGGGCTCGAGCGTCTCCGCGAGCTCCATCGCCCGTGGATCGACGAGGTCGTCGTGGCGTGCCCGGAGTGCAAGGCCGAGAGCAGGCGCGATCCCGAGGTGGGGGACTGCTGGCTGGACGCGGGGATCGTGCCGTTCTCGACGCTCGACTGGCTGCACGACAAGGCGTACTGGGAGAAGTGGTTCCCCGCTGACTACATCGTCGAGATGGTCGAGCAGGTCCGCCTGTGGTTCTATTCCGAGCTCTTCTTCAGCGTCGTGCTGACGGGCGAGTCGCCGTACCGCGCGTGCCAGACGTTCATGCCGATGCTCGCCGCGCCGGGCGAAGAGTTCCACAAGACCGGCGGGAACATGGTGAGCCTCGTCGAGGCGTGCGAGCTCGTCGGCGCCGACGCGATCCGCTGGGTCGTCGCCAAGGCCGATCTGCAGGAGATCATGTACTTCGGCTGGCCGCCGTTCGAGGAGCTCAAGCGCAAGATCCTCGTCCTCTGGAACACGTACAAGTTCTTCGTGTCGTACGCGAACCTCGACGGCTTCGATCCGTCGGAGCGGGCGGTCCCGGTGACCGAGCGTCCGCTCCTCGACCGCTGGCTCCTGTCCTCGCAGGCGCGGCTCGTCGCGGACTGCCGTCGCGCGTACGAGGCCTATGACGTGCGCAGCGCGATCCTCAAGATCGAGGCCTTCTGGGACGAGCTCTCTACGTGGTATGTGCGCCGGAACCGGCGACGGTTCTGGAAGGCGCGCTCGCACGGCGACGCGCTCGCCGCATACCAGACGCTGTACGAGGCGCTCGTCACGCTCGCGAAGCTCTTCGCGCCGGTCATGCCGTTCCTCGCGGAGGAGCTCTACCAGAATCTCGTGCGCGCCGCGGTCCGGGGCGCGCCGGCATCGGTGCACCACAGCGACTTCCCCCAAGAGGAGCCCGCGCGTCTTGACGACGAGCTCGAGCGACGCATGCGGGCGGCCATGCGCGTCGTGGCGCTCGGCCGCGCCGCGCGGTCGAGCGCGGGCGTGAAGACGCGGATGCCGCTGCCCAAGCTCATCGTCGTGTTCGACGCGAACGATCGGGATCGAGGCGCCCTCGAGAGCGCGGGCGAGCTCGCGGAGGTCGTGAAGGACGAGCTCAACGTGAAGGCGATCGAGGTCCGCGAACAGGCCGAGGGCCTGGTGCGCGAGGTCGTAAAGCCGGACCTCAAGGTGCTCGGTCCCAAGCTCGGGAAGGATCTGCCCCGGGTGCGCCGAGCCCTGGCCGAGGGACGCTACGAGCGGCAGGACGGACGCATCCGGGTCGAGGGCTTCGAGCTCGGCGCCGAGGAAGTCCTCGTCTCGCACGAAGGCGTGGCCGGACACGCCGTCGCGCGCGACGCCGGCGCGACCGTCGCGCTCGAGACGGCCCTCACGCCCGACCTCGAGCGGGAGGGCCTGGCGCGCGAGCTCGCGCACCACTTGAACAACCTGCGCAAGGAGGCCGGCCTCGACATCGCCGACCGGATCGTGCTGCGCTACGACGGCCCGATCGCGGACGCCCTCGCGGGCTACCGCGAGTTCGTGGCCGAGGAATCGCTCGCGACGAGCGTGACCCGCGGCCTCGCGGGCCGCGGCCATGCGTGGAAGGGCGAGCTCAACGGGGTACGGGCCGAGCTGGAGATCGAAAAGGTCTGAGCCCTAGGCGGAACGCGCCTCGAGCAAAAGCTCTAGCCCCCGCGCGCTTTTCGGGCCCAGAGGTACGCCACGGCGCTCCGCGAGACGGCCGCGCCGCTCTCGAGTAGCGGGCGGACGTGCGCGACGAGACGCTCCCGCTCTTCGGCCGTGAGCGTCTGGGCCATCGCCTCTTCGAGCGTCGGGATCTTCGGATTCCCAGCCGAGCGGATAACTCGCTCCCAGACGAGCTTCTCCGGTGGCGGTGTGACCGCCGCCTCGTAACGCAGGCGCACCTCGGCGAAGCCGGCTGCCTCGGCGAGCTCGAACAGGTCGCGCTCGTCGAAGTCGAGCATCGGGTCTGACTCCGGCTGCAGCCGGTCGTACAGCGCGCGCACCTTGGCCCAGACATCCGCGACGGGGCGGACGTCGATCCCGAAGAAGCCCTGTTGCCAGGTCCTGCGGTGAGCGAACCGGTTGATGGGCTCGTAGACCGAGAGGCGTCCACCGGGCTTGAGCACCCGGTGAAACTCGGCGATCGCTTTCGCCTTCGGCCCGACGTAGATCAGCACCGAACGGGTGGTGACCGCGTCGACCGAGGTGTCTTCGAGCGCCGAAAGGTCGTCGGCGGAGGCGCGGATGAACTCGCAACGGTCAAGCACGCCGGCGGTCGCCGCGAGCGATCGCGCGCGATCGAGGAGATCCTGCGAGATGTCGTCGAAGATCACTCGTCCCGTCGGCCCCACCCGCTCGAGCGCACCGAATGCGATGAGGCCGTCGCCTGCGCCGACGTCGAGGAGGGTCTCGCCCGGCGCGATCGCCGCGTTGTCGAGGACCTGGTCTCGGACTGGACCGAGGAAGTCGAGCTGCCTGCGCAAGAGCTGCGGGTCGCCGCCGTGCCTTCGGTGCAGCAGCCATTCGGCCCACTCGTCGAGCACCCTGGCGGTCACGCTCGCGATGCTACGGGGGGCCTAGAGGAGCGCGCTGCGCAATGCTGACGCGACGAGACGCGGGGCACGGCGGCGCGCGGGTCCGGTGAGCGCCGTCCGCCACGTCGGATACGCAAGGAGCGCGTGCGCGAGCGCCACGGCGTCCGCCAGTCGCATGCGCAGCACGCCGCGTCGCGCGAGGTCGCCGAGCGTGCGCGAAATCACGTGAAGGCGGATGCGGTCGAGATCGCGGAGGATCGCCAGGCACGCGGGCGGCACGCCGCCGGCGACGAGCGTCTCGAGGAGCGCGCTCTCCTGGCGGTAGTTGCGCTCGTGGAAGGCGACGATCTCGTTGAGGACGGTGTCGGGCGCCTCCGCGCGCGGATGCCAGCGCTCGACCCGCGACGCGAGCGCATCGGCGCGGCGCCGGAGCGCCAGCTGCACCAGGCGCTCCTTGGTCGGCGCGTGGAGGTAGACGGTGCGGGGCGCCACTCGGGCGCGCCGCGCGACGGCGGCGATTCGCAGCTCGGCATAGCCGTTCCGCGCGACCTCGCGCAGCGCGGCGTTCTCGATCGCCGTCGTCGTTCGTGCGACACTGCGCGCGCGCGCCCGCTGCACGTACGGCCGTGAATTCACTGCACGCGAATTGTATCCAATAATGGATCGACCGCTCGACGGACCCGGGCCGCGCCGCTATCGTTAGCGTCCGTGGCGGAAGGGTCGGCATTCGTTTTTCCCGGCCAGGGCTCGCAGATCGTCGGCATGGGCCGCGCGGTCTACGAGGGATCGGCGCATGCCCGCGAGACGTTCGAGGAGGCCGATCGTGTCCTGGGGTACGAGCTCAGCCGGCTGTGCTTCGAAGGACCGAACGAGGCGCTCGATGACACGACGCTCGCCCAGCCGGCGGTCCTCACGACGAGCGTCGCGATCCTCGAGGCGCTCGTCGAGTCGGTGAACGGCAAGCTCGGCCGGCGCGTGACCGAGGGCCACGAGCCGCGCGGGGTCGCCGCCCTCCCGCCGGCGCTGCGCCCTCGCTTCGTCGCCGGGCACTCGCTCGGCGAGTTCACGGCGCTCGTGGCGGCCGGCGTCCTGACGTTCTCCGAGGCGCTGCGCCTCGTCGCGGAGCGCGGCCGTCTCGCCGCGTCGCGCGGCGCCAAGGGTGCGATGGCGGCGATCGTCGGCCTATCCGCGCACGAGGTCGACCGCGTGATCGCCGAGACGCTGCCGGTCGGCAGCGCGGTCGTCGCGAACGACAACGGGCCGGCGCAGGTGACGATCGCGGGGGACAGCGAGAGCATCGCCCGCGTCACCGAGGCGCTCGCGAAGCACGGGGCGCGCAAGGTCATCCCGCTGCGCATCTCGGCACCGTTCCACTTCCCCGACATGGGCCGGATCGGCCCGGACCTCGCGGCGTTCATGCGCACGCTCCAGTGGCGCGAGCCTGTCGTGCCGATCGTCGCGAACGTCAGCGCGCTGCCGCATCCGAACGCATCCGCGATCCCGGACGCCCTCGTCCGGCACCTTTCGAACCGCGTCGAGTGGCTGCGCTCGGTCCGCTACATGGCCGAGCGCGGCGCTTCGACGTTCGTAGAGATCGGCGCGGGACAGGTCGTGAACGGGCTCGTGAAACGCATCGCCGACGTGAAGCTCGTGAACGTGTCCGACCCGTCCTCGATCGCGGGGGCGCTCGCTTCGCTACGAGAGCGCGCCGGCCTGACCGCCGCCCACCCATGACGCGGCGCGTCGTGGTCACGGGCCTCGGCGCCGTGACACCCATCGGCCTCGACGTCGCGTCGACCTGGGACTCCCTCGTGCACGGGCGAAGCGGGATCACGCGAATCACGCGATTCGATCCCGCGGCATACGAGACGCAGATCGCCGGTGAGGTGAGGGACTTCGACCCCGGCAAGTATCTCGAGCGCAAGGACATCCGCCGCACCGACCGCTTCGCGCAGTTCGCCGTCGCCGCCGCGGCGCAGGCGATGGAGGACGGCGGCATCAAGGGCGGCGGCGACGACCGCGAGCGCATCGGCGTGTCGATCGCGACCGGCGTCGGCGGCATCGAGACGCTCATCGAGCAGGTGCTCGTCATGCGGGACAAGGGGCCGTCGCGGATGTCGCCCTTCCTCGTGCCGATGCTCATGGCGAACGCGGGCTCGGCGCAGATCTCGATGCAGTTCGACCTCCGCGGCCCGAGCCTCACCTACGTGTCCGCCTGCGCGTCCAGCGCGCACGCGATCGGCGAGTGCGCGGAGCTCATCAAGCGGGGCCAGGCCGACGTGATGGTGAGCGGCGGGGCCGAGGCCGCGGTGCTGCCGCTCCCGATCGGCGCGTTCGCGACGATGCACGCGATGAGTCGCCGCAACGACTCGCCCGCCAAGGCGTCGCGACCGTTCGACAAGGACCGCGACGGATTCGTCCTCTCGGAAGGCGGCGCCGTCCTCGTGCTGGAGGAGCGGGAGCACGCGCTCGCGCGGAAGGCGAAGATCTACGGCGAGCTCGTCGGCTACGGCGCGACCGCCGACGCGTACCACATCACGGCGCCGTCGCCTGAGGGCGAGGGGAACGCGCGCGCGATGAAGATGGCCCTCGACCAGGCGGGTCTGCGGCCGACGGACATCGAGTACATCAACGCCCATGGCACGTCGACGCAGCCGAACGACCGCGAGGAGACGGCGGCCATCAAGCGGGTCTTCGGCGAGCACGCGCACACGCTCATGGTGTCTTCGACGAAGTCGATGACGGGGCACCTGCTCGGGGCGGCCGGCGCGCTCGAGGCCATCGCCTGCCTGCTCGCGATGCGCGACGGCTGCGTCCCGCCCACGATCAACTACGAGACCCCCGATCCGGCGCTCGACCTCGACTACGTGCCGAATCAGGCCCGGGCGAAGCCGATCAGGACGGCGCTCTCGAACTCGATGGGGTTCGGCGGCCACAACGCCTCGCTCATCTTCCGCGCCGCCTAGCGTCGCGCCGCCGACGTCCTGCTAGTTTCGGCGCCCTATGAGGCTCGACGGGCGCGTCGCGCTCATCACCGGCGCCGGACGCGGGATCGGACGCGCGACCGCCGTCCGCCTTGCCCGGGAGGGCGCGAAGATCGCGATCAACTTCAAAGGCAACGCCGCGGCGGCGGAAGAGGCGAAGCGCCTCGTCGAGAGTGCCGGGGGAAGCGCGACGCTCGTCCAGGGCGACGTGTCCGCCGACGGCCAGGCCGACGACGTCGTGAAGAAGGCTGTGGCATTCGGCGGCGGCAAGCTCGACATCCTCGTGAACAACGCCGGCATCACGCGCGACAACCTGCTCCTCCGGATGAGCGCGGAGGACTGGGACGCGGTGCTCGACCTCAACCTGCGCGGGACGTTCCTCGTCACGAAGGCCGCGCTGCGGCCCATGATCAAGCAGCGCTCCGGCCGGATCGTGAACGTGGCGTCGATCGCCGGCGTGATGGGGAACGCCGGCCAGGCGAATTACGCCGCGGCGAAGGCCGGGATCATCGGCTTCACCAAGACGATCGCGCGCGAGATGGCGGTCCGCAACATCACCGCGAACGCGGTCGCGCCCGGGTTCGTGCCGACGGACCTCACGGATCCGCTGCCGCAGCAGGTGAAGGACGACCTTCTGCGCCAGATCCCGCTCGGCCGGTTCGGGAGCGTGGAGGACATCGCGAACGCCATCGCCTTCCTCGTGTCCGACGACGCGAGCTACATCACCGGCCAGGTGCTCATCGTCGACGGCGGGATGGTGACCGCGTAGTTCCCTAGCATTCGCCCATGAGCGGTCGGCGTCTCCTCGTCATCGGCGCGTGCGCGCTCGCCGTGTTCGTCGCCGATCGGATCACGAAGACCTGGGTCGCGGAGAGCCTCCCGCTCAACCAGCCGCGCCAGGTCGTGGGCGACTACGTGCGCATCGTCCACGCGGAGAACACCGGCGCGGCCTTCGGGCTGCTGCCGGAGCGCACGACGCTCCTCTCCATCCTCTCGGTCCTCGCGGTCGTGGCGATCGTCTACTACTACCGGCAGATCGCGAGCTCCTCCTGGCTCGTCAGCGCGACGCTCGGCATGCAGCTCGGGGGCGCCGCGGGCAACCTCGTCGACCGCGTGCGCCAGGGCTTCGTCGTGGACTTCATCGACGTGGGCATCGGCGACGTCCGGTTCTGGGCGTTCAACGTGGCGGACTCATCGATCGTCGTGGGCATCGCGCTCGTGACGTTCGCGCTCTGGCGCGAGGAGCGGCGAGCGCAGGCGAAGCCCGCCTAGTGGCCGGGAGGATCGCGTTGCGCGTCGCCGAGGGGGGCGAGCGCGTCGACCGCTTCCTCGCGGCGCACAGCCTCCTCTCGCGGAGCGCCATCCAGCGCCTCGCGCGCGAGGGCCGCGTGCGCGTCGACGGTGAGTCGGTCGAGCCGGCGTACAAGGTGCGCGTCGGCCAGGAGCTCACGGTCGACGTGCCCGACGCCGCTCCGGCGCTGTCGCTCGCGGCCGAAGACATCCCGGTCGACGTGCTGTACGAGGACGAGGACGTGATCGTCGTGAACAAGCCCGCCGGCCTCGTCGTCCATCCCGCGTACGGTCACGAGACCGGGACGCTCGTGAACGCCATCGTCGGCCGGATCACGGGGGACACCGGCCGCGCGGCGTCCCGCCCGGGGATCGTCCACCGGCTGGACAAGGACACGAGTGGCGTCCTCATCGTGGCGAAGACCGACGTCGCGCACCTCGCGCTCGCGCGCCAGCTGCAGGCGCAGACGTTCGCCAAGGAGTACCTCGGGCTGGTGTGGGGCGATCCCGGCGAGCAGCCGGTGGTCGTCGAGGCGCCGCTCTTTCGCGATCCCGATGACCGGCGGCGGATGGTCGTCCGGGCCGGCGGCCGCGACGCGGTCACCCGGTTCGCGCGCGTGGCGGCGTGGGGCGCGAGCGCCGAGCGACGCGCGCTCCTTCACGTTCGACCGACCACCGGGCGCACTCACCAGATCCGCGTCCACCTCGCGTACGCGCGACTCCCTATCGTTGGCGATCCGGTGTACGGCAAGCGCGGCGACGCCAGCGGGCTCGGGCGTCAGTTCCTGCACGCGTGGCGGCTGACGGTGCGCCTGCCGCACGCCGGCGAGCGGACGTTCACCGCGCCGCTCGCGCCCGACCTCGCCGCATATCTCGCCGCGCTCGGCGCGCCCGCCGTGCGCACGCCGCTCCTCGACGCGATCGGGGGAGCGCGGCCCTGAGCAGCCAAAGCGTGGACGGTCGCGGGCTGCTCGTGATCGTCTCGGCGCCGTCGGGGGCGGGGAAGGACACGGTGATCGAGCGGCTCGTGAAGACGCTCGACGACGCGGTCGTCTACGTCACCGCGACGAGCCGCAAGCCTCGCAAAGGCGAGAAGCACGGCGTGCACTACTACTTCTACGAGCCGGAGAAGTTCCGTGCCGAGATCGAGCAGGGGAACTTCCTCGAGTGGTCCATGGTCCACGGCGACTTCAAGGGCGTACGAAAGGACGCGCTCGCCGACACCCTGCGTGACCACACGATCGTCATCGTCAAGCCCGAGCCGCAAGGAATGCGGAAGATCAAAGCGATGCTGCCGGAAGCACTGACCATCTTCATGATGCCGCCGTCGCTCGATGCCCTTCAGAAGCGTCTCCAGCAGCGCGGGACCGAGTCGCCGGAGGAGTTCGACCTGCGGATGCGCAACGCGCCGATCGAGATGGCGGCCGCGCCCGAGTACGACTACGTCGTCGTCAACGAGGACGGGAAGATCGACGAGACCGTGAAGGAGATCGCGGACATCGTCCGCAAGGAGGCGAAGCGACCGCGACACTACGACCTGTGACCGCTCGTACTGCTGAGATCGCGGTCTTCGCCGGTCTGCGCGGCCCCGCTCGCACGTTCACGTACGCAGTGCCCGCGGACATCGAGGTCGCACCGGGGCATCTCGTCCACGTGGCGCTCGGAGCGCGCGCGGTGCCCGGCGTCGTCATCTCGCTCGATGGAGCGGTCGTCGACCGCGCCCTCAAACCGATCGAGCGGCTCGCGCATCCGCTGCCGCTCCTGCGACCGCACCAGCTCGCGCTCGCTTCGTGGATCGCCGAGCGCTACCGGTGCTCGCTCGCCGACGCCGTGCGCGCGATGGTCCCGCCGGCCCTCGCGGCCCGGGCACGGGGCGGCCGTCTCGCGACCGCGCGGGGCGAGCGGAGCGAGGCGCTCTTCTCGATCGCTCCCGCGGGCGCTGAGGCCCTTGCCGGGAGCGTGCGGCTCGGGGCACGCCAGCTCGCGACGCTCCGTGCCCTCGTGGCGGGAGCGCTCACGAGCGCCGACCTCGCAGAGGCGGGTGGGTCGTCGGTGGCGGCCCGCGCCCTCGCCAAACGCGCGCTCGTGGTTGAAGGACGGCGCGCGGTACGCCGCATGCCAGCCGAGTTCGCGCTCGCGGAAGCGGACCGCGACCGCGACTCGCCGGCGACGGAAGCGCAGGCCGCGGCCCTCGCCGCCATCGTCGGCGCGCTCGACGCCCCGCTCGACGCCCCGCGCGACACTCGCGCGGCAGGGGGAGCGCCGCACGGCTTTCTCCTCCACGGGGTGACGGCGAGCGGGAAGACCGAGGTCTACCTGCGTGCCGCGGCCGAGACGCTCGCCCGCGGGCGCGGCGTCATCGTCCTCGTGCCCGAGATCGTCCTCACCGCACAGGTGGTCGCCAGGTTCATCGCGCGTTTCGGCGATCGCGTCGCGCTCCTGCACAGCGCCCTCTCGGCGGGCGAGCGGTTCGACGAGTGGCGCCGCGTCCTCGACGGCGCCGCCGACGTCGTCATCGGCTCGCGCTCGGCGCTCTTCGCGCCCCTCGAGCGGGTCGGGCTGGTGGTCGTCGACGAAGAGCAGGAGCCGTCGTACAAGCAGGAGAGCGCTCCGCGCTACCACGCGGTCGACGCGGCCCTCGCCCTTGGGCGCCTCGCGGCGGCGACGGTCGTCCTCGGGAGCGCGACGCCGCGCGTGACGACCTACCAGGCGGCGCGCTCGGGCGAGCTCGCGCTTCTCCCCTTGCCCGAGCGCGTCGGGGAGCGTCCGCTCCCGCCGACGACGATCGTGGACCTGCGGCTCGAGCTTCGCGCCGGCAACCGCGGGACGCTCTCCACCGCGCTGCGTATCGCGCTGCAGCGGACGGTCGCGACCGGAGACCAGGTCATCCTCTACCTGAACCGGCGCGGGTTCGCGACCGTTGTCCTGTGCCGGGACTGCGGCCACGTGCTCCTCTGTCCCGCCTGCGAGATCCCGTTTGCGTATCACGTGCAGGCCGGGGGCCGGGGGGCGAAGCCCCCCGACATGGGGGCGAAGCCCCCATCGACCAGGGGGGCGAAGCCCCCCGACGTACTCGTCTGCCATCGCTGCGGTCGGCGCGAGGCGCGCGTTCCAGAGACGTGCCCGGCCTGCGGGAGCGCGCGCCTCAAGCAGCTGGGCGTGGGCACGCAGCGTGTCGAGGAGGAGGTGCGCGCGGCCGTCCCGCGCGCATCGGTCATCCGTCTCGATCGCGACGCGGTCCGTGCGAAGGGCGCGCACGCCGCGGCCTACGAGCGCATGCGGTCGGGAAAGGCCCAGGTGATCGTGGGGACGCAGATGCTCGCGAAGGGCTTCGACCTGCCGGGCGTCGCGCTCGTCGGCGTCGTGAACGCCGACACCGTCCTGAACCTGCCGGACTTCACGGCGGCCGAGCGCACGTTCGAGCTGCTGACGCAGGTCCTCGGGCGCTCGGGCCGCGGGGCCGCGGGCGGTCGCGGGATCCTGCAGACGTACCTGCCGGAGCACTACGCGATCCGCGCCGCGGCCGCGCACGACTACGCGACCTTCGCGGCGGTCGAGCTCGAGGGACGCCGCCGCTTCGGCTACCCGCCATTCGGGCGGCTCGTGCTCCTCTCGACGCAGGCGAAGCGCCAGGACACGGTCGAACGGCGTGCGGACGAGCTCGCGTCGCGGCTGCGCGAGGCCGCCGGCGCCGACGCCGAGGTCCTCGGCCCCGCGCCGGCGTTCGCGGCGAAGCGCGCGGGGAGCTACCGCGCGCAGATCGTCCTTCGCGGGCGCGATCCGGCCCGGATGCTCGACCGCGTCACCGTGAGTGGCGAGTGGACGGTCGATGTCGACCCGGTGACACTGCTTGGCTGATGGAATCACAGTCGGGCTCTGCCCCCCGGCCCCCGGCTGAGCCGAACGAGCCGCCGCCGCCACCGCGGCTGCGGGTGACGAAGGGCTCACCCTGGCGGATCGACAAGGGCCGGCGCACGAAGTGGTCGACGCCCGAGTTCCTGTCCGCGAACGCTGTCGAAGTCCGCCAGATCGGCGATCCGGTGCTCCACGCCGTGGCGAAGAAGCCGCGCCTGGCGCGGCCGGAGCTCGAGGCGCTCGTCGCGCGGATGTTCGCGTCCATGGTCGTCGCGCGGGGCATCGGGATCGCCGCGCCGCAGATCGGCGTGCCGCTCCGCGTCGCGATCATGGACGTGGATGAGGCGGGGATCGTCGCGGTCGATCCGAAGATCGAGTGGACGAGCGACACCGTCGAGGAGACGAGCGAAGGCTGCCTCTCGGTGCGCGGACTCTACGGGATGCTCGAGCGGCCGGTCGCCGCCCGCATGGGGGCGACGGACGTCGCGGGGAAGAAGTTCACGGCTACCGGCGAGGAGTTCGGCGCGCAGTGCATGCTCCACGAGACCGATCACCTGAGCGGCACCCTCTACGTCGATCGCCTGAAGTCCCGTGAGGACCTCCATCCGGTCGAGCCGGAGGAGGAGGCCTCGGTCTCAGCCTGAAGCCGCGCACCCTCTTTCTCGGCACGCCGGCCTTCGCCGTCCCGTCGCTCGACGCGGTGAAGGGCCTGGCCGACGCCGGCACGCTCGCGCTCGTCGGCGTCGTCACGCAGCCCGATCGCCCGGCCCATCGCGGCGCGCTCCGCGAGCCGCCGGTGAAAGAGCGGGCGCGCACGATCGGCGTCCCCGTCTTCCAGCCGGCGGGTCTGCGCGGCACTGCGCTCGAGACCGTCCTCGCGCTGCGGCCGGAGCTCCTCGTGTGGGCCGCGTATGGCAACCGCATCCCCGCGACGCTCATCCAGGCCGCGGCCGGGCACGCCATTAACGTCCATGCGTCGCTCCTGCCGCGGTGGCGTGGCGCCGCGCCGATCGCCCACGCGATCCTCGCGGGGGACCGCGAGACCGGCGTGACGCTCATGCTGGGCACGGCGGAGCTCGACGCGGGCCCGATCCTCGCGCAGCGCCGGACCGCGATCGCGTCCGGCGAGACGCGCGGCCAGCTCGAGACGCGCCTGGCCGCGGTCGGCGGCGCGCTTCTCGCGGACGAGCTGCCGCGCTATCTGGGCGCGTGGCCGCTTGGCACACCCCAGGACCCGGCGCAGGTGACGCATGGGCCGAAGCTCGACCCGCGCGCGGGCGCGCTCGACTTCTCGCGGACGGCGGAGGAGCTGACACGGATCGTGCGCGCGTACACGCCGGATCCCGGCGCGTACACCACGTTCCGCGGTCAGCGCGTCGTGGTCCTGCGGGCGACGGTGAACGGCGGCCGCGGCGTCGAGCGCGGCACGCTCGCGATCCGCGACGGCGCGCCGCAGGTCGCCGCGGGCGCGGGCTGGCTCCGCCTCGACGAGGTCAAGCCGGCAGGAAAGCGCGCGATGAGCGGCGCGGAGTGGGCGCGGGGGCTGCGCGGCCTGTCAGGAGACGAGCGGGTCCCGTCCTAGGGGCAGGTCGTGCCGAGGAGATCGGCGAGCGCCGCGGCCGCGAGGTCGTCACCGTCGGTGAGGATCGCCGCTACGCCCTGCCGGACCGTCGCCGCGGGACGGCCGGCGCCGACGATCTGGATGGTCACGATCGGCAGGTAGGTCCCGTCCAGCGAGATCGTCCCGGCGAACGCTTGGCGGTACGCCTCCTCCGCGAGCGCGAGCCCGCACGTCGTCGCGAGGCGCCCTGCGTCGGCATGCACGCCGAGCGGGGACACGAGAAGCCCGAGCGCCATGACGAAAGCGACGAGGTGACGGGACATCCGTTGCCCGATCGTTCCGCAACCGTCATTCCGCGCCGTGGCCCTCGGCACCAACGGATTCGTAACGACTCGGCGGAGTCTCGGTAACAGGACCCTCGGCCGGTACGCTTGTCCTATGAATGACGCCCGCCCGGCCATCAGCGATCTGAGCGACCAGGCGCTCGTCGCATGGCTACGCGAGCGGGGCGAGCCGGCCTATCGCGCGCGGCAGATCCGCCGTCACGCGACGCACGGGGCCGCACGGTCGCCGGTGGAGCTCACCGATCTCCCCAAGCCGCTGCGGGAGGCGCTCGCGGCCTCGTTCCGCTGGAGCGCCGTCGAGCTCGTGCGCGAGGAGGCGAGCGCCGACGGCGAGACGCGCAAGGCGCTGCTGCGGCTCGCCGACGGGCACCACATCGAGAGCGTGCTCATGCCGCATCACGGCGCGCGCAACGCCGTGTGCGTCTCGACCCAGGCGGGCTGCCCGATGGCGTGCGCATTCTGCGCGACCGGCGAGATGGGGCTCGTCCGCGATCTCACGGTCGGCGAGATCGTCGACCAGATCCGTCACTGGCAGCGCGAGCTCGCCCATCGCGGCGAGCGCGTCTCGCACGTCGTGTACATGGGGATGGGCGAGCCGCTCCACAACTACCGCTCGACGACGGGATCCGCGAGGACGCTGATGGACCCGGAGCACTTCGGCATCAGCCCGCGGCGCATCACCGTCTCGACCTGCGGCGTCGTGCCGAAGATGGACGCGCTCGCCGCCGAGGGCCTACCGATCAACCTCGCCGTCTCACTCCACGCGGCCGACGACGAGACGCGCGGCGCGATCATGCCGATCAACCGCAAATGGGGCGTCGAGGAGGTGCTCGCGGCGTCGGCGCGTTACGTGAAAAAGACGAAGCGCCGCGTGACCTTCGAGTACGTGATGCTCGCCGGCGTGAACGACTCCGAGCGCACCGCGCGCGACCTCGCCGCGGCGATCCGACGGCATCTGCGCGCGGCCGACGCGCACGTGAACCTCATCCCGTACAACGCGGGTCCCGGCGGATTCCGTCGACCCGCGGTGCCGCGCATGGAACGGTTCGCCGAGATCCTGCATGAGGGTGGCGTCGCCGCGACGCTGCGCATCAGCAGAGGGCAGGACATCGCCGCGGGGTGCGGTCAGCTGAAGGTGCCGGAAGGAAAAGCCGCCGCGGTCTAGCGGGCGCGCACCTTTTCCCGCTTCTTCGCCATGCGCGCGTCCTTCGTCTGCGTGCGCCGGCAGCGCGTGCACACGAGGAGCTTGACGCCACCGATCATCGCGGGATGAAGGTTCGCGTCGAAGCGGCGGTGCGTGTGCACCTTCGAGTGGCTGACGTTGTATCCGAACGCGGCGGTCTTGCCGCAGATCGCGCAGGCGCGTGGCATGTGGGCTTCACTCCAAGGGGATGTGATCGGGACGACGTAAGTGCGATGGTACAGTCGCGCACATCGTTACGCAATTCGATGGCGCGGCTCTGCTGCGCGCGCTCGAAGCGGCGACGGCGCGACTCGAGGCGGGAGTGGATGAGGTCAACGCCCTCAACGTGTACCCCGTCCCCGACGGCGACACGGGCACCAACATGCTCCACACCATGCGCTCGGCGGTGAAGTACGCGCGCGGCTGCGACGGGACGCTGCGCGGCGTGAGCGCGGCCGCCGCCCAGGGCGCGCTCATGGGCGCGCGCGGAAACAGCGGCGTGATCCTCTCGCAGGTCATCCGCGGGCTGAAAGAGGCCTTTGCCGACAGGGAGCAGGCGAGCGTGCGCGAGATTCGGCGCTCGGCCGAGCTCGCGCGCCGCTACGCCCACGACGCGGTGAGCGCGCCGGCGCCCGGCACGATCCTCACGCTCACGGTCGCGATGGAGGACGCGGCCGCCAACGAGGGCAAGGACGTCGTCGAGCTGTTCCAGACGCTCGTGAGCGCGGCGGACCGCGCCATCGTGCGGACGCGCGAGGAGAACCCCACGAACCGCGCCGCCGGCGTGGTCGACGCGGGTGCGCGCGGGCTGCAGCTCATCCTCGAAGGCGTGCTCGAGAGCTTCACCGGAAAGGCGCTCCCGCTCACGCGGATCGCGCCGCTCGCCATGCCCGCGGGACAGCCGGCGATGTCGCAGGCGCCGTCGTGGGAAGGCGCGTACGACGTCCAGTTCCTGGTCCAGCGTCCGACGCGCCCCGTCGCGAAGGTCCGCGAGGAGATGCTCCAGTTCGGCGCCGACTGCGTCCTCGTCGTCGGCGACGAGACCGTCATGAAGGTCCACGTCCACACGCTCAAGCCGGACGAGATCATCCGCATCGGCCTCACCGCGGGCCGCGTCGCGGACGTCGTCGTCGAGGATCTCGACGCGATGACCGCCGAGCACGAGCGCGCGACGGGCATCGTCGTGGCGCCCCCGTCGCGCGGCCCCGCCGCGCCGATCGGGGTCGTCGCCGTCGTGCCCGGCGAGGGCTTCGCCGCGGTCGCGCGGTCGCTCGGCGCGACCGTGCTGCGTGGCGGCGCGACGATGAACCCCTCGACCGAGGAGCTCCTTGGCGCGATCCACGAGGCCAACGCGCGGACGGTCGTGGTCCTGCCGAACGACAAGAACGTCGTGCTCGCCGCGCAGCAGGCGGCCACGCACGCGGACGTGAACGTCCGCGTGGTCGTGACGCACAACGTCGCCCAGGGGATGGCCGCGCTCGTGGCGTTCGATCCGTCGAAGAAGCCGAATGACGTCGCGAGCGAGATGGCGCAGGTCGCCGAGCGGGCGCACGGGATCGAGGTGACGCACGCGATCCGCGACGCCACCATCGATGGCACGCACCTTCACAAGGGGGAGGCCATGGCGCTCCTCGACGGCAAGGTCGTCGCCCACGGCGACGACGAGGTCAGTACGCTCTGCGAGGCCGCGCGCCGCCTGACCGAGACCGAGGTGTTCACCCTCTACAGCGGCGCCGGCGTGGACAAAGCCCGCGTCGCCTACGCCGCGCAGCGCCTGCGCGCGGCGTGCCCGCGCGCATCAGTGGAGATCGTCGATGGCGGCCAGCCGCACTATCCGTTCATCGTCGCCGCCGAATAGAAGGAGCGAGCCGCCGCAGAGCTCGCTCGATCTCTCGGTCACCCGTCTTCCCGGCATCGGCGACGATTCGCGCAAGCTCCTCGAGCGGCTCGAGATCCGCAGCGTCGGCGACCTCTTATGGCACCTGCCCCGGACGTATCTCGACTACTCCACCTTCACGCCGATCCGGAGCGTTCGCGCCGAACACGACCAGACGGTCGAGGCGATCCTCGGGCACATCGGCCAGCGCCGCACCGCGCGCGGGCAGCTCATGACCGAGGTCGAGCTCCTCGATCCCGCGGATAGCACGGCGACGAGCGTCCGTGCGACGTGGTTCGGCCGCCAGTTCATCAAGGAGCGCTACCCCGAGGGCCAGCTCGTGCGCCTCTCGGGGAAGGTGAAGTGGTTCGGGCGCACCCTCCAGTTCGCGAACCCGAAGATCGAGAGCGCCTCGGCGGAGGCGGTGCATACCGGAAGGATCGTCCCCGTCTACGCGCTCACGGATGGCCTGAAGGAGGGCCACCTCCGGCGCTGGCTCCACACCGCCGTGTTCGGCGGCGCGAAGCGGACCGCCGTCGTGCGCGAGGTGCCCGAGCCGCTGCCCGACGAGATCCGCGAGCGGCGGGGTCTGCTCCCGATCCAGGACGCCCTCCGCGAGGTGCACTTCCCTTCGACGTGGCCCGACCTCTTCGCGGCACGGCGACGGCTCGCGTTCGACGAGCTTCTCGTGCTCCAGCTGGCGCTCGGCCAGCGCCGCGAGCGCTGGCGCAGGGACGCCAAGGCGCTGCCGCTGCGCGCCGACGACGCCACGGCGGAACGCTGGGTCGCGACGTTGCCGTTCGCGCTCACGGGCGCGCAGCGCCGCGCGTTCTCCGAGATCCGCGCCGACCTCGCGCAGCGCGTCCCCATGTCGCGCCTCCTCGAGGGCGACGTGGGGTCCGGCAAGACGGTCGTCGCGGCGCTCGCCGCGCGCATCGCCGTCGCCTCGGGCGCCCAGGCCGCGCTCATGGCGCCCACGGAGCTCCTCGCGGAGCAGCACCACCGCTCGCTCACGGAGCTCTTCGAAAGTCGTGGGGGGTCCTCGGGAGCAGGGGCCGCCGCGCGCGAAGCGACGCGCGACGCGACAGCCCCCCGGACCGCCCTCCTCACCTCGAGCGTGACCGGCACGGCTCGACGCGCGATCATCGACGCGCTCGCGTCGGGCGAGCTCGAGGTGATCGTCGGCACGCACGCGCTCGTCGAGGAGGCCGTCACGTTCAAGCGGCTCGGCCTGGCGATCGTCGACGAGCAGCATCGCTTCGGGGTGCGGCAGCGCGCGACGTTCCGGGAGAAGGGCCTGGACCCGCATCTCCTTCTCACGACCGCGACGCCGATCCCCCAGACGCTCTCGCAGACCGTGTACCGCGATCTCGACATCTCGGTGCTCGACGAGATGCCCTCGGGGCGTCAGTCGATCCGGACGGAGGTGCGGCCGCACGACGCGCTGCCGAAGGTCTGGCCCTGGGTGCGGCAGCGCGTCGCCCTCGGCGAGCAGGCCTTCGTGGTGACGCCGCGGATCGAGGAAGACCCCGAGGACGACGTGCCGAGCGCGGAGGCGACCTTCCGGGACCTGGCGGCGAAGGACCTCGCCGGCCTGCGGCTCGCGCTCCTCCACGGTCGCATGCCGGCGCGCGAGCGCGACGAGGTCATGCGGCGCTTCGCGGATCGTGAGATCGACGTCATCGTCGCGACGACCGTCGTCGAGGTGGGCATCGACATCCCGAACGCGACGGTGATGGTGGTCCTCGGCGCCGAGCGCTTCGGCCTCGCGCAGCTTCACCAGCTCCGCGGCCGCGTCGGGCGCCGCGGCCAGCGTGCGTACTGCGTCCTCGTGAGCGAGAAGGCGGAGGAGTCGGAGCGGCTCGCCGCGATGACCGAGCGCAAGCCCGGGACCGACGACCCCCTCGACGGCTTCGACCTCGCCAAGCGCGACCTCGAGATCCGCGGCGCCGGCGAGTTCCTCGGCGAGCGCCAATCGGGCGCGCCCGAGCTGCGCATCGTCGATCTCGCCGACGTGGACCCCGCGCTCATCGACGACACCGCGGCGGAGGCGGATCAGCTCCTCGCGACCGATCCGCAGCTCGAGCGTCCCGAGCACGGCTCGCTCGCGGAGGCGGTCGCGGCGCTCTGGCGCCGGTACGCGCTCGCGTAGCGCATGCGCGTGATCGCGGGCGAGGCCAAGGGACGCACGCTCGTCGTGCCCCGTGGCGGCGGCACGCGCGCCGCGACCGACCGCATCCGCGAGACCCTCTTCGCGATCCTCGAGCCACGGCTCGAGGGCGCCCGCGTCCTCGATCTCTTCGCGGGCGCGGGCTCGCTGGGCATCGAAGCGCTCTCGCGCGGTGCGGCCGCGGTCACGTTCGTCGAGCGCGGCCCCGAGGCGCTGAAGGCGCTACGGCGGAACCTTGAGGCGACGCGCCTCTCCGAACGCGCATCGGTCGTCGCCGCGAACGTCCTCGGCTATCTCGACCGCGCGCCAGCCGGGCCGTTCGATCTCGCGCTGTGCGATCCGCCGTTCGCGGACGTGGCCGTCCTCGAAGCGACCCTCGCGCACGCGCGCCTGCGGGCCGCGCTCGCGCCCGGTGCCGTCGTCGTCGCCCGCGTGCTGCGCAAGCATCGTCCCGCACTGCCGGCCGACCTCGCGGTCGTGCGCGTGAAGGACGTCGGGGAGGAATCGCTGTTGTTCCTGGGGTACTCTCAGCCCGCTGCGGGAGGATGACATAGACATCCAGTTCCTCGTCGAGCGCCTCGAAGCGCTCGTCGTCAATGCGCGAAAGGTCCCGATGACGAACAACGTCATGCTGGAGCAGGCCGCGATGCTCGACCTCATCGACCAGCTTCGCATCGCGATCCCGGAAGAGGTGAAGCAGGCGAGGCGCATCAATCAGGAGAGCGACCGGGTCATCGCGAAGGCGCGCGAGGAGGCGGAGCAGATCATCGGCGCCGCCCAGGAGCAGGCGGCCCTGCTGCTGCAGGACCAATCGATCCTGCGCGAGGCCGAGTCGCGGGCACAGGAGCTCCTCGACCGCATGCAGTCGAAGGCCGACGAGACGATGCGCGGCGCCGATCAGTACGCGGCCGACGTCCTCGTACGGTTGGAGAGCGACCTCGTGAAGACCCTCTCGATCATCAAGAAGAGCCTCGAAGTGCTCGAGGAGCGAAAGCCACAGCCAGCGGAGACCTAGCGTGAAGGTCAACGTCGCACCTCTGTTGAAGCAGCCGGTCGGCTCGCAAGCGGAATTCGACCTCCACGAGTCGCCCATCGACCCGCGTGGCGAGAACGCCGGGCTGCTGGACGCGGGCGCAACGACGATCGATGCCGACATCCTCGCGACCCACACGAACCCCGGCGCGTACCTCGAGGGCGAGGCGAAGGCGGACGTGGCACAGCAGTGCAGCCGCTGCCTGACCCCGATCCAGACGCCGGTCGAGGCGTCCTTCGCGGAGCAGTACTTCGCGACGATCGATGTGGTCAGCGGGGACCGCAGGGACGATCCGCCTCCGGCCGACGCGAAGACCATCGGCAGCGATTTCCGCATCGACCTCACACCGCTGCTTCGGGAGGAGCTCATCCTGGCGACGCCGCTCGCGCCGCTCTGCCGGCCCGACTGCCGGGGGCTCTGCGAGGTGTGCGGCCGCGACCTGAACACCGACCCGCACGAGCATGAGGACGCGGCAGACGAGCGCTGGGGCAGGCTCAATGAGCTGCGCGACTTCCACGCGGAGCGCGAATAGGCCGCTTCGCGACCCTAGAATTGGACCGAAGACCAGTAAGGAGCACGTATGTGGCCGCTCATCCGAAGAAGCGCATCCCGCGGGCCGCACAGGGCGAGCGGCGCAGCCACCTAGCGCTGAAAGCGATGACGCTCGTGCCCTGCCCGCAGTGCAAGAGCCCCAAGCCACCGCATCAAGCGTGTCCGCACTGCGGCACGTTCCGCGGCCGCCAGGTCATCCAGATCAAGGCGAAGCGGACCGCCTAGCCTCCGCGGTACCGGAATGAGGATCGCCGTCGACGCAATGGGCGGCGACCACGCCCCGGACGAGATCGTCCGGGGCGCGCTGTCATATCGCGAGAAGGGCGGACCGGCTGACCTCGTGCTCGTCGGCCGCGAGGACGTGCTGCGGCGCGCGCTCGGCGCGACGGAGCGCGAGGGCATCGCGGTCCGCGACGCGCGCGACGTCGTCGCGATGGACGAGCATCCGGCCAACGCGCTTCGTCGGCGGGGTGACACGTCGATCGGCGTTGCGACCGTGATGGTGAAGACCGGTGACGCGGACGCGGTCGTCTCGGCCGGCAACACTGGCGCGACGATGGCCGCCGCGCTCATGACGCTCGGCCGGATCCGCGGCATCGACCGCCCCGCGCTCTGTGGGATGCTGCCGACTTCGCGAGGGAAGCCCGCGTGCCTCCTCGACGCCGGCGCGACGATGGACGCGGACGAGCACAACATCCTTCAGTTCGCGCGCATGGCCTCGCGATTCATGGAGCGCGTGCACGGCGTCGCGAGCCCGAGCGTGGGCCTCATCAACGTCGGCGAAGAGCCCGAGAAGGGCGGGCGCATGCAGCAAGCGGCGCACGCGCTCCTTTCGGGCGCGCACGACATCCACTTCTACGGGAATATCGAAGGCCGGGACGTCATTCGGGGGGTGACCGACATCTGCGTGACCGACGGCTTCACCGGCAACGTGCTCGCGAAGGGCATGGAGGGCGTCGTCGACGTGTTCGTCGAAGGCATCCGGAACGACATCTTCGGCGGCGTCCTCGGCAAGGTCGCCGCGATCGTCGCGCTGCCCGGCCTGCGGACGTTCCGCGGCCGCATGGACTACGACCCGTACGTCTCCGCGCCGCTCCTCGGCGTCGCCGGCGTCTCCGTGGTCACGCACGGACGCGCCCGGGCGCCGATGATGCGCTGGGCGATCATCGTCGCGGAGCGCGCGGTCGCGACCGGTCTCGTGAACGTCATCGGCGAGGGCGTGGCGTCGGCGGCGTAGGTGAGTCGGGCGGCTCCGCCCCCCGGCCCCCGGAGCGGCGCATGCAGCGACCGCCGCGCGGTGGCCGCCATCCGGCGCGTCGGCTCGCGCTGCAGACGCTGTTCGAGATCGACTTCAACCGCGCCGACCCGCGCGAAACGCACGACCGTGGCGCGTTCCGGGCCGGCCTGACGGAGGAGGCGGCGGCCTTCGCCTGGGACCTCGTGGCGGGCGTCCTCGCGCACCGCAAGGAGCTCGACGCGGAGATCGCGGCGCTGGCGCCGGAGTTCCCGATCGACCAGATGGCGCGGATCGATCGGAACATCCTCCGGATCGCGCTGTACGAGCTGCGGGTCTCCGGGGACGCGCCCGCGGCCGTCATCATCGACGAGGCGGTGGAGCTCGCGCGGATGTTCGGCTCCGAGGCGTCGCCGAAGTTCGTCAACGGCGTGCTCGCCACGGCCGTCGGCGAACAGAGCGGACGGGAAGAGAGGGAGCGAGGGAGGCAGGGCTCGGCCGGGACGACCTGAACGACGACCTGGACAAGGATTGACGGCCTGACGGCTCGCCGTGACACTTGCGCCGACCTGTCCGGGGCGGACGGGAGGTCGCGCGGCGGAGGAGGTAAGTGTTGGCGCAGGGAAACACCTACGAGCGCCTCAAGAAGATCATCGTCGAGCAGCTCGGCGTGGACGAAGGCGATGTGAAGCCTGAGGCCTCGTTCGTGGACGATCTGAACGCTGACTCGCTCGACCTGGTCGAGCTGATCATGAGCCTCGAGGAAGAGTTCGGGATGGAGATCTCGGACGACGACGCCGAAAAGATCAAGACGGTCGGGGACGCGCAGGAATACATCGAGGAGCACGTCGCTTAGCGAACGCGGCACACGTCACGCGCGCAAGAAGGGGAGGCAGGGGCGCTAGAGCCCCTGCCTCTTTGCTATCTATGGAGGAGATCACGAGCGAGATCGCCGGCTACCGGTTCCGTGACGATGCGCTCCTGCTGAACGCGCTGACGCACAGCTCGTACCTGCACGAGCACACGGCGGAGGCGGACGCGCGCGATTTCGAGCGCCTCGAGTTCCTCGGCGACGCCGTCGTCGACCTCGTAGTGGGGGAGGAGCTGTTCCGCCGGTTCCCGGACGCGACCGAGGGCGAGCTCACGGCGCTGCGCGCGGCGCTCGTCTCGTCGGCGGCGCTCGCCGACGTCGGTCGACGTCTCGGGCTGCCCGAGCGCGCGCGGCTCGGGCGTGGCGAGGAGGAGACCGGCGGGCGTCAGCGTGCGGGCCTCGCCGCCAGCCTGTACGAGTCCGTCGTCGGCGCGGTCTATCTCGAGGGCGGGCTCGACGAGGCGCGCCAGGTCGTGCGGCGGACGATGGGCGATGCGATCGCCGCGACCGCGACGCTGACGCGGCGCTCGCCGAAGGCCGCGCTGCAGGAATGGGCGCAGGCCGAGCGCCATCCGCTTCCGATGTACCGCACGCTCTCGGTGACGGGGCCGGAGCATCGCCGCGATTTCGTCGTGGAGGTCGCGGTCGCCGGCAACGTGGCGCAGGGGACCGGTCCGTCGAAGCGCGCGGCCGAAGAGGCGGCGGCGCAGAAGCTCCTCGAGGTCGTGACGAAATGAGCGACGACCTGAAGGTCATCGACGGCGGCGTCGGCGCACCGAACGCCGTTCTGAAGACGCTGGATCTCACGGGCTTCAAGTCATTCGTACACAAAACGCACCTCGAGTTCGCCCCGGGGATCACCGCGATCATTGGCCCGAACGGTTCCGGCAAGACGAACATCGTTGATGGGATTCGCTGGGCGCTCGGCGAGAACAACGCGCGCATCTTGCGCGCGAAGCGCAACGAGGAGCTCATCTTCGGGGGGAGCGAGAGCCGGAAGGCGCTCGGAATGGCGGAGGCGATCATGCAGCTCGACAACTCGTCGCGCCGACTTCCGATCCCCTTCGAAGAGGTCGAGGTCGGGCGCCGTCTCTACCGGAACGGTGAAGCCGAGTATCTGGTGAACCGGTCCCGCGTCCGGCTCCGCGATCTGCAGGACCTTCTCGCCGGCGCGAATCTGGCCGACAACGCCTTCGTCGTCGTGGGCCAGGGTCTCACCGATCAGATCCTCGCCCTGCGCCCCGCCGATCGGCGCACCGTCATCGAGGAGGCCTCCGGGACCCGGCGGTTGCAGCTGCGACGAGAGGAAGCGCTTCAGCGGATGAAGCTCTCGGAAACGGAGCTCGTCCGCGTGAACGACATCCTCCGCGAGATCGGCCCGCGCGTGGAGGCGCTGCGCGAGCAGGCGGCGAAGTGGACGGAGTACGAGACGATCCGTGCCGAGCTGCGCCGGCGCGCGCTCCGCTGGTATCGCGCGTCGTTCGGCAACACGGCCGAGCAGCGGGCGGAGCTCGCGGCGAGGATCGTGGGCGTCGACCGCGAGATCGACCGCCTCGACGACTACGTGCGGGAGGGCGAGTCCGCGACCGCCGGCACCGAGGAGGAGCTCCTCGCCGCGCGCGAAGAAGAGGAGCGCCGCCGCATCGCGTCGGCGGACGCGGCATCCGCCGAGGCGGGCGTCCGCGAGCGCGTGGCCGCGCTCGAGGCGAGCCTCGCGGCGATCGCCGCCGAACGCCAGCGGACCGGCGCGTCGCTCGCGGCCCTCCCCGCGGAGCTCGCGACCTTGCGCGAACGCCGAGGCCGTGTCGACGCGGAAGCCGCCGCGGGGGCGCGACGCGCGCGCGAGTTCGCCGACGCCGCCCGTGTCGCCGAGGAGGACGCGTCGCGCACGCGCGTCGCGCTCGCGGAGGCACGTGCCGCGCGCGTCGAGGCCGAGCGCGCGCATCTGCTCCGCGAGAGCGACGAGATCCGGCTGGGCGACGAGGAGCGCTCGCTCCTCGCCCGCGACGAAGAGCTCGCGTCCACGGCGGCCTCGCTCACGCGCGAGCGCGCCGAGCGCGAGCGGGAGCGTGGCCGGATCGCCTCGGAGCTGGAGCGGGCGCGCGATGCCGTCGCGGAGTCCGCGCGCACGGCCGAAGCCGCTGCGGAGCGGGCCGGGGCCGCGCGCAACGAGCTTCAACGCATCGACGGCGACCTCGCCCTCCTGCGCGGTCAGATCGCGGCGCTCGGCGAGGCGGTCGAGCGCGCCGAGGCGGAGCTGAAGGCGCGGGACTCCGCGGGCGAGCGAGCGGCACTGCCAAAGGGCTTCGCCTGGCTCGGCGACCGCATCGCCGACACCGATGCGGTGCGCGCCGCGCTCGGCGCGTCGCTGGCGGCGCCCGAACGAGCGCCGGACGATCTCGCGAAGGCCACGGTCCCGAAAGGCTGCCGCCGCGTTGCCGACGGCGTCGCGCTCTTCGTCGCACCCGACGACGCGACCGCGCTCGCGGCGGCGACGACGCTGCGATCGGGTGCCGTCGTCGCGCCGAGCGGACTGCTCGTGCTGCCGGGACTGGTGCGCCTCGTCGAGCCACGCGCGCGCGCCGAGCGCGACGCGGCTGCGCAGCTCCGCGCGATGGCCTCGCGCCTGCGCGACGAACTGGCGGCGGCCGAGCGCGCGCGTGCGATCGTGCAGGAACAGCGCGTCGAGGCCGAACGGCGGCTCGCGGGGGATGAAGAGCGCCTGGCCATCGCCCAGCGCGGGCGCAGCGAGGCCGAGCGCGCCGCGGACGAGCTCGCGACCGCCGAAGCGGACGTCCGTGATCTCGTGCGCGCGCGCGAGGCGAGCGCCTCGGCGGTCGAGCGCGAGCGTGTCGACGTTCTCGGGCGGCGCGACAAGCTCGCCCGCGAACGGGATGCCGCGGCCTCCGCACGCGCGAGCGCCGCTGACGCGTTCGCGGTCGCCGAGCGGGCGGAGCAGACTGCGGTCGAGGCGCACAACGCGGCGAGCCGGCAGGCCGAGGACGCGCGGCTCGAGGCGGCGACGAGCGAGGAGCGCCGCGCATCGGACGTCCGCCTGCGCGACACGCTTGACGAGCAGGTCGGCGCTTCCGAGCAGCGCCTCGCCGACGAGGAAGAGCGCCTTCGCGCTCTGGCCTCGCAAGAGCGTGACGCACGCTCGCGGCTGGAGGCCGCGCAGGCGGCGCTGGGCAAGGCAACGGCGGACGCGCGCGACGCGCGTCGTTCGGCGGAGCTCGCGCGCGAGCGCGCGCTCGCCGCGGAGGGATCGCGCCGGGAGCAGGAGCAGCGTCTGGCGAAGGCGCGCGAGCGTCTGGCGGAGCTGCGTGGCGAGCGGGGCAAGCTCGCCGTCGAGGAGGAGCGCGCCGCGGGTGGGCTGCGACTGCTCGAGGAGCAGGTCCGCGCCGAGCTCGGTCTCGCCGAGGACGAGCCGCTGCCGGATCCGTCGACGATCGCGCTCGACGGGGAGCCGGAGGAGAAGGAGAAGACGAGCACGCTCGCCGCGCTGCAGCGACTGCGCCGCCGGCTCATCGCGCTCGAGCCGGTGAACCCGCTCGCCGCGACCGAGCTCGGCGAGATCGGCGAGCGCCACAGCTTCCTCTCGACACAAAAGTCGGATCTCGAGCGCGCGATGCGCGATCTGCGCGCGCTCTCCGACGAGCTCGCGAGAACGATCGCCGAGCAGTTCAGCGCGACGCTCCAGGCCGTCGACCGCGAGTTCGGCCTCTTCTTCCAGCGCCTGTTCAACGGCGGGCAGGCCTCGCTGCGCACGAGCGAGGATCCCGAGGAGCCCGGCATCGACATCTACGCGCGACCGCCGGGCAAGCGGATCGGCAGCCTGGCGCAGCTGTCGGGCGGCGAGCGCGCGCTCACCGCGACGGCGCTTCTCCTGGCCATCCTCCGCGTACGACCCGCGCCGTTCTGCGTGCTCGACGAAGTCGATGCGGCGCTCGACGAGCGCAACGTCGGCCGCTTCACGCAGGCGCTGCGCGAGCTCACCGACCGCACGCAGTTCGTCGTCATCACGCACAACCGCGGGACGATCGAGGCGGCCGACATGCTCTACGGCGTCTCGATGGACGAGGGCGGCGTCTCGAAGGTGATCTCGCTCCGGCTCTCGGAGCTCGACGCGGTGCGCGCGGGCTGACCGCACACTGGGCGCGTGACCCTCGACTCCGGTCTCGAGAAGACGCGCACCGGCTTCCTCGCGCGCCTCTTCGGGCGCGGACGCGAGGAGAAGGTCACGCCGGAGTGGCTCGACGCGCTCGAAGAGGGGCTGCTGCGTGCGGATCTCTCCGTGTCACTCGTCGACCCGCTCATGGCGCAGGTGCGGGACCTCGTCGCGACCGCGGAGGTCACGACCGTGCCGAAGCTCCTCGACGCCGTGCGCGAGACGCTCGTCGGCGCGCTCGCCGGGGACACCGCGCTCCGTGGTGACGGCGCGATGCCCCGCGTCGTCCTCGTCGTCGGTGTGAACGGGAGCGGAAAGACGACGACGGCCGCAAAGCTCGCGAAGCGCCTGAAGGACGCGGGCGAGCGGCCACTGCTCGCGGCGGCGGACACCTTCCGCGCGGCGGCGACCGAGCAGCTCGAGCGCTGGGCCGAGCGCGTCGCCGTGCCCATCGTGACCGGAAAGCCCGAGGGCGATCCCGCGGCGGTCGTGTTCGACGCGGTGAACGCGGCGAGCGCCCGCGGGAATACCACGGTCATCGCCGACACCGCGGGCCGGCTCCACACGAAGGGTCAGCTCATGGAGGAGCTCGCGAAGATCGTGCGCGTGACCGGGCGCGCTCGCTCGGGCGCCCCCGACGAGGTCCTCCTCGTGCTCGACGGGACGGCGGGGCAGAACGCGATCCAGCAGGCGCGACAGTTCACGGCGACCGCGGCCGTCACCGGGATCGTGGTCACGAAGCTCGATGGGACGGCGAAGGGCGGCGCGGTCTTCGCGATCGCGCACGAGCTCAAGCTGCCTGTGAAGTTCCTGGGCGTGGGCGAGAAGGCGGACGATCTCGTACCAATGGACGCGCGGAAGTTCGTCGATGCGCTGCTCCCGGCGGCATACTCCGGCTGATGGCCACACTCCAGCTTCGTCCCGCCGATCTGAAGCGGACGATCGAGAGCAGCTTCCTGACGCTGCACTTCCAGCCGCAGGTCCGGGTGGCGGACGGGACGCTCCAGGGCGTCGAGGCGTTCGTGCGCTGGCCTCACCCGATCTACGGGCTGATCGGGCCCTCGGAGATCATCCCGCTCGTCGAGAAGGGCGGCCTCCACGCGGAGTTCGATCGCTGGGTCGTGCGCGCGGCGTGCGCGCAGCTCATGAAGTGGCGCGAGGACGGCGTCGAGGTCCCGTTGGTCGCGACGAACATCTGGGGCCGCACACTCCAGCGGCCGGACGCGGTCGACGTCGTCTTCCGCGGTCTTGCCGAGACCGGCGTCGATCCCCGCTGGATCGAGCTCGAGACGCCGCGCGGGTCCCTCTCCGACTCCGCGCTGGTCGAACGGCTCGTGGCGATCCGCGCGCTCGGCGTGCGCCTCGCCTCGGAGGAGCTCATCTTCGGCTCGCGGGCGCCTGCGAACCTCACCTTCGACACGCAGAAGGTCCCGTTTCCCGTCTCGAAGGAGGTCTTCAAGAACGCGAACGCCATCAAGGCGGTCGTCGGGGCCTCCCGATCGACGGGCGCCCGCGTCGTCGCCGATTCCGTCGAGACGCCCGAGCAGGAAGCGGCCCTGCACGGCCTCGGCGTGGAGATCGTGCAGGGCTACCTCTACGGCCCCGAGGTCGCGCCCGGCGAGCTCCGCACGCTCCTCTCGCGGCAGAAGGACGCGTGACCGGACACGGCGCGGACGCTCGTCGGCGAAGCCGACGTTGAAAGGGGGGTTGCAGGGCAGGGGCAGGGGCCCCTGCGCGCGATAGCGCGCCTCCTGCGATAGGGATGTTCGAGCAGCTCTCCGACAAGCTGACCGTCACGTTCGAGCGCCTCCGCGGGCGCCCGCGCGTCACGGAGGCGGATCTCGAGGAGGCGCTCCGCGACGTCCGCGTCGCGCTGCTCGAAGCGGACGTGAACTTCAAGGTCGTCCGTCAGCTCGTCGCGACGGTCCGGGAGCGCGCGCTCGGCGCGAAGGTGCTCGAGTCGATCACCGGCGCGCAGCAGGTCGTGAAGATCGTCCACGACGCGCTCGTCGAGATGCTCGGCAGCGAGGCCACGCCGCTCGTGCGCGCCGAGCGACCGCCCACGGTCGTCGTGCTCGCGGGCCTGCAAGGGTCCGGGAAGACGACGACCGCGGCAAAGCTCGCGAACCTCCTGCGCAAGCAGGGACGCCGCCCGCTCCTCGTCGCGGCGGACGTGCACCGGCCGGCTGCGATCGATCAGCTCGTCACGCTGGGAAAGCAGCTCGGCGTTCCGGTGAAGGCGGTCGACGCCTCGCGGGTCGCCGAGGACGCCGCGGCGATCGCCGCGAGCGCCGCGAGCGAGGGGAGCGACACCGTCATCGTGGACACCGCGGGGCGGCTCCACATCGACGAAGCGATGATGACGGAGATCGAGCGCGTGGTCGCCACGACGAAGCCGCACGAGGTCCTCCTCGTGGTCGATGCCATGGCGGGACAGGACGCGGTCGACGCGGCGACGGCCTTCCACGCGCGACTGCCGCTCACCGGCCTCGTGCTCGCGAAGGCCGACGGCGACGCGCGCGGCGGCGCATCGCTGTCGGTGCGCGCCGTGACCGGCGTCCCGGTGAAGCTCATCGGCACCGGCGAGAAGCTCGACGCCATCGAGGTCTTCCATCCCGACCGTCTCGCGCAGCGCATCCTCGGGATGGGGGACATCCTCACCCTCGTCGAGCGGGCGCAGGAGACGGTCGACCAGCAGACGGCGGAGGCGCAGGCGCGCAAGCTCCTCGACGCGAGCTTCACATTCGACGACTTCTACGCGCAGCTGCAGCAGGTGAAGAAGATGGGCCCGCTCGGCGACATCCTGAAGATGATCCCGGGCCTCGGCGGAGTCGCGAAGCAGCTCCCGGAAGGCCCCGAGGCGGAGCGCGAGCTCAGACGGATCGAGGCGATCATCTCGTCGATGACGCGCGCCGAGCGCGGCGACCCCACGATCATCAACGGCTCGCGGCGCCGGCGGATCGCGGCGGGGTCGGGGACCACCGTCTCGGACGTGAATGCGCTCATCAAGCAGTTCGGCGAGATGAAGAAGCTGATGAAGCAGATGGGCGCGCTCGCCAAGAGCGGCCGGCTCCCGCGGCTTCCGGGAATGCCAAGAATGCCGGGGATGCCGCGCTGAGGTCGCGAAGCGCCCTCTGCCCTATCATCGACTGACAACGCCCGCGCCCGCGGGCCTTTCGTAGTGAGGAGGATCTGAGCTCTTGGCCGTGCACATCCGTCTGCGCCGCGTCGGGAAGACGAAGGCGCCCACGTATCGCGTCATCGTCGCCGACTCGCGGTCGCCGCGGAACGGCAGGTTCATCGAGTCGATCGGCCACTACGACCCGCGCAGCGAGCCGGCCAGGCTCGTGGTGAACGGCGACCGCGCCCGCCACTGGATCAAGAGCGGCGCCCGGCCGACGGCGACCGCACGCTCGCTCCTCGTCCGGAGCGGCATCCCGGATAACGAGGTCCCGAAAGCGGCTCGATGACGTCGGAGGCGGCTCCGCAGCCGGGCAAAATGCGCGCACTCCTCGAGCACGTCGCGCGCGCCCTCGTCGACGATCCCTCGCAGGTCGTCGTCAGCGAGGAGCAGGACGGCGACTTCACGAAGCTCCACCTCCAGGTCGCCGAGGCGGACGTCGGGAAGGTCATCGGTCGTGGCGGCCGGATCGCGAAGGCGATCCGGGCGCTCCTCAAGGTCATGGCGACGCGCGATGGGACCAAGGTCAACCTCGAGATCGATTAGCGACGACGTCGTCGTCGGATTCGTTCGCGCGCCGCACGGTATGCGGGGCGAGGTGAAGGTGGAGTCCCGGACCGACGTCGCGGAGCGCTTTCGCCCGGGCGCCCGTCTGCAGTGCGAGGGCGTTGGCGAGCTGCTCATCGCCTCGGTCCGCGGCCCGGCGAACGTCCCGATCGTCCGGTTCGACGGCTACGAGAGCCGCTCCGACGCGGATCGCCTCCGCGGCCGCGTGCTGCACATCACGCGCGAGGCCGCGCGCAAGGCCGCGAAGGGGGCGTACCTCTGGGCGGACCTGCTCGGGCTCGTCGCCGAGACGCCGGACGGGACGCGCCTTGGCATCGTCCGCGAGATCCTGCGCGCCGGAGAGACCGACGTGCTCGTCGTGCGCGACGAGGGAACGCGCGCCGAGGTGCTGCTTCCGGCGCTCGCGTCCGTCGTACGCGTGGTCGATCTCGCCGCGGGCCGCGTCGTCGTCGTCCCGCAGGACGTGCTGCCGTGAGCGCGCTGCGTATCGACGTCCTCACGCTCTTCCCGAAGATGTTCGAAAGCCCGTTCGCCGAGAGCATCGTCGCCCGTGCGCGGACCGCGGGACAGCTCGATCTCGCGGTGCACGACCTGCGCGAGTGGGCGACGGACCGCCATCGCGTCGTCGACGACGCGCCCTATGGAGGCGGCGCCGGCATGGTGCTCAAGCCCGAGCCGCTCACGCGCGCGATCCGCGAGACCAAGGGGAACGCGGGGTACGTCGTACTCATGACCGCGCAGGGCCGCCTCTTTGATCAGGCCGCCGCGCACCGGCTCGCCCGCGTTCCCCATCTCGTGCTCGTGTGCGGGCACTACGAAGGCGTGGACGAGCGGGTCATCGAGCGGGACGTCGACGAAGAGCTCTCGATCGGCGACTTCGTGCTCACGGGTGGCGAGCTCGCGGCGATGGTCGTGGTCGACGCGGTCACGCGCCTGGTGCCGGGCGTCATCGAGCCCGAGTCGCTCGCGCAGGAGTCCCACACCGGCGGGCTTCTCGAGGGCCCGCAGTACACGCGGCCCGTCGAGCACGAGGGCAAACGCGTGCCGAGCGTCCTGCTGTCGGGGGACCACGCGATGATCGAGCGCTGGCGCCGCGGCGAGGCGATCCGGAGGACCGCCGAGCGCCGTCCGGAGCTCCTTGACCGAGCGGCGCTCACGCCGAGCGAGCGTGCGCGCCTGCCGCGTCCCGGTCCGCGCGGCCGCGTACGCGATGAGGACCTCATGTCCGCATATCAGTCCGGCGTCGGCTCGTACCGCATCGCGTCGCGCTTCGGCATCTCGCCCGCGACGGTCCGCTCGCGGCTGCGGGCCGCGGGGGTTCGCCTGCGGCCCTCACGCGCATCGCAGCGCGGCCCGACGGTCGCCGAGGTGACGCGGATGCGCGCGACGGGGCTCACGGTGCGCGAGCTCGCCCGGCATTTCGGCGTCTCGCACGTGACGATCCTCGATCGCTTGAAGAAGGCGAAGCGCTGACGGGGGTCCGAGGGGGCAGCGCTCCCTCGACTGCTGCTACTATCGATCGACTCCGTGAGCGCCATCACCATGCCGATGAACGACCTGTTGAACACGCTTGCCTCCGAGCAGACGAAGGCGGATCTCCCCGAGGTCCGGCCCGGAGACACCGTGCGCGTGAGCGTGCGCGTCGTCGAAGGGAACCGGGAGCGCGTTCAGAACTTCGAGGGGACGGTCCTGCGAGTCCGCAACGGCGGGCTCGACAAGCAGATCACGGTGCGACGGATCTCGAGCGGGGTCGGCGTCGAGCGAACGTTCCTCATGCACTCGCCACGCGTCGAGAAGATCGAGCTCGTCCGTCACGGACACGCGCGCCGCGCCGCGCTCTATTTCCTCCGCGAGCGTGTGGGCAAAGCGGCCACCCTGCGCGAAAAGCGCCGCTGATGTCGGGGGCTCCCCCGGCCCCGTAGCAGCGCCCGGCCCCCACCGCTCACACTAATCATCCGATGCCTTCCCTCAACCACGAGAAGCGACTGTGGTCGCAAGGGCTTCTCCGTGTCGTCGGCGTCGACGAGGTCGGCATGGCCGCACTCGCCGGTCCTGTCGTCGCCGCCGCGTGCCTGGTGACGCCGGATACGAGGCTCATCCGCAAGGTGAACGACTCGAAGGTGCTCACGCGGCTCCAGCGTGAGGACCTCATCTCGCGGATCCGCGGGCGGGTGATGAAGGTCGGCATCGGGGCGGCCTCTGTCGCCGAGATCCACCGGCTCAACATCTATCACGCGAGCCACGTCGCGATGCTCCGCGCTTTGCGCCAGATCGGCGAGTACGACTGGGTCCTCGTGGACGGGCGCCGGATCCTCGATCCGGCGTTCGCGCCGGGGCGTCACACCGAGATCGTGCGCGGCGACGCGAAGTCGTTCGCCATCGCTGCCGCGTCGATCGTCGCGAAGGTGACGCGCGATCGCCTCATGGCGAAGCTCGCGGAGAAGTACCCGGGCTACGGATGGGAGCACAACTGCGGCTACCCGACGATCGACCACCGCAAGGCCCTCCGCGAGCTCGGCGTGACCCCGTTCCATCGCCAGGACTTCGGGACCGTGAGGATGATGCTGTCGGCGGAGCAGATCTCGCTCGAGCTCGAGGGCGCCGGTCTCGCGACGGCGGAGGTCGGGCAATGAGCGTCCGCCCGTTCGCGCCGTCCGACTACGCGGCCTACGTCGAGGTCGCGAACGCCTCCTATCCCGACTACGGGCGGACGGTCGACGAAGCGAAGCACGACGACAGCACCTGGGACGGCGCGAGGTACTTCAAAGCGCGCCTGGTCGCGGAAGACCGCGGCCGGCTTGTCGGAGCCGCCGAGCTCCAGCACGAACGCTGGACATTCGTTCCGGACAAGTACTGGCTCGATGTCGCGGTGCATCCGGACCATCGCCGGCGCGGCCATGGCTCCGCGCTCTACGACGCGGCGGTTGCCATCGCCCGCGACCGCGTCGCGAGCGCGCTCAACGCCGGGGCGAAAGAGTCAATGGCCGACGGCGTGCGCTTCCTCGAACGGCGTGGCTTCCGGGAGGTGAAGCGCGACTGGGAATCGCGCCTCAAGGTGAAGGACTTCGACTTCTCGCGATTCGCGACCGCCGACGAGCGCATCGCGCGCGAGGGCATTCGGATCACGACGCTCGGCGAGGAGATGGCCCGCGACGCCGGCGCGCTCCAGAAGGCTTACGAGCTCGCCCGGCTGTGCAGCGAGGACGTCCCCTCGATCGACCCGCCGACCATGGTGCCGTTCGAGACCTGGCGCGCTCTGATCCTCGAGGGACCGGGGGCGCTGCCGGAGGCGTACTTCATGGCGATCGACCATGACGGCCGGTACGTCGGCGTGTCGAACATGTCGCGCTCGACGGAAGATCCATCCTTCTTCTGGCACCAGCTCACCGGGGTCCTGCGCGACGCGCGCGGCAAGGGAATCGCGATGGCGCTAAAGCTCCAGACGGTCCGCTACGCGCAGCGGCAGGGCGCAGACCACATCAAGACCTGGAACGATTCGCGCAACCGGCCGATGCTCGCGATCAACGAAGTGCTGGGGTTCGAGAAGCAGCCGGTGTGGATCATGTATCAGAAGGAGCTGTGACCTCCGGGTAACGACGCGACGGCTGGCACGATGTACCGAGCGATGAAGGCCCTTGCGTGCGCCACCGTCCTCGCGCTCGTCTGCGCCGTCATCGCGCCGCGCCCCGCCGCGGCCGCGACCGGCTTCCACGCGGCCTGGCTCGATCAGAGCCCGTGGCCGGTCCTCTCGCCGGGCGCGACGACGAGCTACACGGTGCGCTTCCGCAACACCGGCGATCAGACCTGGCAGCGCGGAGTCGCCGGCCGGCAGGTGAACCTCGCGGTGAGCGGCGACAGCACCGCGTTCGCGGACGCGGGCATGGCGGTGGGCTGGCTCAACGCGAACCGCGTCGCGACGACGGTGGAGGACGTGGTCGCGCCGAGCGCGATCGCGACCTTCACCTTCACGCTGCGCGCGCCGTCGGCGCCCGGCCCGTACCGCCTGCCGCTCCACCCGGTGCTCGAGGGCGTGCAGCACCTCGAGGACGAGGGCGTGTTCGTCCTCGTCGTCTCAGACCTCGGCTTCCACAGCCGCTGGGTGAGCCAGTCCGCGTATCCGACACTCCAGCCCGGCCAGACCAGCCAGCCGCTCAACCTCGTCTTCCGCAACACCGGCAGCAGGACATGGAACAAGGGGATCCTCGGCGAGGAAGCGCGCCTGGGCATCAACATGGATGACGCGCAGTGGGCGCCGCTCGCGGTGAACTGGCCGTTCTCGACGCGCGTCGCGGCGCAGGCCGAGCAGACGGTACCGCCGGGGGCGACGGCGACCTTCACGTTCCAGATCCGCGCGCCGAGCTCACCGGGCTCGTACTCGCTGCATCTTCGGCCGGTCGTCGACGGCGCCTGGTGGATGGAGGACGAGGGCGTCTTCCTCACGATCACGGTGCCCGGGGTCCCCGTCGGCAGCGGCAACGCGCCCACGCTGACCACGACGACCGTGCAGTCGGGACTCTCGTTCCCGTGGGATGTCGCATTCGCGCCGGACGGCAGGATGTTCGTCACCGAGCGCGCGGGGAACATCCTGGTCTACGCGAGCGCCGCCCCCGGCGCGCCGCAGCTCGCGAACAACGCCGTGTCCGGTATCCGCGCCGAGGGCGAGGCCGGCGCGATGGGGCTCGCGATCGACCCGGGCTTCGCGGCGAACCACTTCGTCTACGTCTGCGCCTCGCGGACCGACAGCGGCTGGCTCAACCAGGTGCTGCGCTACCGCGAGGCGAACAACGTGCTCACGCTCGACGGCTTCGTGATCCGCACCGGCATCTTCGCGGGCGGGAACCACGACGGCTGTCGCATCCGGTTCGGACCGGACGGCAAGCTCTGGATCACGATGGGCGAGGTCGGCAACACCGCGTTCTCGCAGAACCCGAACGCCCTGAACGGGAAGATCCTGCGGATGAACCCGGACGGGACCGTCCCGGAGGACAACCCGATCCTGCCGGGCGCATTCGGGCGGACGGCGGCCTACACGATGGGACACCGCAACCCGCAGGGTCTCGCGTTCCAACCGGGCAGTGGCCTCCCGTTCACGAGCGAGCACGCGCACTACACCGACGGCGCGACCGGCGCGCACTCGCACGCGACCGTGAACCTGCTGCGCGCCGGCGCCAACTACTCCTGGCCCCTGGGCGCGGGCGCGGGCTTCACGAAGCCGGTCTGGCAGTCCTTCGACAACCCGTACGTCGCGACGAGCGGGAACACCTTCGTGAGCGGGACCCAGTGGGGCGCCTGGAACGGGAACCTGTTCCTCGCGGCGCTCGCGGGCAGCATGCTCCTACGCCTCGAGCCGCAGGCCGACGGGACGTTCAAGACGGCGCAGACGCTGTACGTCGGAACCTACGGCCGCCTTCGTGCGGCGGCGCAGGGCCCGGACGGCTCGCTGTACGTGTCCACCGACAACGGCGCGGGCGTCGACCGCATCATCCGCATCACGCCGACGCCATAGGAGCCGGCAAGGAGCGTCCGCTCTCCGTTGCGTGGATCGCCGTGTGTTCGGCCTGGCCGGCGAGCGCGCGGCCGAGGCCGAGCTCGCGCGACGCGGCCTGCGCGTGATCGCGCGCAACGTACGCACGCGCTTCGGTGAGATCGACCTCGTGTGCCGCGACCGCTCAGGCTACGTGTTCGTCGAGGTGAAGACGCGCCGCGCCGGGTCGTTCGTTGCGGCCGCCGAGGCCGTCGACCGGCGAAAGCTGGGCAGGCTCGCGCGCCTCGGCGCCGGGTGGCTGGCGGTCCGCGGCGAGAGCGGCGCGCGCTGGCGCGTGGTGGTCGCGGCGCTCACCGTGAGCGAGCACGGGACGCGGGTGGAGCTCCTCGAGGCGTCCTAGCATTGGCGGCGATGGCGACCGTCGCGCTGCCGCTGCGCCGGAACGCGCTGTCGGGATCCGCTCTCGCGACGGGGCTCGCGTTCGGCGTGGTCGGCCTCGTCCTGAGCTGGTTCGGCGCCGCGTGGGACGTTTCCTGGCACCGCGCGCTCGGCCGCGAGACGTTCTGGAGCCCGCCGCACCTGTTCCTGTACGGCGGGGTGATCTGCTGGGGGCTCGCCTCGCTCGTCGCGACCGTCACCGCGATGGCCGGCCGGCCAGCTCGGAGCGCCGAGCTGCGCGTCGGCCCGCTCCACGCCGAGCTCGGCCTGGCTCTCGTCGGCCTCGGCGCCCTCGCGGTCATCGGCTCGGCCCCGTTCGATGAGCTCTGGCACCGGACGTTCGGGAGAGACGTCGACATCTGGAGCCCGCCGCACCTCACGGCGGTCGTCGGGACCGCCATCGCCTTCGTCGGCTGGGCGACCGCTTTCGCGCCGGGCGTCTTTCCGATCGGCGAACGCCTGCGACGTTCCCTCCGCGTGCTGATGCTCGGCAACCTCATCGGCGTGTTCGTGTTCGGGATGAACTTCTACTACTTCATGACCGTCACCCGCGAGGCGCTCGTCTACCCGCTGCTCGTGACGGCGACCGCGCCCATCGCCCTCGCGCTCGGCGTCGTGTTCGTGCGCGGCCGCTGGGCCGCGACGGCCGTGGCCGGCGCCTACACCGTCTTCGCCATCGTCACGTACGCGGTCCTCGACGAGGCCGGCTGGCGCCCGCCCGCGTTCCCGCCGCTCGTGCTCGCGGGGGCGCTCGCGCTCGACCTGCTCCGTGCCCGCGGCGGCCGCTGGGCGCATCCGGTCGCGCTCGGTGCGGCGTTCAGCCTCGCGTTCGTCGCCGCGGAGACGCTGCGCGTCGGCTTCATCGCACCGCCAGCCGCGCCGGTCGTCAGCGGACCCGGGGTCGATCCGCGTCTCTCGGGCCTGTTCTTCCAGTACTACGCGCAGACGGTCGCGCGGCCGTGGCTCTCGCTCTGGCCCGCCGCCGCCGCGGTCCTCGGCATTCCGCTCGCCGCGACGAGCTGGCGGTTCGGGCGTGCCGTCGGCGCGGTGCTAGCGGATGATGGCCACGCCGAGGCCTTCGCTCACACGTAACGACGACGCGCGCGGGACGCGCGCGATCCGCAGGCGTGCGCCGTGCGGCATCGGCACCTCCTGCCAGCCCGGCCCTTCGGGACGGAGGGTGTCGTCCCAGAGGACGACGTCGACGGTGTCGCCGGAGCAGGGCATCGGCGGCGGGGAGGCAGCACAGGCGAGCGGCCGCGTGAAGCCTGGATGACCCGCCGGGTCGTACGGGAGCACGGGCAAGCCCTTGAGGTAGTGCTCGACGAGCAACGTGTCGTACGCGGTGACGACGGAGGTCGTCTCGGGAGCGAACGTCGAGAGGTACGCGATCTTTTCGTCGATGCCGTGGTCATGCCGGGAGATGTCGCGCGCTGAGATCGGCGCGTCGCTCAACAGGAAGATCGCCGCGTTTCCGAGCGCCACGCCCGCGACCAGCCAGCGGAGGGAGCGGGGCCGGCGGAGCCCCTTCGCGAGCGCGATGGCGCCGCGCGCGGCGATGACGGAGAGGCCCGGCAGCATCGAGAAGACGTAGCCGTATTCGCCGACGTGGACGAAGAGATAGAAGGGGAGCGGCGCGAACGTCCAGAGCGCGAGGAAGCCGGTGCGCCAGCGATCGCGCAGCTCGACACGGCGGGCCTCGCCCCAAAGCAAGGTGACCGCGACCAGTGGGATGAGGAAGTACAGACCGCGACCGAGGAAGCGCGCGAGGTCGTAGCCGTTCTGGTCGATCGCGATGGGGCCGTTGGCAAAGACGCTGTAGCGCTCCTCGACGAAGCTCGACTGCTCGCGGAGCGCCTCGGTGAAGCGCGCGATCCCGCCGTCCGCAAGCGCACTGGCGCCGTACCAGGCGGCGCCGAGCGCGAAGGTGACGAGCGCGGCGAGAGCGGCGATCGCGGCGGTCGCGCGCGCGGCGGCGAGCAACCAGAGGGGCGCGAGGAAGATCGCCAGGTCCGAGCGGAAGCCGACCGCGAGGCCCCACGCCGCCGACGCGACGACGAGAGCGGCGCCGCGACGCGTACGGGTCGCATGGTGGTCGAGCGCGCGCCAGAAGAGGAGCGCGCAGGCGATCGAGAGCGCCGCGAGGAGCGTGTACGGATAGGCGACCCCGCCGTACGCCCAGAACGTCACCGCGGTGAGGAGGAAGAGCGCGCTCACCCGCGCCGTCCGCTCTTCGTAGAGGCGCGCCGCGAGCAAGTAGATCAGCGCGACCGCCAGCGCGGCGGCGAACGCGCTGACCAAGGTCATCGCGCGGTTCGGGTCGTGCGTGAACAGGTCCACCCCACGGAGGAGGAGCACGTAGTAGAGGTAGCCCGGAGGCTGCGGCCGCTGGTCGAGCGGATCGAAGCGCTCCATGCCGCGCAGGTACAGCACGGAGTCATGTGCGTAGAGATTGGTCGTCGCGAACGGAAGGCGGGTCGCGAGGCCGAGGACGAACAGCGCGAGCGCCACCCGCCAGCTCAACGCCGGCTAGTGTGACCTACGGGGCCGGCTGCACGCCCTGGATCTTGAAGGTCTCGATCGACCTCTTGATGAGGCCGGAGTATTTCGCCTCGACCATGAAGTCATTCAGATAGGCGACGAGCTCGGCACGCTCCTTCTTGACGCCGAGCGACTGGGTCGTCGCCCCGAACCGATCGTCGATGACGCGTGTGCCGGCGAAATCCCTGCTGATGAACAACAGGCCCTGACGGTTCTGCGCGTACGCGTCCCAGCCGCCCGCTTTGAGGTCCGCCTGGAACGCCGCGACCGTTAGCCACGGCTCTTTGAGGACGATCGTCGCGGACTTCACCGCGCGCGTGAGGGTCCGCTCGACAGGCGCTCCGCGCTGCACCCAGATCTTGAGTCCGGGCTTGTCCGCGTCGGCGAACGACCTGATCGCCGACGTGCCGGGAACGAGGAGCGTGTGATCGATCTCGAGGTAGCCGACGAATGCGAGGGACTCCGTTCCGGCGGCGTCAGGGCTTGCGAGCGCTATGTCCCAGGCCCCGGACTGGATGTTTTGGACGGCCTTCGCACCGTCCGTTAGATCCGCCCAGACGAGCTTCACGCCCATGCGCGTGGCGAGCGCGTTGATGAGATCGGGTGCGACGCCCTGGGGCAGCCCGTTCGCATCCTTGCCGGTCATGAGGTTGGGATTCGCCGGAATACCGACTGTGATCACCCCCGCGCGCGCGATGTCGGCGGGCACGGGCGCGGCCTTCGCAGCCGCGGTCGGCGCGGAGGACGGGGTCGCTGGCGTGGCCGGTGCGCTCGCGCAGCTTGCCACGACGATCGAGAGCCCCACACCGAGGACGATGACCGCTGACCGCATGCCGTTCCCCTGTCGGACCCGCGACGAGCGGGGCCCGACGTCCCTTCCCTGTGCGGCCGCAACACTACTCCGGGCTCCAAGCGACTTCGGTACCGCGGTACCGACCGTGGCTCCTATCGCTCCCGCGTCGTCGAGTGCGCGACCGTGCTCCCATCGCGACGGACGTCATCGGGGAGTCGCGCTCCCCGACCCCCGAGGTCAAAGTGCGCGCCGTCGCGCGCGTGTGGGCGTGCGCTCTCTGGGGACTCGAGACCGCGCTCGTCACGGTCGAGGTCGACGTCGCCAACGGGCTGCCCGCGTTCGTCGTCGTCGGCCTTCCCGACGCCGCGGTGCAGGAGGCGCGTGAGCGCGTGCGCGCGGCGATCCGCAATTCGGGCTACGAGTTCCCGCTCCGCCGCGTGACCGTGAACCTCGCGCCGGCCGAGCGGCGCAAGGAAGGCACAGGCTTCGACCTGGCGATCGCGCTCGGGATCCTGCGCGCGAGCGGCCAGCTCGCCGTCGACGTGGAGGCGCTCTGCCTCGGCGAGCTCGCGCTCGATGGCGCGCTCCGTCCGGTGCGGGGCACGATGCCGCGGGTCCGCCACGCGCTCGCCCGAGGCATCGCCGCCGCGCTCCTCGCGAGCGCGAACGCCGGCGAGGCCGCGGCCTGCGGCGCCGATGCGTACGGGTTCGGCTCGCTCCGCGAGGCGGTCGACCACGTCGCCGGGAGCGCGCGCGTCGCGCCGACCGTCGCTCCGGCCCCGGCCCCGCCGGAGCGCCCCGCCGTCGACCTCGCCGACATCGCCGGACAGGAGACGCCGAAGCGCGCCCTCGAGATCGCGGCCGCGGGCGCGCACAGCCTGCTGCTCGTCGGCCCGCCGGGGACGGGGAAGACCATGCTCGCTCGGGCGCTGCCCTCGCTCCTTCCGCCGCTTGACCACGACGAGGCGCTTGCCGCGAGCGCGGTGCACAGCGTGGCCGGTCTCGTGGACCCACGGCACCCGTTGCTCCGCTCGCGGCCGTTCCGTGCGCCGCACCACACCGCGTCGCCGCTCGCGCTCGTCGGCGGCGGGTCGCCGCCGCGGCCCGGCGAGGTGAGCCTCGCGCATTGCGGCGTCTTATTTTTGGACGAGCTCGCGGAGTTCTCGCCGTCTGTGCTCGACACGCTGCGCGAGCCGCTTGAGGAGCGGTCGATCACGATCTCGCGTGCCGGCGGCGCGGCGACGTATCCGGCGCGGTTCCTCCTGGTCGCAGCGATGAACCCCTGCCCGTGCGGCCACCTCGGCGACCCGGCGGTCGAGTGCCGCTGCCTTCCGGACGCGGTCGAGCGCTACCGCGGGCGGCTCTCGGGGCCGCTCCTCGATCGGATCGACCTGCGCGTGAACGTCCCGCGCGTGCCGTACGAGCGCCTGCGCGACGAGGGCCGCGAGAGCTCGGCGACGGTCCGCGGTCGCGTCCTCGCGGCGCGCGAGCGCATGGCGGCGCGGCTGGTCGGGACCGCGCGGCGCACGAACGCCGAGCTCACGGTCGCGGACATCCGGCGCTGGTGTCGCGTCGACGACGACGGCGAGACGCTGCTCGGAGCGGCGATCCGCGAACGGCGTCTCTCGGCGCGCGGCTACCACCGGCTGCTGCGCGTCGCGCGCACGGTCGCGGACCTCGCCGGCTCCGACCAGATCCGCGCGGACGACGTGGCGGTCGCCCTGCTCATGCGGGCGTGAGCGCCGCGATCGCGATCGGCCCCGCCGATCCGCGCTATCCGCCGCGGCTCCTCGACCTCGCCCATCCGCCGGATCCGCTCTGGGTCCGTGGCGAGATCGCGGTGCCGCTCGAACGGGCGGTGAGCATCGTCGGCACGCGCCGCGCCACCGGATACGGCCTCCGCGTCGCCCGCGAGCTCGCGGCCGCGGCCGCCGCGGCGGGGATCGTCGTCGTCTCCGGGCTCGCGCAGGGCATCGACAGTGCGGCCCACGAGGGCGCGCTCGAGCGCGGGCGCACCGTCGCCGTGCTTGGTCAGGGCATCGCCGCGTACCTCGCGCGTACGAATGCGCGGCGCCGGCGTCTCGCGGCCGAGATCGTCCGGGCCGGCGCGTTGATCGCGGAGTACCCACCCGACGCGCCGGCGAAGGACTGGACGTTCGCGCGGCGCAACGCGACGATCGCGGCCCTCGCCGAGGTCGTGATCGTCGTGGAGGCACCCTCGGACTCGGGAGCGCTCATCACGGCGGCCGAAGCGCGCCGGCTTCGGCGTCCGCTCTACGCGGTGCCGGGCCCGATCGGGGTGGCGGCGTGCGCGGGGTCGAACGCGCTCATCGCGAGCGGCGAGGCGCGAGCGCTCACCGGAGCGGAGATGCTCCTCGCGTCGCTCGGCCTCGCGTCGGACGGCGCGGTGCGCCGAACGGACGGCGACACGGGGCGCATCCTCGATGCCCTGGCCGCGTCACCGCTCGATCCCGACGCCCTCGCGAAACGCCTCGGCCTCGCGGCCCCCGCGCTCGCTCAGACGCTCGCGCGTCTTGTGATCAGCGGAGAGGTCCGTCCATGTCCGGACGGGCGCTTCGCGCGGCGCTAGCGGGTGGGCGTGAGGCGGATGATCCGATCGGCCGTGCCGTTGCTCGTCGTGACGTAGAGCGCGCCGTCGGGTCCGACGACAAGCGTGCGGAGGCGGCCGTACCGCTGATCAAGCAGGACCTCTTTGGGCATCACGCGCATGCCGTCGACGTTGAACCGACGAAGGTCCTGCTCCTTGAGCGTCGCGACGAAGAGCGAGTTGGACCAGCTGCCCCAATCGTCACCGCTCACGAACGCCGCGCCGGCGACCCCGTACGTCGTCGTGCCCGAGGTCCACAGCGGGTCGGCGAAACCGCGGCCTTCGCCGCCGTTGCCCGAGAGCATCGGCCAGCCGAAGTTCGCGCCCGCGTAGACCTCGTCGATCTCGTCGTTCGTCATCTCCCCGGCGTCGACGACGAACGGCGTGCCGGTCTGGGGCTGGAACGTCAGCCCGCTCGGGCTGCGCAGGCCGAGCGCGTAGACCGCGGTGCGTTCCGTCGCGCCGTGGAGGACCGGGTTGTCCGACGGCACCGAGCCGTCGAGGTTGAGCCGGAGCACCTTCCCGTTGAACGAGGTCGGGTCCTGCGCCTTCGCGGGGACGCCGCCATCGCCGGTCGCGACCCAGACCTTTCCGTCCGGACCGATGCGGAGCCGGCAGCCGTTGTGGATCCCGGCGGCGCGGATCCCGGCGCGCAGCAGATAGCCGTCGAAGCCGAGGGTCCCGCGATCGAGGCGGTACCGAAGGATCTGGTCGCGCCATTCGCCCTCGTCCATGCGCGACGCGCACACGAACATCAGACCGCTCGTCGCGAAGTCGGGATCGAGCGCGACCCCAAGAAGCCCGGCCTCGCCCATCGCGCGGATGCCCGCGACCTGCGCGCTCGCGATGCGCTTGGCGTTCGGAGCCGTCGACGCGAAGACGTCGATGGACCCCGGCCGCTCCGTGACGACCATTCGCCCGTCGGAGGCGAACGCGATGTCCCACGGCACCGTGAGGCCCGACTGGACGACGGTCTCGGTCATTCCGGGCGCGCTGCGCGTCGGGCTCGGCACCGGGACCGACGCGCTGGCACATGCCCCGAGGAGGAGCGACGCTAGGGCGAACCCCAGCGCCCCGCGACCACCCACGCCGGACATTGTCCACCCTGCCGTGCCAGACTCCCGCGGTGCCCCCATCGCTCTCTCGGATCCTTGACGCTCGTGGAGCGCAGCGCGTCGCGCTCTCTCCGGATGGCGGGACGCTCTATTTCGTCACCGACCTGACAGGGACGATGCAGCTCTGGAGCCTCCGTTTAGGGGACGGGCCCCCGCTGCGGCTCAGCTACGAGTGCGACCGCGTGGGTGCGTACCGGGTGTCGCCCGACGGGTCGCGGATCGCCTACGGCGCCGACGAGGGCGGCAACGAGCGCTGGACGATCTGGGTCGTGAACGCGGACGGGAGCGGCCCCCGGCCGCTCACCTCGCGCCCGGACCGCATCCACCATCTCGTCGACTGGGGCCGCGACGGCCGATCGGTCGTCGCGTTCGCGAATCTCCGGGACGAGCGGTACTTCGACCTGCACGCGATCCCGGCCGGCGGTGGCGAGCCAAAGGCGCTCTTCCGTCACGACGGCACGGGGTTCCGCGCGACGGTGCTGCCCGACGGGCGAGCCGTTGTGACGACGAACCGCGACCGCAGCGATCACAACCACCTCACGCTCGTCGCGCCCGAGGGGAGCTCGCGGCGCCTCACGCCCGACGAGCCGCAGGCAATGTACGCCGCGGCGCACGCGTTCGACGGCGGCGTGCTCGCAGTCTCCGACCGAGGCCGCGACCTCGCGGGGGTCGCCCGGGTCGGGCTCGACGGATCGTTCGCCTACGTCGTCGAGCGTGACCGCGAGATCGAGGACCTCGACGTCTCCGGCGCGCGGTTCGCGTACGGCGTGAACGTCGACGGGCGGTCCGAGGTCCACGTCGTCTTCGACGGCGAGGATCGCGTCGTCGGCGGTCTTCCGCCCGGCGATCTCGCGACCGACCTCATCGGCAACAGCCTGGGCCTCGCGCCCGACGGGACGCTCGCGATCGCCTGGGCCCGTTACGACGCGCCGTCCGCGGTCTACGTCGTCCGCGCTGGGCGCGACGCCGAGCTCGCGGTCCCGCCCCAGATGGGCGGCCTCGCCGAGGGGCTGCCGCAGGCCGAGCTGGTGTCGTGGAAGTCGTTCGACGGTCGGGCGATCCCGGGATTCCTGCTGCGCCCGCGCGGCGCGGCGAAGGGCGCGCGACCGACGGTGATCCAGGTCCACGGCGGCCCCGAGGGCCAGGCGCGACCGCTGTGGAATCCGCTCACGGTCGCGCTCACCGCGGCGGGGTACAACGTGCTGCAGCCGAACGTCCGCGGCTCGAGCGGGTACGGGCGTGCCTACATGTCGCTTGACGACGTGCGGCTGCGGATGGATTCGGTGAAGGATCTCGACGCCGGCGCGGCGTGGCTCGCCGAGAGCGTTCTCGCGCCCGCCGATCGCATCGGCGTCATCGGCGGCTCCTACGGCGGCTTCATGACGCTCGCCGCGATCACGTTCTGCCCGGACCGCAACTGGGCCGCGGCGGTCGACATCGTCGGCATCGCGAGCTTCCGGACTTTCTTCGAGCGCACCGCGGCATGGCGTCGGCCGCTACGAGCGGCGGAGTACGGCGACCCCGTGAGAGATGCGGAGTTCCTCGAATCGATCTCACCGATCAATTTCAAGGAGCGCATCCGCGCGCCGCTCATGGTGATCCACGGCGCGAACGACCCGCGCGTGCCCATAGAGGAGGCCGAGCAGATCGTCGCCGCGCAACGCGCCCGCGGGCGTCCTGTGGAATATCTGCGCTACGACGACGAAGGCCACGGTCTGGCGAAAGCGAAGAACCGCGCCGACGCCTGGCCGCGAGTCGTCGCGTTCTTCCAAAAGCACATGCCCGTGTAGTCGCGCGCGACCGCGGGTGGCACGGCGATGAGGGTCTCTCGCGACGCGCGGGCCCCAGGACCCGTCCACGGACGACGAGCGCGGCCCGTGAAGGTGCTGGACGGGCAGGGTGCGCGGAGCGAGAGACCCTCGGAGCCGGGACAGGACCCGCGGGTCGCCTGACGCACACTCGGGCATGTGCGAGAAGAAGCGCAACGGATCGACGGGCGGCTTGAGGGCACGATGCGGATTCCTGACCTGCCGCCGACCGCGATCGTCGTCATCGCCCATCCGCTGCCCACGCACGGCGGGACTATGCGCAATCCGTTCATCGCGCAGATCGCGCGCGCGTGCGCCGAGCGAGGCTGGCTCGCACTGCGGTTCAACTTCCGCGGCACCGGTGAGAGCGCCGGCGAGTTCACCGGTGGCGAGCGCGAGGTCGAGGACATGGACGCCGCGGTCCGGCACGGCCGCTCGCTCGCCCCGGCGCTGCCCCTGGGCCTGGTCGGCTACAGCTTCGGTGCGCGGATGAGCGCGGACTGGCTCGAGCGAGGCGGGCGCGCGGACGCTGTCGTGCTCGTGGCGCTACCGCTGCGCGACCCCGAGCAGGGGCCGCTCCCGCCGCCGCGACTGCCCGCGGGCACCTTCGTCGTCGCCGCGGAGGACGACCAGTTCGGAAAGGCGGACGAGCTCCGGGCCGCGCTCCCCGACGCGCGCCTCGCGGTGGTCCCCGATGCGGAGCACTTCTTCATCGGCAAGCGCGACGAGGCGGTGCGCCTCGTTTGCGATGAGCTCGCGCGTGCCTTCGCGGTACCATCGCATCTCCCATGAGCGCCCAGGCCACCGTCGCGCCCGCACACGCTTCCGCGAAGAAAATGCGGAAGCGCATCCTCACGGGCGACCGGCCGACGGGCAAGCTGCACGTCGGCCACTACGTCGGCACCCTCGCGAACCGCGTGCGCCTGCAGGACGAATACGAGACCTTCCTGCTGATCGCCGACTATCACATGCTGACCACCCGGCTCGACAAGCTCGCCGAGATCGAGCAGAACATCCGGGACGACGTCATCG
>VBDU01000073.1:0-106643 GCA_005883625.1 Chloroflexota bacterium | reverse complement strand
GCCAGGTATCGACGGCCGCGAGAAGATGGGGAAGAGCCTGGCAAACGCAATCAACCTCAGCGACGACACCAAGACGCTCGAGAAGAAGGTCATGAGCATGTACACGGATCCGAACCGGATCCGCCCCACCGACCCGGGCCGCGTCGAAGGGAACCCGGTCTTCGCCTACCACGACAGCTTCAACCGCGACACGGCCGAGGTCGAGGAGCTGAAGCGCCGCTACCGGCTCGGCCAGGTGGGCGACGTCGAGGTCAAGCGCCGGCTGTTCGAGGCTCTCGACGAGTTCCTGCGACCGATCCGCGAGCGCCGCGCGGAGATCGAGGCGCGTCCCGGTCTGGTCGAGGAGATCATCGCCGCGGGCAGCGAGCGCGCGCGGCGCGAGGCGGCTGCCACCCTGCACGAGGTCCGCGAAGCCATGCACCTCGACTACTTTGGGCTCTAATGCCTCGCAATACAGTCGTCGCTCGTCCTCGTGCCGAAGGTTCGGCTTCGCTCCTCCTCCTCGCTCGGCTGTAGGAGCGCGTGCCAAGGCTCTACGTCCTCGTGCTCTCCGGCGGCGCCGGAACCCGACTCTGGCCGCTCTCGCGCAAGGCGCGACCCAAGCAGTTCCTCGGCCTCCTCGGCGAGCGCAGCCTGCTGCAGGACACCGTGGATCGGGTGAGCGAGCTCGTCCCGGACGAGCGCATCTTCGTCGTCGCGCCGCCGGAGCACCGCGGGCTGGTGTACGAGCAGCTTCCCGAGCTGCGGACCGACCACCTCGTGGTCGAGCCGTACCCGCGTGGCAACGCCGCCGCGATCGGCCTGGCCATGGCGGCGCTCGCCGCGTTCGACCCGGAGGCCGTCGTCGCGGTCCTGCCGTCGGACCACGTCGTCGAGCGGCGTGACCAGTTCCGCAAGGTGCTCATCTCGGCGACGGCCGCGGCCGAGCACGGGCACCTCGTGACGCTCGGCATCACACCGACGCGTCCCGACACCGGCTTCGGCTGGATCGAGGCCGGCGACGCGCTCGCGATCGACGCGCCGGTCGAGGTCCGTGCGGTGCGGCGGTTCGTGGAAAAGCCAAAGCGCGACGCCGCCGAGCGGATGCTCGCCGAGGGCGGTCATTACTGGAACGCCGGCATGTTCGTCTGGCGGGTCGAGGAGATCCTCCGCGCGTACGACGAGCATCTCCCGCAGACCGCGAGCGCGATCCACGCGCTGCGCGAGGCCATCGGCTCGCCGCGCTACGAATCGGTGCTCGCCGAAGTCTGGGAGGAGACGGACCGGACGACCGTCGATTACGGGATCGCGGAGAAGGCGAAGAACGTCGCGGTCGTACCTGCCGACATCGCGTGGCAGGACATCGGCTCGTGGGCGCGCCTGGCGGAGCTTGTCCAAAAGACGGACAACTGGGCAAGCGACGAACAGGTCGCCGAGGACGCGCACGGGAATTACGTCTGGGCGCCCGGCAAGCTCGTGGCGCTCGTCGGCGTCGAGGACTTGGTGGTGGTCGACACGCCCGATGCCCTGCTGATCACGCCGAAAGATCGCGCGGAGGACGTCAAGAAGGTCGTCGATCGCCTGAAGCGTGAAGCGCGTGACGATCTTCTCTAGGCGTGAGTCGATCCCGGTGCCCGCCGGCGCAACCGAAACCCTCTCTACGCGGCGGTATCCCCGGGCTCGGCCGCCCGGGGACCCCTCCGCCGCGCGGGGGCCCTCGGTAGCGCCGGCGGCGCTCCGTTTGACCCCCGCCACGCCTGCTTGCTAGCTTGCGGGAAGGCCTTTGTAGACGGGCCAGTTAAAGTTAAGGAGGAAGGGGCGCCCGAAAGGGCGCTTTTTTCTCGGCTCGAAAGGAACAGATGGCAGAAGCGGCTCGCGACCTGGTCGTCGTCGAATCACCGACCAAGGCAAGAACTCTAGAACGGATGCTCGGTCCCAGGTACAAAGTGGAGGCCTCGTTCGGCCACATCCGGGATCTGCCCAAGTCCAAGCTCGGCGTCGACCTCAAGACCTTCGAGCCGGAGTACATCGTCCCCGAGGACTCCGAGAAGCAGGCCCGCCTCCTCCGCCGGGAGGCCAAGTCGGCGCCGCACGTGTGGCTCGCGACGGACCTCGACCGCGAGGGCGAGGCGATCGCCTGGCACCTGGCGGACATCATCAACGTCCCGAAGTCGAAGTTGAAGCGCGTGACCTTCCACGAGATCACGCCCGCGGCGATCCAGCAGGCGTTCAAGCACCCGCGCGAGATCGACCAGGATCTCGTGAACGCGCAGCAGGCTCGCCGCGTCGTGGATCGGCTCGTCGGCTACACGATGTCGCCGCTCCTCTGGAAGAAGATCCGGTACGGGCTCTCGGCCGGTCGCGTCCAGTCCGTCGCCCTCCGGCTCATCGTCGATCGGGAGCGCGAGATCCAGGCGTTCGTCGCGCAGGAGTACTGGACGCTCGAGGCCGCGCTCGAGGATCACGCCGGCCACACCTTCACCGCCGAGGTCATCCAGCACAAAGGTCACAAGCTAGAGGTCCACGACGGTGGGACCGCCGAGAAACACCGCGCCGCCCTCGCGGACGCGCGCTACACGGTCAAGAGCGTCGACACGCGCGAGAGCTCGCGCAACGCGGCGCCGCCGTTCACGACGTCGACGCTTCAGCAGGAGGCATCGCGCAAGCTCGGCTACTCCGTGAAACGGACGATGGTCCTCGCGCAACAGCAGTACGAGGGCGTCTCCCTCGGCGAGGCCCCCGTCGGCCTCATCACCTACATGCGGACCGACTCGCTGCACGTGGCCGAGGGAGCGTTGCGGCAGGCGCACGACGTGATCGCCTCGGAGTTCGGCGTGCCCTACGCGCTCGAGCGACCGCGCCACTACAAGACGCGGAGCAAAGGCGCACAGGAGGCGCACGAGGCGATCCGCCCGACCGACCTCGCGCGGACGCCCGACCGCGTGAAGCGGTTCCTCAAGCCGGACCAGCTGAAGCTCTACACGCTCATCTGGCAGCGGACGATCGCGTCGCAGATGGCGTCGGCGCGTTTCGAGAACACGCGCCTCGACGTCGACGCCGCGGGCTACGTCCTGCGCGCGAACGGCCGGAAGGTCCTCTTCGACGGATTCCTCCGGGCGTACTTCGAATCGAGCGACGAGCCCGAGAAGGAGATCTCGCCGCTCCCCGATGTCGCGGCGGGGGAGGAGCTCAAGCTCCTCGGCCTCGACGCGTCGCAGCACTTCACGCAGCCGCCCGCCCGCTTCACCGAGGCGTCGCTCGTGAAGACGCTCGAGGAGCATGGGATCGGGCGTCCGTCGACGTACGCGCCGACGATCTCGACGCTCATCGATCGCAAGTACGTCCGCAAGGACGCCCGCGCGCTCGTGCCGGAGGACGTCGGCTTCGTCGTCACCGACTTCCTGCGGGAGCACTTCCCGGACATCGTCGACACCGGCTTCACGGCGCGCATGGAGGAGGACCTCGACAAGATCGCGTCCGGCACGGTCGAGTGGGCCCCCGTCGTCCGCCAATTCTTCACGCCGTTCAGCAAGCGCGTCGAAGAGAAGACGAAGTCGGTGAAGAAGTCGGACGTCACCGAGGAGCCGACGGACCGCATCTGTCCCAAGTGCGGCCGCCCGGTCGTCATCAAGCTCGGACGGTACGGTCGGTTCTACTCGTGCACCGGGTTCGCGAAGGGCAAGAAGGGCCAGCCGGTCCCGCCGGGCGCGTGCGATTACTCCGAGCCGCTCGAGGGACAGCGTGAGCCACAGCTCGAGATCATCGAGGGCGAGATGTGCCCGGAGTGCGGCAAGCCGCTGGCGCGCCGGCGCGGGCGCTTCGGCCCGTTCATCGGGTGCACCGGCTACCCGGACTGCAAGTACATCAAGAAGACCCAGCAGAAGACGGGGGTCACCTGCCCCGAGTGCGGCAAGGGAGAGCTCGTCCGACGCCGCGGCCGCGGACGGTCCATGTTCTACGGGTGCGAGCGCTACCCCGAGTGCACCTTCACCGCCCGGGAGCTGCCCGGGAAGGACGAAGCGACGCCGGGAAAGGACGCGGCGTGAGGAGGAGCGGCTTTGCCGCGACGACCGAACTCGACCAGCCCTGAGCGTGTCTTCGGGCGGAGCCCGAGATTGAGAAAGGACGCGGCCTGAGAGCCGTGCCCGCGCCCGAGGGGGCGCGGGAATGGGACGCGCTCGTGGAAGCGACGGGCCGCCCGCACCTCCTCCAATCGTCGGGCTGGGCGCGGCTCAAGGAGGCCACCGGCTGGATCGCCGAGCGCTACGTCCTTGAGGACGACCGGGGCCGTCGTGGCCTGGCGCAGCTCCTCGTCCGGCGCGGCGCGGGCGGGCTCGCCGTGGCCTACGCGTCGCGCGGTCCGATCTGCGAGCCCGCCGACCTGCCCGCGGCGATCGGCGCGCTCCGCACCGTCGCCGCGCGGCATCGCACGCTGGCCCTCATCTGCGATCCCGAACAGCCCGACGATCCCACGCTCCGTGCGGCGCTGGCCGAGGCCGGCGTCTCGCGGTCTTCCGTGTTCGTGCAGCCGCGCCGCACGCTTCTCCTCGATCCCTCGCGCGAGCCGGACGAGCTGCTTGCGGCGATGCGCCGAAAGACGCGGCAGTACATCCGCAAGGCGGAGCGTGAGGGCGTCGCCACCGAGGAGACGACGGACCTCGAGCGCTTCCACCGGATCCTGCGCATCGTCGGGGAGCGCGACCGCTTCGCGATCCACGACCTCGGATATTTCCGGACGCTGCGTGACGCGTTCGGCGAGCGCATGCACCTGCTCGTCGCGCGCGTCGGCGACGAGGACGCCGGCACCCTCCTCGTGGTGCGCATCGCCGATCGCGCGTGGGAGCTCTTCGGCGGCTGGAGCGGCGCGCACGCCGAGTCGCGGCCGTTCTATCTCTTGAAGTGGCGCTCGCTGCTGCGGATGCGACAGCTCGGCGTGCGGCGCTACGACATGTGGGGGCTGGCGGAAGGCCCGGAGGATGCCCTCGCCGGCGTGGAGAACTTCAAGCTCGGGTTCGGCGGCGAGATCGTCGAATGGATCGGCCTCCTCGAGACGCCGGTCGTGCGTCCGCTGTTCCCGCTGTGGCAGCTCGGTGCGCGCCGGCGCCTCGCGGCCGCGCGGCTTTGAGCGCCGCACCGGCGAGCTGGGATGACGCCGCGGTGAGATCTCCCACGGGCCACGTGCTCCAGTCGGCGGCGTGGGCCGAGATCCGCGAGGCGCAGGGCTGGCGGGCCGAGTTCCTGCGCTTCGGCGATGCGCTCCCGTGCGCGCTCGTGCTCTGGCGTCCGCTTCCGGCCGGGCGCGCCCTCGCGTACGTCCCGCGCGGACCGATCGCGCCGCCCGGCGACGCGGCGGCGCTGCGCACCGCCCTCGCCGGCCTCGCGACGCTCGCGCGCGAGCGCGGGGCACTCTTCGTGAAGGCCGACCCCGAGCTCACGGCCGAGGAGGCCGGCGGCGCGCTCCGGGCGGCGGGCTTTCGGCGCGCGCCGGACGTGCAGCCGGTGGTCGCGACGCTCGAGCTCGATCTGTCGGCGGACGAGGACGCGCTCCTGCGTGGCCTCGACAAGGACACGCGCTGGAGCGTGCGCCACGCGGAGAAGCGCGGCGTCGGCATCCGCGACGCCGACGGCGACACGGACCTGCGCGCGTTCTACGACCTCTACGCGCAGACCGGCGCGCGCGCGGGGTTCATCACGCGGACCTGGGAGTACTACCGCGCGATGTGGGGGACGCTGGTGGGCGCCGGGCACGCGCGCGTGCGGCTGGGCGTCCGCGAAGGCCGGGCGGTCGCGGCGGCGATGACCTGGCGCTGCGGCGAGCGCGAGGTCTACCAGACGGCGGCGACGAACGCCGAGGGCCGGTCGGCGTACGCGGCATACGCGCTCCTGTGGCGCTGCATCATCGAGGCGAAGACGAGCGGCGCGAAGCGGTTCGACTTCGGCGGCATCCCGGCGGACCTGTCGCGAAAGGACGACCCGATGCAGGGGCCCTACCACTTCAAGAAGGGCTTCGGCGGCGCGCCCCGGCGTTTCGTCGGGGCGCACGACGCCGTTGCGAACGAGCTCGCCTACCGCGCGTATCGCCTCGCCGAGCCGGTCTACACCGCCGCCCTCCGGCTTCGGGGCCGGGCCGCCGGATGAGGCTCGAGGCGCTGTTCCGTGCGGCGCGGATCCCCGTGCCCGAGGGGGCCGGCGAACGCGACGTCCGCTCGATCGCGTACGACTCGCGTCGGGTCCGCGAGGGCGGCCTCTTCGTCGCGGTCGAGGGCTTCCATCGGGACGGACACGACTTCGCCGCCGACGCGGCCGCGCGCGGCGCCGTCGCGGTCGTCGCCCAGCGCGACGTGCCCGTGGGCGTCCCGGTGGCGGTCGTCGCGGACTCGCGCATCGCGCTCGCCGACCTCGCGAGCGAGTTCTTCGACCACCCGACCCGGCGGCTCAAGCTCGCAGCCGTCACGGGGACCGACGGTAAGACGACGACGGTGCATCTCGTGTCGGATGTCCTCGAGGCCGCCGGCGAACGTACCGGCTTCGCCACGACAGTCGACTTCAAGCAGGTCGGGCACGTCTGGGAGAACGAGACGCGGCAGAGCACCCAGGAGGCCGTCGAGGTGCAGGAGTTCTTCGCCGAGCTCCTCGTGGCCGGGGGGACGTGGGGCGTGCTCGAGGCCACGAGCCACGCGCTCGCGCTGCGGAAGCTGCGCGGCTGCGAGGTCGACGTCGCCGTCTTCACGAACCTCTCGCCGGAGCACCTCGACTTCCACGGGACGCTCCAGCGCTACCTCGAGACGAAGGCGGAGCTCTTCAGCATGCTCGCGCGCTCCGCCGACAAGGGCGTGCCGAAGACCGCCGTCCTCAACGCCGACGACCCGCGCTGGCGGTACCTGGCGGACCGCGCCGGCGGCGCCCGAGTCCTCACGTACGCGATCGACGCGCACGCGGACGTGCAGGGGACGATCCTCGCGTCGGATGCGTCCGGCTCGCGGGTCCGCATCGCCTCGGCGGGAGCCTCGGTCGAGGTGCCGCTGCCGCTCGTCGGCCGCTTCAACGTGCACAACGCACTCGCCGCCGCCGCGGCGGGCCTCGCGGCGGGCGCGACGCTGGCGCAGGCGCGCGACGCGCTCGCTCGCGCGAAGGCGGTCCGCGGCCGCATGGAGCGCGTCGACTGCGGACAGCCGTTCAGCGTGATCGTCGACTACGCGCACACGCCGGAGTCGCTCGACAAGGTGCTCGGCCTGCTGCGGCCGCTCACGCGCGGCAAGCTCATCGCGGTCTTCGGGAGCGCCGGCGAGCGCGACCGAGCGAAGCGACCCGCGCTCGCGGAGATCGCGGCGAGGCACGCCGACCTGTTCGTGCTCACGCAGGAAGATCCGCGGCTCGAGGACCCGGCGACCATCCTCGCGGAGATCGAGGCGGGCGCGGTCTCGGCCGGGAAGAAGCGCGGAAGCGATTACCTCGTCATCGACGACCGACGCGAGGCCGTCGCCGAGGCGATCCGCCGCGCCCAGCCCGACGACACGGTGCTTCTCGCAGGCAAGGGGCACGAAAGCTCGATCATCGTCGGCGAGACGAAGCGCCCCTACGACGAGGCGGCCACCGCGCGCGATGCGCTTCGTGCCGCCGGTTTCGCGCCTTGATGCTTTTGGTCGCCGCCTAGACTCACCGCGATGGTGCGCCGATCCAAGGCCGATCGCCCGTATGGCACCTTCTTTCACGGCGATGCGCCGGAGGAGGCACCAGATCCAGCGCGGCGCCGCCTCGACGTCCGCGGCACGCTCCGACGGCTCGCCGGCCGGACTCGAAACGCGCAGCTCGTCCTCGTGAGCATCCTCGGGACGCTCGCCGTCATCGGCATCACGAACGCGCTCGTGCCCGCGCCACAACGGATCACCGAGCGAGAGGTCAACGACGCCATCAAGACGGCGCTGGCGTCGGCGACGCCCAAGCCGAACGTCGCGATCGCCGCGTACCAGGCGGTCAAGGAGTCGATGGTGCTCGTGAAGACACGCTCCGCCGACGAGACGGCGGTTCGAGCGCGCGGCTCCGGCGTCCTTCTCGACTCGGGGGGCCGGATCCTCACGAGCCTGCACATCCTGCGCGACGCGGCGGAGATCAAAGTCGTGTTCTTCGATGGTGAGGAGTGGGCCGCGGTGCTCGGCGACTCCCAAGCGGAGTTCGACGTCGCGGTGCTCGAGCTCGGATCGTTCGGGCGCAAGCCCGCGACGCTCGCGAGCGCGAAGGATCTCAAGGTCGGCGATCAAGCGATCGTGGTCGGCAGCCCGCTCGGCCAGCAGAACTCTCTCACGGTCGGGGTGATCTCGAAGCTCGGCAGCACCTTCGAGCCCCCGTGGCCCGGGCAGCGGCTCGGCGGCCTCATCCAGTTCGACGCGACGCTCTATCCGGAGAGCTCCGGCGGCGCGCTCGTCAACAGCAAAGGCGAGGTCGTCGCGATCGTGACCGGAGGCCCCAGCCTCAACGGCGTCTCGGGCCTCGGCTTCGCCGTGCCGATCGACGCCGCCGCATCCGCCGCCGGCGCGGCGCCGTTCTGAGCGAGCGGTAGCGATGGAATTCCAGTGGCCGGGCAACCTCTGGCTGCTCGCCGTTGTGGCCGCGCTCCTCTTCGCGTACGTCTTCGTCCAGCGTCGGCGCCGGCGCTACGCGCTGCGCTACGCGAGCCTGCAGATGGTCCGGACGGCGGTCGGGCCGGGACCGGGCATCCGCCGCCACGTCCCGCCCGCTCTGTTCCTCCTCGGGTTCACCGCGCTCGTCCTCGCGATCGCGCGCCCGGCCATGCTCGTGAAGGTCCCCGGCGTCGAGGGGACCGTGATCCTGGCGATCGACGTCTCGGGGAGCATGGCCGCCGACGACGTCAAGCCCAACCGCATGGAAGCGGCGAAGGAGGCCGCGAAGACCTTCGTCGAGCAGCAGCGCCTGGCGAAGAACAACGTTCGCATCGGCGTGGTCACGTTCTCCGACAACGCGCAGGTCGTCATGGGTCCGACGCTCGACCGGACGGCGCTCATCGATGCCATCGATCGCCTCAAGCCGCAGCGATCGACCGCGCTCGGCAAGGCGATCATCGTCTCGCTCGACGCGATCTACGAGGGCCAGGACGTCGCGCCCGGCGACCCGGACGATCAGCAGTCCACGAGCCAGCAGACCCTGCCCGGACGCACGCCGAAGCCGACGCCAAAGCCGCTCGCGAAGGGTCAGTTCGCGACCGCGAGCATCGTCCTGCTCACAGATGGCGAGAACAACCAGAGCCCGCCGCCGCTCAGCGTCATCGATCGGGCGGCGAACCTGGGCATCCGTGTGTACACGGTGGGCGTGGGGACGCCGGAGGGCGCGCTCGTCAAGAACGAGGGGCGGTCGGCGCGCTCCGAGCTCGACGAGGCGACGCTCCGGAAGATCGCCGAGGCGTCGGGCGCGAAGTACTTCAACGCGCAGAGCGAGTCGGACCTTCAGCAGATCTACACGAACCTCGCGACCGAGCTCGTCCTTCGCGACGAGCGGTCCGAGATCACGGTCGCGTTCGCGGCGCTCGCCGCGGCGCTCCTGCTCGGCGCCGCATGCGCCTCGCTTCTCTGGTTCGCGCGGCTCCCCTGACGGGGATTTGACCGCAGGAACAGAATCGGCCGGACCGGACGCGCCGGTGGTCTGAACGCACCCGGCAGGCCGAAGGAGGGGGAATTGGCTGCTTTCGTTCATCCTGCGCACCGCACGATCTGGCTGCTCCTACCGATCGCGATCCTTGTGGCAACGGCATGTTCGCAACCCACGGCCTACAACGGGCCGCAGCCGCGGACGCCCGTCAAGGACATCCCGGCGAGCGGTCAGCTGAAGAACTTCGAGCTCATCGCGAACAACCCGCTGCTCGATCCGAAGTACAACCTGCCGCGGGGACAGAACGGCGGCATCACCGCGATCCGCGATTGCCTCTACGTCGGCTCGAACATTGGCTACCAGCCGGCCTTGATCGTCGACATGAAGGACATGACGAAGCCGACGGTGGTCGGCGAGGTACCCGGCATCGCCTTCAAAGGAATGGGCGTGGAAGCGATCGAAGGCGTCGCCGATCTGAACCTGCTCGTCGTCACGGCGCGCGGGGGCGACGCGAAGCGGATCGCCACGGCGGACAAGAACATCGGTCTCGTCGTCTACGACGCGACCGACTGCCGCAAGCCCACGATCGTCGCCAAGGTCGACGTGGGGAGCGACCTGATCCACTACATGACGCTGTGGCGCGATCCGGCCAAGCCCGACCGCGTCCTCGTCGACGTGAACTACTGCTGCAACGGCACCGCCGACGGGATCGACCTCCGCGTCTTCGACCTGACCGGCTGCCCGAAGAGCTGCAGCCCCAAGCAGGTCGCGGAATGGGGCCTTCGTGCCCAGTTCGGGATCCCGCAACGGCTCGAAGTGGCGTACGAAGGCGGGAAGATCACGAAGACGACCGTCACCCACGACGCGACGTGGTCGATCGACGGGACACGGCTGCACGTCGCGCAGATGCACTTCGGCTACTTCCAGCTCGACAGCAGCGCGCTCGCGAGAGGCCAGTCGTGCAACCCGAAATCGCCGACGACCGCGGTAGCGACCGGCTACTGCCTCAGCGTGCTGAATCCTGACCTGTCGGCCCGCGTGCAACCGTACGGGATCGGCGCCGCGCACACGCACGGCATCGTCAAGGTCCCCGGCCGGCCGTACGTGGCCGTCCAGCACGAGCCCTCGAGTGGCTGCCCGTATGGCGGCATCCAGATGGTGTACGTCGGAACGACCGAGACGTACGCGCCCGGAGCGATCGCGCCCGGTCAGGGCCAGCTCCGCGGAGATCTCTTTCCCAAGGTTGTCTCGGAATTCGGCCTGCCCGAAGATCAGGTGGACCGGTGCGGTCAGAACGGCGACCCCGATGCCGCGAGCGGTCTCAACCCGAACTTCAACGGCGGCATCCACAACCTCATGGCGTTCCCGAACGTCATGTTCGCGACGTGGTACTCCGGCGGCCTGCGGGCTATCGACATCACGAACCCGTACATGCCCTTCGAGCTCGGCTACTTCTTCAACAAGCCGCCGCAGGAGGTCCGCTGGTGTCAGGGTGCGGGCTGCAAGGACGCGGAGGTCGACGGTGAAGGGATCCCCATCCGGCAGCAGGGAACGCTCCCGCCCGAGATCATCGCGCGGAGCTACCCGATCGCGATGAACGGCTACCTCGTGTACGCGGATTCGAACAACGGCGTCTATGTCCTGAAGTACACGGGTCCGCACGCGAGCGAGATCCCGAAGCAGGGCATCTGCATCGCGCACAACCCGAGCGTCGTGAGCGTCGGCTACGAGCCGTGCGCACCGTACAAGTGATCTGATCCGGCCGGGGCTGGCGGGATCGGCCCGCCAGCCCGGCCGCGCTTTGTCCTGTCCCGGGATGGATCAAGCCCTGTTCACCTGCCCGCCGCTGGAAGACCAACGCCCGGTGGGCGCGCATTGACAGGTCAGAGCAGTATGGCGTCGAGCGTTTGGGGTCCGGTCGGAAAACCTTTGCTTGGCGTCCGGCCGGAAGGAAGAGGAGGAAGCATGCAGGTTGTGCATGTCCCGCGTTGGTCAAGGCTCCTGTCGCTCGCGCCACTCGCGTTGCTCGTCGTCTCCGCGTGTTCCCAGGGACCCGTGACGTACACCGGCTCGCAGCCCCGCACGCCGATCGAGAAGATCCCCTCGGGCGGCGAGATGAAGAACTTCCAGCTGGTCGGCCAGAACCAGCTGCTGGATCCGAAGTTCAATCTTCCGCGCGGCATGGGCGGCGGCATCACGGCGATCCGTGACTGCCTCTATGCCGGCAGCAGCATCGCGTACCAGCCGACCTTGATTCTCGACATGAAGGACCTGACCAAGCCGACCGTGGTGGGCGAGGTGCCCGGCATCGCGGGGAAGGGCATGGGGATCGAGGCGATCGAGGCGGTCGGCGACCTCAACCTCCTCGTCAACACGGCCCGCAACTCCAAGGGCTGGACCGAAGCGCCTCCCAAGGTGGCGCCGGCCGACACGAACGTCGGGCTCGTCGTCTATGACGCGACCGACTGCAAGAAGCCCACGATCGTCTCCAAGATCGACGTCAAGAACACGTTCCTCCACTACATGACCCTCTGGCGCGATCCAAACAAGCCGGACCGCGTCTTCGTCTCGGTGACCTACAACAGCGGTGTCCCCGAGGACGGCGTCGACGTCCGCGTCTGGGACCTCACCGGCTGCCCGAAGTCGTGCAACCCCAAGCTCGCGGGCGAGTGGGGCCTGCGCGCCCAGCTCGGCATCCCCGCGAACGTCACGACCAAGTACGAGGGCGGCACCCGGGTCGACAACACCCAGACCCACGACGTGACCTGGTCGCTTGACGGTCGCCGGATGCACCTCGCGCAGACCAAATACGGCTACCTGCAGATCGACAGCTCGGCGCTCGCCGAGGGCCGCTCGTGCGACCCCTCGCCGGCGAAGAGCAAGACCGAGGCGGGTCACTGCCTGAGCGTTCTTCCGGACTTCAAGCCGCTCGCGGCGTTCGGCACGGAAGTGGCGAACGTCCACGGAGTGGTGAGCATCCCCGGCCGGCCGTACGTGGCCATCCAGCACGAAGGGCACGCCTGCCCGTTCGGCGGGATCACGTTCGCGTACATCGGCGACAAGGACACGTTCTCGACCTACGACCGCCAGACCGGCCAGCTCGTCGCTCCCGGCGGCGCCGGTTCGGTCGGCGTGTTCCGTGGAGATCTCTATCCGCGCAACGTCGGGACGTTCGCGATCCCCGAGCAGAACCCCGACCGTTGCCCCAGGCAGGGTGACCAGATCCCGCCGACGACGGCGGCGACCGGCATCTACGGCGCCGACGTCATGCGCAGCTCCAAGACCGTCCACAACGCGCTCGCGTTCCCAAGCGTGCTCTTCGCGACCTGGTACGGCGCCGGTCTTCGGGCCATCGACATCACCAACCCATCCTCGCCGTTCGAGCTCGGCTACTTCTTCAACAAGCCGGTGCCCGAGGTCCGCTACTGCTCCGAGGGGTCGGCCGGCCCGTGCGACAAGCCCGAGCTGGACGCCGAAGGCGTGCCGGTCCGTGTGAAGCAGCTGCTTCCGCCCGACGTCTTCGCACGGAGCTATCCGATCCTCATGAACGGCCACATCGTCTACTACGACGAGAACTCGGGGATCTACGTGCTCAAGTACACCGGTCCCCACGCGAACGAGCTCCCGCAGACGGGCCTCTGCATCTCGCACAACCCGAACGTCGTCACGCCCGGCTTCGAGCCGTGCGCGCCGTACAAGACCTGGTCTCCGTAGACCGCACGTGATGTGAGAGGGTGGCGGGGGCGACCCGTCACCTTTTCACAGGAGAGGGGAAAGGCATGGCCGAGCGTCCGCGCGCGCCCTCACGTCTTGGGAGATGGCTGCTTCTCGCACCGGTCGCGCTTCTCGTCGCGGCCGCCTGCTCGCAGCCCAGCACCGAATACACCGGCGTCCAGCCGCGCACCGCGGTCGACAAGATCCCGTCCGGCGGCCAGATGAAGAACTTCACGCTGGTCGGCTCGAACCCGCTGATCGACCCGAAGCTCAACCTGCCGCGCGGCATGAACGGCGGCATCACCGCCATCCGTGATTGCCTGTACGTCGGGAGCAACATCGACCTTCAGCCCACGCTCATCCTCGACATGAAGGACATGAGCAAGCCGACCATCGTGGGTGAGGTGCCCGGCATCAAGGGGAAGGGCATGGGGATCGAGGCGATCGAGGCGGTCGGCGACCTCAACCTTCTCGTGAACTCGGTCCGCGCGCCGTTCGGCATCGGGAAATGGAAGCCGATCGTCTCGGCCGAGGACAAGAACGTCGGCCTCGTCGTCTACGACGCGACCGACTGCCAGAAGCCGCAGATCGTCTCCAAGATCAACATCCCGCAGAACGACTTCCTCCACTACATGACGCTGTGGCGCGACCCGAACAAGGCGGACCGCGTGTTCGCCTCGGTGACCTTCAACAGCGGCGTGCCGGAGGACGGCGTCGACATCCGCGTGTACGACCTCACGGGCTGCCCCAAGAGCTGTAACCCGAAGCTCGCCGGCGAGTGGGGCCTGCGCGCGCAGCTCGGCGTCCCCGCGAACGTCACGACCAAGTACGAGGGCGGCACGCGCGTCGACAACACGCAGACCCACGACGTGACGTGGTCGCTCGACGGCAAGCGCATGCATCTCGCGCAGACCAAGTACGGCTACCTGCAGATCGACAGCTCGGCGATCGCCGAGGGCCGCTCGTGCGACGTGTCTCCGGCGAAGAGCAAGAACGAGGCGGGTCACTGCCTCTCGGTCTTCCCGGACTTCAAGCCGCTCGCGGCGTTCGGCACCGAGGTGGCGAACGTGCACGGTGTGGTGAAGATCCCGGGCCGGCCGTACGTCGCGCTCCAGCACGAAGGACACGCCTGCCCGTTCGGCGGCATCACCTTCGCGTACATCGGCACCGACGGCTTCTCGACGTACGACCGCGCCACGGGGCAGCTCGTCGCTCCCGGCGGCGCCGGCTCGGTCGGCTCGTTCCGCGGGGATCTCTTCCCCAGGAACGCCGGCACGTTCGCGCTCCCCGAGCAGAACCCCGACCGCTGCCCGAAGCAGGGTGACCAGATCCCGCCCACGACGGCGGCGACGGGGATCTACGGGACCGACATCATGCGCAGCTCCAAGACCGTCCACAACGCGCTCGCACTGCCGAGCGTCCTCTTCGCGACGTGGTACGGAGGCGGCCTCCGTGCCGTCGACATCACGAACCCGCAGAGTCCGTTCGAGCTCGGCTTCTTCTTCAACCGGCCGGCCCCCGAGGTGAAATGGTGCGCCGAAGGCGCCGCCGGTCCGTGCGCGGATCCGGAGGTCGACGCCGAAGGCGTGCCGGTCCGCACCAAGCAGCTGCTTCCGCCCGACGTCTTCGCCCGGAGCTACCCGATCGCCATGAACGGCCACATCGTGTACTCGGACGAGAACATGGGCGTGTACGTGCTCAAGTACACCGGGCCCCACGCGAACGAGATCCCCGCCAAGGGCCTTTGCATCTCGCACAATCCGAGCGTCACCGCACCCGGCTACGAGCCCTGTGCGCCGTACAGGTGAGCTGACAGCGAGAAGGGGCCGGCGCCCGTCGCCGGCCCCATTCGCAAGTGAGGTGTGCATGAGAGCACTCGCGGTCCTGCTCGCGCTTGGCCTCGCGGGATGCCAGAGCGCGCCGCAGAACGGACCCCAGTCCGCGATCCCGAACGAGGTCGGCATCGGCACGCGCTCGACGTTCGCGATCGCGACGCCGGCGGGACTCGTCGGCCTCGACGCGGCGGGAAAGATCATCGGACGCATCGCGACCTTGCCGAAAGGCGCCGTCCCGAGCGCGCCGGTGCTCCATCCGAGCGGCAGGATCTTCTTCGCGCTCTCGCAGACGCTCGAGGGACTCGGCTTCGGGTCCGATATCTACAGCGTGAACGTCGACGGCACGGACCTGCGGGCTGTCATCACTCGTGAGGGGCCGGACGTCTTCTACGCCAGTCCATCCTTCGAGGCGTCGGGCAACGTGATGTACGTGCACCGCCGCGCCGCGAAGCAGGAGGCGAACAACCCGGGCGTCTACCTCGAGACCGAGGACCGGATCGAGCGCCTCGACCTGCGCACGGGCGAGCGCCAGAAGGTGCTGTCGGACGGCGCCGAGCCCGCGGTCCTCCCGGACGGCAAGACCCTCGTCTACGTGCGGATCGACCGCGGCCAGCAGGCCGGCCTCTACACGATCGGCACCGACGGATCGAAGCCACAGCCTCTGCTGAAGACCGGCGATCGATTCTGGTGGCTGCAGGCGCCGCGCGTCTCCCCGGACGGTCGTGAGCTCACCTGGTCGTCCGCGGGCCGGACGTCTGCAGTTCCCGTCGGCCCCCCCGTCGCGGGCGGCAACGGGGGCCGGCTCGCGCATCTCGACATCCCGTCGGAGCTCTACGTCGCGCCGCTCGACGGGACGAGCCTGCGATCGATCACGACGACGATGGACGACGTCACCCCGGCGTGGTCGCCCGACAGCACGAGGATCGCGTTCATCGCGATGGGCACCTTCTTCGTCGTCTCCGTCCAGGATGCCGCGGTCGTCGTGAAGGCGCAGACGGCGGGCTTCAACTACGGGGACCCGATCTTCCTCCACTGAGCGCCCTACGATCGGTCCGTGCCATCCGCGCGTGCACGCATCCAGCGTCCCTCCGGCGCCGGCACGCTGGCGCAGACCCGGGCGTACGCCGCGCGCGCCGCGGCCCTCGCCGAGCAGCTCCGCCGCGAGGTCGCCGAGGTGCCGGACCGTCCGCACGGTCGGCCGGCGGTCGTCATGCTCATGGGCCTGCCGGGGGTGGGGAAGTCGCACGTCGCGCGGCTCCTCTGCGCGCGGCTCGGCGCGGCACACGTCGCGACCGATGAGCTGAGGAGCCGTCTCTTCATCGCGGCGGCGTACACCGATGCGGAGAATCGCGCCGTCTTCGCGACAAGCCAGGCGCTCGTCGAGGTGCTGCTCGGCGAGGGCCATCGTGTCGTCGTCGATGCGACAAACCTCCTCGCCCCGGAGGATCACTCCGACGCCGACGAGCGCGTCTACGAGCGGATGCGGGACCGGGCGTTCGAGCCTCCGAAGGAGGGACATCTCGAGGTCGCGAACGGTGCCGACCTCGCGCGTGACGTCGCGCGCGTGGCCGAGGCCGTCGAGGCGGCGACCCGATGAAGCTCCGCGAGGCCGTGTACGTGCTCGTCGCGCTCGGCCTCGTCGTGATCTACGCGTCGCTCGGATCGCGCGTGGCGCCGCTGCTCGTCCCGGCTGCGAGCCCGACGCCGACGCCGACGAAGCCCGTCGAGCGCGTCGAAGCACCGCGCGTCAGCGGTACGATCGCGTTCGTCCTGCGCGGCGACGTGTACGTGCTCTCCGGCGGCGGCTACGTCCCGCTCACTTCCGAGGGACGATCGCTGCAACCAAACGTCTCCACGGACGGGAAGACCGTCGTCTTCTCGCGGACCGAGCAGATCGACGGGAGGCGCGTGGTCGACGGCCAGGTCGTGCCGGCGCTCCTACGGTTCACGAACATCGTGCGGAAGGACGCGGCCGGCGGACCCGAGACGGTCGTCGTGAGCGGGCTGGTCCGCGCGCAGAGCGGGTTCCACGAGGTGACCTGGTTCAACGCCCCGGCGCTGTCGCCGGACGGAAAGCGGATCGCGGTGACGTTCGACGTCGGCGACGGCGTCTCCGACCTCGCGCTCTACGACGCCCAGAGCGGCCGGCGCATGACGACGCTCTCCCAGGGCTCCAACCTCTCGGACCCGGCGTGGTCGCCCGATGGGAAGACCATCGCCGTCACCTCGTACACGCTCGGCGCGCCCCGGCTGCTGCTCGTGGCCGCCGACGGCCGCGCCGCGAACCCGTTCAAGATCGTGCCGAACGGAGAGCCCTACCGGCCCGCGTACTCGCCCGACGGCGACTGGATCCTCTACACGCTGCGTCACGGCGGGAACAACGACCTGCACCTCGCGCAGCTGAGCCGGGCGCGCGACATCGCGCTCACGACCGACGGACGCAGCTGGAACGGCGTCTTCTCGCCGGATGGCCGCCAGGTCGCCTTTCTGCGGGAGCAGAACGGCTCCATCGACCTGTTCGCGATGGACCTCGGCGAGGTGCTGAGCGGCGGCCTGCCCAGGCAACCGGTGAAGCTCACACGCGGCGAGGGCCTGGACGGCGAGAGCCGTCCGGCGTGGGGGCCCTAGTGGCGCGCGAGCTCGATGGCGTCGCGCTGTTCCGGACCGTCAGCGACGAGGCGCGGCGCGCGCTCGTCGAGCGGGGACAGGTGCGTACGTTCGCCGCCGGCGAAACGCTCATGCGCCAGGGCGATCCCTCCGACACGATGCAGGTCATCCTCTCGGGCCGGGTGCGCGTCGAGCGCGCCGGCGAGGGCCGCGAGGGCCCGCTCGTCCTCGCCGAGCTCGGCCCCAACGAGATCGTCGGCGAGGTCGGCATCCTGGACGGCGGCGCTCGGACCGCGACCGTCACGGCGCTCGCGCCGACGCGGACGCTCGAGCTTCATCGCACCGTGATCGCGGTCGTGCTCATCCAGTATCCGGCCGTGGCTGCGGACCTCCTGCGGACGCTGTCGCGGCGGCTGCGAAGCGCCGACGAGCTCGCGGAGCACCTCTCGCGCGAGCGGCCAGGCTAGGCGCCCGCTACACGAGCCGCTTCCGCACCTGCGCGCTGAAGAAGTCCATCGCGGCGACGGTGACGACGATCATGAAGATGATCAGCCCCGCCGCGCCGTAGTGGAACAGGTTGATCGACTGGAAGAGGAGGATCCCGATCCCGCCCCCGCCGACGAGGCCAAGGATCGGCGCGAGCCGCACGTTCGCGTCGAGGCGGTAGATCGTGAACGAGATGTACGGATTGGTGATCTGCGGGAGCACCGCGGTCCAGACGACCTGGAATCGGTTCGCGCCGGTCGCGCTGATCGCTTCCATCGGCCCGGCGTCGATGCCCTCGATCGCCTCCGAGTAGAGCTTCCCGAGCACGCCGACGTTGTGGAACGCGAGCGCGAACACGCCCGCCGCGCTGCCGATGCCGAGGAGGATCGCGAAGACGATCACGACGATGAGCACGTCGATCGACCGGATCACCGTGAAGATGAGCCGCACGATCGCGTAGATCGCCGCCGTGACGGGATGTCCCGCCATGATGTTGCGCGCCCCGAGGAACGAGAGCGGGATGGCGACGATGATCGAGAAGGCGGTCGCGATGATCCCGAGAAAGATCGTCTCGATCATCTTGCCCTCGGCCGTGTCCCAGAAGGTCTCGTACTCGTTCTGCGGCGTGAGGATCGAGAAGTCCCACTTGAAGAGCTGCGCGATCTGGCGACCCGCGTATTCCGGGTTGGCGTAGGTGAGGTCGATGTCGGTGATGCGCAGGCCGACGTAGATGACAAGGAGCCCGATCGCCACGGCGAGCCAGCGGCGCCACCTCGTGAGCGGATTGGCCGAGAGCTCGCTCGGGACCGGCAGCCCGCGCGCGACGAAGTACTCGGCCATCAGCGCTCCTGCTCAATCTCTGCGCTGCGCTCAGGAGACGCGCTCAAGGCTGGAGGACTCGCTTGTCGCGGCGAAGCCGCTCCTCGCTCGCTTTCGCTCGTCGGGCCGATCTCGACCTCGACCGCGTCCTCGCCGTAGATCTCCTTGAAGCGGCGCTCGTCGATCTCGGCGGGCAGGCCGTCGAATGCGACCTTGCCGGCTTTCAGCGCGATGACCCGGCTGCCGTAGCGGCGCGCGAGCGAGAGGAAGTGGAGCGAGCAGATGACCGTGATCCGGTCCTTCTTATTGATCTCCTCGAGGTACTTCATGACGGAGTGGCTCGTGGCCGGGTCGAGGCTGGCGACCGGCTCGTCGGCGAGCATGAGGTCGGGCTCCTGCATCAACGCGCGCGCGATACCGACGCGCTGCTGCTGGCCGCCGGAGAGGGCGTCGGCGCGCTGGAACGCGCGATCCGCGATGCCCACGCGGCCGAGGTTCTCGAAGGCAAGGGCGACATCGGTGCGCGTGGGGCGCCCGGCAACGGTGCGCCAGATCGAGCGATATCCGAGACGGCCCGCGATGACGTTGCTGAATACCGACATGCGCCGGACGAGGTTGAACTGCTGGAAGATCATCCCGATCCGGCGACGGATCCGCCGGAGCTCCGCCCCTTTTGCCGCGGTCACGTCGATGCCGTCCAGGATCACGCGCCCGCCCGACGGCTCGACCAGCTTGTTGATACAGCGGAGGAGCGTCGACTTCCCCGAGCCGGAGAGGCCGATGAGGACGACGAACTCGCCGCGCTGGACGTCGAGCGAGATCCCATCCAGCGCGCGCGTGCCGCTCGGGTAGGTCTTCGTGATCTCCTCGAGCCGCAGGAACGCGGTCACTGGCGAGCGAGTCTAGGGACGAGCAAAAGGCCGCCGCTCGCGCGGCGGCCTCTTCCTCGCGACCTAAGGGATCGTCGCTAGGGGCTCTTCGTCGGTGTCGGCGTGGCCGCCGGTCGCGGCGTGTTCTGCGCGAGCTTCTCGACGTCGACGCCCGCGAGCTTTGCCGCCTCGTTCATCGGGTCGAAGAATTTCGCGTCCACCGTCTGCAGGCCGTCCCACTGGTAGAGCGTGTAGACGACCTTCTTTCCATCGTCGCTCTTGACGTAGTCCGTCAGCGCGCCCGTGACCTGCTTCCCGAGGTCGTCGGGGAAGCCCTTGCGGAGGGCGACGCCGTCGTTCGGGATCGGCCCCGCCTTCTCGATGACCTTGGTCGCGGTCTTGATGTCGGGGTTAGCGGCCGCCACCAGGTCGCGTGCGTCGATGTACATCGCCGCCCCGTCGACCTGCTTGTTGTAGACGGCCAGCGCCGCCTGCGGGTGGCCACCGGCGAAGATGATCCCGTTCGACGCGAAGAAGGTCTTGGGATCCTGACCGGTCTTGTTCTTGATGGTGAGCGTCGGGAAGACGTAACCGGACGCCGAGAGGGTGTCGACGAAGGCGAACTTCTTGCCCTTGAGCCCGTTCAGGTCGTTGATGCCGCTGTCGACCCGCACGACGATCTGCGACTCGTACGTCGGGCTGAGCTGATTCGTAGCCGACTCGGGCTTGGTCTGATCGGGTCGACGGAGCGCCGCGAGCACGGGCGTGCCGCACTGCTTGTTGAGCAGGAGGGTCATCTGGAGGGGTGCGAAGAAACCGATGTCGATCGCGCCCGAGCACATGCCTTCGACCTCTGCCGCATAGCTCGTCATCGCGGTCACTTTCCAGGCGAGGCCGGTCGCGCGCTCGAGCGCCGCCTTGATGGCCGCGCCGTTGGTCGAGATGGTCGCGGCCTCCACCGACGGCGTGAACGCGAGGACGATCGGACGATCGAACGAGCCCAGTCGCGGGCCGCCGCTCGCCCGTGGTGCGCCGGAAGCCGTGGTCGTGCCGCCGCCCCCACAAGCGGCGATGAGCAGCCCCGCCACGAGCGCGAGCCCGAGCGTGGCACGCTGCGTCCTTCCCATGGTCCCCTCCTTAGCGTGAAAGCGTTCGTATCATAGGACGCGCGTGACCTTCATCCCCAAGCTGACCGCGGCCTCGCGGTCGCGGGACAGCATCGTCTGCGTGGGCCTCGATCCAGAGGCCGAGCTCATCCCCGAGTCGCTCGGCCGCGGACCCCAGGCGGCGGTGCGCTTCCTGCGCCGGATCGTCCGCGCCACCTCCGATTACGTCTGCGCGTACAAGCCGAACCTCGCGTTCTACGAGCGCTACGGCAGCGCGGCGATGGACGTGCTCACGCTCACACTGCAGACGATCCCCGACGACATCCCGGTGATCCTCGACGCCAAGCGCGGCGACGTCCCGAACACCGCGGCCGCCTACGCGAGCGCCCTGTTCGACAGCTTCCGGGCCGACGCGGCCACGGTCGCGCCGTACGTCGGGCTCGACTCGATCGAGCCGTTCTGCTCCGGCGGCCGCTACGCGCTCGTGCTCGCGCGGACGAGCAACCCCGGCGCCGGCGACTTCCAGGACCTCGAGACGGGCGGCCGGCCGCTGTACGAGCGCGTCGTGGAGCGATGCGTCGCGCGTTTCCCGGCCGAGAGCTGCGGCTTCGTCGTCGGCGCGACCTATCCCGACGAGGCAAAGCGCCTGCGCGCGCTCGCGCCGGACCGGCTCTTCCTCATGCCCGGCGTGGGAACGCAGGGCGCGGACGTCGCCATCGCGATCCGCGCGGCTCTGGACGAGCGCGGCGGTGGCGTGCTGCCGTCCGCATCGCGGTCGGTGACGTACGCGGCGCGTGATAGCGACTTCGAGCGCGCCGCCGCGCAGGCAGCAAAGGCGTTCCGCGACGCCGCGAACGCCGCCCGAGAGCAGATCGCCGCCGGAGGTATGGGGGGGCGGAGCCCCCTCGACAGCTGATGTTCGGCATCGGGACTGGCGAGCTGCTCTTGCTGCTCGTCATCGCGCTCATCGTGCTCGGACCGGAGCGCATGCCGAAGGTCGCGCGCGACCTCGGGCGCATGGTCGGCGACCTCCGCCGGACCTCCGACGAGCTGCGCGAGGAGTTCCTGAACGCCGACAAGCTGATCGACGCCGCAGCGAAGCAGACACCGTCCGTGGGCTCGGGGGCGCAGCCCCCGGCAGCGGGCGTGTCCTCGCCCGCTGCAACCGGGGGGGGTGCAGGGGGTTCTCCCCCTGCGAGTGAGGGGGAGACGGCCTTCGACCGGGAGATGCGCGAGGCGCGCGAACGGATCAAGTCGCAGCAGTCGTCGTAGCCCGCACCTAGAATTTGCCCATGCCCCGACTCGGTCCGTGGCTCATCGCGCTCATCGCGTTCTTCGCGGTGTTCATCGACATCCCGAAGCACCAGTTCTCGTTCCCGTTCAACTGCCCCGGGATCTGCTTCCGCCTCGGCGACAACTCGTACAACCAGGAGATCAAGACCCACCTGGGGCTCGACCTCCAGGGCGGCACGCAGCTGATCCTGCGCCTGCGGACCGAGGAGATCCCGGCCGGGGGGAACGTGGTCGACTACAACGACCGCGCGCGGCGCGTCATCGATCGGCGCATCAACGGCCTCGGCGTGTCCGAGCCCGTCATCCAGGCGCTCGGCGACGACAAGATCCTCCTCGAGCTGCCCGGCATCGACGACATCCAGCAGGCGAACGAGATCGCGACGCGGCAGGCGAAGCTCGAGATCAAGGTCCCGGACAAGGACAAGCCGGCGCAGTACAAGTCGCTCGAGCCGCCGCTCACCGGTGAGCACCTCAATCCGACGTTCGTCACCTTCGACCAGGCGAGCCGACCCGTCGTGAACTTCGAGTTCACCGGACCCGACTCCGACCGGTGGGTGCAGCTCTCCAAGGACTACCTCAACCAGCAGGTCCAGATCTCGCTCGACGGGAAGGAGATCTCGGCGCCGCGGGTGAACACCGTGTTCACCTCGGGCCGCGGGATCATCGAGGGCAACTTCACCACGCAGTCCGCCAAGGAGCTCTCGCTCCTCATCAACTCCGGCGCCCTCCCGGTGTCGCTCGACGTCGTGCAGTCCTCGCGCGTCGAGCCGACGCTCGGGCAGGATTCGGTGAAGCGGAGCTTGCTCGCGGGCGCGATCGGGCTCCTCCTTGTCGCCTTCTTCATGGTGGTCTACTACCGGCTTCCCGGAGCCATCGCGGTGATCGCGCTCCTTTACTACACCGCCCTCACGTACGCGCTCTTCCGGCTCGTCCCGGTGACGCTCACCCTCGCGGGCGTGGCCGGCTTCATCCTCTCGATCGGCATGGCGGTCGACGCGAACGTGCTCACGTTCGAGCGCCTCAAGGAGGAGCTCCGCGCCGGGAAGTCCCTGCGGGCGGCGGTCGAGGAAGGCCGCCGGCGGGCCTTCCCGTCCATCGCCTACTCGAACGCGGCGACGATCCTCACGGCCGCGATCCTCTTCTACTTCGGCACCGGGACGGTGAAGGGCTTCGCCTTGACGCTCGGCATCGGTGTGGCGGTCTCCTTCTTCACGGCGGTCATCGTCACGCAGATGCTCCTGCACGGCGCGATCGAGTTCGCGCGGCTCCGGCGGCGGACGCTCTACGGCGTCGAGGAGCGTCCGACCGAGGCGCGCGAGGGCCGCGAGCCCCGCGCCGCGGCGGCGGTCTAGCCGGTGCTCTTCAAGGTCGTCGAGCGCAAGTGGTGGTACTTCCTCGCGAGCGCGCTGCTCATCGTGCCCGGCGTCATCTTTCTCTCGATCGGCGGCCTCCGGCCGGGCATCGAGTTCAAGGGCGGCTCGCTCCTCGACATCGGCTTCCAGACGGCCCCGGCGACGACCGAGGTCCACGACTTCTTCAGCGGGCTCGGACATCCCGAAGCGGTCGTGCAGGGCGCGGCCGGCGAGCGCGTGGACGTGCGGACCGTCGAGATGCTGCCCGACGAGCAGGCCAAGGTGCAGAAGGCGCTGCAGGACCGGTACGGCGCCAACTTCAAGGACATGTCGACTTCGGTCGTGAGCCCGTCGTTCTCGGCCGAGCTCGTCCAGAACGCGGTGAAGTCGATCGCGCTCGCGAGCGTGCTCATCGTCCTGCTCATCGCGTGGGCCTTCCGGAACTTCGGCTGGGCCGCGTTCCGCTACGGGATCGCCGCCATCATCGCGCTGCTCCACGACGCGGCGGTCGTCCTGGGGATCTTCGCCATCCTCGGGTTCTTCCTGAACATCGAGGTCGACAGCCTCTTCGTGACCGCGGTGCTCACGATCATCGGCTTCTCGGTCCACGACACGATCGTCGTCTTCGACCGCATCCGGGAAAACCTCCGGCTGAACCCGGGCGAGGCGCTCAATCCGGTCATCAATTACTCGATCATGCAGACGCTCGCGCGGTCGGTCATCACCTCACTCACGGTGGTCCTCACGCTGCTCGCGCTGTACCTGTTCGGCGGCTACTCGATGCGGAACTTCGCGCTCGCGCTCCTCATCGGGATCGTCTCCGGGACGTATTCGTCCATCTTCAACGCGAGCCAGATCGTCTCGCTCTGGCAGGAGCTCGAGGATCGCATCCGCCATCGCGCGCTGGCGGCCGGCACGGCCTAGCGCCGGCGGGCCGCACGCCGGCCCTATCGTCGTCGTCGCGTGGCGCAGCGCATCATCGTCGCCGGACTCCTCCTCACGCTCGCGATCCTCTGGCGGCCGGTCGTCCGTCCCGCCGGCGCGGGCGCGGTCATCGTCCTCGACATCTACACGAGCGCGCTCTACGGCGGGAACGTCGCCGCGCTGCTTACGCCGGAGCCGCGCGTGAGCGACACGCGTGAGAGCTTCGGGGGCGTCGACATGCGGGTGACCTGGTGGCGCCCCGGGTGGGGCGAGCGGCACCCGGCGGTCATGCTCGTGAACGGCGCCACGCCGGTCGGCAACGATGACTCCGAGACGCGCCGCCTCTCGGACGCGCTCGCCCGCGCCGGCTACCTCGTCATGCTTCCCGAGTTCCCGTTCATCAAAGAAGGCCACCTCGAGCGGCACGCGCCCGACATCATCGACGCGGCCTTCGCGCGCCTGGCCGCGTTGTCGGAGACGCGCGGTCACGGGATCGGCGCGTTCGGCTTCTCGGTCGGCGGGGGCATGCTGCTCGCGGCGGCGTCGCGCGGCGGCGCGCTCGCGGGCGCGGCATACCTCGGCGCGCTCGGCGGGTATTTCGATCTCGACACGTATCTCGCGAGCGTCCTCTCGCGGAGCCAGGGCGCTCCGGGCGCGCTCACCCCGTGGGAGCCGGACGCGGAGGCGCGCGTGCGCCTTCCGGTCGCCGCCGCGGAAGCGCTCGCCGACGCGGGCGATCGCGCGCGCGTGGTCGACGCTCTGAACGCCACCGGTGGCACCCTCGCTGGACCGCCGCCGCCCGGGCTCGGTGGCGAGGCCGTATCGCTTTGGCGCGCGCTCGCGGCGACCTCGTACTCGGACGCGCTCGACCGCATCCGAGAGCTTCCGCCGTCCCTCCGCGAGGTCCTCGACGATCTCTCGCCTCGGGCGCGCTGGGCCGCGATCGTTCCGCGGATCTTCTGGCTGCACGACGTCGGCGACCGCTTCGAGCCGGTGAGCGAGGCCTTCGCCGCCGAAGCCGCGGCCACGCGAGGTCGCCCGATGCGATTGCAGGTCACCGGCCTGCTCTCCCATGCGGCGGCCCTCGACGAGCGCGCGCGGGCGCGGGATGCCGGGTTCTGGGTGGGCGAGCTCGCCGGTCTTATCGGATTCTCAGCCGCCGTCCTCAGTGCCGGGGGATAGAGGGCATAGACTTTTCGCGTGGGATCGCTGCGTAGGCTCTCGCCGTTCATCAGCATCCTCCTGGTCGGAGCGCTCGCGGGCTATGTCATGGCGGCCGTGATCGGCATCGTCCTCCAGGACAACGGGCTGTTCGGAAGCGGCGAGTCGTCCGCGGCCCGGGCCTACATGCTCGGCCTGCTGCAGCGCGACCCGGACTCCATCGCCGCGCTGCGGCCGCACGGCGACGTCGTCCAGCGGGCGATCGAGTTCCAGAGCGCAGAGCAGAGCAGGCAGGCCACCATGCGACCGTTGTCGCTCACCTACCTTGGGGGCGGAACGCTCGGTCGGCTCAGCGTGCACATCTACGCGGTGGGGATGCGGGCTTCGAACGGCCGCGATCAGTTCTTCCCGCTCGCGCTCACGCTCGTCGGCGGCAAGGTGGTGCGGAGTGAGTAGCACCGCCGCCATCGCCGCGCAGCAGACCGTGAGTCACGCCCGAGCGTGGGGGACGATCCTCTGCCTCCTCGTAGGGCTCGTCCTGGGCGTGGTCGTGCACGCGGTGACGGATCAAGGCCCGGCGGCGAGCCCGTATCCCTCCATCCAGAAGACGGACGAGCCGCAGATCGCTCACGACGTTGCCGCGGCGGTCCTCAACGACGACGCGCGGACGCTGTCGACACAGCTCTCGAGCGATTTGCTCAAGCAGCTCGGTGAAGCGCTCACCCCGATCGCCGACGTCCGCAAGGTCCAGTTCGTCGGCGCGGTCGAAGACCAGGGAAGGGTACTGTCCGCGTACGTCGCGCAAGGCAAGAGCACGCAGGGTCAAGAGCTCATCGTCGGCTTCGTGTTGCAGGTGCGGGCCGACCAGGTAGTAGGTGTGAATTGACGGTCAACTCATTCGTGGGCACGACGGCGTACGTGCTGCACCACAACCTGCGGCGGCTCGTCATCCTCTTCGTGATCGTCCTGCTCCTGGTCGTCTTCTACGGACTGCGAAGCCTCTGGGAAGGCGTCGGCGAGTTCATCGGATCCGCGCCGCAGCTGGTCATCCAGCTCCTCTTCCTGCTGATCGCCGGCATCGCGCAGTTCGCCGGCCTCATGTGGTTCCTCTCGCGGCCGCGTACCTACACGGTCACGCCGGACAGCCCGCAGATCGGTCTGACGTTCGAGAACTACCGCGGCCAGCCGGACCTGCTCGAGCATGCGAAGAGCACGGTGCGGATCCTCCGTGGCGTGCAGAAATTCGTGCAGCTCGGCGGTGAGATGCCGCGGGGGATGCTGCTGTCAGGGAAGCCGGGGACGGGCAAGACGTTCCTCGCGGGCGTGATCGCGGCGGAGGCGAACCTGCCGTTCATCTACGTCGACGCCTCGAGCCTGTCGAGCATGTGGTTCGGCGTCGACGCGCTCATCGTTATGTCGCTCTTCCGCAGAGCGCGTGGGCTCGCGCGCAAGTACGCGCTGCCGGGGACGCCGGGCGCGACGATCCTGTTCGTCGACGAGCTTGACTCCATCGGCATGTCGCGCGGCGGCGTGCAGGGCGGCGGACAGCAGCAGGGAATGATGGGCGGCATGATGGGCATGGGCCGGATGGGTCTGAACACGATGCTCAACCAGATGGACTCGCTCGGCCAGCATGTCGAAGACCGCTGGCGCCACAAGCTCGGGCGCTGGCTCGGCTTCATCCGCGGCCCGGTGCCGCCGAAGCCCGTCGTCTTCGTCATCGGCGCGACGAACCGTCCGGACGTCCTGGACCCGGCCCTCGTGCGGCCCGGCCGGCTCGACCGCAAGCTCCAGGTCTACGAGCCCGACGGCGACGGCCGCCGCGACATCATCCAGCACTACCTCAAGGCGAAGGCGCATGATCCCGAGATCGACCTCGGCCTGATGGTCACGGACTCGATCGGCTGGACCCCGGTCGAGATCAAGACGATCATCAACGAGGCGCTCATCGTCGCCCACGACCAGGGGCGTGACTTCATCACCTACAAGGACTGGCTGAACGCGCGCGACGTCCGGATGCTCGGCCTGAAGCAGCCCATCGCGAGTCTCTCCGCGAAGGACAAGCGCACGATCGCGTACCACGAGGCCGGCCACGCGGTCGCGGCCCGGTACCTGGGCAAGGAAGACCGCATCAACAAAGCGTCGATCATCCGCATGGGCGACGCGCTGGGCGTGGTGCAGTGGTCCCCGCGCGAAGAGCGCTACCAGCTCCACGCGCAGGAGATGGAAGAGCGGATCATGATCTCGCTCGGCTCGCGCGCCGTCGAGGAGAACATCCTCGGGACGAAGACTGCGAACGCATCGCACGACCTGCAGAGCGCGACCAGCATCGCGATGGCCTACGTCGGCCAGTTCGGCATGGGCCCGACGCTCCTCGCCGTGCCGATGGGTCCCCTGGGCGGGCCGTCGCCGCAGGTCCTCAGGCTCGCGGACGCTCTCCTCGACTCGCTCTACGACGACACGAAGCGCCTGATGCGGGAGAAGGAGTACGCCGTACACGCCGTCGCGCAGGCCCTCATCCAGCGGGGCGAGCTGATCGGCCCCGAGCTCGACGACATCTTCGTGTACGCCGACGAGGCCAACCCGGAGAAGTCGGCGCCGTTCCTGCGCAGGCCCGTGGAGCTTCCGAAGCTCTTCGAAGAGGAGCCGTCGATGAACGGGTCGCTGTCGGCGACGAAGACCGCCGAGCTCATCTGATCGATCTCAGCGCTGCGCGCTGGAGACACGCTCAGGGCTGGCGGATTCGCTCGTCGCGCACGCTCGCTGCCGGCTCGCTGCACGCTTCGCTGAGAGGGCCCCTGCCCCTCGGGCCCCTGCCCCTGAGCCGCTCCTCGCTCAGCCTCGCTCGCTAGAGCCCGTATGCCTTCGCGAGCTGCGCGAGCGTGACGAAGCGCAGCGGGCCGGTGTCCCGGTCGTAGCGGAGCGGCGCGAACGCTCCGAGAAGCGCCTCGATCGCGGCGCGCTCGCTCGCGTCGATCGTCCCCGGGTGGGAGACGACCGTGATCGCGCGCCGCTCCTTCGCGGGCTGGCCCGCGGCGGCGAGATTCGACAGGTCGGTGCGCGCGATCGGCTGGATCGTGCGCGCGTCGTAGCCGTACGTGTTGCCGCCGATCGTCGGCGCCTCGAGGAGCGGGAGGTCGCCGGGCTTGTTCGCGTCGTCGCGTGACGGCCGGTAGGGCTGCGCGTCCGGAGCGAGCGTCCACGGCCAGGTGAGCCTGCCGAACGTCCCCGCCGGCACCGCCGTGCAGTCGGCGACGAACCCGGCGGCCGCGACCGCGCGGAGGTTCTCGGCGTTCGCGAAGTCGCCGCCCGCACGGAAGGTGAGCGGTCGCGAGAGGCCGTGGTCGGCCATCAGCCGCAGCGCGTGGTCGAGGAGCGTCCGCGTCTCGATCTCGTTGTACGCGGTCATCGGCACGTCGTACCCGTCGAGGCGCCCCGCCCAGCTCGGCACGGTGCGCGGCACCAGGCCGGCCGCGCGGACGTAGTCGGTCCACATGTGCAGGTGGAGCGCGATCTCGTCGCCGGCCGACCCGCGGGCCTTCGTCCAGGCGAGCATCGCCTCGGCGCGGGCGGGACTCACCTGCGTGGTGGTCCAGACGCGGGGGTTCCACATGATCGTCATCGGGACGCGCAGCCCGTCGGCGATCGCGGCGGTGTTCGCGAGCTCGGCGTCGCCCGACGCATCGCCTTCGAAGTCGAGCGTCCACACGACGTATTCCGGCGCCGAGAGCACGAAGTCGCGCGTGGCGAGCGACGCGTCGGTCCCGTCGCGCAGCCGTACGAGGATCTCGATCCGCTGATCGCCCGGCGGCGCCCCGTCCAGGGGCAGCTCCGCCTGCCACGAGGCGGGAAGGTCGCGGCTTCTGACGAGGTCGACGAGGCGGCCGTTCGAGCGCAGGCGCGCGCGCGGGCGCCCGTCGGTCGGGTCGCCGTCCGGGAACGTCACGGCGACGTGGACATCCTGGCGGAAGGCGGGATCTGGCACGAGGTACCAGGCCCGGAGCGGTCCGAAGATCGCGTGGGGCGCCTGCGCGAGCCCGGGGATCGTGGGGTTGGCGGTCGCGGTCGGGGGGTTCTGGCCCCCGGCCGCCGGCGTCGACGCGGCCGGCAGCGTGGCGGGCGGGACGCAGGAGGCCAGAGCGAGCCCGATCGCGAGCACGAGTGCGGGATACTTGAAGGTCAGATGGGCCTCGTGGCGCAGCGTCGCTGGATCATGCCCGCACAGCGGATCGGGGATGTCCCCGATGGTATCCCCGCGCTCGTCGCGCGGATCCTCGCGGGGCGGGGCATCGGCGCGAGGGAGATGGCGGACTTCCTGGCGGCCCGGGTCGCGACGGATGAGGGCCCGCCGATGCGCGATCTGGACCGGGCGGTCGAGCGCCTCCACCGTGCGCTCGCGGCTCGCGAGCGCATCGTCGTCTACGGGGACTACGACGTCGACGGCATCGCCGGCTCGGCGATCCTCGTCCGTTCGTTCCGCCAGCTCGGCGCGGTCGTCGGCGCGTACATCCCGAACCGCTACGAGGAGGGGTACGGCCTCAACGGCGAGGCGCTCCGCAAGCTCGCCGCGGATGGGGCGCGCGTCGTCGTGTCCGTCGACTGCGGCGTCACCGCCGTGCGCGAGGCCTCGCTCGCGCGCGAGCTCGGCATCGATCTCATCATCACCGACCACCACCATCCGCCGGCGGTCCTGCCCGAGCCATACGCGCTCGTGAACCCGCGCCGCGCGGGCGACCCGTCACCCGACAAGGATCTCGCCGGCGCCGGCGTCGCGCTCGTCCTCGCGAGACACCTCCTCGGCGAGCTCGGCTACGCGCTCCGCGAGTCGGAGCTCCTGCAGCTGTGCGCCCTCGCGACCGTCGCCGACGTCGTGCCGCTGCGCGGGGCGAACCGCGCGCTCACGCGCGCCGGCCTCGACGCGCTGAACAAGGCCCCACTCACGGGGGTCCGCGCGCTCGTCGAGCGCGCCGGGTTGAAGCTCGGTGGCGTCGGCGCGCAGGAGATCGGCTTCGTGCTCGGACCGCGCCTCAACGCCGCGGGCCGGATCGCGGATGCCGAAGACGCGCTGCGTCTGCTGCTCACCGAGGATCCCGCGGAGGCGAAGGATCTTGCGGAGACGCTCGAGGTCCGCAACGCGGACCGGCAGGAGCTGACGCGCCTGGTGGTCGCAGCGGCCCGCGAGCGCGCCGCCGAGCGGCCGGACGCGTGGGCGACCGTCGTCGCCGATCCCGGCTGGTCGGCGGGGATCGTCGGCCTCGCCGCCTCGCGCCTCGTCGAGGACTACGGCCGGCCCGCGGTCGTCATCGCGGTCGACGGCGCGGAAGGCAAAGGCTCGTGCCGGTCGATCGCGGGGGTGCACATCGCCGAAGCGCTCGACGAATGCGACGACATCCTGTCAAAGCATGGGGGACACGCCATGGCGGCGGGCTTCTCCGTCCCGGTCGAGCGGATCGGAGAGCTCAGCGAGCGCCTCGACGAGGTCGTGCGCCGCCGGCTCGCCGGGGTCCGGCCCGTGCCGTCGCTCCGCGTCGACGCCGAGATCGCGGCCGAGGCGCTCACCTCGCGGCTCGCGCTCGAGCTGGCGACGCTCGAGCCGTGCGGCGCCGGGAACCCTCGGCCATACCTTCTCGTGCGCGACGTCCGCGTGTACGACATCCGCCAGGTCGGCGCCGACAGCGACCACCTGCGCTGCAAGATCACCGTCGGCCGCTTCACGTTCGACGCGATGGCGTTCCGCCGCGGGGGACACGCCGCCGACATGACCGATGCCGGCCGCGTGGACGCGGTGGTCTCGGTGGGCACCGGCCTGCGCGGGTTCGTGGAGCTCGAGCTCCGCGACTTTGGCCCGGTCGGGACCGCCGCGCGGATGCTGCAGGAACCGGTGCTCGCGTAATGGCGCAACGGACCTCGGCGATCACCTCGCGGATCATCGGGATCACCGACCGCCTACGGCCGCAGCGGCACGCCAGCGTCGACATCGACGGGCTCACGAAGGAGCTGCTGCGCCACTATCCGGACGGCGACACCGAGCTCGTGAAGCGCGCCCATGCCTACGCCGCCGAGGCGCACGGCACGCAGCGTCGGGTCTCGGGCGAGCCGTACATCACGCACCCCGCCGCGGTGGCGATGCTCGTCGCCGAGCTCGGGATGGACTCCGCGACCGTCGCGGCCGCGCTCCTCCACGACGTCCCCGAGGACACCGAGCGCACGACCGAGGACGTGCGACGCGACTTCGGCGAGGAGATCGGCCGACTCGTCGATGGCGTCACCAAGCTGTCGCGTCTCTCCGGGCAGTCGCGGGACGAGCACCAGGCCGAGAACATCCGCAAGATGCTCCTCGCGATGGCCGACGACCTGCGGGTCGTCATCGTGAAGCTCTGCGACCGCCTCCATAACATGCGGACGCTCGCGCCGCTCCCGCCCGAGAAGCAGCGGCGCATCGCGCGGCAGACCATGGACATCTACGCGCCGCTCGCGCACCGCCTGGGGATCTGGCAGATCAAGTGGGAGCTCGAGGATCTCGCGTTCAAATACCTCGAGCCCGAGCATTACAAGGAGATCGCCGAGCAGCTCGCGGCGCGGCGACAGGTCCGCGAGCGCTACATCAACGAGACGATGAAGACGCTGGCGAGCGAGCTCGACAAGGCCGGTGTCCGTGCCGAGCTCTCCGGCCGCGCGAAGCACCTCTGGTCGATCGCGCAAAAGATGGAGCGCAAGGGGGTGAGCTTCGAGGAGGTGTACGACGTCCTCGCCATCCGGGTCATCGTCCAGGACGTCCCCGGCTGCTACGCCGCGCTCGGGATCGTCCACACGCTCTGGCCGCCGATCCCCGGGCAGTTCGATGACTACATCGCCGTGCCCAAGGCGAACATGTACCGGTCGCTCCATACCGCGGTCATGGGCCCGGGCGGGCAGCCCGTGGAGATCCAGGTGCGCACCGCCGACATGCACGCGCTCGCGGAGTACGGCATCGCGGCCCACTGGCGGTACAAGGAAGGCGGCAAGTCCGACCGGGACTACGAGTCGAAGCTGGCCTGGGTGCGGCAGCTCCTCGAGTGGCAGCACGACGTCACCGACGCGCAGGAGTTCGTCGAGTCGCTCAAGGTCGACGTCTTCCAGGACGAGGTGTTCGTCTTCACGCCCAAGGGCGAGGTGAAGGCGCTGCCGGCCGCGTCGACGCCCATCGACTTCGCCTATCGGATCCACACGGACGTGGGCCACCGCACGATCGGCGCGAAGGTGAATGGGCGCATCGTCCCGCTCGACCACCGCCTGCAGTCCGGCGACATCGTCGAGATCGTCACGAGCAAGGCCGCGCGCGGGCCGTCGCGCGACTGGCTCACGATGGTCCGCACGCCCGGTGCCCGCGAGAAGATCCGCCAATGGTTCAAGCGCGCCCAGCGCGAGGAGAACGTCACGCATGGCAAGGAGCTCCTCGACCGCGAGCTGAAGCGGATCGCGCAGCGCTCGCTCGGCGACATCTCGGACGAGGACCTGCGGCGCGTCACCGAGGAGCTGAACCTGCACGACGTTGACACGCTGTTCGCCTCGCTCGGCTACGGCGCGCTGACGGGACCGCAGGTCGTCATGCGCCTCGGGATCGTCGACGATACCCAGCTCGCCATTCCCGAGGTCGCGCCGCCGCTCCCGCCGACCTCGCGTGGCGGCGTGCGCGTAAAGGGCGTCGGCGACCTGCTCATCCGCTTCGGCGTGTGCTGCAACCCGGTGCCGGGCGAGGCGATCGTGGGCTACATCACGCGCGGTCGCGGCGTCACCGTGCATCGCGCGGATTGCTCGAACGTGAAGGGCACCGCCGACCGCGAGCGGCTCGTCGAGGTCGAGTGGGAGCGCAGCGCGGCGCGCACCTACCCGGTGGCGATCCGCATCGAGGGCTGGGACCGGGAGGGCTTCCTGCGCGACGTGGCGGGGGTCATCAGCGAGAACCAGGTGAACCTGCTCGCGCTCTCGGCGCAGGCCAACCCCGACAAGACGGCGACCGTGAACGCGACGCTCCAGGTGACGAGCGTCGAGCAGCTCTCGCGGGTGCTCGCGAAGCTCGAGGGCATCCGCGACGTGTACAGCGTGCATCGCGACGGGCGTTAGCCCGCCGGCCGAGGTCGTGCGCGGACCGTTCTATCTCGCGGCGTTCGGCTCACTCGTTCTCGCGAGCGTCCTCGCGGTCGCGGCCGCCGGTTTCGCCACGGCCCACGAGCTTCCGAGCCCCAACGACCTCCGTATCGGGCTCTGGCTCCACGACGCCGCCGGCTGGACCGTCGGCGCCGCGCTCTTCCTCCTCGCGGCGGCTCGGCTCGCACGTCGGCCGGTCGATGCGTGGGTCGCCGCGTTCGCCGCGGCGGTCGTGGTCACGGGCGCGTCGTTCAACCCGCTCAGCGTTCCGCGGACTCTCGCGCTCGCGGCGACGATCGCCGGCGCACTTGCTCCATGGCCCGCGCTCGCGTTCCCGCCCTCACGGCGGGGGCTGGCCTTCGTCGTGTTGAATCTCGCGTTGGTCGTCGCGGCGCCGTGGATCGCCCAGATCGTGCCGTTCCCCTGGTGGCTCCGCGGGTTCGCCCCGATCGACCCGCTGACGATCCCCTCGTGGCTCTCGGCACGCCCGCTCCAATGGCCCTGGATCGTGGTCGCGGCGCCGGTGGTCTTCGGCGCGCCGGCAGGTTGCTGCGCTGCTCTTCCGGCCAGCTCGCCCGTGTGGATCACCGCGCCCGCCGCGCTCCTTGGCTTCGTCATCTGGTACGGCGGCCGCGGCCGGCCACGCGTTCCGGTCGGACGGCGCGGTCCTGCCGGAAGCGCGATGCGGCGCGGTTAGCCGGGCTACCTAGACTCGGCCGCGGTGGCGCTCAGGTGGGCGCGTCGCGGCAGGCGGTGAGGGGGGAGGAGCTGCGCTTCGCGGGGCTGACCGGCGAGCTGCATCTCCCCGGCGTCGGCGGCCCCGCTCCGGCGGTCGTCGCCCTGCATCCGGCCGGCGGTCCGTCTCGCGATCACTTCCTCTTCCTCCACCTCGCGCGCGTGCTGCCGCCGCGGGGCGTCGCCGTACTTCGGTTCGACCGGCGGGCCGGCGCGGCCGATCGTTTCGACGAGCAGAGCGCCGATGCGCTCGCCGCCGTAGCGACGCTCGCAGCGCGCCCGGAGATCGACGCGAAGCGGATCGGCCTCTGGGGCTTCAGCCAGGGCGCTTGGGTGGCGCCGCTCGCGGCGTCGCGGTCCAGGAACGTCGCGTTCCTCATCCTCGTCGCCGCGTGCGGCGTGACGCCGGCGGCGCAGATGCGCTGGGGCACCTCCGTCCAGCTCCGACGGGAGGGCTACGCCGCCGACGTGGAACGAATGCTCGCGGCGCGCCGGGCCTGGGAGAGCTTCGAGCGGGGCGCGCTGGCACGAGACTCCGCCCAGAAGATCATCGGCGACGTGGTGCGGGAGCCGTGGTTCCCGCTCGCGTTCGTCCCGCCTGTTCTCCCGCCGGCGCCGGGTCGCTGGCCGACGATGGACTTCGATCCCGCGCCGATGCTCGCGCGTGTTCGCGTGCCGGTGCTCGCGTTCTACGGCGACGAGGACGAGTGGGTCCCGATCGATGAAAGCATCGCGGCCTTGCGAGGCGCGAGCATCCCCGACCTCACGATCGTTCGGCTCGCGGGAACGAAGCATCACCCGACGCTGGGAGGCGGCACGGATCATCCGATCGCGCCGGAGTACGAGCGGACCCTGACCGCATGGCTGGACGACCGCACCGGCGCGCGAACCTACACTCGGTCGCGATGACCATGACGCGGCCGCGCGTCGCGACCGAGGCGCCGTGGCGCCAGCGGTTCCACACGACACGTCTCGGATTCCCGTCGTGGGCCCGCGATCACCCTGACCGCATCGTGTACATCTCCAACGAGAGCGGGAAGTTCGAGGTCTACACCTGGGATCGCCGTGCCGGGGCACGCCGCCAGCTGACCGACCGGCCCGAGGGCACCGGCTTCCGAGTTCCACCGCGGCTCGACCCGAGCGGGGAGCACGTCTTCTGGTTCGACGACGCGAAGGGGAACGAGCTCGGCCATTGGCGGCGCGAGCCGTTCGCGGGCGGCGCGAGCACCGCGCTCGCCGTTGACCTCGCCCCGGCGTACAGCGGCTGGCTCGCCGTCGGTCGATCGGTCGCCGTCCTCGGTCGCTCGCGCAGCGACGAGGGCTCGACGATCTACGTCCTGCAGGACGGCGCTCCGCCGCGGCGAATCTACGCACACCCACAGAGCGCGCACGTCGCCGACCTCTCGCGCGACGAGACGCTCGTCGCGATCGCGCACAGCGAGCACGGCGACAGCCGGAACCCGGCGGTGCGCGTGATCGACCTCTCTGGCGAGGGTGTCGCGGAGCTCTGGGACGGTCCCGGGAAGGGGCTTCACCCGCACCGCTGGTCGCCGCTCGCCGGCGACCCGCGCCTCCTTGTCATGCACGAACGCGCGGGGCTCGCGCGGCCGCTCATCTTCGACGCAGCGACGGGAAACGACACGGAGATCACGCTCGACCTCCCCGGCGAGACTTTTGCGGACTGGTACCCCGACGCGAGCGCGCTCCTCGTCGGGCACGACCACCGCGGGCGCGTGGAGCTGTACCGCTACGCGCTCGCCACGCGCGCGCTCGACCGCCTTGACGTCGAGCCCGGGACCATCGGTTCCGCCCGCGCGCACCCGGACGGCGACGTCTGGTACCAGTGGTCGAATGCGGCGACGCCGGCCGAGATCAGATCGCTGCGCCACGGCGTGCTTCTGCGGCCCGAGGGCGAGATCCCGAGAAGCGTGGGCTACACGGAGTACGACGTGGACGGCATCCATGGCTACGTCGCGCGGCCCGCGGGGACGGGGGCGGGCCCGCATCCGACGTACTTCCTAATCCACGGCGGCCCAGGCGCGCACGACCGCGACACGTTCAGCGCCGTAGTCCAGGCCTGGGTCGACCACGGCTTCGCGGTCGTGCTCGTGAACTACCGCGGGTCGTCGGGATACGGAAAGGCGTGGCGCGACGCGATCGTCGGGAACCCCGGCCTGACCGAGCTCGCCGACATCGCGAAGGTTCAGGACTGGGCGATCGCGAGCGGCCTCGCCGACCCGCGGCGATGCCTGTTCGGCGGCGGCTCGTGGGGCGGCTACCTCACGCTGCTCGCGCTCGGGACGCAGCCCGAACGGTGGGCGCTCGGGCTCGCCAGCGTTCCGATCGGCGACTACGTCGCCGCGTACGAGGACGAGATGGAGCCGCTCAAGAAGTACGACGCCGCGCTCTTCGGTGGGACCCCCGAGGCCCTCCCCGAGCGTTACCGGGAGCGCAACCCGATCACCTACGTCGAGCGGGTGCGCGTGCCGGTCCTCATGCTCGTCGGCCTGAACGACCCGCGCTGCCCGGCGCGTGGCGTCGACGTCTACGAGGAGCGCCTCCGCGCGCTTGGCAAGACCTTCGAGACCTACCGTTATGACGCGGGCCACGGCTCGCTCGTCGTCGAAGAGCAGATCCGTCAGCTCGAGCGGCAGATCGCGTTCGCCGCGAAGCACCTCGGGACGAAGGCGCCGATCGCCTAGAACGAAGGAGGCGGCCCGCTGGCGCGGGCCGCCTCGATCGGGATCTGTCTCGCGATACGTCTAGGGTGTTCTAGTCGCCGTCGTCGCTGTCCTCACCACGGTGGTGGTTCTTGTGCTTGTCCTTGTCCTTGTCGTGATCCGAGCGATCCTCGTGGCTGCCCACGAGCATGCCGTTCACGTCGATGTTGTCGAGGACGGCGAGGCCGAAGTTGTCCGGCCCGGTGTCCTGACCCTCGTCGAACACGATCTCGATGCTCTTGACCTCTTTGCCCTGGATGTTGATTGGCGTTCCGCCGAGCTGCGGGGCCGCGATGATCGGGTTGCTGCCACCACCCCAGCGGAGGCGGAGCCAGCCGTTCCCGACGGTCGTCGTCGTCACGGGAGTCGCGCTTGAGTTGCAGCCGACGAAGACGAGGGTGCCGTCCTTCAGCTCGATGTTGAAGCGAGGGGCGCCCGCGCCGCAGTGCGAGCCGCTCGCGTCGGCCGCGGAGCGCGGCTTGCGGAGGTCGTAGCCGAGCTCGGTGAGCGTGAGGCCCTTGACCTCTTTGAGCTCCGCGCCGGCCGAGGCGTCGTTCGTCGTCGGGCCGGTCTTCGCGAGGAGCAAGCCTTCGTTGCGTTTGTCGCCGCTGTCGCCCGTGAGGCAGGCGGGATCCGAGTACGTCGTGGTCGTGGTGCCGTCGAACTGCTTCGCGTTCGTCGGGCACCCGATGCCCGTGAGCCACTGCGCTTGGACCAGGAACGTCTTGCCGGGGTCGAACTCGCCGGGCTTCACCTGGCGGAAGTTACCCGCGGCATACGCGACGCCGGACATGACCGCGAGGAGAGCGATGGACGCGGCAAGCGTTCGCAGCTTCATTTAAGGAGAACCTCCCGTCCGCTAGTTCAAACGGAGCAGGCGCCGGGTAGTTAGGACGGCGGGCAGGAGCGCGCCTGCTTGCATGACCGGCTAGTACTTTCGGCTGCTCGTGCGACCACCGTTCGACCCCGCGCGCGGCACCCTGCTCGTCGCGCCGCCAGGCGCCGGATCCGGCCACTGGGCCGGCGCTCCCGGGGCCTACGCCGACGGGGACGTCGTCTACCTCGTGTACCGGCTCCGCTGGCCACGACCGGTCCGCGGCGCCGAGCTCGTGGTCGCGCGCGGCGACGGCACGGCGTTCGTACCGATCTGGCGTGCGACGCGCGACGACTTCGCGAGCCCGTCGATCGAGCGGTGCGCGATCGTGCGCGAGAACGATCGTTGGCGGCTCTACGTGAGCTACGTCGATGGGCGGAGCGGTCGATGGCGCGTCGATCTGCTCGAGGCCGACGCTCCCGATCGGTTCGATCCCGCGACGCGGACCGCCACGTTCGCCGCCGAAAACGCGGACGCGGTGGCGGTGAAGGATCCGTGGCTGCGACGCGTCGGCGGCCGCTGGCTCATGTTCGTCTCGTACGGAACGATGCCGGACGACCTCCGCGGCATCCATGCGGGCGAGGACGCGCTCTCGACGGGTCTTACCCGCTCGGAGACGGGTCTCGCCGAGAGCGCGGACGGACTTCGCTGGACGTGGCGCGGTCGCGTGCTCGCCGCGGGCAAGGGTTGGGATCGCTTCACCGCGCGCCTCACGACCGCCGTGTCCGACCCCGAGGGTGGCTGGCTCGGGCTGTACGACGGGAGCGCGTCGCTCGAGGAGAACTACGAGGAGCGCTGCGGGCTCGCGCGCAGCCCGGACCTGCGCCGCTGGGAGCGGCTCGGCGACGGGCCCGCGGTCGGGGCGGCGGGCGGCCCCGGGACCGTGCGCTACGTCGAGAGCCTCGCCACGCCCGGCGGGACGCTGTTCTTCTACGAGTACACGCGGCCCGACGGCAGCCACGAGCTGCGGGCCTCGCGGGCCTCGGGAACCGGCCCCGGAGAGGCGTTGTAGGGAGGGCAGAACGCGCACCCAGGAGGTGCCTTCATGCGGCGCATCGTCCTCGCGCTCGCCGTGGCCGCGCTCGCCTCCCTCTCCCTCGCGACGCCCGCGGCGGCCTGTCCCACCTGTTTCGACCCGCAGGTCTCCCTTCAGACGCCCGACGGCCGGCCCTGGTCGGACGGAAAGCCCGTGACCGTCGTCGTCTCGGCGCAGCGACCGGAGGCCGTCGCGCTCCCGCCGACCGGGCTCGTCGTCGTCATGCGCACCGACGGCGACCGCACGAAGTGCCTCGAGGTCCCGCTCAAGCTCGTCCGCTCCGACGGCGCCGGCGCGACCTACGCGGGCATCTTCTACCCGTTCCGCGCCGCCGCATACGACGGCAAGCTCCGCCTCGGCGACGAGACGAGCGACATCAGCTTCGACGTGCGCCGCCTCGCCGCGACCGCGCCGGTCGCGCCGCAGGCCGATCTTCCGGTCGGCACGGTCGAAGAGCCCGACGCCTTCGCGATCCCGGCGGACGTCGGTCGCGTCGCGGCGCTCGGCGCCGCGCTCCTCTTCCTCGGGATCGGCGTGCTCCTCTACCGCCGCACGGCGCCGGTGCCGGCGTGACGCGCTCCCTGCTCGCGCTCGTCCTCGTGGTGAGCGCGGCCTGCGCGGGAGGGGCGACGCGCTCCTCCCCGGCGCCGTCCACGACGGCGACCGCCACCGCGACGCCGGTCTCGCAGATCGACGTCACCGACATGATGGGCGCGTTCCCGGCGGCGACGTTCTTCGTCGTCGGCCCCGGCGGCGTCGCCGCGCTCGCGCTCCTCAACCACGCGACGAAGTACCGGATCGCGACCGACCTCGGCGACACGCAGGTCGCGACGTGGCCCGAGGCCGGCCGGCTCTACGTGCTCGACGGCACGGACGCCGGCGCGCGCCTTCGCTCGTTCGACGTCGCGAGCGGCGCCGAGCAGGCGTCGCGGCTCATCCCGAACACCAAACCCGCGCCGACGGGCATCGGTCACGGCACGCTCGCGGTCGATCGCTCGACCGGCGCGGTCTTCGCGCTGCTCCGCGAGGGTCCGCTCGCGACGCTCGAGGAGTTCGACGGGGCCACGCTGCACCCGGTGCGCCGCGTTCTCGGCGATCTTCGCTGCGGCGACCGGATCGTCGCCGCGGCCGGGCGCGTCGCCATGGCCTGCCTCGGCGAAGGCGGTCTCGTGGTGAGCGACAAGACGACGAGCGTGAAATTTGGAGCGACGACGGCGCTCGTCGGCATCACGATGGCGCCCAACGGAGCCCTCTTCGGCGCCGCGGCCGACGGCCAGATCGTCCGCCTCGCGCCGGGCGCGCCCGGGCTCGAGACCAACGACGCTCTGCGCGAGCGCGGCTCGCGCGTCGTCCCCGACGGCATCGTCGCGCAGGCCGACTGCTGTCTCGTCGTCGCGCTCCTCGACCGCGTGGCGAACACGCAGGTGCGGATCGTGACCGGCGGCTTCACGCTCGTGCTCTTCCCCGAGTCGACGCCGCCGAGCGGCGGTGTCCTCTTCCAGCCGCCGTTCCTCTACTACACCGTCGGCGCGCAGGCGCGGCACGTGGACGTCCAGCAAGGCTTCGGCGAGGCCATGACGAGCTTCACCGGTCCGGTGTTCCCCGGAGCTGTCGCGGACCGCTGAACGATGCGTCGCGCGCTGCCCCTGGTCCTGTGTTTCGCGATCGCGAGCGGCGGAGCTCCCGCGGGACGGACCGCTGACAATGCTGATCAGTCAGCCGCTTGCGCGGTCAGCGAGCCCGGCCGCCGTCTGCTCACCCTCGATGGTGGACGGTACCCGGTGGTCCTCGGCGTCGGCGGCGATCTGGCCGGTCCCGTGGAGCCGTGGAGCGCGCGCAGCGGGACGAAAGGCTGGGCTTGGGTCCTCCACACGCCCGCTCCACCGCTTCTCGCGCGGCTCCGCGCGGAGCGAGTCGACGGCGCAGGTGCGGTCGAGTTCGAGATCCTTCGCGCGGGGACGACGAGGGCGCCGCTGGTCTGGCCGACCGGCGGCCTCGGCTATGTCTACCTCGCCGCGAAGCGGGACCCGGTCATCACGGAGTCGGGGTGCTGGAAGGTCTCGCTCGTTGGCGGAGCGGTGGGCGACTGTGTCGTTCTCTGGATCTCTAGGTAGCCGGCGGAACCTGGGCTAGCGCATCGCCTCGAGGAGCGGCTGGACGTCTCGATGGAAGACGTCCTGTTCGACGAGCGGCTTCTCGCCGAGCGCGGGGATCCGCTGCATGACCGCGTCCTCGTAGGTCGGGAGCTCGGCCTGGTAGTAGATGCCGATCGGGATCGGGTCGTCCTCGTAGCTGCGCGCGACCGCGGCCGCCTTTTTGGCGACGATCTCCTCGCGGTCGTTCGGATCGGACACCTTCCCGTCATAGCCGCGCTCCTCGAGCTTGTAGAGGCGCGAGCGCTTCTCGGGCAGGTCCGCGCCCTCGTACCACTCCTTCGTGTAGAGGTCGTTGTACGTCGGGCACGTCTGGAGCACGTCGACGAGCGCGGAGCCCTTGTGCTCGACCGCCTTCACGATGATCGAGGCGAGGTACTTGGGCTCGAGCGCGTAGGCGCGCGCGATGAACGTGTAGCCCGAGGCGACCGCCATAGCGACCGGGTTGATGCCGTCCTGGATCGCCTGCTCGGGCATGGACTTCGTCTTCTTGCCTTTCGAGAGGGTGGGTGAGGCCTGCCCCTTCGTGAGGCCGTACACGTTGTTGTTGTGGACGATGTACGTGAAGTCGACGTTGCGCCGGCCGGTGCCGACGAAGTAGCCCGCGCCGATCCCGTAGCCGTCACCGTCGCCGCCGAGCGCGATGACGGTGAGGTCGGTGTTCGCGAGACGACCGCCGGTCGCGACCGTGAGGACGCGGCCGTGGAGCGTGTGGAAGCCGTACGCGTTGATGTAGTGCGGGGTCTTGCCGCTGCAGCCGATGCCGCTGAACACCGCGAGCTTGTCGGGGTCGATCTGCATCTGCTGGATGGCCATCTGGATGCCGGTGAGGATGCCGAAGTCCCCGCAGCCAGGACACCAGTCATTGTGGAGGTCGCTCTTGTAATCCTTCAGTGTGAGCTTGGCCGGCGCGCTAACGGACATGCGTCACCACCGGCTCGGCCTTCGCGCCGTCGTACACCCGCGAGAGCGCGCGCACCATCTCGTCCTCGCTGAACGGGCGCCCGTCGAACTTGTTCGCGCGCTCCGTGATCATCACGCCGGTGTGCTCCTGCACCAGCTGCGCGAGCTGCCCCGAGTAATTTTCTTCGACCGAGACGATGCGCTTCGCCTCGCGGAGGATCCTGCCCACGGCCTCCGCGGGGAACGGCTTCATGAGCCGGCACTGCAGGTAGTTGATCCTCTTCCCCTGCGCCTCGAGGACCTTCAGCGCGTCCAGGACCGTGCCCTTCGTGGAGCCCCACGCGAGCACGGTGAGCTCGGCGTCCTTCGGCCCGTGGAGGAAGTACTGCTGGTCCCGCGGGATGGCCTTCGCCACGAGCGCGAGCTTGCCCATCCGCTTTTCCATCATCGCCATGCGCATCTCGACGCCTTCGGTGATGTGCCCGTCGGGGTCGTGCTCGTCGGTCGTCGCCCAGAAGCGGCCGCCCTTCACGCCCGGCCGCGAGCGCGGCGAGATGCCGTCGTCGGTGAGCGCGTAGCGGAGGTACTCCTTCACGTTCGCGAGGTCGAGCTTGTGTCCGTTCCCGTTGTGGCCGGGCGCCTGGGTCCCCTGGTCGTTCGGGCCCTTCGCCGCGACCGGCGTCCACTCGCTCCCCGTGAAGATCTCGCCACGGTCGATCTGGTCGTACATGAGCTCGAGCTTGTCGATCGTCGTGTAGACCGATGCGAGCTTCTTGTCCGAGAGCACGATGATCGGCATCTGGTAGCGCTCCGCCCAGTTGAAGGCGGAGAAGGTGTCCTGGTAGCACTCGCGCAGGTCGCCGGGGGCGATGACGAGGTGCGGGAAGTCCCCCTGGGCGGGGTGCAGCGCGAACTGGAGGTCGCCCTGCTCCTGGCGCGTCGGCATGCCCGTCGACGGGCCACCGCGCTGGTAGAGGATGAGCACGGGCCCGGGCGCCTCCGTGATCGAGGCGAAGCCGATGCCCTCGACCATGAGCGCGAAGCCCGGACCGCTCGTCGCGGTCGAGGCGCGCACGCCCATGTGCGCCGCACCCACGGCCATGTTGATCGAGCTGATCTCGTCCTCGCACTGCACGACGAGGAGGTTGTAGTCGCGCTGCTGCCGCTCGAGGAAGACGCTCTCGTCCGTCGCCGGAGAGATGGGGTAGTAGGTCTGGAACGCGCAGCCCGCCTTGAGCTTCGCGATCGCGTGGATCTCGTAGCCCTTCGCGACGATCCGCGCCTTGGGCTCCGGATACGGCTTCAGCGTGTAGGGAAATTTCGAGGTGTCGAAGTGCTCCTTCACGTACTCGAACGCGAGGCGCGCGGCGCGCACGTTGAGCTCGCCGACCTCGGAGCGCTTGCCCTTGAACTGCGAGCGGATGACCTCGGCGACGAGGTCGAACGGGTAATCGCAGAGCGCCAGGGACGCGCCGAGGCCGACGGTGTTCTTCATGACCTCGTAGCGCCGCGCCTGCTCGCCCTTGCCGACCTCCTCGAGGGCCTTCTTGATGAGCTCCATGAAGGGGACGGCGCGGAAATGGAGATCAGTCCGCCCCCCGGCGATGTCGAAGCCGATCTCGCCGTCGTAGATGACGCCGCCGCCCTCGTTCACCTCGTGGAGGTGGCCGTAGTGCGTCGGCCAGCGGCGGTGATCGCCGTCGCCGGCGAGCGTCTCGTGATCGAGCGCGACGAGGATGTCGGTCTTGTCCCGGTACGAGCGCACGTCCTCGTCGCCCACGCGAACGCGATAAAAGGAGTGCTTCCCCATGATGTTCGAGTGGTACTCGATGTTCGCGTAGATGCGCAGCCCGGCGCGCGAGCAGGCCTTCGCGAACACTTCGGCGGATGCGTTGATGCCGCTTCCCTGGGGTTCTCCGATCATCCAAGTCAACTGGTTCTTCTGCACGTCGGAATGACTATTGTAACTTCGTGATCGGGGCGGGTCCTGGGTGATCGCGGGGGGTCCTGGGTGATCGGGGGGGGTCCTCGGGGGGCGCAGCCCCCCGGACGGAGCACTCGGAGGGAGCGTGACACGCTCGGCGAGATCGACGTCCCCGCCGACGCCCTGTGGGGCGCGCAGACCCAGCGAGCGATCGAGAACTATCCGATCAGCGGGTATCGCGCCTTTCCCGCGTTCATACGGGCGTTCGTTCGCATCAAACGCGTCGCCGCGGTCGCGAACGGCGGCGTCAGCGGACGTTTGGACGCGAAGAAACGCGACGCGATCATCCGAGCGTGCAACGAGATCCTCGAGGGGAAGCACGTGGATCAATTCGTTGTCGATGTCTTCCACTCGGGTGCCGGTGTCTCGTTCCACATGAACGTGAACGAGGTCATCGCCAATCGCGCTAACCAGATCTGCGGCGGGGGGCTCGGCACGTACGAGCACGTGAACCCGAACGATGACGTGAACATGGCGCAGTCGACGAACGACGCAACGCCGACGGCAATGCGCCTCGCCGCGCTCGAGCTGACGAAGCCGCTCTGCGAGGAGCTGGACAAGCTCGCGAGCGCGATCGACGAGAAGGCGAAGCAGTACGCCGGTGTCGTGAAGCCGGGCCGCACGCACCTGCAGGACGCGGTGCCGGTCACGTTCGGGCAGGAGTTCTCGGGATGGGCGGACCGCGTGCGCGGCGCGTCCGCACGGCTGCGGGCAGGGCGGACCGAGCTCATGGAGCTCGGCATCGGCGGGAGCGCGGTGGGGACGGGCCTGAACGTCGATCCGGCGTTCAGCAAGCGCGTGTGCGAGCTGCTCGCGCACGAGTACGGCGAACCGATCGCCCCGGCGAAGAACCTCTTCTACGCGATGCAGTCGATGGCGCCGTTCGTCCGCATCTCGAGCGGGATGCGCACCGCGGCGATCGAGGTGTCGAGCATCTGCAACGACATCCGGCTGCTCGTGTCGGGCCCGCGGACCGGCTTCGGCGAGATCTCGATTCCGGCGGTCCAGCCGGGCTCCTCGATCATGCCGGGCAAGGTGAACCCCGCGATCGCGGAGATGGTGAACCAGGTCTGTTTCCAGGTCATCGGGAACGACACGACGGTCGCGTGGGGCGCGCAGGCCGGACAGCTCGAGCTCAACGTGATGATGCCGGGGATCAACTACGCGGTCTGCTTCTCGGCGACGATCCTCACGAACGCGGTGCGGCAGCTGCGCACAAAGTGCGTCGAGGGGATGCGCGTGGACGAGCATCGCGCGAAGGAGCTGATCGACGCGAGCCCGTCGCTCCTCGTCACGGCGCTGTCGCCGCACATCACCTACGCGCGGGCCGCCGCGCTCGCGAAGCGCGCCCTCGGGGAGCGGCGCTCGCTCCTCGACGTCGCGCTCGAGGAGAAGGTCATGCCGGAGGCGGACCTGCGACGCATCCTCGATCCGCTCCCGATGACGAAAGGCGGCGTGCAGGAGTGACCGCGGCCGCGTGATGGTGGCCGCCGATCCCACCGCCGAGGTCACCGACCTTCTCCAGCGGCTCATCCGCAACGAATGCGTGAACGACGGGACGCCCGAGTCCGGCCACGAGTCCCGCAGCGCGGATCTTCTCGAGGACTACCTCCACGCGCCGGGCGTCACGCTGCGCCGGTTCGCCGCGCTGCCCGGCCGCGAAAGCCTGGTCGTGCGGCTCGAGGGGAGCGACCCGAAGGCGCCGAGCCTGCTCCTCATGGGACATACCGACGTGGTGCCGGTGAACCCGGACGGGTGGACGCACGATCCGTTCGCGGCGACGCTCGAGGACGGCGTCGTCTGGGGACGCGGCGCCGTGGACATGCTGAATCTCACCGCTTCCATGGCCGTCGCGCTGCGACGGCTGCTGGCGAGCGGTTTCCGGCCGCGCGGGACGCTCGTGTACGCCGCGGTCGCCGACGAGGAGGCGGCCGGCGTGTACGGCGTGGAGTGGCTCGTCGCGCACGAGCCGGACGCGATCAAGACCGACTACGTGATCACGGAGATGGGCGGCGCGCGCCTGCCGTTCGGTCGCGGCGGGCCGCGACTGCCGATCATGGTCGCGGAGAAGGGCGGCGCGGGGCTCCTGCTTCGCGTGAAGGGCTCGCCAGCGCACGCGTCGATGCCCTACGGCACGGACAACGCCGTCGTCAAGGCGGCAGAGATCGTCCACCGGCTTGCGATCTTCCGGCCCCCGGCGCGGATCCACGAGGTGTGGCGACTCTTCGTGGAGGGCGCCGGGCTCTCCTGGCCGGCGCGGCGCGCACTCACGAGCGCGCGCGTGCTCGAGCGTGTGCTTCCGACGCTGCCGGTCGGGATCGCGCGCTTCATCCACGGCTGTACCCACACGACGATCGCGCCTACGGTGCTGCACGGCGGCGTGAAGATCAACGTCATCGCGGACACCGCGGAGATCCAGGTGGACATCCGCAAGCTGCCCGGAGAGTCGCGGGACGACGTGCACCGGATGCTCGCGCACGCGATCGGAGACCTCTGGCGCGAGTGCGAGATCGTCCGCGAGATCGACCGCGCGGCGACCGTCTCGCCGACGAACACGCCGCTCTACGAGGTCATCGCCCAGGTCTCCGCGAAGCTCGTGCCGGACGCGCGGCTCGTCCCCTACATCTTCCCGGCGGCGACCGACGCGCGCTTCCTACGGCCGGAGGGGGTGGTCGGGTACGGGTTCGGGCTCATGAGCGAACGAATCCCGTTCGACAAGCTCTTCAGCATGTTCCACGGCAACGACGAGCACGTCGACCAGGAGTCGCTGCGCCTCTCGACCGAGCTCTGGGTGCAGATCGCGCGAGGCTTCCTCGCGTGACCGGGGGCGCGGTCTTCAGCCGCGATGGTCGGTACCGCTATCGGCTCTGGCGGCGCTGGGAGCGCTCCCTGCCGGTCGTCGCGTTCGTGATGCTCAATCCCTCGACGGCCGACGCGCGGCGCGACGACCCGACGATCCGCCGCTGCATCGGCTTCGCCCGGCGCTGGGGCTACGGCGGGATCGAGGTCGTGAACCTGTTCGCGCTCCGTGCGACGGACCCCCGCCGCCTGCGGTACACGCGCGACCCCGTCGGTCCGGAGAACGTCGCGCACCTGGCGCGGGCCGCGGGCCGCGCGTCGCTGGTCGTCGCCGCCTGGGGCGCTGATCCCGCGGTCGGCTCGCGGGGCACTGAGCTCGCGCGCCGCCTCAGTCGACGGCTGCGCTGTCTTGGAGTGACGCGAGCGGGCGCGCCACGCCATCCGCTGTATCTGCGGTCGTCGGCGCGCGCCGTGCCGCTCGCGCGCGTGCGACGAGCCGTCGCGTGAGCGCGTCCATCGCCGCGTAGCCCGCGCCGATGCCGGTGGGCGGGTTGCCGGCGGGGAGCATGAGCCCGGGCAGGACCGGCGCCCAGCGCCAGATGCCGAGCGCGGTGCCGTAGAGCTCGAGGGCGGTCGTCATGGCAAAGCTCACGGCGTAGAGCAGCGGGTAACGGCCGCGGACGATGAAGCGGACGAAGATCGCCCAGGTGACGAAGCCGAGCAGGTCGGGCAGCGGCCCGGCGACGAGCCCGCGAAGCATCCAGGCCGTCGCGCCCATGGTCACCGTCACGACGACCACGCGCGAGTGGCGCGCGAGGAACGGCAGCGACGCCGCGCGGAGCGCGGACAGGTAGAAGAGGCCATGGCCCGCAGGGACGTAGAGCGGAAGGTTGCCGAGGCGGTACGCGTACGCGCCCCAGAGGAGCGAGCCGACGCACTCGAGCACGGTGGCGAGCGCGACGAGGGCGAGGACCTGCGCGCGGATCGCGGCCGGCTGAAGCGCGAGCGCGATCGCGAGGAAGGTCCATGCCGCGAACGAGAGGAGCAGCTGCTGCTCGGGAGTGGTCGCGCGGTCGAGCGGCAGCGCGAGCGCGACGAACGAGGCGAACGCGCCGACGATGGCGAGCGAGCCGCGCGTCGTCAGCGGCGGGCCGCCCTCGGTCACTCGATCTTGATCGACTTGATGCGGTCGCCGATCTTGATGCCCATGATCACGTCCATCCCGGCGGTCACGAGCCCGAAGTTCGTGTACTGGTTGTTCAAGAACGACGAGTCCTTCTTCACGACGAACCACTGCGAATCGTTGTTGATCGCGGGGTCCTGACCGCGCGCGATCCCGACGGCGCCGAGGACGAACGGCAGGTCGTTGTACTCCGAGGGCACCTTGCCGCCCCCGGTCCCGTTGCCGAGCGGGTCGCCGCCCTGGACGACCCAGTCTTCGACCCGATGGAACGTGAGGTTGTCGTAGAAGCTGGCGCGCGACTTCTGCGCGAAGCGCGCGACGGTCTGCGGCGCCTTGTCGGGCCGCAGCGTGAACGTGAACGAGCCGCCCTTCGCGAGCTCGACGGTCGCCTTGTTCGCGGCGGGGCCGGGTGTGGGGCTCGGACTCGGTGACTTCGTGGCGGTACCTCCTGTCGGCGCCGCGCTCCCGCCGCAGGCGACGGCCACGCAGGACGTCGCAAGGGTCGCGAGGAACGAGCGACGGTTCATGCGATGACGATAGCGGTGATCGAGGGGGCGCTGCCCCCTCGGACCCCCGACGCTATCGTCAGCGTCCCATGCCCACCTACCAGGCCCCGCGCGGGATGCGGGACCTGCTTCCCGCGGAGGCGGCCGCCTTCGACGCTCTCCAGGCCGTCATACAGGCGCGTGCTCTCCGGTACGGTTACCCGCGACTGGGCACGCCGATCGTCGAGGACGCGCAGGTGTTCCTGCGGGCCGTCGGCGAGACGAGCGACGTCGCCACCAAGGAGATGCTCGAGGTGTCGCTGCACGGTGCCGGGGGGCTCGTGCTGCGGCCGGAGGGCACGGCCGCCGTCACGCGCGCCTACCTCGAGCACGGGCTGCACCGCTCCCCGCAGCCCCAGCGCTTCTTCTACTTCGAGCCGATGTTCCGCGGGCAGCGGCCGCAGCTCCTGCGCTATCGGCAGTTCTGGCAATGGGGCCTCGAATGCTACGGCGCGGCCGAGCCGGGGGCGGACCTCGAGCAGATCGAGTTCACCGCGGCCCTGCTCGCCGAGGTCGGGCTCACCGAGTACACGCTCAAGGTGAACACGGTCGGCGAGACCGCCGCCCAGCCGAAGATCCGCCAGGCTCTCAAGGAATACTTCGAGCGGTACCGCGCGGAGCTCGACGACGACTGCAAGGCGCGGCTCGACTCGAACGTGCTGCGGATCTTCGACTGCAAGAACCCGAACGACCGCAAGATCGCGCAGGGAGCGCCGAAGCTCCGGGATCTCGTGAGCGACGCGGACAAGACGCATTTCGCCGCGGTCGTCGACGGGCTCGACCGGCTCGGTGTGGCCTACGAGGTCGACGAGCGCCTCGCCCGAGGGTTCGACTACTACACCCGCACGGTCTTCGAGTGCCACCTCACGAACCCGGCGTTCACGAAGGCGGGCGAGATCGCCGTCGCCGGGGGCGGCCGCTATGACGGGCTCGTGCGGACGATGGGCGGCCCGGACACGGCCGGGGTGGGTATCGCGGGCGGGGTCGATGTCCTGTACTACGCGCTCAAGGAGCAGGGGGTGGCCGTGGCCGAGGAGCCTCGCGCGGACGTCTACGTCCTCTCGGCGCAGTCCGACGACGGCGCCGACCGCCTTCAGCTCGCGGGGCCACTCCGCGAGGCGGGCTTCAGCGTGGCGATCGATTACTCGACTCGCTCGCTCGAGCGCCAGCTCGAGAGCGCGGTGAAGCACGGCGCGAAGGTCGCGGTCATCCGAGGCACGCCCGAGGCGCGCGGGGGGAACGTGATCGTGCGCGACCTCGCCAAGAAGGTGCAGCGCGTCACGCGGCTCGCCGCGGTCGTGGTCGAGGTCGGCCGCCACGTGCCCAAGCGCCCCAAGCCGCGCCTGGAGTCCGGCCCGAACCCGGACGAGCACGAGCCCGGCGCGGCCGGCGAGGGCCCGTACCTGGGAGACGGTGAGAAGGAATAGATGCTGCGCACGCACACCTGCGGGGAGGCGAGCGCGTCGCTCGCGGGCAAGGAGGTCACGCTTTGCGGCTGGGTCCACCGGCGGCGCGATCATGGCCAGCTCACGTTCATCGACCTGCGCGACCGCTATGGCCTGACGCAGGTCGTCGCGCACGAAAAAGAGAACGCCGCGGCGCACGCAGCTCTCGGCGACGCCCGCAACGAGTGGGTGCTGCGGGTCCGCGGGACGGTGCGGGCGCGGCCCGAAGGGACGAAGAATCCGAGGCTGGCCACGGGCGAGGTCGAGGTCGTCGCGACGGAGGTGACGGTCCTCAACGCATCGAAGACGCCGCCGTTCTACGTGAACGAGGAGACCGAGGTCGACGAGAACCTCCGCTGGAAATACCGCTACGTCGATCTGCGGCGGGAGCGGTCGAAGGACCTCATGCGCCTGCGCCACGAGGTCGTCGCGTACATCCGCCGACATCTCATCGAGCGCGGCTTCTGGGAGATCGAGACGCCAACGCTGATCCGCTCCGACCCGACCGGCGCGCGCGACTTCATCGTGCCGTCCCGCTACTACCCCGGGAGGTTCTGGGCGCTGCCGCAGTCCCCGCAGCAATACAAGCAGATCCTGATGGTCGGCGGCCTCGACAAGTACTTCCAGATCGCCCATTGCTACCGCGACGAGGACCCGCGCGCCGACCGCGTGTACGAGCACACGCAGCTCGACCTCGAGATGAGCTTCGTCGATCGGGAAGACGTCATGGCGACGCTCGAGGGTCTCTACACCGAGATCTTCCGGATGTTCGCGCGCAAGCCGCTGGCGAAAACGCCGGTGCCGCGGATGACCTACGAAGAGGCGATCCGCCGCTTTGGGATCGACCGGCCCGACCTGCGCTTCGCGATCGAGCTCGTCGACCTCACCGACGCGCTCCGGAGCACGGGCTTCAACGCCTTCCGTTCGGTCATCGATTCAGGGGGCGCCGTGCGCGGCCTCGTCGTACCCGGCAAGGCGGACGCGACGCGGAAGGACATCGACGGCTGGCAGGCTCTCGCAAAGACGAAAGGAGCGAAGGGATTGGTCTCGTTCGCGTTCGCGGGCACCGAGGTGCGCTCGCCGGTCGCGAAGTTCTTCACCCCTGGCGAGATCGCCGCGATCCGCGCCGCCACGAAAGCCGGGGACGGTGATCTCGCACTCGCGGTGGCCGACACGTACCACACGGCGAGCGTGTCCCTCGGCGTCGTTCGCGAGCGGCTCGGCCCGGAGCTCGGGCTTGCCGACACGGCCAAGCACTACGCCCTCTGGATCACGGACTTCCCGCTCGTCGAGCGCACCCCCGAGGGCGGGTGGACGTTCTCGCACAACCCGTTCTGCGCACCCTTGACGGAGCAGGACATCGCGCTCCTGGATACCGATCCGGAGAAGGCGAAGTCGAAGCAGTACGACTTCGTGATCGACGGGAAGGAGATCTTTGGCGGGAGCGTCCGTATCTATCAGCGCGCCGTCCAGGAGCGCGTCTTCGCGCAGCTCGGGGTCTCGAAGGAGGACGCCGCGACGCGCTTCGGCGCGCTGCTCGACGCGCTCGAGTACGGCGCGCCGCCGAGCGGCGGCGTCGGGGCGGGGGTCGACCGGCTCTGCATGACCCTCGCGGGCACCGAGAACATCCGCGAGGTGCAGTCGTTCCCCAAGACGCAGACCGGATACGACCCGCTCCTCGATGCGCCGGCGGCCGTCGACGCGAAGCTGCTCGACGAGCTCGGCCTGCGCGTGGTCGCGCAGCCGGAGAAGCGCGCCTGATCGACGCGTCCGCGCGGCGGCTCGACTCGCTCGCTCGCGACATCGGCATCGTCGGCGTCTCGGCGACGCACCTGACGACCAGGAGACACATCGGGGTCCGCGAGGACGAGCTGTTCCCGACGGCCTCGGTCATCAAGCTGCCGCTCCTCGTGACGATGTACGAGGAATCGCTCGCGGGACGGCTCGATCTCACCGAGCGGGTGCGCTACGACGCGGGCACTCGCGTCGCCGGGTCCGGCGTCCTGCAGTACCTCGACGCCGGGCTTGACCCGACGGTGCGCGACCTCGCGGTCCTCATGATGTCGGTGAGCGACAACACCGCGACCGACCTGCTGCTCGAGCGTGTCGGGAAGGGACGCGTCGAGGCCGCGATGGGCCGCTACGGCTTGCGCAGCATCCGCATCCCTTTCGGGATTCGCGAGATGCTCATGGAGCTCGTCGACATGGACCACTCCAAGCCAGGCGGGTACGACGAGCTGCGCGCGAAGCTCCGCGCGTCCCACGGCACCGGCGGGCGCTCGGTGATCCCGGCGCAGGCCGATCGCAGCTCGCCGCGCGACATGTGCCGCCTGCTCGAGCTGCTCGCGCGCAAGGAGATCCTCGATCCGCCGTCGTGCGACGCCATCCTCGCGCTCATGGAGCGCATCCAGAGCGGGACGCGCCTCCCCGGCCTGTTGCCGAAGGGCACCGTCGTCGCGCACAAGACCGGGTCGTACCGCCGGGTCCGCAACGACGTCGGCGTGGTGTACGCGCCGAACGGCGCGTACGCGGTCGCGATCTTCGCCCGAGAGCTCGTGCGCGACAACGTCGACGACGACCGCGCGCTCGCGCAGCTCTCGCTCGCGGTGTGGGAGGAGCTCGCCGGTTAACGCGGCGCGGGGAGGGGCGTGCGGAGGGTGCCGCCGAGGAACCGCGCGAGATCCCTCAGCGCGGCGGTGAGGTCGCGCCGGAACGCCGGGTCGAGACGCACGCCCGGCTCGAGGTGGAGCGCGCGGACCTCGAGCACGCCGCGCGCTCGATCGAAGCGCGGGTCGACGCGCCCGACGAGCGCGTCGCCGCGCAGCACGGGCATGACGAAGTAGCCCCAGCGGCGCTTGGCCTCGGGCGTGTAGATCTCGAGAACGACGCGCATCCCGAAGAGCGCCTGCGTCCGCACCCGGTCGCGGATGAGGTTGTCGAACGGCGAGAGCAGCGTCGTGCGTCCGCGCCACCGTCTATCGACCGCGCGCGCGGTGCGCAGGTCCGCGACGCGGATGAACCACTGGCCCGGCAGCGGTCCGTCCTCGCCGCGGACCTCGACCTCGCTGATCCGCCCGGCCTGAACGAGCGCCGCGAGCGTGGCGTCGAGATCCCGCCGCATCCAATACGTGACGACGTCGCGGATCTGGTCGCGCGTCGCGATGCCCAGGGCCCGGAGCGCCTCCGCCGCCGCGTTCGCGGCGAGAGGACCGGTCTCGGCGCGGGTGTCGAGCGCCGTGGCCGGCAGGACGCGCTCGGCGAGGTCCCAGAGACGCTGGCCCTTCGCTCGTCCCGCGACCAGGACGCGGCCGGTGCCGGAAAGGATCTCGAGCATCTGGCTCGGGTTGCGCTCGTGCGTCCAGCCGGACGAATGCCAGCCGATCACCGACCGGTCTTCGAACGCGCTCGTCGGGAGCGGCCCGTCCCGCCGGAGGCGGTCGATGACGTGGCGGCGGAGCGCGGGGTTGGCGGCGACCCACGTCCGGGCGCGAGCCGTCCACGGGGTCGGGCGGTGCAGGTACGTGCGCATGCCGTGGCGGTAGAGCGGCAGGTCCGCTGTCGGATAGATGAACGCCCGGTGCTCGAAGAGGCGATGCTCCTTCCAGATCGCCCGCTCGAGCGTCGCGACGTCGTAGCGGCCGAGCCGGCTCCAGAGGACGAGGAGGTGGCTGGGCGCGACCGCGCTGGTCGGGTCGAGCTGCAGCCACCGGATGCGCTGTACCGTGCGGTGGATCGCGCTCGCGTCGGCGCGCTTCGGAACGCGGTCGAGGCCCTGCGCGCGCACCGCCAGGCGGCGCGCGGTACGGAGCGTGATGACGGGCCGTTCCCGCGCGCTCACCGACCTAGACTCTATCCGTGAAGCGCGTCTATCTCGATCACGCCGCGACCACTCCGGTCGACCCCGAGGTCGCGGAGGCGATGGCTCGCGTCCTCCGCGAGAGCCACGGGAACCCCTCGAGCATCTACGCCGAGGGTCGCGCCGCTCGCGCTCTCGTCGACCAGGCCCGCGTGGAGGTCGCCGCCGCGATCGGCGCGGAGCCGGCGGAGATCGTGTTCACGAGCGGTGGCACCGAGGCGGATAACCTCGCGCTCCGCGGTGCCCTCAAGGCTCGCCGGGGCGACGAAAAGAACGGCCTCGTCGTGAGCGCGATCGAGCACCACGCGGTGCTCGATACGGCGCACGACCTCGAGCGGCACGCGCATGTCCGGGTGAGCGTGGTCGGTGTCGACGGCGAGGGCCGCGTCGATCCCGCCGACGTCGCGCGCGAGATCGACGAGCGCACCGGCCTCGTGTCGATCATGCATGCGAACAACGAGATCGGCACGATCGAGCCGATCGGGGAGATCGGACCGATCTGCCGCGAGCGCGGCGTGCCGTTCCACACCGACGCGGTGCAGACCGTCGGCGCGCTCGACTTCGACGTGCGGCGCATCGCCGTCGACCTCGTGTCGATCAACGCGCACAAGTTCTACGGGCCCAAGGGCGTGGGCGCCCTGTACGTCCGCCGCGGGACGCCGGTCGCGACGATGCAGACGGGGGGCGGTCAGGAGAAGGGCCGGCGCACCGGGACCGAGAACGTCGCCGGGATCGTCGGACTCGGAGCGGCCATGCGCCTCGCGGCGGCTCGGCGCGGGACGGAGTCCGCTCGGCAGGCGAAGCTCCGCGACCGGATCATCGACGGCGTGCTCGGGGGGGTGCCGGATGCCGTCCTCAACGGACACCGGACCGAACGGCTGCCGAACAACGCGAATTTCTGCATCGCCGGGGTCGAGGGCGAGTCCCTGATCGTCGCGCTCGACCTCGAAGGGTTCGCGGTTTCGAGCGGGTCCGCGTGCACATCGGGTGAGACGGAGCCGTCGTACGTGATCCTCGCGCTCGGCCGCGATCGCGAGCTCGCGAAAGGCTCGCTCCGCGTGACGGTGGGCCGTGCCACGACGGAGGCGGACGTCGAGGCGTTCCTCGCGACCCTTCCGGGCGTCGTCGAGAGGCTCCGGAGCGCGGCGACGGTGACGGTGTGACCAGGGGGAGCGGCAGCGACGCGAATCCCCTGGACGGCTGTCGCATCTACGTCGGCATCGAGCTGCGAGATGGCCGCGTCGCCTGGCTCGACGCGCGCGTCAATCAGCCGATCGCACAGCAGCCCTTGCCAGCGGTGAGCAGCGCGATCGTGAGGTCCGGCCGCATCAGCGGCTGCGAGACAGCACGTCGTGCGGTGGCGGCGCTCTCGGGCCTCGCGGTGCACCGGAGCGCTGACGAGGCCGCGCAGATCAGCGCGACGGATCTCTTGCGGACGCTCGAGGCGCAAGCGCACGTCGACCCGGCGAGCGAGCGCTGCATCCTCACAGCGATAGGCGCGCTGCGGAGCGCTCTTATCGACGCGCACGTCACCGCTTTGGCCGAGGCCACGGTCGAGCGGAAGAAGCTGACGATCCGATGAGCGGGCGCATCTTCGTGGCGATGAGCGGCGGGGTCGACTCTTCGCTCACGGCGGCGCTCCTCAAAGAGCGCGGCGAGGACGTGGTGGGCGTGTGGATGCGCCTCGTCCCAAAAGGCACCGACGCGAACGCGCCGCGCTGCTGCGGGACGGACGAGGCGGGCGAAGACGCGCGGCGCGCGGCGGCGCACGTGGGCATCCCGTTCTACGCCCTCGACTACGCCGACGTCTTTGGCCGGCAGGTCGTCGACCGTTTCGTCGACGCCTACGCGTCGGGCGAGACCCCCAACCCGTGTGTCTCGTGCAACGCGCACGTGAAATTCGAAGCGCTCCTGCGTGACGTCGTCGCGAAGTTCGGCGGAGCACGTCTGGCGACCGGGCACTACGCCCGTGTGACGACCGGCGCTGACGGCCGCCGGCATCTGCGTCGCGCGCGCGACAGCGCCAAGGACCAGTCGTACGCGCTCTATATGCTCGGTCAGCGCGAGCTGCGCCGGATCGAGCTCCCTATAGGCGAGCTCCGCGACAAGGCCGAGACCCGCGAGCTTGCGACTCGCTTCGGCCTGCCGAACGCGGCGAAAGCCGAGAGCATGGACATCTGCTTCGTCCCCGGTGACTACCGTGACCTCGTGCGCGACCGCGCCCCGAACGCGTTCGTGCCCGGGCCGGTCGAGCGTCTCGACGGCGCGGCCGTCGGCGTGCACGCGGGTGTCGGCGCGCTCACGGTCGGGCAGCGGTCCGGCGTCGGGGTCGCGACCGGCGAACGGCTATACGTGCTGCGCCTCGAGCCGGAGCGGAACGCGGCGGTCGTCGGGACGCGCGAGGAGATCGTGATGACGACGTACGCGCTCGGCGAGGTGCGGTTCGTGGCGGACGCGCCCCCCGCGACCGAGTTCGCGACGACCGTCGTGCTCCGCTATCGCGGCACGCCCCTTGCCGCGCGCGTCGTGGTGCACGGTGACGAAGCGATCCTCACGCTCGACCGGCCGGCGCTCGTGGCGCCTGGCCAGGCCGCGGTGTTCTACGAGGGGGACGACGTGATCGGAGGCGGAACGGTTCGCCGAATCGCGGGGGGCACCGCCCCCCGCGACTGATGCGCGCCCTCGCCCGCATCGCCGCCATCGCCATCGCGGGCGCGACGCTCTACTACGCGGGGCTCGTGAACTCGATCGTCCAGACGGATCCGGCACGGCCCGGGGCGACGTGGGTCGTCGTCGCCGTCGGCGCGGCCCTCGCGATGCTCGTCGCGGCCGTGACCGGCACCGGCCGCGGTGATGCGGCGACCTCGGCGCGGCGGATCGGCTGGCACCGCGCGGCGTGGGGCTTCGTGTCGCTCATGGCGCTCGTGGGCATGAGCTGGTTCTGGGACCTCCCGCGGCAGAAGTCGTTCGACTGGACGCCGTACCACAACGATGCGATCGCGTTGAACGAATGCGCGGCGCGCCTGCTCGTCGACGGGCGCGATCCGTACCGCGACCTCGACCTCTTCGCGTGCTACGGCCGGCTGCAGATCGGACCCGACCGCACCACCCCGCTCCGCCGCGGCCTCTTCGCCGGCGACGTGATCTATCCGACCGACGACGAGCTCGACGCCGCGTGGGCCGTCCGCTCGTCGGGGCAGGGGACGAACGAGGAGTTCGTCTGGCGTCCGTCGTACCCGGCGCTCTCGATCATCCCCCTCGTGCCGTTCGCGATCCTCGGCTGGGACACGAACTACCTGTACGTCGCGTGCCTCGTCGCCGCAATGGGGCTTGTCCTCGCGCGCGCGCCAGGCGGGCTACGCCCCTTCGTGCTCACGGGGCTCTTGGGCGCGGCGTCGATCGTCGCGTTCACCGTCGGCGGGAGCGCCGATCTGCTGTACGCGCTCCCGCTCGTCGCGGCGTGGCTGTGGCGCGAGCGGCGCTGGAGCGCCCTCGCGCTCGGTGCGGCCATCGCAACGAAGCAGGTGGCGTGGCTCGTCGCGCCGTTCTACCTGATCACGGTGGTCAGCGATCGCGGCTGGCGCGAGGGCGGGCGCCGCCTTCTGATCGCCTGCGCCGTCTTCGCGGCGACGAACCTGCCGTTCGTTCTCTGGGACTGGCGGTCGTGGCTCCTCGGCGTGCTCACGCCGGTGGTCGAGCCGATGTTCCCGCGAGGCGCCGGCCTCGTGTTCCTCGCGACGAGCGGCGGCCTCCCGCTCCTCCCGCCCGTCGCGTACACCGCCCTCGAGGTGGGGGCGTACGCGGTCTGCCTCGTCGCGGCGTGGCGGCTGCGCCGGACGAACCCCGAGCTGGGCGCGGTCGTCGCCGTGGTCCCGCTCTTCTTCGGCTGGCGCAGCCTCTTCTCCTATTTCTTCCTGCTGCCGCTCTTCGCCCTCGCCGCGGTCGCGCGGATGCCGCTCGGCGACGTCGTCCCGGAGCGTGCCGGCTCGCTGGGCGCGCTCACGCTCTTCGCCTCGCCGAGCCGAGGCGCCTGAGTGCCGCCCGCGGTGGTGACGCTGGGGCTCGTCGCGATCGGCGTCCCCGCGGCGGTCCGGGCGCTCGCCGGGCGGCCCAGGGCGCTCGCACAGGCCTGGGTGCTCGCCGTCGCCGCGGTCGCCTGCGCGCAGGCCCTTGGCGAGCTGGCGGGCTGGACGGCCGGTCTGCTCGGAGACACGCAGCTTTTGCTCGCCAGTGCGGCCGCGGCGCTGGCGTCGCTGGCGGTGGCCGTCGCGGAAGCGCCCGCGAAGCGGTAAGGTCGAGGTGCAAATCCGACGAATCGGGGTGCGAGGGGCAGAGGCCCCTCGACCAGGGAGTGAGCGACAGATGGGTTTCCTTGTTGGGCTGCTTGCGGGCGCCGTGCTCGCGCTCCTCTACGCGCCGAAGGCCGGGGATCTCACCCGGGAGGAGCTCAAGGCGCGCAGCGAAGAGCTGAAGCGCCGTGCCGACGACCTGCAGAAGATCGCGCAGAAGCTCGCCGACGACGCGACCGTGAAGGGTCGCGAGCTCGTCGACGAGGCGAAGCGGCAGTGGGACCAGAGCGGCGGGAAGTCCGCAGCATCGCGCGACAGCGGAGGCGGCACCACGCGGTCCTGACGCTAGACTTTTCACCACGAGGGGAACGCGGGGAGCCGAGGACGGCGACCCGCGTTTTCGTTTAGCACGTCGGGGGGCTGCGGCCCGGGGGGCGAGCCCCCCGGGAACCCCCCGCAAGGAGGGCGTACATAGACAGCGCGACCATACGCGAGCGGTTCATCACCTTCTTCGAGGAGAAGGGCCATCACCGGCTGCCCAGCGCGCCCCTCGTCCTGAAAGACGATCCCTCGGTCTTCTTCACCAGCGCGGGCATGCAGCCGCTCGTGCCGTACTTCCTGGGCAAGAAGCAGCCGCCGGCGAAGCGGATCGTCAGCATCCAGAAGATCTTCCGCACCTCGGACATCGACGAGGTCGGCGGCGACACCTGGCATCAGACGTTCTTCGAGATGCTCGGCAACTTCGCCATCGGCGACTACTGGAAGAAGGAAGCCATCGGGTGGGGCTGGGAGCTGCTCGTCGACCGCTTCGGCTTCGATCCGAGCTCGCTCGTCGCCACGATCTACAAGGACGACGACGAGGCGTTCGACATCTGGACGAAGGAGCTCGCGCTGCTCCCGCCCGAGCGCGTGTACCGGCTCGGGGACATCACCAAGGGCGACGAGACCAACTTCTGGTCACCGGGTCCCACCGGGCTGTGCGGCCCGTGCAGCGAGGTGTTCATCGATCGCGGACCGCAGGCCGGGGTCGGCGAGCACGAGTGCTCGCCGGCGGAGAACTGCGGGCGCTGGATCGAGATCTGGAACTTCGTCTTCCAGCAGTACGACCGCAAGGCGGACGGCACCCTCGACCCACTCCCCAAGCGGAACATCGACACCGGCGTGGGCCTCGAGCGGCTCGCGCAGGTGCTGCAGAAGACGATCCCCGACACGTTCAAGACCGATCTCTTCCAGCCGCTCGTGAAGAAGGTAGAGACGCTCTCCGGGAAGCGTTACGGCGACGACCCGGACGCCGACCGTTCGATCCGCATCGTCGTCGAGCATGGGCGGGCGGCCGCGTTCCTCGTCGCGGACGGGATCCAGCCGAGCAACGAGTGGCGCGGGTACGTCCTGCGCCGCCTCATCCGGCGCGCCGAGCTCCATGCGCGCCGCCTCGGCCTCAAGGCGGGCGCGCTCGCGGCGATCGGGTCCGAGGTCGTGAAGCACATGCAGCAGCACTACCCGGAGCTCACGCGGGCGCGCGACCGCATCCCCGAGACCCTCCGCGAGGAGGAAGCGAAGTTCGAGCGCACGCTCACCACCGGGCTCGAGCAGCTCAACGGCGCGATCGAGGCCGCGAAGGGCGCCGGTTACACGTGGATCGACGGCGATACGACGTTCCGGCTCTACGACACGTTCGGCTTCCCGCTCGAGATGACGCGCGAGATCGCCGCCGGAGCGGGGCTCACCATCGACGAGCCTGGCTTCCGCCGGCTGCTCGACGCGCAGCGGAGCCGGTCGCGCGCGACGGCGAAGTTCAGCCAGGACGTCATGCGCTTTGGGCAGCTCTACGCGAACCTCCGCGAGAAGCGGGGGCTGCGGAGCCAGTTCACGGGCTACGGCGAGCTCGAGACCGACGCGAAGATCCTCTCGCTCGTCGTCGGCGGCGAGCCGTTGACCGACGCCACGGAGGGCACCGACGTCGAGATCGTGCTCGACCGGACGCCGTTCTATCCGGAGGGCGGGGGCCAGGTCGGCGACCGGGGCACGATCACGACCGACGAGGGCAGGGCGCTCGTCGCGGACACGCAGACCGCCGCGCCGGGCGTGATCGTCATGAGCACGAAGGTCGTCGACGGCGTCTTGCGCGCGGGCGCGAGGGCCCACGCCGCCGTGGACGCCGACCTGCGCCGCGACACGATGCGCAACCACACCGCGACGCACCTGCTCCACGCGACGCTGCGCCGGCTCTTCGGCGAGGACGTGCATCAGGCGGGGTCGCTCGTGCACGCCCCGAACCTCCGGTTCGACTTCACGTTCAACCGCGCGCTCTCGCCGGAGGAGCTGCAGCGTGTCGAGGACGAGGTGAACGACGCCATCCTCTCCAACGAGGACGTCCACGCCCAGACGATGCCGCTCAAAGAGGCGCTCGCCTCCGGGGCGATCGCGCTCTTCGGGGAGAAGTACGACAACGAGGTACGCGTCGTGGAGGCGGGATCGACGAGCCGCGAGCTCTGCGGTGGCACGCATTGCCACTGCACCGGGGACATCGGGATCTTTCTCATCACGAAGGAGGAGTCGATCGGCGCCGGCGTGCGGCGTCTCGAGGCGGTGACCGGCGTCGGCGCGCTCCGCGAGATCCGGGAGCTGCGCGAGCGCACGAACCGCGCCGCGGCCGCGCTCCGCGCCCCGCCGACGAGGCTGCCCGAAGCGGTGACCCAGCTCCTGGAGCAGCGGGATCGGCTGGAAAAGGACCTCGCGAGCGTTCAGCGGTCCGGCGTGGAGGCCGCGGCGTCGTCGCTGCTCGCCAAGGCCGAAGCGCTCGACGGGGCCCAGATCGTCGCCGCCGACGTGGGCGACGCGGATCTCACACAGCTGCGGGCGCTCTCCGATCGTCTGCGGGGATCGCTCGGCCGTGGCGTCGTCGTCCTGGGCGGCGCGCGCGCGGGGAAGCCGGCGCTCCTGGTGACCGTGTCGCGGGACCTGGTGGCCACCGTCGATGCCGACAAGGTCATCAAGACGGTCGCGCACATCATCGAGGGTCGGGGCGGTGGCCGGCCCGAGAGCGCGTCGGCGGGTGGCAAGAACGCCGCGCGCCTCGGCGAGGCCATCGCCGCGGCGCGGAGCGCCGTGGTCGACCGATTGAACGGGAGACGTGGCTAGTCCTCGCGGGGGCGCGGCCCCCAGAGGGCCTGCGATCGCTGGGATCGAGATCGCCGCGGGGGTCGCACGCGTGGTCGTCGTCCGTGCGGACGAGGGCCGCCTGCGCGTGATCGGTCGCGGCGAGACCGGGCTCGCGCCCGATGCGGTGACCGGCGGGCTCGTCACCGATCGTGCCGCGGTCGGGGCGGCGCTCGCGACGGCGTTCGCCGCCGCCGAGCGCTCCGGCGCCGCGGAGCGCGCGATCGTCGCGCTCGACGGCGACGACGTCCGCACGTTCCACGTGCGGACGACGTTCGAGCGAGCGAACTCGACGTCGGCGATCGTCTCCGCGGAGATGCTTCGCGCGATGCGTGAGGCGCACGAGGCGGCCGCCGCGCACGCGCGCGCCGCGGTGGAGGACGACCCGGCCTTGCGCGGCGTCGCGACCGCGCGGCTGCGGGATGAGGTCGCGGCGCTCTCGCTCGACGGCCGGCCGCTCGCCTCGCTCGTGGGCTACCGCGGGCGGGCGGTCGAGGTGCATACCGACGTGTCCGTCGCGCCGCTCGTGCTCTCGGGCGCGGCGCTCGCGGCCGTCGCCGACGCGCGGCGCCGCGCGACGACGGTGTCGGGGAGCTACGCGCTCGCGCGGCTCGTCGTGGAGTCCGGGACGACCGACGCCGGCGTGGTGCGGCTCGGCGCGGACGTCACGTCCCTCGCGATCATCCGCGACAGCCGCGTGGTCGGCACGCGCGCGTTCGGGCTCGGTCGCGGCGCGTTCGCCGCGCGTGGCGATACGCTCGCGCCGGACGCTCGCGTCTGGGCCGAATGCGTCGCGACCCCGCTCGCCGGGTACGACGGCCCGCTGCCGGAGCGCTGGCTCTTCATCGGTGTCCCGGACGCCCTGCAGCCCCTCGCGACGAGCCTCGCGGAGGTCGTCGGCGGGGCCCGTGGCGGCCCGGTGCGGATCGGTCCGCTCGCGATGGGGAGCGTGGGCCGGGTCTTCGCCGACGTCCCGGTGGGGACGGACGACCTGGTGGCGGTCGGGGCCGCGGCGCTCGGCGCGGGGGCCTACGCGTGACGGCGACGGCGCAGCTCAGCCGCACCGTGATCGACCTCGACGCGGGCGCGACCGTCCTCGACGCGGCCCGTCGCATCGACGACGCGGACGCGAGCGCGGACATCGTCCTCGTCGTGCCGGCCGGCGCGCCGCTCGTGCGCAACCCGGTCTTCTTCGAGGTCCTCCGGCGGCGTGCCGGCCGGCGACGGCTCATGGTCGTGAGCTCCGACGCCCGCGCGCGCTCGCTCGCCGCGTCCGTGCACATCCCGGCCTTCGCCGGCCTCGCCGCGCTGGAGCGGCGCGAGCTCGATCCGACGGAGCGGCTCACCGAGGCGCGGCGCGTGGCCCTCGCGACGATCGCGTCGGAGGGCCCGCGCCCGCGAGTCTCGCTCCGCCGCACCCTCGCCGTCGCGTCCAGCCTCTTCGCCGCCGGCGCGATCCTCCTCGCGGTGGTCGCGCCGTACGCGACCGTCGTCGTGGCGCCCGCGACGTCGCCGCTCGGGCCCGTCGAGTTCGACCTCCGCGCCGGGCCGGGCGGCGACATCGCGGCACAGACGCTCACGGCCCCGATCAACGGAAGGATCAGCGGTCCGGCGACGGGCTCGCGGACGGAGGAGTCCAAAGCGGTTGGGCTCGAGCGCTTCACGAACCTCACGACCTCTGAGATCCGCATCCCCAAGGGCACGGTCGTACGGACGAGCGACAACATCTTCTTCCAGACGACGGAGGAGAAGATGCTGGCGCGCAGCATCCTGCAACCGTTCTTCATCAGCCAGGTGCAGGTCGCGATCGAGGCCATCGACCCGGGTCCGCGCGGCAACGTCGGCCCGGATCGCATCACGAGTGGCTCGTCCAGTCAGTACAGCGTCACCAACCCGGCGGCGACCGTGGGCGGCGACACGAAGAAGATCCCCGTCGTCACGCAGTCCGACTACGACGCGACGGTGGCGCGGTCCGAAAAGGAGCTCGAGGTCCAGGGCGCGGCGCAGCTCGAGACCTGGCGCAAGGCGGCCACGAAGGACAATGCCGTGTACGGCACGGCAACCCGGCGCACCGGGATCACGCCGCCGACCGACGTGGTCGGTAAGGACGCGCCGACCGCGACGTTCGATCTCGCGGTCACGGGCACGGCGACCGGCTACACGGTCGTCGCCGTGGAGCCCAAGCGCACCGCCGTGGCGCGGCTGCGTGCCACGGCGCCGTCCGAGAACGACATCGACGAGACCGGGGCGGTCGTCCAGAACGTCCTCGGCCCGACGGTCGGCGACGACGGCGTGCGCTGGCGCGTGAGCGTGCGGGCGCAGCAGTTCGCGCGGCCTAACCTCCCGCAGCTGAGCGCGGCGCTCGCGGGCCACCCCTTCGAGGAGAGCGTGCCGATCGCGAGCGCGCGCGGCTTCCGCGTCGTGCGGGTCGGGATCTGGCCGGGCTGGTGGCCCCGCCTGCCGCTTCTGGACTCGCGCATCACGATCGAGCTCGCGCCGCCCGTGGCGGCCGGCTCGCGGTGACCTCCGCTTCGCTCGGGCTTTCTGGAGCGGCCTTGCCGCTTCGTCGGTAGGGTGCGTTACCTGGCGCTCGACGTGGGCGACCGCCGGATCGGCCTCGCGGTCGGCGACGACGCGTTCGGGCTCGTGCGGCCGCTCCACACCCTCGTGCGGCGGAATCTCGCCGCGGACCTCGCCGCGCTCGGGGCGGTGGCACGCGCGGAGGAGGTCTCGACGCTCGTGATCGGACTGCCGCTCACGCTGCGCGGCGAGGTCGGTCCGCAGGCCGAGCGCGTGCGGCGCTTCGCGGACGCCGCACGGCGCCTCGAGCTCCCGGTCGAGCTCTACGACGAGCGGCACACCACGAGCGAGGCGAAGCTCCGCGGGGCCGCGGACGTGGACGCCGGCGCGGCGACGGTCCTGCTCGAAGACTTCCTCGCGCAGCGCGCCCGTTGACCCGCCAGCGCCGCGAGTGGCGAGAGCGGCCGCCGCAGCGCCGCTCGCCGATGGGCCCACTCGTGTTCATGCTCGCGGTGATCCTCGTGATCGTCGCGGCGTTCGCGGTGGGGCGCCCGCTCGTCATGGACGCGATCGTGAGCGAGGCGACAGACCACGCCACGGTCTTGAAGCAGCCGCTCGTGCGCGCGGTCCTCGCGGACCAGGTCGCTGGCGAGATCGATCGCGCGAAGGATCCCAACGCGCAGCAGCGGAGCTTCGTGATCACCCGCGGCGAGACCGCGGGCCAGATCGCACGGCGGCTCGAGAGCGAGGGGATCATCCGGTCCGCGCTCGCGTTCAGCTACGTCCTCTACGACACGGGCCGCGAGGACGCGCTCCAGTCGGGGACATACATGGTCTCCGCGGCGCTCTCGCCACGCGATCTCGCGCGCCTCTTCGAGAAGGCTCCCGGCGAGCAGACCGTGCTGCGGCTCATCGAGGGATGGCGCCTCACCGAGGTCGCGACGGCGGTGGCGAAAGCGTTCCCGGGCATATCCAAGGACGCCTTCCTCAAGGAGGCGGTCGTCGGCCAGCGCCGGAACAGCGTGCTCGCGGGGATGACGCCTGAGACGTCGCTCGAAGGGTTCCTCTTCCCCGACACCTATTTCTTCCGCCCCGACGCGACCGCGGCGCGGATCGTGGATGCGCTCCTCGACCAGTTCGAGGCCAAGGCCGGCGCGACGCTGCGCCAGGCGGCGCAGACGCGGAGCACGACCGTCTACGACATCGTGAAGCTCGCCTCGCTCGTCGAGCGGGAAGCGCGGGACCGCTCGGAGAGCGCGACGATCGCCGGCGTCTACGCCAACCGGCTCAAGATCGGCATGAAGCTGGACGCGGACCCGACGATCCAGTACGCGCTCGGCGATTGGCGCGAGCTCACGCTGAAGGACCTCGAGCTGGAGTCGGCCTACAACACGTACAAGGTCGCGGGACTCCCGCCGAACCCGATCTGCGATCCGGGGCTTGCCGCGCTCGAGGGGGCGGCGAAGCCGGCCGACGTGCCCTACCTCTATTTCGTGGCGAAGAACGACGGCACCGGCCAGCACGCCTTCGCGAGGACGCTCGAGGAGCAGGAAGCGAACCGAGTCAAGTACGGGAACCGGTGAGCGTGAGCACGGTCTGGCTCGTCGGGCGTCCGGTCGCGCACTCGCTCTCGCCGGCCATGCACAACGCGGCGTTCGCCATGCTCGGCCTGCCGCACCGCTACGAGACACACGAGGTCGCGGCGGCGGAGCTGCCCGCGACGTTCGATCGTCTGCGCCGCGAGGGGATGCTCGGCGCGAACGTGACGATCCCGCACAAGGAGGCGGCGCTGCGCCTCGTGGACGAGGCGAGCGAGGAGGCGCGCCGCATCGGCGCGGTGAACACGGTCGCCCGCCGCGGCTCGCGCCTGGTCGGCGACAACACGGACCGTTACGGCTTCCGCATGGCGCTCGAGGAGTCCGCGTGCGTGCCCTCCGGAGAGCAGGTGCTGGTCCTCGGCGCGGGCGGTGCCGCGCGCGCTTGCGTCCTCGAGATCCTCGCCGACAACGACGTGCTCGTCGCGAGCCGGACGCTCGAGCGCGCGCGGACGCTCGTGGAGTCCCTGCGGACGCCGCGCGGCGGGAGCGTGCGCGCGATCTCGTGGGACGAGGCCAGGCGCCTTAAGAAGGTCGGCCTGCTCGTGAACGCGACGCCCCTCGGCCTGCTCGGCGAGGACGTGCTCGCCGGCTTCGCGCTGCGCGACCTCCCGCTGATGGTGGCGGACCTGGTGCCGACCGCCGAGGAGACGCCGCTGGTCCGGCGCGCGCGCCAGGCTCAACATGTGCGTGTCATGGACGGGCTCCTCATGCTGCTGCATCAGGCGGCGCGCTCGTTCACGGTGTGGACGGGGAGCGAGGCGCCGCTGCGCGCGATGCGCGCCGCCCTGCCGCGCCCGGTCTAGTGCGCTTCCTCACCGCGGGCGAATCGCACGGTCCCGGCCTCGTCGCGCTCGTGGACGGCGTGCCGGCGGGTCTCGCCCTCTCGCCCGCGGAGATCGACGTCGACCTTCGGCGCCGGCAGCTCGGATACGGGCGTGGAGCCCGCCAGTCGATCGAGCGCGACGCGGTGCGGATCACCGGCGGGGTCCGGCAGGGGCGGACGACCGGCGCGCCCGTCGCGCTGCAGATCGCGAACCGCGACGCCGTGAATTGGGAGCGCGTCATGAGCGTCGAGCCGGTGCCCGAGCCGCCGGACCCGGTGACGCGCCTGCGCCCGGGGCACGCGGACCTCGCGGGCGCGCTGAAGTTCGGCCACGACGACGTCCGCGACGTCATCGAGCGCGCGAGCGCGCGCGAGACCGCGGCGCGTGTGGCGGCGGGCGCGGTCGCCAAGGCGCTGCTTCGTGCCGTCGGCACCGAGGTGCGCAGCGAGACGAGGACGATCGGCGAGGTCTCCACGATGCCGACCTTCGACAGCGAGAAGGTGGAAGCCAGCGAGGTCCGCTGCGCGGACGCACAGACGAGCGCGCGGATGGTCGCGGCGATCGCCGCGGCGCGCGAGGCGGGGGACACGCTCGGGGGGATCGTCGCGCTGCGTGCGACGGGCGTCGTCCCGGGCCTGGGCTCGTTCGCCGAGTGGGACCGGCGCCTCGACGGCCGGATCGCGCAGGCGCTCCTCTCCATCCAGGCGGCCAAGGGCATGCAGTTCGCCGACGCCTTCACCGCGGCAACCGAGCGCGGCAGCGCCGTGCACGATCCGATCACCGTGCGCGAGGGCCACTTCTCACGGACGCGCAACCGCGCCGGCGGGCTCGAGGGCGGCATGACGAACGGGGAGGACGTCCTCGTCGACGTCGCGTTCAAGCCGATCTCCACGCTCATGAAGCCGCTGCCCTCGGCGGACCTGCGCACGGGCGCTCCCTCGCCGGCGCACGTCGAGCGCAGCGACGTCTGCGTCATCCCCGCGGCCGGCGTCGTCGCCGAAGCGATGCTCGCGTTCGTGCTCGCCGACGCGCTGTGCGAGAAGTTCGGGAACGACGACGTCGCCGATCTCGTCGCGGCCGTCGAGCGTTACCGCGCGCGGCTCCGCCCGATCGACGCAAGGCGTCGGGGGTCAACGGCGCCCCCCGGCCCCCGCGCCGCCGGCTAGTGCAGCTCTTCCTCGTCGGCCCGCCCGGTATCGGGAAGTCTTCCGTCGCGCCCGTGCTCGCGCGGCACTTCGGCGCCGCGAGCCTCGAGACGGACCGCGAGATCGAACGCCGCGCCCGAAAGAGCTGCAAGGACGTGATCGAGCAGGACGGCATGGAACGCTTTCGGGAACTGGAATCGGAGGTGCTCATGCGCCTTCCGCGGTCCCCCGCGTGGACGGTGGTGGACACGGGTGGAGGACTGCCCGTCCGCGAAGCCAATCGCAGACGCATGCGCGAGCTCGGCCTCATCATCGGGCTCCGCGGCTCGCTCGATCGCGTGACCGCCGGTATCGCGGCGACGATGGCGAGGCGTCCCAATCAGCACGTCGCCCCGCGCGATCGTGCGCGGCACGCGCTCGCGGAGCGGCGCGACGCCTACGCCGACGTCGACGTCGCGTTCGACGTCGACGGCGCGAGCGTCGAAGCGGTGGGCATGGCGATCGCGGCGTGGCTCGTGTCGGCGCGCGGTGTGCGGATCGACGTCGCGGGCGGCGAGCGCCCGTCGCGCGTCCTCGTGCGCGCGGGCCTCCTCGAGCACGTGGGTCCGCATCTGGCCGACCTGGGATGGCGCGGCCGTGTCGCGCTCGTCAGCGACGCACCCACCGCCGCGCGCTACGCCGGCGCGGTGCGCCGCTCTCTCGACGCGGTCGGGATCGCGAACGTGCTCCTGCGCGTCCCCGCGGGCGAGGGCGCGAAGCGGCTCGCCGTCGCGGCCCGGCTGTGGGACGAGCTCGCCGAGACGGGCATCGGCCGTGACGGTGGCGTCATCGCGCTCGGTGGCGGCAGCGTCGGCGACGTCGCGGGGTTCGTCGCCGCCACGTACCTGCGAGGCGTCCGCGTCGCGCAGATCCCCACGACCCTCCTCGGTATGGCCGACGCGGCGATCGGCGGGAAGACGGCGATCGACATCGCCGCGGGCAAGAATCTCGTCGGGGCATTCCACGCTGCGGAGGCGGTGTTCGCCGACATCACGGTGCTGGCGACGCTCCCCGCGCGGCAGGTCTCGTCGGGTCTCGCGGAGATCGTGAAGAGCGCGTTCCTCGCGGATCGCGAGTCGGTCGCGCAGCTCGGACGCGCGCTCGAGCCGGTCCGCGCGGGCGATCTCGGCACCCTGCTGGCGGCCGTCGCGCTCGCGGCCGAGGTGAAGGGCTCGATCGTGAGCCAGGACCCGCGGGAGGCCGGCCTGCGCGAGCTCCTCAACTTCGGTCACACGATGGGGCACGCGTACGAGGCCGCGTCGCGGTACCGGGTCACCCACGGTGAGGCGGTCGCCGTGGGTATGGTGTACGCGACCGCGCTCGCGGAGGCCCTCGAGCTCGCGTCGCCGGCTTTGCGTCCCCAGCTCGAGGCGCTCCTCGAGCGCGCCGCCCTGCCGACGCGGGCGCGCCTGCCGCGCGGCGTGTGGGAATTCGTGACGCGCGACAAGAAGGCGCGCGCGGGCAGGATCCGTTGGATCCTCCCGCGGCGGATCGGGCGCTTCAGCGAGGTCACCGACATCGCCGAGCGACCGCTCCGCGCGGCGGCCCGCGCGGTCGCCTCGCGCGCGGCATGAGGCGCTTCCTCCTCATCAACGGGCCGAACCTGAACGCGCTCGGCAATCGCCAGCCGGAGCTCTACGGGACGACGACGCTGAAGGAGGTCGAGTCGCGCTGCGCCGACCTCGCGCGGGAGGCGGGCGTCCAGCTGCTCGCGTTCCAGTCGAACCACGAGGGGGCGCTCATCGACTTCCTGCAGCAGCAGTCCGGCGCCGCCGGTGCCATCATGAACCCCGGGGGCCTCGCCCATACGTCGGTCGTGCTCCGCGACGCCGTCGCCGGATGCGCGTTCCCGGTCGTCGAGGTGCACATCACGGACATCACCAAGCGCGAGGCGTTCCGGCAGAAGAGCTATCTGACCGACGTGACGAAACATCGCGTCATCGGGAAGGGCGTGCAGGGCTACGAGCTCGCCCTTCGCTGGCTCATCGAGGAGACGGCGTCAGGGGGCTCTGCCCCCCGGCCCCCGAAGGAGAACGGGTGATATCGACCGGCGAGATCAAGCGGGGCATGACCATCGAGCTCGACGGCACGCTCTACCAGATCGTCGAGTTCCAGCACATCAAGCTCGGGCGCGGGAGCGCGCAGATGCGCATGAAGCTCCGCAACATCCGCAAGGGCGACCTCATCGAGAAGACGTTCCAGGCCGGCGACCGCTTCCAGCGCGCGCGCCTGGACCACCGGAACGTCCAGTACATGTACCACGACGGTTCGCAGTACCACTTCATGGATACGGCGACGTACGACCAGCTCGCCCTGGAGGCCGATCAGCTCGGCGAGGCGGTGAGCTACCTCACCGACGGCATGACCGTGATGCTCAACGAGTACGAGGGCGAGCCGATCGGCGTCGACCTGCCCGCGTCGGTCGTCCTCACGGTGAAGGACACCGACCTCGGGCTCAAGGGAGACACCGCGACCGGGGCGACGAAGCCGGCGACGCTCGAGACCGGCCTGCGCGTGAACGTGCCGCTGTTCGTCGAGCGGGGCGACAAGATCAAGGTCGACACGCGGAGCGGTGAGTACATCGAGCGCGCCTGACGTCGGGGGTCAACGGCGTCCCCCGGCCCCCAGGCGAGTCCTCCGCGTCGGGCAGGTCGCGGTGCAGCTTGCCTCGCACGTTCAGGCGACGGATGCGTTCAAGGACCTCTGGGTCGAAGGCGAGGTCGCGCAGGCGACGTCCGGCTCGTCGGGTCACGTGTACTTCACGCTGCGGGACAACGTCGCGCAGCTGCAGTGCGTCCTCTTCGCGTCGCGGGCCGCGCAGATCCCGCTCACCCCGCGCGACGGCACGAAGCTCATCGCGCACGGCTACGTCGAGTTCTACGTCCGTGGCGGCCGCTGCCAGCTCATGGTCGATGACCTCCTGCCAGCGGGCGCAGGCGACGCGTACCTCCGCCTCGAGGCGCTCAAGCGCCGCCTCGTCGCGGAGGGGCTCTTCGCCGCCGAGCGCAAGCGCGCGCTCCCGAAGGCGCCGCGGCGGGTGGGCGTCGTGACGAGCCCGGTCGGCGCGGCCTGGCGTGACCTGCAGGCCGTGATCGCGCGGCGCGACCCGCGCATCGAGATCGTCCTCGCGCCGGCGCTCGTCCAGGGGACGGGGGCGGCGGAGTCGATGATCGCGGCGCTCGACGGCCTCGCGCAGCTCGCCACGCTCGACGTCGTCATCCTGGCGCGCGGCGGCGGCGCCGCCGAGGATCTCGGGCCGTTCAACGACGAAGCGCTCGTCCGCGCGATCGCGCGGTTCCCGCGGCCGCTCGTGTCGGGGGTCGGTCACGAGACGGACGTCACGCTCGCCGACCTGGTGGCGGATCTCCGCGCCCCGACGCCGTCGGTCGCGGCCGAGCTCGTCGTGCCCGATGCGGGCGCGGAGCAGGAGCGCGCGCGCCGCGCGTGGCGGCGCGTCGACGGGCGCGTCCGCGAGGCCCTGCGCGGGCGGCGAACGCGGCTCGTCCAGGCAAGACGGCTCTTCGAGCGCCGCGCGCCCGCGGTGCGGCTCGCCGGGCTCCGCCAGCGTCTCGACGAGGATCGCCGCGCGCTCGACCGCGCGATCGCGCGTGCCGTGCCCGCCCGCCGGACGCGGGCCGTCGCGGCGCGGCGCCGCCTCGTGGCGCTCTCGCCGCTCGCGGTCCTCGGCCGCGGCTACGCCATCGTCGAAGGCGCGGACGGCCACGTGCGCGCCGACGCCGCACGCCTTGAGATCGGCGAACGCGTGCGACTGCGGCTGCGCGACGGCCGGGCCGGCGCGCGCGTCGAGGAGGTCGAGCGTGACCGCGGAGCGGATCGTGGCTGAGAAGGAGCCCGCGCTCGACAAGGCGCTCGAGCGCCTCGAGGCGATCGCCGACAAGCTCGAGGACCCCTCACTTGATCTCGACGAGGCCGTGCGCCTGTACGAAGAGGGGATGCGCCTCTACGCCGACTGCGCGAAGCGGCTCGATGCCGCGGATCTTCGGATCACGCAGCTCGCCGAGGCGCTGGCGAAGCAAGCGAAGGAGCATGGCGCGAGCTAGCCGCTGTCCCCACGTGCGATAGAGCGACCGCGCGTTCGCCGATGTGACGATTTTGTCGTCTCCGTAACGGTCGCGTAACTGGAGTGTCACGAATGCGATAAGCCGTGCGTGGGTGGTCTCCGCATCACGCTCGCGAGCCTTATCGCCTTCAGCGCGCTCTTTGCCCTGACGAGCCCGCTCGCTCGGTCCGCTGACGCAGCCACGCTCGATGTGACGGAAGCCGATCTGCAAGCCCAGGTGAACGCCTTCCGCGCGGCGCGCGGGCTCTCCACGCTCGCTGTCTCAGACACGCTCACCGCGGCGGCGAAGTGGATGGCGACCGACATGTCGGTGCAGAACTACTTCGCGCACACCTCGCTCGACGGCCGCACCCCGACCCAGCGGATGGCCGACGCGGGCTACCCCGCGACGGCGACCTGGACCGGTGAGGACCTCGCGGCGGGCTACACCGGCGCGCAGGACGTGCTGAACGGCTGGATCGCGAGCCCCGCGCACTACGCGGTCCTCGTGAACCCCGTCTACCGCGCGATCGGCATCGGCCGCGCGTACGCCGGCGCGTCGCAGTACGGCTGGTACTGGGCGATGGACGTGGGCGGGGTCGTCGATCGCGGCGCGATCGTGACCCTCGACTCCGGCTTCCACGCGCAGTGGTCGGGACAAAGCCCGGATCCGACGCTCGCTCCGGGTGAGACGGCCAGCCTCGTCCTCGCGCTCAAGAACACCGGCTATCGCGGCTGGTACGCGGGGAGCCCCGGACAGCAGGCCAACCTCGGCACGGCGAGCCCTCTCGACGTCCCGCGCACCGACCTCGCGTCCGGCTGGCTCAGCGCCTCGCGGCCCGCGACGACGACCACGTCGTACGTCGGTCCCGGGCAGGTCGGCTGGTTCAAGTTCACCGTCCGCGCCCCCGCCACGCCGGGCGTCTACACGCTCGCGGTCCGCGGCGTCGTCGACGGGACGACCTGGCTCGAGGACGCCGGGGTGTACTGGACCATCACGGTCCGGTAGCGCCCTCCGGCGCGCGCACTCTCCGCAGGAACGGCTCGAGCGCTTCCAGGAAGGGCTCCGGGCGGTAGCCGTGGATCACGTGGCCGGTCCCTGGGAACCGCTTCACCGTGAGGTCCTTGATCGCCTTCTTGAGGGCCCACTCGCCGTTGTCGTCGAGCTGTGAGCCGAGGCGCGTCTCCCCCGCGATGACGAGCGCCGGGGAGCGGACGCCGGCGATCCAGCCGGCGACCTCGCCCGCGCTCAGGTCGTCGGTCGCGAGGCGCCACTCGACGAACGCGGGGTCGAGGTCCTTGAGATACGTGACGACGCGCTCCGCCGCGTAGAAGCCACGCATCTCGCCGTACGTGCGCTCGCCGCGCGGGCCCGGCGAGCCGAGCGGGATCTTCCCGACGGCGCGCAGGAACGCCTTCGGGTCGCCGGTCTCGGCGAGCGCCTCGCGAAGCGGGCGCTCCTTCTCCGGCTCCCAGCGCCCCGGATAGCGGACGCCCGGATCCTCGAGGACGAGGCCGCGGACGAGCTCGGGCGCGTCGGCGGCGCACGCGAGCGCGCAGAGGGCCCCCAGCGAGTGGCCGATGAGGGTCGCATCGCCCTTCACGATCTCGCGGAGCACGCGGATCGCATCGGACGCGAACGCGCGCAGCTCGTACGAGACGGCCCGGCCGCTTCTCCCGTGGCCGCGCGCGTCGTAGGCCACGACGCGATACCGCGTCGCCAGGCGCGGGAACACATTCTCCCAATCTTCCGAACGCATCGTGGAGCCGTGGAGGAGCATGACCGCTGGCTCGCCCGCGACCCCGCCGCCCGAGTCGTAGTACGCGATCTTCGGGTCGCCCTTGAGCGTGCGGGCACGTGGCAGACGCTTGGGCATGCGCGCGGGAGTGTACGTAGCATGCCGCGCGACATGCGCAGTGTGTCGCGCGATGACGGCGCCTAGCATCCGCGCGGTGCCGAAGCGCGTCCGGCTCGATCAGCTCCTCGTCGAGCGCGGGCTCGCGCCGAGCCGGGAGCGCGCGCAGGCACTCATCCTCGCCGGCGTCGTACGCGTGGACGGCGCGCGCGCCGATCGCGCGGCGGCGCCGGTCCGCGACGGGTCGGAGGTCGCGGTCGATCCGGGACGGCGGTACGTCTCGCGCGGCGGCGACAAGCTCGCGGGCGCGCTGGACGCGTTCGCGGTCGACGTCCGCGGCCGCGTCGCGATCGATGTTGGCGCATCGACGGGCGGGTTCACCGACGTGCTCCTCCAGCGCGGCGCCGCGCGGGTCCATGCGGTGGACGTGGGCAAGGGACAGCTCGACTGGAAGCTACGGAGCGATCCGCGTGTGGCGCTGCACGAGGGCGTCAACGCGCGCGAGGGCATCCCCGTCGCGGAGCGTGTCGATCTCGTCGTCGCGGACGTCTCGTTCATCTCGCTGCGTCTGGTGCTCCCGCCGGCGCTCGCGCTCCTCCGGGACGGCGGCGACGTCGTCGCGCTCGTGAAGCCGCAGTTCGAGGCGGGTCGCGGTGCCGTCGGCGGAGGCGGCCTGGTGCGCGATCCGGTGGCGCGCGCGGACGCGGTGCTCGCCGTCGCGCGCGACCTCGCCATGCGAGGTGCCCGGGTCGTCGCGGTCGCGCCGTCGTCGCCCGCCGGCCGCGAGGGTAATCGCGAGATCTTCGTCCACGCCCGCAAAGGCGGGCGCGGCCTCGACGACGCGGCGCTCGCGGAGGCGGCGCGGGCGGCCGCGGGATGAAGATCGCCGTCGGCTCCCGCCCGGACTGGCCGGCGTCGGTGAAGGCCGCGCGGGAGGCGGCCGCGAAGCTGCGCGACGCCGGACACGAGATCGTCGAGGTCGCCCTCGACGGATCGGCGGTCGCGACGGCCAAGGGCGCGACCGTCGCCTGCGTCTTCGGCGGTGACGGCACGATGCTCCGCGCGGCGCGCGCGCTCGCGCCGCTGGGCATCGCCCTCCTCGGTGTGAACCTCGGCCGTCTGGGCTTCCTCACCGCGGTGACGAACGAGACGTTCGACGCCGCGCTCGCCGACGTCGTCTCGGGCAGGTACACGACCGACGAGCGCGCGCTCCTCGACGCGGGACTGGCGCGCGGTGGGCGCGACGCCGCACGCGCGCTCGCGCTGAACGACGTCGTCGTCGCGCGCGGCGCCATGGTCCGCTCGATACACCTCGCCGTCCGCGTCGACGGCGAGCCGCTCATCGTGTACTGGGCCGACGGGCTCATCGTCGCGACGGCGACCGGCAGCACCGCCTACGGCTTCTCGGTCGGGGGACCGCTCATCCTGCCGGGGTCACGGGCGATCACGATGGTGCCGATCGCGCCGCATCTCTCGTTCGGCAACGCCGTTGTCTTCGATCCGGACCAGGTCCTCGAGATCGAGGTGCAGGATTCGCCGGCGCGCCTCTCGCTCGACGGCCAGGAGGAGCACGACCTCCGGGAGGGCGACCGCATCACGGTCCGCCGCTCGGAGACGGTCGCGAAGCTCGTGCGCACCGCGCACGCCAAGCCCTTCGTCGAGCTGCTCCGGCAGAAGATCCTGAAGGAGCCGGGCACGTGATCGCTCCCGCCGACGCGGTCGCGGCGATCCGCGCGCGGACGAAGACCGCGCCGAAGATCGCGGTCATCCTCGGCAGCGGGCTCGGCGCGCTCGCGGCAGAGGTCGCCGGCGCGACGCGGATCCCCTACGGCGAGGTCCCGGGCTGGCAGCGCAGCACCGCGCCCGGACACGCCGGCGAGCTCGTCGTCGGCCGCCTCGAGGGGAGGGACGTCGCGGTGATGAGCGGGCGGCTCCATTACTACGAGGGCTATGACATCGCGGCGATCGGCTTCCCGGTCCGCGTCCTGCGGGCCTGGGGCGTCGACACGCTCGTCATCACGAACGCCTGCGGCGGCCTGAACCCATCGTTCGTGGCCGGCGACCTCATGGTCATCAACGACCACATCAACTTCATGGGCGCCAACCCCTTGCGCGGGCCGAACGACGACCGGCTGGGCCCGCGCTTCCCGGACATGGTCGGGACGTACACCGAAGCGCTCCGCGAGCTCGCGCACTCGGTCGACCACGACTTGCGCGAAGGCGTCTACGTCGCCGTCGCCGGTCCGAACTACGAGACGCCCGCGGAGCTCCGGATGATGCGCGGTTGGGGCGCCGACGCGGTCGGCATGAGCACCGTGCCCGAGGTCCTCGTCGCGCGGCACGGCGGGATGCGCATCCTCGCGATCGCGACAGTGACGGACATGGCGACCGGCATCCCGGGACAGATCGACCACGTCACCGCGGAACAGGTCCTCGCGGTCGCGAACCGGGCGGGGAAGCGCCTCGGCGAGCTCATCAAGGGCGTGATCGCCAAGCTCTGATGGCGCTCCGCGTCGTCGAGCTCATCGAGCGCAAGCGCGACGGCGGGAAGCTCAGTGCCGAGGAGATCGAGGCGCTCGTCCTCGGCTACACCAAGGGCGAGGTCCCCGACTACCAGATGGCCGCGTTCTGCATGGCCGTCGTGTGGCGGGGCATGGACGCGGCGGAGACCGCGGCGCTGACGTCCGCGATGGTCGGTTCCGGCGAGCGGCTCGACCTCTCGCGGTTCGGCCGCGTCGTGGACAAGCATTCGACCGGCGGCGTCGGCGACAAGACGACGCTCGTCGTCGGGCCGCTCGTCGCGGCATGCGGTGCGCCGGTCGCGAAGATGAGCGGCCGCGGCCTCGGCTTCTCCGGCGGCACGCTCGACAAGCTCGAGTCGATCGCGGGCTACCGCGTCGACCTCTCGACCGCGGAGTTTCTCGCGCAGCTCGGGCGGATCGGCATCGTCGTGACGGGCCAGACAGCCGACCTCGCGCCGGCCGACGGGCTGCTCTACGCGCTGCGCGATACGACGGGCACGGTCCCGTCCATCCCGCTCATCGCCTCGAGCGTGATGTCCAAGAAGATCGCCGCGGGCGCGCACGCCGTCGTCCTCGACGTGAAGGTCGGCAGCGGCGCGTTCATGAAGGATCTCGCGCAGGCGCGTGCGCTCGCGAAGGCGATGGTGGCCATCGGCGTGGCGCACGGCCTCGCCGTGACGTGCGAGCTCACCGACATGGAACAGCCGCTCGGCCGAGCGGTGGGGAACAGCCTCGAGATCTCCGAAGCGATCGCGGCGCTCCGCGGGGAGGGCCCGCCCGACCTCGTCCGCCTCGCGCGGGTGGCCGGCGCGGAGATGCTCGTGCGCGCACGACACGCGCGCGACACCAGGGCGGGCCTCGCGAAGATCGACCGCGCGCTCGACGACGGCAGCGGCCTCGCGAAATTCCGGGAGCTCGTCGCCGCGCAAGGTGGTGACCCGAAGGTGGTGGACGATCGGGCGCGGCTGCCGCGCGCCCCGCGGGTCGAGACGCTCCGCGCGGCACGGACCGGCTACGTGGCGGCCATCGCCGCGGACGGCGTGGGGATCGCCTCCGTACGTCTGGGCGCGGGGCGCGAGAAGAAAGGCGATCCGATCGACCACCGGACGGGGATCGTGCTCCACGCGAAGGTCGGCGACCGGGTCGAGCGCGGGCAGCCGTACGCGGACGTGCACGTCGCGGGGAAGCCGGGCGACGCCGACGCGATCGGTATGGTGCGCGACGCCTTCCGCTGGAGCGCGCGTCACGTCGCGCCGCGTCGGCTCATCCTCGGTCGCATCGCGAGCCGCGCGGATTAGCTCGCCGGCGTCGGCGTGCTAGCCGGCCCGCTTCGACGCGGGGCGCTTGGCCGCGCCGCGCGTCGCGGCTTCGACGCTCGCTCGCAGCACCGCCATGAGGTCGCCGATGGCCGCGTCGCCGGTCGTCTCGACTGCCGCGGCGGGCGCCGCCGGCGGCTTCGCTTTCAGAAGGCCGAGCAGCTCCTCGCGGTACGCGTCGGCGTGACGCGACGGGGACCACGCCGTCGCCAGCGCGGCGATGAGGCGCTGTGCCGTCTTCACCTCGCGCTCGGAGACGGCGAGATCCGAAAGCCCGGCGGTCAGCTGCTCGGGGCTGCGAACCTCGTCCGCGAAGAAGAGCGTCTCGAGGGCGAGAGCCTGCTCCAGGGGCCGGATCGCGACGAGGTGCGGCTTGGTGCGGAGCACGAAGCGACCGATGCCGACCATTCCCGCGGCCTGCATGGCGCGAAGGAGGAGCAGGTAGGGCTTCTCGGCACCGGCGCCGCGGACCGGCCCCACGTGATAGCTCTTCTCGTAGAAGACGGGGTCGATCTCCGCCAGGTGCACGAACTCCTCGATCGCGATCGTCCGGCTTCTCTCCGGAGCGATCGAGACCAGCTCGGGCTCGGAGACCGTCACCAGGTCGCCGCTCGGGAGCTCGACGCCCCGCACGACGTCAGCGGTTTCGACCGGCCGCGCCGCGGGCGGCGGTCCGCCCGAAACCGATCGCGCGACGGGGCCGGGCGGCCGGGACGTCGCGTCATCCGCCACGAGCGGGAGCTCCGGCTCGAACGTCGCGGCGTCCTCGGCCCGGGTGACGCGCTCGTAGCGCACGCGTTTGCCCGTGCGCCGGTCGTAGAGATGGAAACGCACGTCCTTCGGCTCGGTCGCGGGATAGAGCCGCACCGGGATGTTCACCAGGCCGAAGCTGATGCTGCCCGTCCATACCGCTTGTCCCATCGCCGCCCCTCGCACCCCTGATCGCGGAGTGCCGCGGCGTGATTCTCGCAGGAATCAGCCGCCTAGACTCGAACGCAAGTGATCGCCCGAGGCGCCGGCGGCCCGTTCGGCGGACCGCAGGGGCCATACCTCTTCGTCCTCATCCTCCTGCTCCTCGCATTCCTCACCGGCGGACTGGCGTCGCCGATCCGCAACGCGGCGAACGACCCCATCGGCTTCGTTGGTTTCATCGTGGCGATCGTCCTCGGCATCACGGTCCACGAGTTCATGCACGCGTACACCGCGCACCGCCTCGGCGACGACACCGGACGTCTGATGGGCCGGATGAGCCTCAACCCGATGGCGCACCTCGACATCTTCGGCTCGTTCCTGCTCGTCATCGCCGGGTTCGGCTACGGGAAACCCGTCCCGGTCAACGAGGCTCGGCTGCGAGGAGGCCGCACGTCGTGGGCGCTCGTCGCGGTCGCCGGGCCACTCACGAACCTCGCGCTGGCGCTGCTCTGCGCGCTGCCGATCCGGCTCGGCGCGCACGATCTCCTCGGCGGCGACTACTTCGCGATCCTCGGCGCGATCGTCTTCTACAACCTCGTACTCTGCTTCTTCAACCTCGTCCCGATCCCGCCGCTCGACGGCTCGCGCGTCGTCTACGCGCTCCTGCCGCCGCAGCAGGCGTACACCTGGCGCACGTTCGAGGCCTACGGCCCGATCATCCTCATGCTCATCTTCTTCTTCGCCTTCCGGATCCTCGCGGCGATCGTGTTCACGCCCGCGAACGCCCTCACGGTCTTCCTGCTCGGCGGCCGGATCTGAGCGCGGACCTGCGCCACCGGCTCCAGCAGACGGTCCGCTACCTGGGGGCCGCCGGCGCCGACGAGCGACACGCGAACGAGACCGCGCGCATCCTCCGGGCCCTCGGCGCGGACCACGAGCTCGTCGCCGCGGGGCTCCTCCACGACCGCGCGAAGCCCGCCGGCACGCTCCTCTGGCACCGCGCGGCGAGCGTGCTCCTCGCGCTCCTCGCGCCGCGCGTTCGCGCTCGCCTCGCCAGTGGCGACTCGACGTTCGCGCGCTACCTGGACCACGCGCGCCGTGGCGCGGAGCTCGCGCGCGACGACGGCGCGTCGGAGCGCGTCGTGCGCCTCATTGCCCGTCACCACGAGCGGCCCGAGACCGACGACGAGCGGCTTCTCGCGCGCGCCGACCGTGAGGCGCTGCCGTGATGGAGTCGCAGGCGCCGCGCGTCACGGTCGAGGGTTTCGACGGCCCGCTCGACCTGCTCCTCGAGCTCGTCGAGGAGAAACGCCTCGACATCCTGACCGTGCGCCTCGGCGACCTCGCCGACGCGTACCTCGCGCGCGTGCGCGCGCTCGAGGCGCTGCCGGCGGAGGAGGTCTCGGCGTTCCTCGCGCTCGCGTCGCGCCTCGTGCTCCTGAAGGCGCGCAGCCTGCTGCCATCGCTCGAGCCGTTGCCGGTCGAGGAGGGCGAGACGGAAGAAGAGCTCCGCGCGCGGCTCCTCGAGTACGCGGTCGTGCGCGAGCGCGCCGGCGCGCTCGGCGACCGTCTTCGCGCGGGAGAGCGCGCGTTCCACCGCGAGGGCGGCACGGTCGAGCTGCCACCGCGGGGCGGTGAGATCGAGGCGCTCGCGTCCGCCTTCTCGCGCGTGCTCGCGCTCGCGGCACGCCACCGCGAGGAGGACATCGTCGCGCCGGCCGAGCGCTACTCAGTCGAGCAGCGCACCGCGGAGATCGAGGAGCTCGTCGCGGCGCAGGCGGAGGTGAGCTTCGCTACGCTCCTCGGTGCCTCGCCGACGGTCGGCTTCGCGGTCGTCACGTTCATCGCGCTGCTCGACCTGTACCGGCGCCTCGTCGTCGACTTGCGCCAGGACGAGCTCTTCGGCGAGATCCTCATCACCAGGAGGGAGCCCGCATCCGCACCCAGCTAGCGAACGCCCTGGAGGCGATCCTCTTCGTCGCGGAGAAGCCCGTGTCGCGAGGCGAGCTCGCGCGCGTCGCCGGAGCGACGCCGCGCGGGGTGGAGACCGCGCTCGCCGAGCTCGGCGCGTCGTATGAGGGCACCGGGCTGCGCCTCCAGAACGCGGGGGACGAGTGGCAGATCGTCACCGCGCCCGACCACGCGCCGCAGGTCGCCGCGTATCTGGGCGCCGACCGCTTGCGGCTCTCGCCCGCGTCGCTCGAGACCCTCGCCGTGGTCGCGTACCGCCAGCCGGTCACTCGCGCGGAGGTGGAGGCGATCCGCGGCGTGAACTGCGACCAGACGATCTACACGCTCTCCTCGCGGCGGCTCATCGAGGAGCGCGGGCGCAAGGAGACCGCCGGCCGGCCGATCCTCTACGGGACGACGTGGGAGTTCCTCGAGTGCTTCGGACTGGGGAGCCTGCACGAGCTGCCACGCGCGCTTACGCCGGAGGGCGCGGTCTTGGAGAGCGTCGCGGGCCGGGGGGCAGCGACCCCCGACAGGTGCTGCGCCTCCAGAACGCGGGGGACGAGTGGCAGATCGTCACCGCGCCCGACCACGCGCCGCAGGTCGCCGCGTATCTGGGCGCCGACCGCTTGCGGCTCTCGCCCGCGTCGCTCGAGACCCTCGCCGTGGTCGCGTACCGCCAGCCGGTCACTCGCGCGGAGGTGGAGGCGATCCGCGGCGTGAACTGCGACCAGACGATCTACACGCTCTCCTCGCGGCGGCTCATCGAGGAGCGCGGGCGCAAGGAGACCGCCGGCCGGCCGATCCTCTACGGGACGACGTGGGAGTTCCTCGAGTGCTTCGGACTGGGGAGCCTGCACGAGCTGCCACGCGCGCTTACGCCGGAGGGCGCGGTCTTGGAGAGCGTCGCGGGCCGGGGGGCAGCGACCCCCGACAGGTGATCCGCCTCCAGAAAGCTCTCGCCGACCGCGGCGTCGCCTCGCGGCGCGCCGCCGAAGCGCTCATCGCCGGCGGGCGCGTGCGGGTGGACGGCCGCCTCGTCACCGAGCTCGGCACGAAGGTCGGCCCGGGCGCGCGCATCAGCGTGGACGAGCGCCCCGTGGCGGCGGCGCCGCGACGGCGCTACATCGTGGTGAACAAGCCGCGCGGCGTCGTGTCGACCGCGCGCGACGAGCGGGGCCGCCGGACCGTGGTCGAGCTCCTCGGCGCGCGCGAGCGCCTCTATCCGGTCGGTCGTCTGGACGCGGACTCGGAGGGGCTCCTGCTCCTCACGAACGACGGCGACTGGGCCGACCGCGTGCTTCATCCGCGCTATGGACACGAGCGCGAGTACGAGGTCCAGCTGGCGGGCGAGGCGCCGGCGAGCGCGCTCGCGGCGCTGCGCCGCGGGGTCCGGCTCGACGAGGGCGTCGCGCGCGCGGCCGAGATCCGCGTCGTGGGCCGCTCGCGCCTCCGTCTCGTGCTGCGGACGGGCTGGAAGCGCCAGGTCCGCCGCATGTGCACCGCGGTGGGCCTTCGTGTCCTCCGGCTGCGCCGCGTGCGCATGGGCCCGCTGCTGCTTGGCCGATTGCGCGAGGGCGCGTGGCGCGAGCTCAGCCCGCGCGAGGTGCGGGCGCTCGGAGGCGGCTAGTGGCGAGGGTGCGGACCATCGCGATCGACGGCCCTGCCGGGGCGGGGAAGAGCACGATTGGGGCGCTCGTCGCCGAACGCCTCGGCTACCTGTTCCTCGACACGGGCGCGATGTACCGCGCCGTCGCGCTCGCGGCGCTGCGGCGCGCGGTCGATCCGGACGACGCCGAGACGCTCGCGCGCCTGGCGCGCCAGGTCCTCATCTCGATCGGCCCGCCGACGGTGCGCGACGGCCGCGCCTACACCGTGCTCCTCGACGGCGCGGACGTGACCTGGGCGATCCGCGCCGCCGACGTCGACCGGGTCGTGTCGCAGATCGCGCGCGTCCCCGCCGTGCGCTCGGCGATGGTGGAGCAGCAGCGCGCGCTCGCGTCGCGCGGGCGCATCGTCATGGTTGGCCGCGACATCGGGACGGTCGTGCTGCCGGACGCCGAGCGGAAGATCTTCCTCACCGCGTCGGCCGCCGAGCGCGCGCGCCGGCGGGAGGAGGAGCTCGCGGCGCGCGGCGAGCACCGGCCGCGGCCGGAGCTGCTCGCGGAGATCCTCCGCCGCGACGAGCTCGACAGCCACCGCGTCGTCGCCCCGCTGCGCGCGGCCGACGACGCGATGATCGTCGAGACGGACGGCATGTCCGTCCGCGAGGCGCTCGGCCGCGTGCTCTCGCTCGTCCAGCGCCCGGTCGCGACATGAGCGCGGTGTTCGCGGGAGCCCCCGTCCTGCCGCAGGAGCGCCTCTGGCTCTGGCGCGCGGGCTATCCGCCGGTCCGCGCGATCGCGAGCTTCCTGGCCCCGTGGCGCATCGAAGGCGCGGATCGCATCCCGGCGCACGGCGCGTTCATCGTCATCACGAACCACGTCAACTGGAAGGACCCGCCCTGGATCGAGTTCGCGCTCGGCCGCGCGATCCGCTACATGGCCAAGCGCGAGCTCTTCGCGGTCCCGGTCATCGGCTTCGTCCTGCGCGGCATCGGGTGCTTTCCCGTGCGCCGCGGCGAGGCCGATCGCGGCGCCCTCGCGATCGCGCTCTCGGTGCTCGCCGCGGGGCAGCCGCTCGGCTACTTCCCGGAGGGACATCGCAGCGAGAGCGGGGCGCTCATCCGCGCGAAGCCAGGGATCGCGCACATCGCGCTGCGCTCGGGCGCGCCGATCCTTCCGATCGCCGTCGTCGGGACGCCGCGGGCGCGACTGGGCCGCTTCTGGCGGCGCGACATCACCATCCGCGTGGGCGAGCCCTTCGTCGCGCAGGATCTCCGCGACGGGCCCCGCGGCGATCCGCAGGCCGTCGCCGACGCGATCATGCGACGCGTCGCGGCGCTCCTCCCCGCCGAGATGCGCGGGGTGTACGCGACATGAGCCGTGCACGCAAGGCTCGCGGCGTCCTTTCGATCGCTTTTCTCGTGGTATTCGCAGCCTGGATATGGCTCGAGCCAAACCGATCTGAGTCGCCCGTTATAGCTCTTGCGACTGTCGTTCTGGCACTGGTTCTCGGGCTGGGTGCTTGGCCTGTACATCGCCGTGTCATCGGGTGGCCATGGCTGGCTTACTGGTTGGGCATCGTGATCGTTCCAGTAGCGGTTCTCACGAGGATTTCGCCGGGACCGTGGGATGCCGCTCGCTATGTCTTCACGCTGTTCGCCATCGTCGGCGTTGCCGCGATCTGGCTGGGACCAGTGAATCCACGGACCCGAAAACCGAGAACGGGCGCGAGATCCCCCTAGTCGAGGATCCCCGCGAAACGGCGGACGAGCTCGATGATGTCGTCCGAGAGCGCGCGCGGCCCGTGGAGCGCGTCCGCGAGCGTGGCGACCTCGATGCGGCCGCCACGCTGCACCGGAAGCACGCCGGAGCGTCCGGCGATCGCCAGGTCGGCCGCGGCGTTCCCAAAGCGCGTCGCGCGAAGACGGTCGACGGCGGTGGGGGACCCGCCCCGCTGCAGATGCCCGAGCACGACCTGACGAGCCTCGATGCCGGTGCGCTGCTCGATGTGCCGCGCGAGGACCGCGCCGATCGCGCGCTGGTCGAGGCGGACATGGCCGAACGCGTCGCGGTCGACCGCGGTCTGCGCCTCGAGGCCGTCGATCTCGGCGGCCTCGGACACGACGACGAGGATGTCGAGGTCCCCGAGCGAGCGCCGGCGCTTCACCGTGCGCGTGACGTCGTCGCTCGTCACCCGGATCTCGGGGACGAGGACGAGGTCCGCGCCGCCGGCGAGACCGCCGAACGCCGCGACCCAGCCGGTGTCGCGGCCCATGGCCTCGACGACGACGACGCGGTGGTGCGCGCTCGCGGTCGTGCGCAGGCGATCGAGCGCGTCGGCGACGACCGTGACCGCGGTATCGAAGCCGATGCAGAAGTCCGTCTCCGCGAGGTCGTTGTCCACGGTCTTCGGCACGCCGACGACCGCGACGCCCTGCTCGTGGAGCCACTGCGCCACGCCCAGCGTGTCGTTGCCGCCGACCGCGACGAGCGCGTCGAGGCGGAACCGGCGGATGCCGTCGAGGACGGCGCGCCGGCTCGCGTCATCCTTTCGTGGATCGGTGCGCGAGGTCCCGAGGATCGTGCCGCCCTCGCCGAGTATCGCGGCGACGTCGCGCGCCACGAGCACGCGCGGCGCGGCCTCGCCGAGGAGGCCGGCCCAGCCGTCCCCGATCCCGAACGTCTCGTGCCCGAGCGCGGTCGCGCGGAGGACGACGGCGCGGATCGCGGCGTTGAGCCCGGGTGCGTCGCCACCGCCGGTGAGGATGCCGATCCGCATGAGCGCAAGTGTGAGCCGTCAGCGCATCGCGCGACGGGACCTAGACTTGAGGGCGTGGAAGTCCTCCTCGCCCGAGAGAACGGGTTCTGTTTCGGCGTCAAGAAGGCCGTCGAGCTGACCGAGGCCGCGGCCGAGACGGGCAAGCCCGTCTACAACCTCGGTCAGGTCGTCCACAACCCCAAGATCAGCGAGCGTCTCGCGGCGCGCGGGGTGACGGTCATCAAGGACCCGGCCGAGGCGAAGGAGGGCGTCATCGTCATCCGCGCGCACGGCGTCCCCCCTGAGACGCGCGCGAAGATCGAGGCGCAGGGCCTGGAGTGCGTCGACGCGACGTGCTCGCTCGTCCTCCGCGCGCAGCGCTTCACCAAGCAGCTCGCCGACGAGGGCTACACGGTGATCATCCTCGGCACGCCGGAGCATCCCGAGGTCGTCGGCCTCCGCGGCTTCGCGCCGAACGCGATCGTCGTCGAGACGAAGGACGAGTGGGAGAAGCTCCCGCGGATGAAGAAGGCGGGCGTCGTCTCGCAGTCGACGCAGCCGCCGTGGGCGTTCAAGGACCTCGTCGCGCACGTCGCGGAGATCGCCCAGGAGACGAAGGTCTTCAACACCGTGTGCCCGGTCACCGTGAAGCGTCAGCACGCGGCCTCCGAGCTCGCCGAGCAGGTGCGGACGATCATCGTCGTCGGCGGCAAGAACTCCGCGAACACGAGGGAGCTCGTGAACCTCGCGAAGATGCAGGGCCGCAACGCGTACCACATCGAGCACGCCGACGAGCTCCGACCCGAGTGGCTCGCCGGGGAGACGCGTGTGGGTCTCATCGGCGGCTGCTCGACGCCGATGGACACGCTCATCGAAGTGAAGGAGCGGGCGGAGGCGATCGCCGCCTAGGCTTACCGCCATGGCGCGCGCTCTCGTCGCGGTCGTCGGGCGACCCAACGTCGGGAAGTCGACGCTCTTCAACCGCCTCATCGGCGACCGCGTCGCGATCGTCGAGGACGAGCCCGGAACGACGCGCGACCGCCTCTACGCGACGACGGAGTGGCGCGGCCGCGAGTTCACGCTCGTCGACACCGGCGGCCTCGTCGATCCGGGGGGGCCGCGGCCCCCCCGAGAACCCCCCCAAGATCTCGAGGACTCCGTGCGCCGCCAGGCGGAGGCCGCGATCGACGAGGCCGACGTCGTGCTCTTCGTCGTCGACGCGCAGGCCGGGATCATCCCCGTCGAGCACGACGTCGCCGACCGCCTCCGCCGCAGCCGTAAGCCGGTGGTGCTCGCGGCGAACAAGACCGACTCCTGGCGGAGCGAGGCGCAGGCCGCGGAGTTCTATTCGCTCGGGCTCGGAGACCTCCACACGGTCTCGGCGATCCAGGGCACCGGCACCGGCGACCTGCTCGACGCGATCGTGTCGAGGTTGCCGAAGGAGCAGGAGGCGACGCCGGAGACGACCGACGTACGCATCGCCATCCTCGGCCGGCCGAACGTCGGGAAGTCGAGCTTCCTCAACACGCTGGCGCGCGAGGAGCGCGCGGTCGTGAACGAGCAGCCGGGGACCACGCGCGACACGGTCGACACGGTCATCGAGCGCCAAGGCCGGCGGATCGTGCTCGTGGACACCGCGGGGATCCGCCGGCGGGGGCGCATCGACGAGGGGATCGAGAAGTTCGCGTTGCTCCGCACCGTCCGGGCGCTCGAGCGGGCCGACGTCGCGATCCTCCTCACGGACGCGACGGAAGGCCTGACCGCCCAGGACGTGCACATCGCCGGCTACGCCCTCGAGGCCTTCGTCGGCCTCGTGCTCGCCGTGAACAAGTGGGACCTCGTCGACCGCGGTGCGGAGACGACCGCGGCGGTCGAGCGTGAGATCGCGCGGGAGTTCCACTTCGCGCCCTGGCTGGGCCATCGCTTCGTCTCGGCGAAGACCGGGCGCGGCGTGGAGGAGGCGCTCGCCGACGCGGTCGCGGTCTCGGACGAGCGGCGGAGGCGCATATCGACGGCGGACCTCCACAAGCTGCTCGTCGAGGCCGTCGCAGCCCATCCGCCTCCGACGGACAAGGGTCGCGAGGTACGCTTCCATCACGTGACGCAGGCGAAGGCACCCGCGCCGACGTTCGTCTTCTTCGTGGATCGTCCCGCCGCGGTGCACTTCTCGTACGTGCGCTACCTCGAGAACGAGATCCGGCGGCGCTTCGGCTTCCACGGCACGCCGCTGCGCATCGAGCTCCGCGGAGCGCGCGAGTGATGGGCGACTCGCCGGCCACGCTCGCGGCGCTCGGCTTCGTCGGTCTCGTGGGCTATCTCGTCGGCTCGATCTCGAGTGGCTACATCGTGGGCCGGATCTACCGCAACGTCGATCTGCGGACGGTGGGGTCGGGATCCACGGGCGCAACGAACACATTCCGCACCCTCGGCACCGGCGCGGGCGTGCTCGTGGCGGTGCTCGACATCTTGAAGGGCGCGGGCGCCGTGGTGTTCGCGCAGCTCATCTTCCCGACAGGGTCGGATCTGCGGCCGCTCGCCGAGGCGGTCGCGGCGGTGACGGCCGTGGCCGGTCATTGCTGGCCGGTCACCCTGCGCGGACGGGGCGGCCGTGGCGTGGCGACCGGATTCGGCGCGCTGCTCTTCGTCGCCACGCCGGCCTGGGCGACGGCGGTCGCCTTCTTCGCGATCGCGCTCGCGCTCACCCGCATGGTGTCGGTCGGCTCGCTCTCGTCGGTCGTCGGCGCGCTCGTCGGGTATCTGCTCTTCAGCGCGACGGGCTGGCTCGAGTTCAACTGGGCGACGCTGGCGTTCATCCTCGTTGGCGGTTCGGTCGTCTTCATCCGCCATCTGCCGAACATCGCGCGGATCATTCGTGGCGTCGAGCCGCGCGTGGGCGGCGCATGACGGTCGCGGTCCTGCAGGCAGGATCGTGGGGCACCACGCTCGCGACGATCCTCGCGCGAGACGGCGGCAAGGACGTCATCCTCTGGACCCGCGACGACCTCCACGCGCGGGAGATCGCCGCGCATCGCGAGAACCGGCGCTACCTGCCGGGCATCCGCGTGCCGGACAGCGTGACCGTGACGGCGGACCTCGAGCGGGCCATGAGCGCCGACGATGTCATCGTCACCGCGCCGAGCCTCGGGGTCCGCGCGCTGCGTGACCGCGTCGCGCCCCTCCTGGGCACGCGACACCGTCTCCTTTCGGCCACGAAGGGTCTGAACGACGACGGCCGGCGCATGAGCCAGCTCTGGGCGGAGGCCCTGGCGCCCGATCGGGTCGCGGTGCTGTCGGGGCCGAACATCAGCCGCGAGATCGCCGCCGGCCTGCCGGCGCCCACGGTCGTCGCCTCGGTCGAGCCCGCGACGGCGCGGCACTTCCAGGAGCTCGTCGGGACCCGCATGTTCCGCCCGTACACGAACGTCGACGTCGTCGGTGTCGAGCTCTGCGGGGCGCTGAAGAACATCGTCGCGCTCGGCGCGGGCGCGATCGATGGCATGGGCTACGGCGAGAACGCGAAGGCGGGATTCGTCACGCGCGGCCTCGCCGAGATCGCGCGCTACGGCTTCACCGAAGGCGCGAATCCGCTGACGGTCGCCGGGCTGGCGGGCTTCGGCGACCTCGTCGCGACGTGCACGAGCAAGCACTCGCGGAACCGCACCGTCGGCGAGCTCCTGGCGCGCGGCGTCCCGCTCGCGGCGATCCCCGAGCGCATCGGGGGTCAGATCGCCGAAGGCATCACGACGACGCGAGCGACCTACCTCGCGGCGAAGCGCAAGGGCGTGACGATGCCGATCACCGAGCAGACGCACTTCGTCCTCGCGGAGGGAAAGCCGATCCGCGAGGCGATGCGCGACCTCATGGAGCGGGAGCGCGGCGAGGAGGTGGCGGGGCCGCTCGCGGAGATCTCGCGGCTCCTCCAGACGTTCGCCGCGGCCCAGCGCGAAGAGACCGCTTCGCGCGCGCGAGACTAGCTAAACGATCCGCACCGCCGCGATCGCTGCTGTGCTCGCCCTCGCGCTCGCCGGGTGCGAGGCGCCGCCGCCCCCGCCACCTCTCGTGGCGACGCCGACGCCCCAGCACGCGATCAACGTGCTCGTGAGCCGGCAGGACGGCACGCCGGTCCCGGGCGCCGCGGTCTGCGCGGCACCGACGTCAGGGGAGGAGCGCTGCACCGAATCCGGTCCGGCGGGGGCCGCGTCGCTCGTCGTGCGCGCGGCGACGTACACGATCCGCGTGACACCGCTGCCCGGCCAGCGCCTCGCGCCCGATCGTCGGCCGGTCGACGCGATCGGTGGCGACGCGACGGTCGCCGTCCGCCTCGAGCCGCGATCGTTCATCACGGGCACCGTGCGGGACGACGCCGGCGCCGTCGTGGCCGGCGCGGAGGTCTGCGCGCATCCGCCGTCGACGACGATCGATCCGACCTGCGCGAAGAGCGGCGCCGGCGGCGCATTCAGCCTCGCGGTCCGCTCGGACGTGTACAAGCTCGACGCGAGCGGGCCGGCGGGCGCGCGCCTCATCACGCAGTGGGCGCGCGGCCGGCTGAACAGCGGGGAGGCCGACGTCTTCGACGTGCGGACCGACGACGCGAGCGGCGTCGACATCACGCTCGTCAAGGGCGTCCTCCTTCGCGGGACGATCCGCTCGGGCGCCGGGGTGGTCGAGAACGCCCAGGTGTGTACGAAGACCCTCGCGGCGCCGCTCCCGCTCGACTGCGAGCGCACGAAGAAGGACGGGAGCTACCAGGCGCTCGTCGAGCCCGGCCAGTACTACGTGTGGGTCGTCCCGCCGGACAACGTGCGGCTCATCCCGCTCTGGTACCCCTCGGCGCTCGAAGGCGTCGGCGCGGTCGCGCTCACCATCACCGCCGACCGGACGATCGACATGACGCTCCCCATCGGACCGCAGCTGCGGGGAACAGTCCGCACGACCGACGGCGTCCCGCTCGCCGGGGCCCTCGTTTGCGTCGACACGCCGTTCCCGACGGGCCGGATCTGCCGGCCGACCTCGGTCGAGGGCGGCTACGTCGTGACGACGCGGCCCGAGACCTACACGGTGCAGGTGCTCCCGCCCGACGGGAGCGACGTGGTCGCCGAGTACTTCGCCGGGAAGACCACCTGGATCGACGCCGACGAGGTCCGGATCGGACCGGGCGATCGCTCGCTCGACATCACGGTCACGCGAGGCGTGCGCGTCGAGGGAAGGATCCGCGACACGCGCGGCGTGCCGCTCGAGGGTGCCAGCGTCACGCTGAGCGACGCGCGCGGGTTCGCCGCCGGGGGCGAGACCGACCCGACGGGCCATTACGGGTTCGCGGTGCGGCCGGGCCAGTACACCGTCGACGCCTTCGCGCCGTTCCGGAGCGAGCTCCTCTCGGTCGAAGGGAAGACCATCGACGTCACCGGCTTCACGGTCTACGACGTCACGCTTCCCGACGCGTCTCCCTAGTCGGCGCTATAACCGTCGCAGTACCAAACACGGGGGGAGATCATGTTGCTCACTCGTCTGCTCAAGCCGTCGCTCGTCGCGTACGCCCACTGCGATCTGCCCTGCGGCGTCTATGACCCGGACCAGGCGCGGGTGGAGGCCGAGTCCGTGTACAAGACGCTCGAGAAGTACCACGCCTCCACGGACGAGCACTTCAAGGCCCGCGCGATCCAGGTGAAGGAAGAGCGCGCCGAGCTCGCGAAGCACCACATCGACGTCCTGTGGAGCGATTACTTCAAGCCCGAGCACGTGCAGAAGTACCCGGAGATCACGGACCTCTGCTGGAAGGCCGCGAAGCAGTGCTCGAAGGTCAAGCAGTCCCTCGACATCAACGAGGCGAAGACGCTGCTCGACCTCATCGACAAGATCGGCGACGTGTGGACGAAGGCCGGCGGGCCGACGGCCACGCGGATGGCCAAGCAGATGGCCCGGGCCTAGGTGCTGCGGCGCGTCGCCGTCGCGGGCTCCAGCATGGAGCCGGCGCTCCGCGACGGCGACTGGCTGCTCGCGCTGCCGCTCCGGCGCTCGCCACGCGTGGGGGAGGTGGTCCTCGCGCGCGACCCGCGCGCTCCCGAACGGCTCCTGCTGAAGCGCGTCGCGGCCGTCGGCGACGGCCGTTGCACGCTTCTCGGCGACCGGCCCGAGGCCAGCACCGACAGCCGCCAGTTCGGCCCGGTAGCGCTGGGGGACGTCGTCGCATGGGCGGTCTTCCGCTACGCGCCGCTCGGTCGGCTCGGGAAGTTACGCGACCGTGACTAACATGGAGCGATGGCCGAGGTCACGTGCGCGCGCTGCGGCAAGGTCCGGGAGGGTGCGGGCAAGGTAGGGCTTCCCGGCTCGCTCGGTGCCGATGTCGAGGCGCGCATCTGCGCGGAGTGCTGGCGCGAATGGCTCGCGACCCAGATCCGCGTCATCAATCACTACGGCCTCCGCCCTGCGACGCGTGAAGACCGCGAGAAGCTCTACGAGCTGACTCGCGAGTTCCTGCACCTCGCGGCATGACCACCGACGGAGGATCGATGGAAACGACGGTCACGACTTCCACGCAGGCCGAGACCAAGACCGACAGCGGGGTCTACGTGTACTCCATCATCGAGTTGTCCGAGCCGCGCACCTTCGGCAAGATCGGTATCGGCGGCCGCGGCGACGAGGTGTACACGGTCCATTACCGCGACCTCGCGGCCGTCGTGGTGCCGATGAGCTTCGGGACGCTCTTCAAGACCGAGGGCGACACGGTCGAGTTCCTGAAGGACACGTACGACGCGCTGCGCGACGTCCTCTTGAAGATGAAGGACAAGCTCGAGGTCGGTCTCAAGGTCAACTGGGACCGCGAGAAGGTGCTCGAGGAGATCGAGCAGGAGAACGAGGAGCTGCGGCGGCTCAAGGCCGAGATCGAGTCGAACCAGCAGACGTCGACGTACTTCGCGCGCATGCAGCTCGGCCGGCTGGTCGAGCAGGCCCTCGCGGACAAGGCGGACGCCTACGTCCGCGAGATCTACGACCAGCTCCGCGAGGCGGCGATCGCCTCGCGGTCGAACAAGGTCATCGGCGACAAGATGATCATGAACGCGGCGTTCCTCGTCGGGCGCGACCACCGCGAGACCTTCGACGCGAAGATCCACGACATCAGCAAGCAGTACGAGGGCAAGCTGACGTTCCGCGAAACGGGGCCGTGGCCGCCGTACAACTTCGTCACGATCCGACTGCAGCTCGAGCGCTCCGCGGGGGTCTAGCCCCTGGTCATCTTCAAATTGCTGGCGCTTCCGGTGACCGCTCCGGCGGCCGGGATCCGCTACTGCCTCGAGAAGGTCGTGGAGTTCGCCGAGCAGCAGATGACCGACGACGAGCCTGTCCGCGAGGAGCTGATGGCGCTCGCGCTCGAGCTCGAAGAGGGCCGCATCGGCGAGGCGGAGCACGCGGAGCGCGAGAAGGCGCTCCTCGCGCGGCTGCGGGAGATCCGCGAGTACCGCAAGCAGGCCGCGCGCGAGGCCGCCGAGGCGAGCGCGCCAGCGGAGGGCGAGGAGCGCAGCGTCGTGATCGAGCTGCCCGAGGAGCTCGAGGACCGGTGAGCGATCTCCGGTACCTCTACGCGATCGCCGGAGCGGAGAACGCGAGGGCGATCGCCGAGAGCGAGCTGCGTGGCGTCGAGGGCGGCCGGGTGACCGCCGTGGTCGAGGCCGCGCTCTCCGGGGCGACGAGCACCGTGCGGGCGAGCGACTACGACGAGGCTCCGCTGAACGAGCACCTGCGCGATCTCGACTGGCTCGCGCCGCGCGCGGCGGCGCACCAGGAAGTGAATGGCCGGCTGCACGAGCTCCTCGACGCGGTCGTGCCCGTCTCGTTCGGCGCGATCTATCGCGACGACGACGGCGTGCGCGCGCTCCTGCGCTCGCGCGCCGGGGAGCTCGCCGAGCGGCTCGCGTCGCTTCGCGGGCGGTCGGAGTGGATCGTCTCGATCGAGCGTGACGCTGGGCGGCCGTCGGAGAGCGACGCGCTCGGCGCCCTCGAGCGCGAGATCGCCGGCGCTCCGCCGGGTCGCGCGTTCCTCCTCGGCAAGCGCCGCGAGGAGGTCGTCCGCGACGAGCGCCGCGAGCGAGACGCGACCATCGCCGCGGTCGCCGAGGCGGCGGTCGGCACGATAGCGGAGCGCGTGTACCGCGAGCCGCTCATCGAAGGCGCGGAGACCCCCGCGGTCGCGCGGTTCAGCGTGCTCGTGCCGCGCGATCGCCAGCCCGACCTCGCGAGTGCGGTCCGCGAGCTCGAGCGAAGCCACGAGGGCGGCGGCTACCGCGTGCGCCTCTCGGGTCCGTGGCCGGCGTACCGCTTCGGCGGCCTCGAGTGAGCGTCCAGCCGCTGGCGCCGTCGGATGCGTCGCTCCTCGAGCTCGTCGATCGCCTGCTGAACAAGGGCGTGGTGCTCATCGGCGAGGCGACCATCTCCGTCGCCGGGGTCGACCTCATCTATCTCGGTCTGAACCTCGTCCTCTCGTCGGTCGACGCGCTGGAGCGCCCGCGCGGGGGGCCCGCGGGAGGCGGGGGCTCCTCGGGGGGCGGAGCTCCCCGGACCTGATGAGGCTCATCGCTCACGCGATCACGCCCGCCCCGCGCCCGCGCGTCGCGGTGAGGGGGCTGCGGGGCCGGCCCCTCGAGTGGCTCGAGAGCGCCGGGCTCGGCATATGGAGCACGCGCTGGGATACGGCGGAGCCCCTCGCGCGCGACGACGTGCTCGACCATCACCGCGTCATCGAGGGGATCTGCGCGGCGACGCCGTGCCTCCCCGTGCGGTTCGGCACCGCGTTCGCGGACGCGGCGGCGGCTCGCGCGACGCTCGACCGGCGAAGCGACGCCCTGCGCGACGCACTCGCGCGCGTCAGCGGGCGCTCTGAGATCGCGGTCACGCTCCTCTGGCGCGAGCCGTCGGGGGACTCTGCCCCGCGGCCGCCGGTCGATGACGCCGCCGGCCCCGGACGACGATTCCTCGAGGAGCGCCAAGCCCGCTGGTCGGCGTCGGACGCGCGGCGCCGACAGGCGGCGGAGCTGGTGGAACGGCTGGTCGCTACCCTGGCGGTCGAGCCAGCCCTCGTCCGGCATGAAATCTGCTCGAGCGAGCGCGTGGCTGTTTCGCTCGCCGTACTGTCACCGACCGATCAAGCGCCTGACCAGATCGCCTCGCTGCGCCGCTTCCTGGCCGGCCTTTCGGACGTCACGGGGGTGGTGAACGGCCCCTGGCCGCCGTACACGTTCGCGGGGATCGACGAATCGGGGGGCGTGTCGGCGGGCTCTGCCACCCGGCTCCCGGGATGGCCCCCGGCATGACCGAACAGGAAGAGCTCGCGGAGCTGCGGCGCGAGGTGGAGCGACTTCGTGGCATCCTGCCGGAGCACGTGGACGTCGATCCGGACGGCGTCGAGCAAGGGCTCGCGAAGCTCGTGCTCGCCCTCGTAGAGTTCCTCCGGCAGCTGCTCGAGCGCCAGGCGGTCCGGCGAATGGAGGGCGGCACGTTGAGCGACGACGAGATCGAGCGGATGGGCCTCGCGCTGATGCGGCTCGAAGAGAAGGTGCATCAGATCGCGCGTTCGTTCGGTCTGGACCCCGCCGAGCTCAACCTCGGCCTCGGTCCGCTGGGGAAGCTCTTATGAGCATGGAGCGGCGCTCACAGGTCCCGCAGACGACCACGCTCGCCGACCTTCTGGACCGCGTGCTCGACAAGGGGCTCGTCGTGGCGGGAGACGTGTCGATCTCGCTCGCGAACGTCGAGCTCCTCACGATTCGCATCCGGCTCCTCGTCTGCTCGATCGACAAGGCCGAGCAGATCGGCCTGAACTGGTGGCGCTACGAGCGCACCCTCACCGGCGGCTCCCGCGACGGCGACGCGGTCGCCAAGCTCGAGGCGCGCATCACCCAGCTCGAGCGCGAGCTCCGATCGAATCCCAAAGGGAGGTAGCCCGACATGCCAGTCGAACGTGCACCCGGCGGCAGCAGCCTCATCGACGTGCTGGATCGCGTCCTCGACAAGGGCATCGTCATCGACGCGTGGGTCCGGGTGTCGCTCGTCGGCATCGACCTCATCACCGTCGAGGCCCGTGTCGTCGTCGCCTCGATCGACACGTACCTGCGGTACTCGGACGCGCTCGGCCTCACGCCCCCGGTCCGCACGAGCATCGGCACGGGCGGCGTGACGTCCGGCGAGATGCCGTCACGCTCGCGGACGACGGAGCGCACCTAGCGGGCGCCCGGTGAACGATCGTGAGTGACGTCTTGGAGCGCTACGAGCGCGCCGCGTCACGCCGCGATCCGCGGGACGCGCTGGAACCGCTCCTCGACGACCTTCTGCGCACGTTCGCCTTCGACAAGGCCCTGGTCCTGCTCTACGACGAGGAGCGCGCCTCGCTGCGAGGCGCCTTCGGCTTTGGGATCCCCGACGCGGAAGCGCAGGCGATCGAGTGCCCGCTCGCCGACCCGGAGGACCCGATCGTCGCGTCGCTACGCGGCGGGATGCCCACGCTCGTGGCCGACCCTGCCCGCGAGCCGCGCCTGGCGGGACCGGTGCGCGAGCGGCTCGACAAGATCGCCTTCGGCCCGTTCGTGGCGGCCCCGCTGCGGAGCGCGACCGAAGGCTTCAACACGACCGATGGACACCGCACCACGACCCCGGGCTGGGAGATGCGCGGCGAGTTCGCGGGCGTCGTGCTGCTCGCGCGTGCGCGCGGCGTGTCGCAAGCCGACGTCGAGACGCTCGTCCCCTTCGCGCGCCAGGCCGGCGAAGCCCTCAGCCGGCAGCGCGACGTCGAGCTCCTGCGCGAGACCAGCGAGTCGCACGCCATCGAGAAAGAGTGGCTCTGGTGGATGGTGAACGGCGTCGGGGACGCCGTCCTCTTGACCGACTCCAACAACGACATCGTCCTGCAGAACCGCCGTGCCGAGCTCCTCTTCCGGGCAGGCGAAGAGGACAGCCCCGGGAAGCGGCGCGCCGTCTGGATGAACAACTTCCTCTTCACCGCGGCGCTCTCGACGTGGAACCTCGAGCGCGGCGCCGCGACGACGAGCCGCGAGGTCACCCTCGTGGACTCCATCGAGGGCACCGAGCTCATCTACGAGGTCATCACGACGCCGGCGACGAACTTCCGCGTCGGCATGCGCGGGACGGTCTCGGTCCTGAAGAACGTCACGGACATCCGGCACATCAGCGAGCAGCTCGCGCGCGGCGAGCAGCGCCTCCAGACCGCGGAGGAAGAGGTCCGGATCGAGCGCGACCGCCTCGACCTCGTGTTGCGGAACGTACCGAACCCGATCATCGTGATCGACAACGACAACCAGATAGTGTCGATGAACGCCGCGGCCCAGCGGCTCTTCGGCGCCCAACCCGGCAGCGGACGCCGCCCCCAGATGGCCGTCGCGAACGACGCCCGGTTCACCTCGTTCCTCGCCGCGCTCCGGCTCGAGCCCGCCAGCGAGAGGCGGGGCGAGATCGTGGTGACCGATCCCGAGAGCGAGGAACGCCTCGAGATGGAGGTCCAGGCGACCGAGGTGCGCGACACGCGGGGCGCGGTCGTCGCGACCGTCTCGGTCATGCAGGACGTCGGGCGGCTCCGCGAGCTCGAGCGCCGCCGGCTCGAGCAGGTGCTCTTCGACTCGGAGAAGCTCGCCGCGACCGGACGGCTCGCGGCGTCGATCGCGCACGAGATCAACAACCCGCTCGAGGCCGTGCAGAACGCCCTCTACCTGTTGCAGCAGCGGCGCGGCCCCGACGGCGGTCGCGAATACCTGGACATCGCGGCGCGCGAGACGCAGCGCATGTCGCGGATCCTTCGCCAGATGCTCGGCTTCTACCGCACCACCGAGGCCATGGCCCCGATGGACGTGAACGCGCTCATCGAGGAGGCAGAGGGCCTGGTCGCCAAGCGGCTGCGCGAGATGGGCGTACAGCTCGTGAACGAGCTCGACCCCTCGTTGCCGAATGTCCGCGGCTCCGTCGACCAGCTGAAGCAGGTGATCCTCAACTTGCTCCTCAACGCCGGCGACTCGATGAAGAAGGGCGGCACGATCACGGTCTCGACGCAGGGCGGGTACGGCGCCGAGGCCGAGCTCGTGGGTAAGGGCGTCGTGACGATCCAGGTGCGCGACACGGGCGAGGGCATCCCGGATGACGTCATGGCGCAGATCTTCGAGCCGTTCTTCTCGACGAAGCCCGGCAAGGGGACCGGTCTCGGGCTGTGGGTATCACAAGGCATCATTCAGGGGCACGGTGGGACGCTCCGGGTGCGGAGCCGGATGGGACGCGGGTCGACGTTCGTCATCACGTTGCCGCTCGAGGGGCCGAACGATGCGCGAGCCGCCTAAGATCCTCGTCGTCGACGACGAGGAGAGCGTCGTCGTCACGATCAAAGCCATCCTTCAGCTCGACGGCTACGACGTGACGACCGCCACGAAGTTCGGCGACGCCGAGCGCCTCGTGCGGGAGCGCACGTTCGATCTCGTCCTTACGGACCTTCGTCTCGACGACGGCGACGGCATCGAGATCCTCCGGACCATCCAGCAACGCTCGCCTGACACGGTGACGATCATGCTCACGGGCTACGCGTCGCTCGAGTCCGCGATCCAGTCTCTCCGCGCGGGGGCGTACGACTATCTCGTGAAGCCGAGCGAGGTAGAGGAGCTGCGGAACACGGTGACGCGGGGCGTCGAGCGCCGCCGGCTCGGGCTCGAGCTGCGCGCCCGGATCGCCGAGCTGGCCGAGCTCAACGCCTCGCTGCAGCAGCGTATCGACGAGGCGACCGCCGAGCTCCGCCAGCGCTACGAGGAGCTCAAGGAGCTCGACCGGATGAAGTCGCAGTTCCTCTCGATCGCGTCGCACGAGCTCAAGACGCCGATCACCGCGATGTCCGGGTTCCTCCAGGTCGCGCTCCGGCGCGTCCGGCGCATCGTGTCGGGCGGGCCCGAAGCGGCCGGGATCGAGACGCTCGGCCCCGTCTTGGAGCAGCTCGAGACCGTCTACCGGCAGACCGGAAAGCTGGCGCGGCTCATCGACGAGCTCCTGGACGTCTCGCGGATCCAGACCGGGCGTATCGAGTTCAAGCATGGCGAGGTCGACCTCGCCGACCTCGCCGACGAGGTCGCGAAGCGGATGCAGCTGACGACGAGCGTGCACGAGATCAGCGTGAAGCGCCTCGACGGACCCGCGGTCGTCACGGCCGACCGCGATCACGTCGAGCAGGTGCTGAACAACCTCATCGCGAACGCGATCAAGTACTCGCCCGGCGGCGGGCCGGTCACGATCGAGGTCGGTCCCGAGCGGGACGGGGTGCGGCTCACCGTGCGCGATCAGGGGATCGGGATCGCGCCGAACCAGCTCGAGGCGATCTTCGGGCTCTTCTACCGCTCGCCCGACCGCGCGGCGCGCGACGTCGCCGGTATGGGGCTTGGCCTCTACATCAGCAAGGAGATCGTGAGCCGCCATGGCGGCCGGATCTGGGCGGAGAGCACGCCGGAGCGGGGGAGTGCGTTCCACGTCGCGCTGCCGCACGTTCCGGACGATGTCGCGGCGCCGGCGGGGACCGGCGCGGCGCGGGGGTAGGGATTCACAGGACCGTAAACTGAAAGGGTCGCGCGGGGTGTAGCTCAGTTGGTCAGAGTTCCAGTCTGGGGGACTGGCGGTCAGCGGTTCGAGTCCGCTCACCCCGACAGGCCGATGCTCTTTCTGGTCTCGAACGCATGGTCTATACTAGCGCACCGTGGCGACCGAGTGGGATGACATCCGCTGCCAGCTCGCGTGGGCGGCCGGCTTCTTCGACGGAGAAGGCAGCACCGGGACGTGGCCCAACAAGAATCGACCGGGCGCGATCAATCTGTTCGCGAACGTGACCCAACAGTCAGCTTCGTCGGACGAGATTCCGGCGGTACTCACTCGCTTCCGTGTGGCGGTCCGCGGACTTGGTCGGATTTCGGCGCCGACGCCCGATTTGCGCAGCGGGACCTACCTCTGCCAGTGGCGTACGCACAGCTTCGAGGAGGTCCAGGCTGTCGTCGCGCTCCTCTGGCAAGACCTCGGTCCCGTCAAGCGCGCTCAGGCGGCGCGCGCGCTCCGGGCCTATCACACTCAGTTCAGCCAGATCCGTGCGCGGCATCGGCGTCCGGCCCGAACAAGGCGTGCCGATCTTCCCGCTGCCGTCCACCCGGTCGAGAAGACACGAACGGAGCTGGCGTGGGCAGCCGGTCTCTTTGACGGTGAAGGTTCGACCGAGACTCAGCGACGACGTCGTGGCGCTCAGGCGTGGTCTGGTCTGCGTTCGAAGGTCTCGCAATGCGATGCGGACGGCGTTCCTGCGGTCTTGAGTCGCTTCCGTGTCGCTGTCGGCGTTGGTTGGATCGAAGGTCCGCAGTCCGGAGGTGGCTACGCGAACGCGTACAAGTGGGCCGCCGGGGGCGCCGACACCTTGTGCGCCCTGGAACTTTTGTGGCCATACCTCGGGGCTGTGAAGCGCGACCAGGCGCTCGACGCCGTCTCACGCCTCGACGCCAGAGAGCTCATCCGAAGGTATCGCTGGCGCGCCGCCGCTTATGAATTCGCCGACCGCCATCGCCGGCTCGGCGAACCGCTCGTCCGGTACGCGTGGGAGACGTCAGCCGTCTAGGCTCCGCGTGCAAGTGAGGGGCGGTCATGATGTCCGCCGGGTAGCAGTTCGCGAACGGAACCTCGCGCGTCTTCACGCGCGCATCCGCGCGTGCACGAAGTGCGTGGACGCGGGATACCTCGAGTGCGCGACGCCGATCGTCGCCGGATCCGCGACCGATCGCATCGCGATCGTCGGCCAGGCGCCCGGCGCGGTCGAGGTCGTGATGGGCAAGCCGTTCGCGGGCCGCTCGGGCGCGGAGCTGCGTCGCTGGCTAGGCGAGGCGGGGATCGACGACGCGCACCTCCCGTACCGCACCGCGGTCACGAAGTGCTTCCCCGGGAAGGCCGCGAGTGGCGCGGGCGACCGCCGTCCCTCGCCGGCGGAGATCGCGCTCTGCGCACCGTGGCTCGAGCAGGAGCTCGCGCTCGTGCGCCCGCGTGTCGTGCTGCTTCTCGGGACCCTCGCTATCGAGCGGCTCTGGGGCAAAGGACCGCTCGACGCCGTCGTCGGCCGCTCGCGTCGCGCCGCCGACGGGGCGCTCCTCATCCCGCTCCCGCACCCCAGCGGCGCGTCGCGCTGGCTCAACGACGGAGACCATCGCGACCTCCTCCATCGCGGCCTTCGGCTGCTGAAGCGGGCCCTCAAGCCCTCAGGCCTTGACATGGCCGGGGATGCAGGGAGAATGCACTCACGCAGGTGACGCTCGCGAACCGACGCAACGCAGGAGCAGCAGTGGCCTCACCATCGGCGGATGACGAGTACCTCACCACCGACGAGGTCGCCGCGCGCCTCCGTGTCCATCCCACGACCATCCTGCGCCGCCTTGGCGCGATGGACGACCCCGACCCGACGCGGATCCCCGCGGTCCGGGTGGGACGTGTCTGGCGCATCCCACGCCGCGAATTCGAGGAGTGGCTTGCCCGCTCGAGCCAGGCCGCGCGCCAGCTCGGTCGGCAGCGACGCCTTTTTTGAGAGCGGGGATGCCCGGACCGATCCGTGGAAAGGAAGGAGGTGATGACGCAGATGCCGATGAAGAAGAAGAAGGCAAAGAAGAGCTCGAAGAAGAAGTAAGGAACCGCTGAGTGGAGCGCCGCGGGCGGGCGGCGCTGCCACCCCGTTGATACGGACGAATGGTCCTAGGACCCTCGGCGGCGCAACGATGCCTTCCGCGTATTCGTTAGAACGGGCGATGGGGTGGGATTCCGTTCGCCGCATGTCCGCAACGGCGCTCGCTTGTTCGGTGCTGGCGCTCGGGCTGTTCGTCGGCCCATTCGCGCAGAACGCGAGCGCGGACACGTCGGGCGACATGCTCCTGCTGAACAACCAGCTTCGCTTCGCCGTCGGGTCGCCGACGATCCCGGCGGATCCGCGTGTCGTTCAGGCGGCCCAGAACCACGCGAACTACAGCAGCGCGAACGCCGTGGGCGGGCACTACGAGACGGCGGGGCTGCCTTACTACACCGGGTACGCGCCGCGCGATCGCGTCATCGCGGCCGGGCTCACGACGACCTTCGTGAGCGAGGTCGCGACGGGCGGCTCGGCCCTGGGCGGCGTCGCCCAGCTCTGGGACGCTCCGTACCACCGGCTCGGCATGCTGCATCCGCAGGCGACGAGCGTCGGCTGGGGGTATTCGACCCTCGGCGGGCGTTCCTCGGTCGTGGGCGACATCACGTATGACTTCGGGTTCCGCGCGGTCGACTTCGTGCGCTCCCCCGCGGACCGGCAGACGAGCATTCCGACATCGTGGAGCGGTCGTGAGTCGCCGAACCCGCTTCCCGCCGGCGTGAGCGGTCCGGTGGGCTACCCGATCATGCTCATCTACTCGCAGGGCCGGAACGTCGCGATGCGCGCGGCCGAGATCGTCGCCCCGAACGGGACACGGCTTCCGATCTACTACGCGCCGCAGGAGTTCGAGTACGACTACCAGGTCATCGTTCCGCAGCAGCCGCTCGCGGCGAACACGACGTACCACGTGCGCTTCGACATCAACGTCTCCGGCGTGATGGTGACGAACGAGTGGGACTTCAGCACCGGCACGACGATCAGCGGGTCGCCCGCGCCGGCGCCCATCGCGCCGCCCGCGGACAGCGGCCTGCACTCGTCGTGGGCGGGTCAGACGAGCGTGCCGCTCCTGCAGCCGGCCGCGACATCCCAGGTCACGGTGAGCTTCCGCAACACGGGCACGAAGACCTGGACGAAGGGCACCGCCGGCACCCAGGTGGCACTCGGCGTGCGCAACGACGACGTCTCCTTCACGGCGCTGGGCCTGAACTCCGGCTGGCTCTCGGCCAACCGCGTCGCGGTGCAGAACGAGGCGTCGGTCGCGCCCGGCGCCGTCGCGACGTTCACCTTCACGGTGAAGGCGCCCTTCGGCGCGGGCACGGTCAAGCTGCCGCTGCGGCCGGTGATCGACGGGGTCGCGTGGCTCGAGGACCAGGGCGTCTTCGTGCCGATCACGACGGTCGTCGACTATCACAGCCGCTGGGTGTCCCAGTCGAGCTACCCGACGCTCCGCATGGGCGAAGTGAGCACGCCGCTCACGATCAGCTTCCTCAACGCGGGCAGCCAGACGTGGGTGAAGGGCACCCTCGGCCAGGAGGCGCGGCTCGGCGTGAACCTCGACGACGCGACGTGGGCGGCGCTCGCGGTGAACTGGCCGTACACGACGCGTCCGGCGGTGCAGACGGAGACGACGGTCGCGCCCGGAACGCTCGCGAGCTTCACGTTCCAGATCCGCGGGCCGTCGCAGCCGGGTACGTACGCGATCCACCTGCGGCCGGTCATCGACGGCGTCACGTGGCTCGAGGACGAAGGCGTCTTCCTCTACGTGACCGTGATCTCCTGATCGATCGGTCGTCGCTCGGTCTGTTGCACCTGACCTCGGTCTAGGCCGAGTCCGAGAAGACCACCTCGTAGGCCTCACGGCAGCGCGGGCAGCGCACGGAGGCGGCGTACGGCGGCGCGGGCGGGACGTCGAGATGCTCGCGGGTCACGAAGCGCGGGCCGACGGTCTCGCCGCAGAACGGACACTTCGTCCGGTAGTTGATGAAGTCCCGTCGATCGACGGTGATGCGTCGCCGCGAATCGACGGACATGCGGCTAGTCTAGGGATGTGGCTGCGCCGAAAGGCCGGAACAAGATCGCGACCGAGACGAAGACCCTCAAGGTCGATGACCCCGCTCCGGACTTCACGCTCCGCGCGCACGACGGCCGCGAGATCGCGCTCGCCTCGTTCCACGGACAGAGCGTCGTCCTCGCGTTCTTCGCCTTCGCGTTCACCAACACCTGAAACAGCGAAGCTCCCGCGCTGAACGCGCTCCAGCAGCGCTTCGCCGGTGGGAAAGCCCAGGTCGTGGGCATCAGCTGCGACTCCGTGTACACGCTGAAGGCGTGGGCCGACTCCTTGGGCGGGGTCGACTACCCGCTCTGCTCGGACTTCTGGCCGCACGGGAAGGTCTCGCAGGCGTTCGGGGTCTTCAACGCGGACGTCGGCCGGCCGGAACGGGCGATCATCGTTATCGACGGCCAGGGCGTGGTCCGCTATGTCGACGTGCATCAGCTGCGCGAGGTTCCCGACGAGGAGGAGATCGCGCAGGCGCTCGAGAGCCTTCGCTAACCGCGATCGGCCTGGCTCAGCGGGTCGGGATGAGGTACGCCTTCCCCTCGTCCGCCACGGTGAACGCGATCTCGTCGCCGACGCTCGCGCCCGGGAGCGTGTCGCCGGACACGAGCACCTGCGCGCCACAGTCGACGACCGCGATCTCGCCGACGCTCGTCACGGTCCCCTCGAGCTTCGCGCCCGGCGCGACGAGGCGGCCGCTCACGCCGCGGCCGTTCGCCTTGCCGAGGTCCCGCGCGGCGTACTCGATGGCCATCGTGACGCGGTCGCCGATGGTGAGCCGGCCTTTCCGCACCGCGCCGGTGGCGTCGCGGCCGCGCATGTCGACGCGCTCCGGACCTTCGCCGACTCGCATCGTAACGAGGAGGTCGCCGTGCGTTCCGTCGAGCGCGACGACGACGCCGCGCGCCGCGCGCTGCCGCCACTTTTCGATGAACGCGAGCTGTTCGAAGTCGAGCATGCGGCTGCGGATACTAGGCGCATGGCGCTAGCCGCCGTCTTCTTCGACGTGGGCGACACGCTCGTGGAAGGGTGGGCCCCCCGCGACACGGTCCGCGGCCTCATGCGCGACGCGCTCGTGCGCGAGTACGGCGCGCGGGACTGGTACGAGCGGTTCTTCGACGCGGACATCGAGCCGCAGGACTCGGAGGCCTTTCGGCAGGCGGATCGGGACGAGCAGCTGCGGCAGGAGACGCTCCGCTGGTACGAGGACTGGTTCAAGAACGCCGCGGTCGGCATCGACGACGTCGACCTCGACCGCGTCCGCTCGCTCGTGAGCGTCCCGCTCGATCTCGTGAGCGCGCTGACCCCCGGCGCGGCGGACGCGCTCCGCTGGTGCAAGTCGCACGGGCTCAAGGTCGCGCTCGTCACGAACACCCTCTCGCGTGGCGATCGCGAGGTGTGGGAGGACTGGCGCCGCTTCGGCCTCGCGGACGCGATCGACGCCGTCGCGAGCTCGCACAGCGTCGGCTGGCGCAAGCCGCATCCGGCGATCTTCCAGCGGGCCCTCGACCTCACGGGCGCGCGAGCCGAGGAGACGGTGATGGTGGGCGACCGGCTCGACGCCGACGTCGCAGGGGCGCAGGCGCTCGGAATGCGGGCGGTGCTGCGGCGGACCGCGTACACCGCGCCTCAACACGCGGGTCATGTCCGTCCGGACGCGACCGTCGATTCGCCCGCCCAGCTTCCGCCCATCTTCGAGCGATGGCTGGCGCCGATATCATCGAGGCCTTGATCCCCGGGTCCTCGCGCCTCACCTGCGTCTGTCCCTAGGCCGCCTCGGGCGGCCATTGCCGATTTGACGCGGTGCGCGTCGCCCACGGCATAGACGCCGAGCGTCGCCGCCGGTCCCATCCGATCACTGTGGGAGGTTCGAAGACATGGCTGGCTATGCGAACGACGTGCTCGTCGAGACCGACTGGCTCGCGCAGCACGCGAAGGATCCGAGCGTCCGCGTGTTCGAGGTCGACGTGGACACCTCCGCGTACGACCAGGGTCACGTCGCCGGAGCGGTCGGTCTGAACTGGAAGACCGACCTGCAGCAGCATCCGGTCCGCGATCTCATCGACAAGAAGCAGCTCGAGGCGCTCCTTTCCAAGAGCGGCGTCACCCCGAGCACGACGATCGTGGCCTACGGCGACAACAACAACTGGTTCGCGGCATGGTTCTTCTGGCTCCTCAAGTACTACGGCCACAAGGACGTGAGGCTCGTGAACGGCGGGCGGGCGAAATGGGTCGCCGAGAGCCGACCGCTCACGACCGAGGCGGCGGCGTATCCGCGTGCGGAGTACCGCGCGAGCGGACCGGATGCGTCGATCCGCGCACTCCGCGATCTGGTCCTCGAGAAGGTGCATTCCGGCAGCACGAAGATCGTCGACGTCCGGTCGCCCAAGGAGTACGCCGGCGAGCTCCTCGCACCGGAGAACCTGCCGCAGGAAGGCGCGCAGCGGGGCGGTCATATCCCTGGCGCGCAGAACGTGCCGTGGGCGACGGCCGTCGCGGAGGACGGTCGGTTCAAGACCGCGGACGAGCTGCGCTCGATCTACGGCAATAAGGGGATCGACGGAAAGGGCGAGACGGTCGCCTACTGCCGGATCGGCGAGCGGTCCGCTCACACCTGGTTCGTCCTGAAATACCTCCTCGGTCACGATCGTGTGAGGAATTACGACGGCTCCTGGACCGAGTGGGGCTCGATGGTCGGAGTGCCGATCGAAAAGAGCGCCTAGCCGCGAGAGCCCGGGCCGCGGGTCCTGTCCCGGCTCGGGCCTCTCGCGCTCCGGAGTTGGCCTCCCGCCCCTTGCCGCTGCAGCCCGCGCGCCTCGCTCGGGGCGGGCCCCTCCACTCTCCTGTCGCGCGAGAGCGCCCTCGCCGTGCCACCCGCGGCCCGACTTCTCTATGCATGCGACAACGGCGCATCATCTCGCTCGATGGATTACGAGCGCGAGCGCATGGAGATGGTCAGGCAGCTCGCGCGCATGGGGATCAGGGACGACCGAGTCCTCGCCGCCATGGCGCGCGTGCCCCGCGAGCGCTTCGTGCGCGAGCAAGATCGCGACATCGCGCACGGCGACCATGCGCTCGGCATCGCGGAAGGCCAGACGATCTCGCAGCCGTACGTCGTCGCGCGGATGACCGAGCTGCTCCAGGTCGATCGCACGCACCACGTGCTCGAGGTCGGCACCGGCTCGGGCTATCAGGCCGCGGTGCTCGCCGAGCTCGCCCGGGACGTCGTCACGGTCGAGCGCTGGCCGTCGCTCGCGCTGACCGCGCGAGAGGTCCTCGCGGAGCTCGGCTACGACAACGTGACCGTCGTCGAGGGAGACGCCTCGGCGGGCTACCCGCCGGGCGCGCCGTACGACCGGATCCTGGTCACGGCGGCATCACCGCGCATCTCACCGGAGCTCGCCCGCCAATGCGCACTGGAGGGACGGATCGTCGCGCCGGTCGGTGATGAGGACCTTCAGCAGATCGTCGTGCGGACCGGCGACGGCACCGAGATGAGCTACGGGGCGGTCAAGTTCGTGCCGCTGCGGGGACGCGCCGGCTTCCCGCCGTGACCGCCGCCTTCGGCTCCGGCTTTCTCGCTCGCCTTCGGCGTCGCGATCAGTGAGCGCGATCCTGTTCCACGGCGGGCGCGTGCACGTCCGTGGCGGGCAGTCGGCCGAGGCGCTCCTGGCGCGGGACGGCCGCGTCGCGGCGGTCGGCCGGGCCTCCGAGCTCGGACGTGAGGCGAGCGGCGCGGAGCGCGTGGATCTCCGCGGCGGACTCATGGTCCCGGGCTGGTTCGACGCGCACGTCCACCTCATGTGGTGGGGTTTCCAGATGCGCGAGGTGGACCTGCGGAGCGCGAAGACCGTCGACGAGGCGCTCGCCGTCGTCGCCACGCGCGCCGCGGCGCTGGAGCCGGGGCGGTGGCTCACCGGAGGACGGTTCGACAAGAACCTCTGGGGTCGCTGGCCGACCGCGGCCGAGCTCGATCGCGCCACCGGCGATCGGCCGACGGTGCTGCGCAGCCGCGACGGCCATTCGCGGTGGCTGAACACGGCCGCGCTGCGGGGGGCGGGCATCGACGAGCGCACGCCGGTGCCCGACGGCGGCGCGATCTTCCGCGACGAACGCGGGCGGCCGACCGGCGTGCTGCAGGAGCGCGCGAACGAGCTCGCGGACCGCGCGGCGCCCGCGGTCACCGAGGCGGAGTGCGACGACGCGGTCGCGCTCGCGCAAGCGGAGGCGCTCAAGCGCGGCGTCACCGGCGTGGAGACGCTC
>VBDU01000006.1 GCA_005883625.1 Chloroflexota bacterium | reverse complement strand
GAGGTAGGCGAACTCGACCGGTAGCTCGAGGGGCCCGAGCGTCCCCGACCAGGCCCATCCACCGGGCAGCCAGAAAGCGACAGCAGTGATCGCAGCGACGATCGAGGCGGCCGCGATCCACTTGATCTGCTGACGCGTCCGGCGCCCGGCCGCTCGGAAGCGGACTACCAAGGACACCGCGACGCCGATGAGGGCGAGGAGCTCGAGCCGCCGTAGCGAGCTCGTGAGGACAAGTAGGACACCGCCGGGGGTGTACGTAGCGTCGAGCTCTGCCGCCGAGGACCTCATCCATGAACCGACCGGCGACAAGACGACGTCAAGCGCGGCGACGCACCCTATCAGCAGAGCGAGCAGGCGCCACCGCGGCGACGGCAAGTGGCCGTCCGGGAAGAAGAGCAGCGCGAGGCTGAGGAGCGGAAGCGTCAGTCGCGCCTCCTGATGAAGGAGCGCCACCGCGCCGCCGAGCGGAAGTACGTCGCCGCGCATATTCAGCAGCAGCGCCATCGTCTCAGTGCTGCCGCGAATGTCCTCTGAGAGACCGCCCGCAAAGACGAGCCAACCGACCGCGTTCTGCGGATGGCGCGCGATGATGAGCGCACCGAGCGTGGGGAAAGCGAACCAGAGAAGCACCAAGATCGGCGCGGCGATGAGGCGGGCCCTCCCGGACGGGAGGTTCGGGTCGATCGTGCCGGGGTCGATGACGTTGATCGCGCCCCCGACCAAGATGACAGCCGAGGCGAGCAGCCAGAGCAGCCAAGCGGTCCAGCGTGCCGTCGCCGGCGTCATCGCGTTCGGTCCCGCAGCCAGAGGCTCGCGTGCGCAGGCTGCATCGCCTCGCGGACGGCGGTCAGCAGCTCGCTGCCGAGGGCGTCGAGGTCGACTTGGTCGCGCAGGCGGAGCGCGAGCGAGTCGAGCGTGCGCGTGGCGTCGTAGCGGGAGCGGTAGAAGCGCCGGTCGACGCCACGCTGCACGTGGCTTCGTACGGGATCGAACAGCGCGACCGCCGTCAGCGTCGACAGCGCGACCGCGAGCTCGTTCCCCTGGGTGAACGGGCGCAGCACCCCCTGCAAGCCAACGATCGCGGCGATGTAGAGCGCGCCAAGGGTCACGACCGTCGCGCCGTACACGAGCGTGCGGTTGATGAGGACGTCGATGTCGTACAAGCGGTAGCGGAAGATGGCGATGCCCGCACCAATCGGGATGGCCGCGACGCTGCCCGAGTACCCAACAACGGCGGCGACGTAGAGCCACGTCGGCTGACTTGCGAACCAATCCCATCCGCCGGGTAGCCAAAAGGCGGAGACGCCCGCGAGCGCGATGCCGATCGCGTACGCGAACCACTTGAGCTGCTGTCGCTCGATACCGTTGGCAGCTCGCCAGCGGAAAAACAGCGAAAGCGCCACCGTGAGCGCCAACGCGGACCAAACGCCTGGGAAGAGGATCCCGAACAGCGCGTCGAGGCCGGCGCCCAGCGCCCCTCCGACGCCGACAGGATTGGCGACTCCGTAGAGGGCCGGCCATGTTCCGAACGCGCGGATCGCGAGCATCGTCGCGGTGTACGCCCCGAAGAGGAAAAGGAGCGGTTTCCAGCGAGTCGATGGCACGCGGCCGGTCGGAAAGAGCAGCAAGGCAAAGAGCGCCAGCGTGAACGGAAGGTAGGCGGCGAGTCGCGCCAACGCGATCGCTTCCACTCCGCCCGGCCACTCGCCTGGGTTCGCCACGAGCGCCCCCCGCGCGTACGTGCTTGCGAGACCCCTCGTCTGTTCGCTGAGGGCGATCGCGCAGAAGAGCCAGCCGATCGGGTTCCGAGGCTGGCGCGCTGCCACAAGCGCGCCGACGACGGCGAACGGCCAGAGGCCGAAGAACAGTGTCAGCACGATCGTGAACCACGGGTTCACACCGAGGCGGCCACCCACGCTGAGTGGGTCGATAGCTTGGGGCTCCACAGTCAGGAGCGCGCGGTGGGCGATCGTCAGCGCCATGGACGCGGCGGCGAGCCCCCACGCGAGCGCTGTGGTCGACTTCATCGCGCTGCCCGCGAGGTCAGCACGAGCGCGTTGTACGCCATGCCTCCAAGAGGCTCGGTTCGGGAAAACGACGACGCTGGGATCATTGCTTCGCTGCGGACCCTCCTCGACCGGATGGTCTCGGCCCTCCGTCCGAAAATCGTTACGGCCGGCCGCTTGCGCCGGAGAGCACCAGCCGCCAGCCTGCGGGCATGCCTGCCGAGCCGCGCCTGAGCGTGTTTCTCTTCGGCCCGCCGCGTGTCGAGCGCGACGGAAGGCCGGTCGAGCCCGACACGCGCAAGGCGATCGCGCTCCTGGCGTACCTCGCCATGACCGGGCACGCCGAGGGGCGCGACCGGCTCGCCGCGCTGCTCTGGCCCGACGCGGACGACGAGCGGGCGCGCGGCGCGCTGCGGCGGACGCTGTCCGCGCTGCGGACGGCGCTCGGCGGCGAGCACCTCGCCAGCGACGGGCTGCGCGTGACCCTCGACCGAGATGCCCTCGACTGCGACGTGCACCGGTTCCGCGCGCTCCTCGGAGCGGGCCGTCTCGCCGAGGCGGTGAACGTTTACAGCGCGGACTTCCTTTCGGGCTTCGCCCTCCGCGACAGCGTGGAGTTCGACGAGTGGCAGGCCGCCGAGGCCGACGCGCTCCGGCAGGAGCTCGCCGGCGCCCTCGAGCGGCTCACGCACGACGAGCGCGACGCCGTCCGCGCGATCGCCTATGCCCGCCGTTGGCTATCGCTCGACCCGCTCAACGAAGCCGCGCATCGCGCGCTCATGCGCCTGCACGCGCGCGCCGGCGAGCGCGCGGCCGCGCTGCGGCAGTACCGCGAGTGCGCGTTGGCGCTGGACCGCGAGCTCGGCGTCGCGCCGCATCCGGAGACGAGCGCCTTGCGTGACGCGATCGAGCGAGGCGATCCGGAGCCCACGCCGAGGCCCGCCGCGGCGAGCGTCGACGAGCGCGTCGGCGACCTCTACACCTTGCACGGCGATTACGCGAAAGCGATCGCGAGCTACACCGCGGCGCTCACCGACGCGCAGCCCGCCGAACGTCGCTCGATCGAGCACAAGATCGCCGACGTGCACCACCGCCGCGGCGAGTGGGAGCAGGCGGAGACCCACTACCGCGCGGCGCTCGCGGGCGACGAGGACGCCGCACGACGAGCCCGAGTCACGGCGGACTGGAGCCTCGCCGCGCATCGAAGGGGCGAGCCGGTGCGCGCCGCGCGTCTGGCCGAAGAGGCGCTCTCGCTGGCGAAGCGAGCGCGTGACGATCGCGCGCTCGCCCAGGCGCACAACATCCTCGGGATCCTGGGCGGCGAGCGCTCGCATCTCGAGCAGGCCGTCGCGCTGTCGGAGCGCATCGGCGACCGCGCGACGCGGGCGGCCGCGCTGAACAACCTCGCGCTCGCGCTGCGGCGATCGGGCGAGCACGACCGCGCGATCGCCTTCACGGAGCAGGCGCTCGCGATCTGCCACGACCTCGGCGACCGTCATCGGGAAGCGGCCCTTCACAACAACCTCGCCGACCTCATGAACGCGATCGGTCGCCGCGACGAGGCGATGCGTCAGCTCAAGCGCGCGGTCGCGCTCTTCTCCGAGATCGACGCGCCAGACCTGCGCGAGCCGGAGGTCTGGAAGCTCGTCGAGTGGTGAGCGATCCTCACCAGCGGTGGTACGCGGGATGCCCCGGCTTCACCGCCACGAACGTGCCGCGGAACGTGGCGCAGACCTTCCCGCCGGAACGAAGGTCGGCGTCGACGACAGCGCGGTCCTCGCCCACCTCGACGGGCCGCGCGACGAGCTCGATCGGACCGTCGGTCGGTGTCGGGCGGAGCAGCTTCACGGCGAACTCGGCGGTCACGGTCGCCGGGGGCCGCTGCGCATCCGCTCGGCGCATGAGGTGGTAAGCGGCGGTCCAGTTCGCGTGGCAGTCGAGCAGCGTCCCGGCGATCCCGCCCGAGAGCACGCCCTCGAACGCCTCGTGGTGCTTCTCCGCGCGCCAGGTCGCGACGACCTCGTCGCCGCGCACGATGCTCTTGATCCGGAGGCCTTTCTCGTTGCGTGGCCCGCATCCGAAGCAGATCCCGTCCGCGTAGTAGCGGTCCTGGAGCGCCTCGGTCACGAGCACGAGGCTAGCTCGGCACCGCCCGTGCATGGCGAGCGCCCGTGCGGCGTCTGGCCCTCTGTGTCGTGGTCGTCTTCGCCGTCGCGTGTGGCGCGAGCGCACCCGTCCCCGGCATCGCACAGCCCGCTGCGAAAGCGGTGGTCTGGCCGCTGCGCGGAACCGCGGCGCCAAACGGTGATGTGATCACGCGGCGGCCGATCGTGGTGAAGGTCCCGAACGATCCCGCCGCCCGGCCACAATCCGGCCTCGCAAGCGCGGACATGATCTGGGAGCTCCCAGTCGAGGGAGGGATCACGAGGTACGCCCTGCTGTTCCACTCGCAGGACGCGTCGCAGGTCGGCCCGGTGCGAAGCGCGCGCCTCTCCGACCTGCAGTACGTCCCGTCGCTCAAGGCGATCCTCGCTCACGTGGGCGGCTCGGAGCCGGTGCTGGCCAAGATCCGGCCCGCCGCCGAGCGTGGCGAGTTCGTCGACGTCGACGAGTTCACGAAGGCGAACGCGTTCGAGCGCGTCGGCGGAAAGCAGGCGCCGTACAACGCGTACACCTCGACCGCCAAGCTGCGCGAGGCGGCCGGCGATAGCGCGCGGATCGACGTGCCGGCGTTCGCGTTCTCGGACGAGGCGCCGAAGGGCGGTACGCCCGCGAGCTCGTTCTCGGTCGCGCTCAGCAGCCGCGCGACGTACACCTGGAACGGCGGGTCGTGGAAGCGCGCGCAGGACGGTCAGGCAACGAAGGACGCGGCTGGCGGGCAGGACGTGTCACCCGTGAACGTCGTCATCGTGAAGACCGACGTGACCGAGATCCCTGGCACGGCGGACGTCACCGGCGCGCCCTCAGTCGACTTCCGCTCGACGGGCTCGGGGACCGCGATCGTGTTCCGTGACGGCATGCGCATCGACGGCACGTGGTCGCGGCAGCAGGGCGAGATGTATCGCTTCGCCGACGCGGGCGGCGCCGAGGTCAGGCTCAAGCCCGGGCTGACCTGGCTCCACGTCGTCCCTAAGGACATGGCCGTCGACGCCGGCTAGCCGCGCTCCCGCGCCCGCTTGACGCGCTCCGACAGGAGCTTCTTCGCGCGCTCGAGCTCTGCGCGCCGCGTCTTCGAAAGGCCGCGACCGCCGCGATTGATGAAATACGTGAGCATCCGCATCCCCGAGCCGGGACCCTTTGGCGAGACTCTCTTCGACGCGAGCGTCCTCGCGATCGTCGACGCGTCCTTCGTGAAGAGGCCCGCCGGGGGATGCGTCGAGTCCGTCGTGACCGTCTTGACCCAGCGCCGCGTCTTCCGCTCGGCCATCGGCGTTATCTCGGGCGAGCCGTCTTCGCGCGAAGCTCCGTCTTGCGCTTGTTCTCGCCGCCACGCTGCTCGCGAGCTTTCTGCTCGAGGCGCTTCACGGTCTCATCGCGCGTTCGAGTCGGCGCCTGGCCCTTCTCGTTCCGCGGAGTCTTCTTGTCCATCACGGCCTCCCGCGCGATGCTCGCAAATCTCGCGGAGGCCCGCTAGTTGACGGCGATGAGCCAGAAGACGCCCTGGTCCTCCAGCCACGTCGTGCCGTCGATCACCGGCCGAAGGTCGAAGCGGTACGTCCCCGGATAGATCGGCGCGCGCAAGCTGAAGCGGAACTCCGCGATCTCGCCTGGCGCGACGGTCTCGGCGGTCGTCGTCGCGATCCGGTCGTCCCAGAGCCAGTTCACCGCCATGCCGAGCCGGTACGGCAGCTTGTTGTCCCCGTTGAACCCGAGGTTCGCCTGCCGGCCCCACACGCCGCGCTGCCAGGTCTCGGTTCCCGAGTTCGAGAAGCGGATCCAGAAGTCGGCGACCTGGCCCGGCTTCATCGCGAGGTACGGCGACTGCCCCTGCCACGTCGAGTGCCAGCCGGCGAGCAGTGCCTGGTTCAGCGAGGCCGCGGGCACGCGTCCCGAGTTCGGATCGAGCATGAGGCTCGACGCGTCGACCGCCTCGAACGCCCCCGCCGGGATGCGCTTGAGCTCGCTGATGAGCTGGTCACTCCAGCGCGAGTCGGTGCTCCCCTGGTAAAACCAGTTCGAGCCGTTGTCCGCGAGGATCAGGCCGTAGCGCTGCATCGCCATGAGCACGACCTGCGTCTGCGGGCTGAAGCCCGCGAACGAGAAGTCCGCCTTGAGGCGGAAGCGCGCGCCCATCGGCGGGAGCGACGGATCGCGCGCCGCGCCGGCCTGGTGCCGCGCGGGCCAAACGTAGGTGCGGTCGGTCCGCTGCGCGGTGAAGCGGATCGCGTGGTCGACGAGGCCGCGTGCGACCTCGTCGTAGCGGAGGACGCCGGGCCAAATGGGTAGGCCCGCCGCGTCCGCGCTCGTCCAGCCCGCCGGCCGCAGCGCGTGCGAGCGCAGATCGAACACGGCGCCGGAGCCCGCGGTCGGCCGGCCGCCGTTCCACGAGGCCGCGAAGAGCTCGTACAGGACGCAGGTGTCCTTGTTGAGCATGAACGCGTGCGCGTCGCTCGCCGGCTCGATCGGCGTGCTCGAGGTGAAGGGGTAAGGGACGTCGTCGCTCTCGTCGGCGTAGGTGAACGTGAGCCGCGTCGTCGGCGTCGCGCTGTCGACGACCTGCAGCTGGTAGCCGTAGGGGTACGCGCCGAAATCCGGGTGCAGCGCGCCTCGGGCATCGCCGAGGCGGCGGCGAGGCTTCCCTGCGTCACGAGGAGCGACACCGCCACGAGGAGCGCCGACGCCCGTCTCATCCTCCGAATGAACGCACGCCGCCCGCCGCGGGACGTCATCTTGACGTCAGAACAGGCGTTCCATATCGTGCTCCACGCCGTGCGAACAGCCGTTCGATTCCCGGCGCGGGTCAGCCTCGAGCAGATCCTCGAGCGCCTTGCCCGCGACGACGAATTCCAGCGGACCGTCACGCGCTGGGAGCGGCTTCCCGCAAAGCCGGCGTCATACGCCGACTTCCCGAGCTGGCTCGACGGGCGCATCGTCGCGACGCTCCGCCGGCGCGGGATCGAAGCGCTCTACTCGCACCAGGCCGAGGCCCTCGAGACCGCGCACGCCGGAAAGCACACGGTCGTCGTCACGCCGACCGCGAGCGGGAAGACGCTCTGCTACGACCTCCCCGTCATCGACGCGATCGCAAAAGACGCGTCGGTGCGCGCGCTCTACCTCTTCCCTACGAAGGCGCTCGCCCAGGACCAGCTCGCCGAGCTCGAACGGCTCGCCATGGACGTCGACATCGAGCTCAAGACCTACACGTACGACGGCGACACGCCGCCCGCGGTCCGCGCCGCGATCCGCAGCGCGGGCCATGTGGTCATCACGAACCCCGACATGCTCCACACCGGGATCCTTCCCCACCACACGAAGTGGGTGAAGCTGTTCGAGAACCTCCGCTATGTCGTCCTCGACGAGCTCCACACGTATCGTGGCGTGTTCGGCTCGAACGTGGCGAACGTGCTCCGTCGTCTGCGGCGGGTCTGCGCCTTCTACGGGGCGGACCCGATCTTCATCTGCACCTCCGCGACGATCGCGAACCCCGAGGAGCTCGCACGACGCCACGTCGAGGACGACGTCCACCTCGTCGATCAAAGCGGCGCGCCGCGCGGGGAGAAGGTCCTCGTCTTCGTCAATCCGCCGGTCGTCAACCCCTCGCTCGGCGTACGGAAGAGCGCGCTCTTCACCGGGCGCGACATCGCCGCGACGCTCCTCGCGTCGGGTGTCCAGACGATCGCGTTCACGAGGTCACGGGTCTCGACCGAGCTGCTGCTCACGTATCTGCGCGCGCGGTTCCCCGCGCCGCAGTGGCCGCCCGATCTCGTGCGTGGCTACCGCAGCGGATACCTGCCATCCGAGCGGCGGGCGATCGAGCGCGGGCTTCGCGACGGGTCCGTGCGCGGTGTCGTGTCCACGAACGCGCTCGAGCTCGGCATCGACATCGGCGCCCTGCAGGCCGCGGTGCTCATCGGGTACCCCGGGACGGTCGCCTCCACCTGGCAGCAGATGGGCCGCGCCGGTCGCCGTGAGGAGCTCTCGGCGGCGTTCCTCGTCGCGACCTCGTCGCCGGTCGACCAGTACATCGTCCAGCACCCCGACTACGTCCTCCAGCGCTCGCCCGAGGCAGGCCTCGTGAACCCCGACAACCTGCACGTACTCGTGAATCACCTGAAGTGCGGGGCGTTCGAGATCCCCTTCGAGCGAAGGGAGCGTTTCGGGACCGAGGACACGCCGGGCGTGCTGTCGTACCTGGACGAGCAGGGGATCCTTCACGAGGCCGACGGCCGCTACCACTGGTCGGCGCAGACGTTCCCGGCCGAGGGGATGTCGCTTCGCACCGCGACCACCGACAACGTCGTCATCGTCGATCAGACCGATGGTAGGCACCACGTCATCGGCGAAGTCGATCGGTTCGGCGCCCCGCTCATCCTCCACGAGCAGGCGATCTACCTCCACGAATCCAAGCAGTTCCAGGTCGAGCGGCTGGACTGGGAGAACGCGAAGGCCTACGTCCGCGAGGTCAAGGTCGAGTACTACACGCAGGCCGGGGAGTCGGTGCGCATCCGCGTGCTCGACGAGTTCGCGGAACAGAGCGCCCCCGACTTCGCCCGAGGCCACGGCGAGGTCCTCGTCTCGGCGATCGCCACGATCTACAAGAAGCTGACGATGTTCACGCACGAGAACATCGGCTGGGGGAAGATCCACATCCCCGAGCAGGAGCTCCAGACGACCTCGTTCTGGCTCTCGCTGGCCGAGCCCGCGGTCGCCGGGTGGCCGAAGGAGCGGGTCGAGATCGCGCTCGCCGGCCTCGGCAACCTCATGCACGGGCTTGCGCCGCTCCTGCTCATGTGCGCTCCGCACGACCTCGGCCTCGCGGTCGAGGTGCGCTCACCACACACCGAGCGACCGACGATCTTTCTTTTCGACATGACGCCCGGTGGCGTCGGGTTCTCGGAGCGGCTCTTCCGCTCCACCGACGCGCTCCTCGAGCGCGCCCGCGAGCACCTCGCCGCCTGCGGCTGCGGCACGGGCTGCCCGTCCTGCGTCGGTCCGGCGCACGCGCTCGGCCCCGACGTGCGCGACGCCGTCGCCGATCTGCTCTCGCGGTGAGCGACCTCCGACGACAGATCGCAGCGATCGTCGAAAAGGATCGGGCACGCACGAGTCGACAAGGGGAGGCGGGACGCGGCGAGCCGACCGAGGCCTCTGTCACGCCGGGGCCGCCCGGCGCGACAGAGCCCTCCCGCGCGGCGGAGGGGTCCCCGGCCGAAGCGGCTGGGGATACCGCCGCGGAACCGCAGAGCGGCATCGCAGGCAGCACGCAGCCTGCGCTGAGGAGAGGGTTTCGGTCGGCGAGCCGCGCAGACGCAAGGCCGTTTGAAGTTCTCGAGCGGCGGATCGACGTCGGCGATCTCGGGCTCGAGGTCGTCGGAAGGGGAGCCGTCGATCCGCTGCTCGTCGCGCACCTCGGGCTTCGTGGCGAACCGCCGGCCCGATGGCAGGACATCCTTTTCTTGGATACGGAGACGACCGGGCTCTCGGGCGGCACCGGAACGTACGTGTTCCTCATCGGGCTCGCCCATTTCGAAGACGGCGAGGTCGTGCTGCGGCAGCACCTGCTGAGCGACATCGGCGCGGAGCGCGCGTTCGTCGCGGTGCTCGGGACGGAGCTCGAGCCGTATCGCGCGTGCGCGTCATACAACGGCAAGAGCTTCGACCTTCCGCTCCTCCGAACGCGCTTCGTCATGACGCTCCGCAGCGAGCTCACCGTCGACGAATCGCATCTTGACCTGCTCCACCCCGCGAGGCGTCTCTGGCGCGACCGGTTCGGCTCGACGTCGCTGAAACAGCTCGAAGACAGCGTCCTCGACGACGCGCGGACCGCCGATATCCCCGGCGCGCTGATTCCGGATGCGTACTTCTATTACCTCCGTAACCGTGACCCGGCGGTCATCGCCCCGGTCCTCGAGCACAACGCGCGCGATGTCATCTCGCTCGTCCGTATCGCCGATCGCGTCGCGAGGGCCGTCCTCCTCGCGCGCGCGGGGCGAGCGCCCGACCACGCGCCGGCGGCGTTCGCGCTCGCGCGCGGCTTCGAGCGGACCGGAGAGACCGACGCGGCCTTCGCGTGCTATGAAAGCGCCTACTACGACGGCGACAACCCGCTGCGCCTGAAGCTCGCGCTCGCCTTCGCGCGCGCGCTCGAGCGACGCGGCGACCTCGCCCGTGCGCTGCGGCTGCTCGAGACACTCCTTGCTCTCGGCCTCGGCTCGCCGCGGTGGCGCGAGCAGGCCGAGGCGCGCGTGCGCAGACTCAGCCGAAAGCGATGGCGAACCCTCGACCGGGCGAGCTAGCGATCCGGCCGCTCACGGCCGCGCGCGTCGACGACGTGAAGACCGTGACCGCCGGGACCTGGGGCGCGACCTGCTGGGACCTCTTCCCGCGCTTCACCGCGAAGCAGGAGCGCGAGCGCGGCCTCACCGGCAAGGGCGAAGCGCCGCGGCGCGCCGCGCTCGCGCGCCTCGCGCGGCGGCGGCAGGCGCCGGGCCTCGTCGCGTACCGCGACGGCGAGCCCATCGGCTGGATCGCGCTCGGGCCGCGGGCGGACTTCACGCGCGTCGACGTCTCGCGCGCCACGCCGCGCGTCGACGACGTCGCGGTCTGGGTCATCCCGTGCCTAACCGTGAGGCGGGGCCGTCGCGGCCAGGGGATCGCGATCGCGATGATCCGGGCGGCCGCGCAGTACGCCGCGAGGCACGGCGCGCCCGCGGTGGAGGCCTATCCGCGTGCGGACTCCGCCCGGCTGCACGACGACTTCGCTTTCTACGGCACCGCGGCGATGTTCCGGAAGGCCGGCTTCCACCGGGTCCGCGGACCCCTCGCCGGCCTGCCGAAGAACTGGACCCCGCGCGTCACGATGCGCGCCTTGACCGCGCCTCCGCGGCGACCTCCCCGCGCGAGCGTGCCGTCGCGAGCGCGGGGAGCACGATCGCGCCCCCGCGCATCGCGACGAGCACGGCCAGGAAGGTGACCCCGAGCAGCTCCCTGGCAAAGGGAAGCCGCTCGGTGAGAGGTGACACCGACGGGTCGCCCAGGATGAGATCGGCGGCGGTGAGGACGAGCGCCACTGCGCCGAGCCAGATCGTGCGCGGGAACCGGTCAAGGATCCGGATCACCAGACCGCTCCCAAAGAGCACGATCGGGATCGAGAGCGCAAGGCCGAAGAGAAGCAGCGCGAGGTCGCCATGTGCGGCCGCCGCGACGCCGAGGATGTTCTCGAGGCTCATCGCGAAATCCGCCATGACGATCGTCGCCACCGCCGCACGGAGCGTCGTCATCTCCCGTGGCGACCGTCCCGACGCCGCTTCCGGCCGGACCAGGCGATACGCGATGACGACGAGCGCGATCCCGCCCACGAGCTGCAGCCAGGGGATCCTGAGGAGCACCGTCGCGGCGGCGGCGGCCGCGATCCGCAGGACGACCGCCGCGCCCGCGCCGAAGACGATCGCCTGGCGCCGCTTCGAGCGAGGGAGGCCCCGCGCGACCACTCCGATGACGAGCGCGTTGTCGCCCGAGAGGGCGAGGTCGATGAGAACGATCGCCGCGATCGCCTGGACCGTTTCGAGCATCGTCTAGCCGCGCCGCAGCTTGAGCCAGATGAAGAGCGCCACACCGACCAGCCAGAGGACGGGCGCCGCGGCGTACGCGGCTAGGTCCGTGCCGGCCACGCTGAGGTGATCGGCGGCGGCCGCGAACAGGTGCGGAGCCGGCGGCATCATGTCAGTATACTGACATGAGGCCAGGTAACTGTCCCTCGCTTACCTGGTGATATTTTCCTGACAT
>VBDU01000125.1 GCA_005883625.1 Chloroflexota bacterium | reverse complement strand
GTCCCGCCGAGCCGATCGAAGAGCCACTCGTACACGGGGACCCCGAATCCCTGCTTGGGGCGATCGATGAGCTCGTCGGGGATGACGCCGCGGACGGCCTTCTTCAGGATGTACTTCAGCGTCCCGTTCCGGACCTTCACCTCGGCGGGGATGCTCATCGCGAGCTCTACGAACTTGTGGTCGAGGAAGGGGACGCGGCCCTCCAGGCTCACGCCCATCGCCATCTTGTCGACCCGCATGAGAAGGAGCTCGGGCAGACGCAGGTTGAGGTCGGCGTAGCTCATCCAGCTGAGGTGCGAGCGCTCCCACGCCTTGGCGTCGAAGCGTTCGCGGAGCGGGCGGGTCGCGTCGAACGAGCTGAGGCCGTTCAGCGAGCCGCGGACGCGGGGACCGAGCAACGAGCGCTTCTGCGTCTCGGTGAGCGCATCGGCGCCGCTCCAGAACACCGGCAGGTCGGCGATCCCGCGACGGAGCAGCTCGTACTCGCGGCGCTGATCCTTCCCGACAGCACGAAGCGCCATCGCGCCGACGCTCTTGAGGCCGGCCGGGACGGGCAGATCGTCGAGCCGCTGCAGGTCGAGCATCGTCTTCCAGCTCGGGTACCCGCAGAAGAGCTCGTCGGCGCCCTCGCCGACCTGACAGACGATGACCCCGTTCTGCCGCGCGAGCTCGGACACGTAATACACCGGCACACAGACAGGGTCGGCGATCGGCTCGTCCTGGAGATGCACCATCCGCGGCAGGAACCGGATGAGATCGTCGACGTCGAGCTCGCGCTCGTGGTGGTCCGCGCCGACGAGCGCGGCGATCTTGCGCGCGTACTGGAACTCGTTGCGGTACGAGGGGTAGTCGGTGCGGTAGCCGATCGAGAAGGTCTTCACCGGCTGGTCCTCGTCCTCCGTGAAGAGCGCGGCATTCGTGCTCGAGTCGATGCCGCCCGAGAGGAAGACGCCCACGGGGACGTCGCTCACCTTCCGCAGGCGGACCGACGTCCGCAGCTCCGCGAGGAGCCGTTCGGCGATCTCGTCGTCGGAGACGCCCTCGAGCGGCGTGGTGTGGTCCCAGACGTCCCAGTACCGATGCTCCTGCACGTCCCCGTTCGGGCGGACGCGCAACCAGGTCCCGGGCGCGAGCTTGCGGATCCCCTTGAAGAGCGTGCCGGGCGCCGGTGTGACGAGGAAGGAGAGGTAGTGGTACAGCGCTTCCTCGTCGAGGATGCGGGGCTGGTCGGGGTCTTCGAGGATCGCTTTGATCTCGGAGGCGAACACAAGCCGATCCGAACGCAGGCTGTAGTAGAGCGGCTTCACGCCGATCCGGTCGCGGACGAGCCAGAGCTCCCGACGCCGTCCATCCCAAAGCGCGACCGCGAACATGCCGCGCAGACGCTGGACGCACTCGATGCCCCACTCCTCGAACCCGTGCAGGATGACCTCGGTGTCCGAGTGGTCCGTCTTCCACCGGTGCGTCCCGAGCCGCTCGAGCTCGCGACGGAGCTCGGCGTGGTTGTAGATCTCGCCGTTGTAGACGATGCGGATGCTGCCGTCCTCGTTCGACATCGGCTGGTCGGCGGCGGGGCTCAAGTCGATGATCGCGAGGCGCCGGAAGCCGAGGCCGATCGAGCCGTCCGGGGCGATCCAGGATTCCGCGCCGTCCGGGCCGCGATGGC
>VBDU01000056.1 GCA_005883625.1 Chloroflexota bacterium | reverse complement strand
GGTCGTGGATGAAGACGATCCCGCGCTCGCGCGCCAGGGCGGCGAGCTCGCGGCCCTCGGGCCGCGCCACGAAGCCGGTCAGCTTGAAGTTGCTCGCGTGGACGCGGAGGATCGCGGCGGTGCGCTCCGAGATCGCGCCCGCGTAATCGCGCGCGTACGTGCGGTTCGTGGTCCCGACCTCGACGAGCTTCGCGCCGGAACGCCGGAGGACGTCGGGGATGCGGAAGCCGCCGCCGATCTCCACGAGCTCGCCCCGCGCGACGATGACCTCCTTGCGCGCGGCGAGTGCGGCGAGCGCGAGGAGCACCGCCGCGGCGTTGTTGTTCGCCACGAGCGCGTCCTCGGAGCCGGCGAGGTCCGCGAGGAGGCGCGCGGCGTGGCCGTGGCGCTCGCTACGCTTGCCCAGGGCGAGGTCGTACTCGACGCTTACCGCACCGGCCGCGTCGATGATCGCCGCGAGCGCGCGAGCCGACAGCGGGGCGCGGCCGAGGTTCGTCTGCAGGACGACGCCGGTCGCGTTGATGACGCGCCGCAGCGTCTGGCGCTCGCGCTCGGCGACCGACGCGCGGGCCATCGCCGCGAATCCGGCCGCGTCGGCGCGGACGCCGTTCGAGCGCGCCTTCGCGAGGACGTCGCGCGCCGCCCGTGTCAGGCGCTCGCGCTCGCCATCGACCGGGGCCGCCGCGCGCAGCACGGCGTCGACGGACGGCAGGCCGCGCCGCGTATCGGCGCGCTTCGCCACCGGCCGCGCGTGGCGGCGCGCGGTCACCGCGCGATCACGTCGAGCGCACGCGGGCGAACGCGGATCGAGAGATTCTGGACGCGAGTGACCTCGCCATCGAGCTCCGACGCGGCGGGCTGCGCAAGCTCGATCTCGACGACGCGCGCGCGCTGTGTCGTGATCGTCGTGCCGTTCACGTGCGTGCCGCGGTACAGCTTCGCGAGGGCGAGGAGGGATTCGCGCTTGCCAAGGTCGCCCGCGAGGACGACGTCGAGCTGCCCGTCGTCGAGCTCTGCCTGCGGCGCGACGCGCATGCCGCCGCCAAAGTGCGTCGCGTTCGCCGCGACGACCGTGAGGAAGCGGCCGCTGCGCAGCTCGCCGTCGATGAGCACGCGCATGGGGATGGGCTGATAGGTCGCGATGCCCGCGAGCGCGCCCGCGAACCAGCCGAGACCGGGACCGACGATGCGCACCGTCGCGACGACGCGCTCGGCGACGTGGCCGTCGATCCCCACGCCGGCCGCATTCAGGAAGACGCGTCCATTCGCGTCGCCGACGTCGATCGTCCTTCGGCGCGCGGTCCGGATGAACCGCGGAACGTCCCGGCGCCGGCGCGGGTACCCGAGCGCGCGCGCGAAGTCGTTCCCCGCCCCGATCGGATAGAGCGCGAGCGCCGTGCCGCTGCCGACGAGACCGTTGGCGATCTCGTTCGCGGTCCCGTCGCCCCCGACAGCGATGACCATGCCGTATCCGGCCTCGGCCGCCTCGCGCGCGAGCCGCGCCCCCTCACCCTGCGCGGGCGTGCGCTCGATCTCGACCCGTAGGCCGGCGTCACGGAGCGTGCGCGCGATCCGCGCCGCGAGGCGTTGGCCGGCGCCGTTCCCCGCGGCCGGGTTCACGATCGCCAGGGCGCGGTCGTCGGGCGTGCGGGACGCCGCGGACATCAGCTCCCGCTCGGAGCGAGCGCCTTGCGGATCGCGTCCTGCTCTTCGTCGGACAGCGCGTGGCGCGAGCGTCCGCTCTGGACCTGCTTCGCGAAGACGCGCGTGTCCGTGCGGCTGTGCAGGCTCGAAAGCACGATCCCGTTGCCTTCCGCGTCGAGGAGCGCGATCGCGAAGGACTGGTCGCCGCCGGTGTCGGCGAAGGGGTTGAAGCGGACCACGCCGACCCGCTGGATGGTCCGCTGCGAGAGCCGCTCGAGCTCCTGGTGGAGCTTGTTCAGGGCGTCGACGCGCTGCCCGATGTCGTCGAGACGGCGCAGATGGCGATCGAGGATCTCGTCGAGGCCGCTCCCCTCGGCGTCGCCGATCACGCGCCTGAGCCTGCGTCGGAGAAGTGCCTCGGAGCGCTGGAGCCAGGCGACCCAGAGCGCAAGGACGACGACCGCGATGACCAGCGCCGCGACGAGCGTGGACAGCGTCCGCTCGTCCAGCTGCATCGCGCCGGAGCATACGTGTCCGCTATCGTTGACGTCCCGTGGCCAAGAAGCACCGCGTGCGCGCGCGCTCGCGCCGGTCGGTCGAGGCCTCGCGCCGCGCGACCGCGACCCGGCCGGCGAGCGTCGAGCGCGAAGGCGCTCGGCCGGCGGTCCGCGCAGGGCGGTTCATCGCGCGGAGCGGCGCCCCGCGGGCGGCGGGCGCGCCCTCGGCCTCGCTCGAGCGCGCCGCCGCCCTCGAGCGCGCCTACGTCGTACGCGACTTCCGCCGCATCGCGGTCGTCGTCGCCATCTCGGTGGGCCTCCTCATCGCGAGCGGCATCCTTCTGAACTTCACGCTCCGGTAGCTGGCACGCGGTCTGCGGCGTCGTGCCGCCGATGTACGGTACGTCGTCGCCGCGCTCGCCGGAGCGATCCTCGCGTTCTTCCTCGATCCCGACCACGGCCGCTCGCGCCGCGCGGTGACCGCCGACCGGCTCGCCGCCCTCGCGCGCCGGGGAGCGCGCGCGGCCGAGCGGCAGCGCCGCCGGGTCGCCGCGGACGCGTACGGCATCGGCCGGAAGGTCGCTCACGCCGATGGCGGTGACGAGGTCGACCTCGACGACGCGACGCTCGCGCAAAAGGTGATGAGCGAGCTCTTCCGCGACGGCTCGCTGCCGAAGGGCGCGCTCAACGTGAACGCCGAGAACGGCGTCGTCTACCTGCGCGGCGAGGTCGAGCGGCCCGAGCTCATCGTCGAGGTCGTCGAGCGGGCGCGCCGCATCGGCGGCGTGGTCGACGTCGAGGACCTGCTGCACCTGCCGGCACGCCCGCGCCCCGGCCCTGACCTTTAGACTCGCTCCTGCGGGCGATTAGCTCAGCTGGTTAGAGCGCGGCGTTCACATCGCCGAAGTCGCTGGTTCGAATCCAGCATCGCCCACAGAACGGAACAGCTGAGCACCGCCGCGTAGGCTGGAACGCATGTGGTTGCGAGCGCGTCGCGGCTCGCTGGGCGTCGTCGCACTGGTCGCGTTCGTCATCGTGGTCGGGTTCGCGTCCCTCTACGCCTATCGCGCCCAGGTGCCGGCGACGCCGCGGATTCCTTACACCCAAGCGCTTTCGGAGATCCAGAACGGTCAGGTGCGTAGCGTGACCGTCGAAGGCGAGCGCGCGGTGCTGGTGCTGCACGACGGTCGGACGCAGGAGACGACCGTCCCCGATCGCGATGAGATGCTTGCGCGGGCCGTCACCGAGCGCGACCGCGCGGATCCAGCGCACCAGACGGAGCTGCGCTACCAGCAGCCCGCGCAGACTGTCGGGGTCGCGCTCTCGATCTTGCTGAGCCTTCTCCCGCTGCTGGTGATCGTCGCGCTCGTGCTCCTCGCGGCCTACGCCTTCGCCCGGGCGCGCGCTCCCGAGCGCTACGAAACGCTCGCGCGCCTTGCCGACCTGCGCGATCGCGGGGCGATCGACGAAGAGGAGTTCCAGCGGGAGAAGCGCCGGATCCTGGGCTAGCCGACGCGCTTCGACTCCTATCGGTCTGGATGGTTTCGGTCTGGATCGTTGCTAAGGAGGATCGTCTAGCTCTTTGCTGCCGCCTCGCCGTCAATGACGTAGAGCCAGCCATCTCCCCCGTAGACGAGAAACCGGCCGTCTGCGAGTGGAAACGGGCTGACGTCGAGGTCGACGCCGACGTTCACGTTCTTGTACCGATCGTCGACCCCGAGCCTGAGAACGGCAACGACCGGTCCCCCCGCTCTCACGTAGGGCTCGCCCAGGAATAGGAGGATCCGGCCTGAGACGGCGCTCGGCTGCACGCCCTCGCCGATCGCGGCGAGAGGACGTTCCGAACGAGTGATCACGTCGTACGCCGTCACCGTTCGCCGGCCGGCGACCGTCTCCCAGGGAACCATGAGCTGCTCATGGCCGGTGATCCAGGCGACCGCGTAGGCTCTCGCCGGCCGCGTCGGTTCCGACACCGAATCGTCGATCAACGACAGGACGCCGAAGCCATTGAAGCTGTCGCTGAGTGGCCGGTCCGCGCCCACGAGAAGGAACGCGACCCGGCGGTCGGGCGACTGGTCCGTCAGGTTGGCCCATTTCGCGTGCACTCCTGCGGGAAGGCCGAGGTCCAGCGACGTCCTCTTGCCGTCGAGATCAACGCGCAGGATCTCGTTCCCGCTCTCTACCAGGACGCGCGACAGCGCATCCCACCCGAGCAACGAGACCGGCACGCTGCTCGTCAGGATCTCGCGGCGGTCCGATCCATCGAGACGGAATGCCACGATGTGCTGGCCGCAGCAGTCGACGAAGAGCGCGATCCAATCCCCATCGGGTGACAGAGGTGGCCCGCCGATGTCCGGAGCGACCGCGCGTCCGAGGTCGACCCGAGGTCGACCCCACCGGATCACCGAGAGGTCGAGTGGCTGCGGAGCCCGCGGCTCGTTCGCGAAGATCGCACCGGATCCGTCCGGAAGCCACGCCACCCAGGTGAGGCCGAGGCCTCGTCGGTCGACGGTCGCGAGCGTGTTGCCCGACAGGTCAAAGAAGGTCGCAACGTCGCCACCCATAGCGAGGACATGTCGGTGATCGGGGGCGACCTTGAGCCGTAAAGCGTCGGTCTGCCGAGGTATCGAGAGCCGCGTGATGATCGGCGCGGATGTCGATCGAGGCGATGGCGCCGTGGCGAACGCGACCGCAGGGGCACTCGAATCCGTTTGCTCGGTCGCGCAACTCGCGGCAAGGAACGCCACGACGAGCAACACGGAGGCGCGTGAAACTCGAGGCAACAATCGCAGGATCTCGCCATTCCCTGCCGCAGTCATCAGACTTCGAATGCGCTAACTCGTACGGGCTCCCGGTTCCGGCTGGACCGACTGGTTGGTCTGGAGGTGGTCAGCTCAGGATCTACGACCGCCGCGCCAAGACCCGCTCGCCTTGCATGAGCTCGTGCCAGGCTGCCCGCCAGAAACCGCCGCCGAGCGCGACGACGATGAGGACCGCGGCGAAGATCACGACCGCGTCGATACTTTCGCGGCCCTGAGGCGCCCAGTAGACGTCCGCCAGATTCAAGATCAACGCGAACTCGTCGAGCACGAGAGCGGCGCCGATGCCGAAGAGCACCGCACGCACTCGCGTCACGGTGACGGCCAGGTCGAGAAGGCCGACAACCAATATCAGGACCAACCCGAACACCATGTGGTGGATGTGGACGGATCCCACCGCAATGCCCCCGCCGCCCCGCTCGTCGAGCAGAAGGTGCGTGACAAGGCGGGTCGCGAGGAAGGTCACGAGGAACGCTACCGCGGCGAAGAGTCGCGGCTCCTGCCCGACGCTCCGGACGTGGACCCGGTAGGCATCACCGATCCGGTCGCGGCGGGGTCCGGCGGTCACGGTCCCTGATTGGCCTGCAGCTGCTGGAGGATTCGCGTCTGCCCCTCATTGATCGAATGCACCTCGATGGTGAGCCGATGGATCGCGGTCGTCTCGTGATCCGCCTCGGCGCGGGCATCGTTCGCCGCCTGGATGACGTTCTGGCCGACGATGATGATCGGCAACAGCACCCGCGGCGCAGGGGCTACCGCACAGAAGCGAGAGACGGGGCCTCGCGGATGGCGCGGAGCAGGACCTCGTAGGACGCGTCCTTGGCGACGCAGGCGGCGCCGAGCCGGCGCGCCTCCTCGAACACGTCGGTGTTCAACGTGTACACGACCACGCCGACCGAAGGCAGCGCGCCGATGAGCCAGGCGAGGATCTCGAGGCCAGGCGTGCCGGGCAGGTCCTCGTCGAGCACGACCACATCGGGCAGGAGGTCCTGGGAGAGCCGGACCGCGGAGCGTCCCTCCTTCGCGACGCCGACGCACTCGAGGTCCTCCTCCGCGTCGATGAGGTAGCGCAGGTTCTCGCGCACCGACGGATGGTTCTCGGCGACGAGGACGCGGATCCGCGCGCTATCGCTCGCGGGCATCGGCCGTCTTCGCACCGGTCGTAAGGACGACGACGCGGACCTCGGGCAGCTCCTTCGCGAGGACCCTGGCGAGCTCGGGCCCGCCCATGACCGGCATGTCGTCGTCGAGGAGCGCGACGTCCGGCCGCAGCCACCGCGCGAGCTGGAGCGCGAGGGCCCCGTCATTGGCCTCGCCGACGACGTCGATGTCGGCGGCGACGGCAAGCTGCGCGCGCAACGCCCGTCGCGCCTGGTCGTCGTCGTCCGCCAGGAGCACGCGGATCGGCCGCTGCGCCACCGCGCTCGCCGACAGCTCGGTCATGTCGTTGAGTTTTCCCACCCGCGTGGTGACGGTCTAGCAGATTTCGTGCGAGGCGAGTGCGGCCGCGGGCACAGAAGCGGGCGGAGCGAGGGCTACCAGCTGCCCCCGCCGCCGCCTCCGCCGCCGCCGCCACTGCCGCCGCCGCCCGAGAACCCGCTCCCGCCGGAGGAGCCGGGCGTCGCGGCGATCGCGCTCCCGAGGCTGCCGGAGAACCCCTGGAGGTTCTCGGAGAGCGCGCTCGATGAGAACGGACTGCCGCCGACGTACCAGGTCGCGGTCTGGGCGGCCGTGTCGATGCCGGCGAAGGCGCGCGCCCACTTCTCGACGACGCCGAACACGATCGCGTACGGCAGGTATTCGCTGAAGATGTTCTCTTTCTCGGCGAACCGCGCCCGGTCGGTCTCGGCGACCTCCATGTAGCGGCGGAACCCGAGCGCGCGCCGCAGGAGCTCCGCGCCCGCGGCGGTCTTCGCCGGCATCACCCGCGCGATCGGCATGACGAGGAGCCCCAGTGCCGCGATCGCCACGCCGACGAGGCCGAGGCCGAACGAGGTGCCGAGGAGCCAGGCCACGACGAGCCCGAGCACGAACATGCCGAACCCGATGAGGCCGTACCTGTTCCGGATGAAATCCGGACGGCGCGCGAACCAGCCGCGCGCGACGGAATCGCGATAGAGGGCGGCCTCGGCCCCGCGCAGCTCGGTGCCGAAGTGCGTGCGGAGCTCCGAGAGAAGCACGCCGTCGCGGCCGTCGAAGAGGCCGTCGTAGACGATGCGCTCGTACGGCAGGAGATCGTCGGGCGCCTTCGCCGTCTTCGTCAGGTTCCAGTCCTTCTTCGCGAAGAGCCCCGTCGACCCGACCTCGGCGATGGTGAGGTATCCGCGTACGCCGAGATCGACGATCGTGGCGGTGACGTCCTTCGTGTCGGCGGACTCGTCCACGACGAGGCCGATCTGCGCCGGACGCAGCCGATCCGGCGGCTCGTACTCGGGGACGATCGTCTCGCGCTCCTGGACGTCGCGGCCGGCGGTGAGCCAGCGCCAGAGGACGAGCGTGAGGCCCATGATGAACACGAAGACCGCCGACATGACCGCGAGCGGCGACAGCTCGAACCACTCGAGGACGTCGCGCGCTTTGTGCTCGAGCTTCGGCGCAGGGACCGGGACGGTCCCCTTGGCGAGCGCGGTGACGATCGTGAGCTGCTCGCCTGGCGCGAAGGCGCGGGTCGCGGCGTACTCGGCGCGCGCCGGCGTCGACGTCGAGCGGCACGGCGCCTGCGAGCCCGTGGGCCCTTCGAAGCACGCGACGGCCGTCACGCCGCCCTTCACGATCACCGTCGCCGACGCAGCGCGGATCGGCACCGACCAGTCGCCTCCCGTCGCGTTCCAGAAGAGCTCGTCGTGGTCGCCGAACGCGTTCAGGGCGCCGCGCACGTCGTAGCTGATGCGGTAGGTCTGCGCGCCGGTCAGCGTGCGGTCCGCGTCGCCGATCTTGATCACCGCGTACGGCCCTTCGTTCGTGCGCTCGTAGGTGAGGTTGCGGCCGTTCGCGTCCGTCACCCCGCGCACGCTGAGGTCGTAGACCCGCTCGCGGGTAGCGTCGTACTCGTAGCGGATCGGCACGTTGCGGAAGATGCCGTGCCGCTGGAGCGTGCCGAAGTCGACGTCGATCGATTCGTCGACCCGCAGGGACCCGTCCGCCTGGATCGCGATGTCGGCGGCGAAGCGCTGGATCGTCCAGCCGGTGTCGGCACCCGCGGCCAGGCCCACGGCAGCCGCCGACAGGAGCACCGCGATGGCGACGGCGAGGCAGGCGGCGCGCACGTTCACGGTCACAGCGCCGACGCGAAGATGGTCGCGAGACCGAGGAAGGTCAGGAACCCGGTGACGTCGGTCACCGTCGTCAGGACGATCGACGACGACTGCGCCGGATCCTGGCGGAGTCCCTTGAGGATCAGCGGGACCGCTGCCCCGGCCATGCCGGCGAGCGTCATCGCCATCAGCATCGCGAGGCCGATCACGACGGCAAGTCCCAGCGACCGGCTCCAGAGGACCACGCCGAGCGTCGTCGTGAGCGCGACGGCGAACCCGTTGAGGAGGCCCACGCCGAGCTCCTTCGTCAGGATGCGTGGCCACTGCGAGAGTCGGAACTCGCGCAGAGCGAGCCCTCGCATCGTGACGGCGAGAGCCTGCATGCCGCTGTTCCCGGTCTGGCCGGCCACCACGGGCATGAGGACGGCCAGCGCGGTGTAGCGCGCGATCGTGTCCTGGAACAGTCCGACGACGAAGGCGGCGAGGAACGCGGTCGCGAGGTTGATCTCGAGCCAGGGGAGCCGCTGATGGATCGCGAAGGAGACCTTGGAGAGCGCCCGCTCCTCCTTGCTCACACCGACCATCGTCTGGAGCGTCATCGTCGCCTCGGCCTCGGCCGCCGCCACGAGCGCGCGGTAGCGGATCAGTCCGACGAGCCGGTACTCGTTGTCGACGACGGGCAGCGTCGCGACGCGCTTCTCGTTCAACGCGTCCACCACCTCGTGCCGAGTGGCGTGGACCGAGACGGCGACGAGACCGCCGCGGACGAGGTCCTTCAACTTGGTCTCGGGCAGCGCGGTCGCGATCTCGCCGAGAGGGACGAAGCCGACGAGCCGGCCGCCCGCGTCGGTGAGGTAGATGGCACCGAGGTCCTTCTCCCGGAACGTGCGCATCTTCTGCAGCGTCTCGTTCACGGTCGTGTCGGGACCGAACCCGGTGATCCGTGGATCCATGAGCGCGCCCGCCGTGTCGGCCGGGTAGCTCAGGACCTCGCGGATCACCTCGGCGACGCGCGGCTCCAGGAGCCCGAGCTGCCGCTCGCGCTCCGCGGGCGGCATGCTCACGACGACCGGCGCCGCCCGCCCGGGGTTCATCGCGGTCAGCACGCCCTTCGCCAGGTCCTGTGGGAAGTCGAGGATGATCTCGGCGGCCACCCGTGGGTTGAGGCGCTCGAGCAGCTGCGCCGTCGCGGTCGGTAGGGCGTGCCGGAGCAGGGCGGCGGTCTCCCCAGGCGAGCGTCCGTCGAGGAACCGGGCGACCTCGTCGGGGTGCTCGCTCACGTACTGCCCGTTGAGGGCCCGCAGCGCTACGAGCTCGTCGCCGCCGACTGCTGCGCTCGGCCTCGGCTGGGCCAGGCCCAGGGCCGGGACGTCATGTGCGTCGGGCACGTCCGCAGTATCGCCGAACGAGCGAGCGCCGAGCGCCCCGCTAGCGGACCGTTACAGAACTTGCCCCCGCTCTGATGGTGACCGTGACACGGTCACGCGCGGAGGCGTATCCGGGCGTCTCGATCGAGCTGCCACACGCCACGCAGCCACCCTGCGCGCCGGCCTCCCCGAGCCGGGGGTTGTCGCTGCGCAGCGTGAGCACGCCGCCGGTCGTCGTGATCCGCGCCTCCACGCCCTCGGGAACCTGGATCGCGATGCTCGACGCCCCCGCCCCGATCCCGATCGGGATGTCGCCGCTCGGCCGAGGGACCACGACGAGCAGCGTGGCGGCGCCAGTGTTCACGCGTGCGTCGGTCGCGCGGATAGAGGACAGGTCAAGGGTGAGCTCGCCGGCGCCCATGTTCACCTCGAGCGAGGTGGGAACGTCGCTCGCGACCCTGACGTCGATGGTCGTGGAGGGGTTGTTGCCGAACCGGAGGCCGGGCCCACCCAGGCCGGTCTGGTCGATCCGCAGGTCCGCGCGATCGCCGCGGTCGGACCGGCGGAGCCGGAGGTCGGGATTGCTGCTGTGCGCTTCGAAGAGCCCGCTCGCCCCGCCACCGACGCGGTACGTCGCGGCGCCGCCGTTCAGGTGCAGCGAGAGCGAGCTCGCGCTCCCGCGGGGCACCGACAGATCCGTCTCGCCGCCCCCGTCGCGCGACCCGAACGCGGGGAACGGGAACCCGTAGCTCGGATTCGCGGCCGCGAGCGCCAGACCGCCCGCGATGATCGCGAGCTCGGCCACGAGGGCGGCGAGCGGCCAGCGACGCGCGAACGCGATGTCGATCCCGATGAGGATGAGCAGGAGAGGCCAGAGGTTCGCGATCGCGACCCACGAGACCGGCGTGATGAACCCGTAGTTCGCGAGCAGGAACACGAGGCCGATGGCGATGAGAATGAGCGGCCAGAAGACGCCGCGGCGCCGCGTCACGAGCGCACTCGCTGCACGATCAGCAGTGCTCCGAGCGCCACGAGCACGAGCGGCCAGACGAGTTCGAAGCGAACCGGACGGAAGATACCCAGCTGGCCGGCGAAGAACACGACCCCCAGCGCGATCAGCAGGTAGCCGATGGCCATGCGGCGGCGCTCCGTGTCGGCCGCATGCGCCTCGGAGGATGGAAGGGAGTTTTCCCCCTGCGAAGAAGTGGGTCGCAGGGCGCTCTCGCCCGGCGATGGGCTCGAGACGAACGGCGCCGGCTGCCCCGGCAACGGCATCAGCACGAGAAGGAGGATGTAGCCGAGGATCCCGAGCCCCGCGGTGATGATCGTCACGATGACGAACGTGACGCGCACGAGCGTCGGATCCACCGCGAGGTACTCGGCGATGCCGCCGCAGACGCCGCCGACCACGCGGTTGGTCGTGCTGCGCTCAAGACGCATTTGCGACACGAACACGCTCCCTTCGTTGCACGAGCTCGTACGCCGCGGCGAACACCACGGCCGCCAGGAGGGCGATCGGCACCGTGGGCTCCTGCGCGAGCGCGAGCGCGCCGTCCGCGGGCACCGCCGCCCGCGCCACCAAGGCGATCGCTTCGTCGAGGCCGACCGCGAGGAGCGCGGGCGCCTGCGTCGCCACGCCGACGGCCGCGAACGCGAGGAGCACGCCGCCCGCGACCGCGGCGGCGACCATCGCGCGCCCGCCGACCGCTCGGGCGGCCGGATCCTGCTCGCCGGAGAGGACGGCGAGCGCGGCGACGTCGAGGCGCGGCGGGCGCTCGCTCGCCTCGAGCCGGAGCGCTCTGCGCAGACGGGTCTCGTCGAACAGCTCATCGGGACGCTCGTTCATCGCCCGGCCTCCGCCAGCGCGGTGCGCAGAAGCGCGCGGCCGCGGAGCAGCTGCACGCCCACCGTCGATGCCGGGCGCCCCATCACCGCCGCGATCTCCTCGACCGACAGCTCGTTGAAGTAGCGCAGCACGATGACGACGCGGTAGAGCTCGGGGAGCGCCGTGACGGCGGCACGCACCCGCGCGCGCTCCTCGCGCGCAACGGATGCGTCGAGCGGCGCGGCGGCCGGATCGGCGACATCGCCGGCGGCGTCGCCATCCGCGCGGCGGCGACGCTCGCGCGAGCGCGCTCGGGCCACCGTGATCGCCTCGTTCGTCGCGATCCGGAGCAGCCAGTGGCGCAGCGGCCGCGAGCGGTCGTACCGGTCGAAGGCGCGATACGCCTTGAGGAAGGCGTTGTTCGTCGCCTCGAGGGCGGCGTCGCGGTCGCCGAGTATGCGCAGGGCCACGCCGTAGAGCTCGTCCTGGTACTCGGCCACCGCCTCCGCGAACGTCACCGGCCGCGCCGCGGCGGGACGCGCGCCGAGGAAGGTCCCAAGCGTCGCACAAATCGCCATTCCCCCCAGATACGCGCGCGCACCGGCTGCTATTTCATCGCCCGTTCCAGGACCCCGCGCGCGGAGGCGGGCACGCTCAGCACCTTGTCCCGCGAGCCGGCGCCCCGCTCGAGGCGTACGTCGCGCTCGCGGAGGCCGAGAGCGCCCGCCACGAGCGCGATCGCCGCCCGGTTCGCGGCTCCCCCGACCGGCGGCGCGCTCACGCGCACGACAAGCCGGCCTTCGCGCGCGCCGACGACCGCGTCGGTGCGCGCGCGGGGGATGACGCGGATGGGAAGGCTGACGCGCCCCTTGTCCGTGCCGGCGGTCACACCGGAGGCGGCAGGAGCCGCAGCAGCACGCTCGCCACGATCTGGATCGCGATGAGCGCGATGAACGGGGAGAAGTCGAGGCCGCCCATCATCGGCAGTGCCCTGCGGATCGGCCCGAGGATCGGCTCGCTCACCTGCCACGCGAAGTCGCCGATGCCGAGCGGCAGGCGCAGCCCGGGTATCCAGGAGAGGATGACGCGGACGAAGATCGCGAGCGTGAGCACGCCCGCGAGCACGTTGATGAACGCCTCGACGAAAACGATGAAGAGACAGAGCCCGCACACCTAGGGCAGATCCAGGCGGTAACGCGACGGTGTCGGCCCGGTCTGGCCCTGATACGAAGAGCCGAGCTCCGGCGAGCCATAGGGCCTCTCGGCGGGCGTGGAGAGCGGAAAGAACGAGAGCTGGCCGATACGCATCCCCGGATAGAGCGTGATCGGGATGGTGTTCACGTTCGAGAGCTCGAGCGTGATGTGACCGTCCCACGCCGGATCGATGAATCCCGCGGTGCTGTGGATGAGGAGGCCGAGGCGCCCGAGAGAGCTCTTGCCCTCGACGCGCGAGACGATGTCGTCCGGCAGGCGGATGCGCTCGCGCGTGGAGCCGAGCACGAACTCGCCCGGATGCAGGATGAACGGCACGCCGTCCTTCGCCTCGACGAGCTCGGTGATGTCGTCGAGCGGCTTGGCGAGATCGATGTACGCGTGCCGACTCGAGCGGAAAACGCGGAACCGGTGGTCGAGGCGGATGTCGACGCTCGCGGGCTGCACGCACTTGGGATCGAAAGGGTCGATGCCGATCCGTCCCGCGGCGATGTGCTTGCGGATGTCACGATCGGAGAGGACCACGGCCCCGCAGTATCGTCGAAGGTGGCTTCGCCCCCCTCGAACCCCGCGGGCCGGTCATGGCCAGCACCACGTCGCGCAGCTCGGCCCACGTGCCGACCACGCGCTCGGCCTCCGGCAGCCGCTCGCGCGCGAAGCCCCACAGGACCTGGATCGTGCGGGCGCCCGCGGCGCGACCCATCCCGATGTCCGCGATCGAGTCCCCCACGACCACCGTCTCGTCAGGCGCGCAGCCAAGACGCGCCATCGCGAGCTGGGCGAGATCGGGAGCGGGCTTCGGGCGCGAGACCGAGTCGCCCCCGAGGTACACCTCGATGTCCGCTTTGATGCCGAGCCCGCGCAGGATGCGCTCGCAGTCGGCCGCGCGCTTCCCGGTGACGGTCGCCTGCAGGAGCCCGGCGGCATGGAACGCGCGCAGCGTCGCGCGCGCACCGCGGTACAGCCTCGTCGCGGGGATCGCGTGACGCTCGTAGTGCGCGCGGTACTCGACGCGGTAGCGCTCGGCGTCGTCCTCGGTGAGCGTCGGCCAGGCCAGACGGAAGACCGCCTCGAGCGGGAGCCCGCTCATCGCGCCGACGCGCTCGAACTCGAGGGCGGCGCCGCCGTGGCTCGTGATGATCGTGTTCGCGGTGTCGACGACGAAGCGCACGCTGTCGGTGAGCGTCCCGTCCAGATCCCAGAGGACCGCGCGCACCGCGGGACGGCGCGCGGTCTTGCTAGCGGCGGCGCTTGCGCGGGGCAACGGCGACTGGCTCGATGGGTAGCGTGATCTGCTCGGCGACGCGCCGATCCTGGGCCTCCTGACGGCGGCGCACCAGACGTGCGAGCTCGTCGTAGATCGCCTCGATGTCCTCGAGTCGCGAATACACGATCTTGAACCGCAGGTAGCCGAGGGGATCGCGCTCGGCGAGCCGCTCGAGGACCATCTCGCCGATCCGCTGCGATGCGACCTCGGATACGCCGCTCTGGCGAAGCGATGCCTCGAGCTCGTCGATGAGCCTGTCGATCTCTTCGGCCGACAGCGCCTTCGACGCGCCCTTACCGATCGCGCTCGCGAGCTTGCGGCGATCGAACTCCTGGCGCGCGCCGTCGCGCTTCACGACCTGGATCCGGGCAGACTCGCTCCGCTCGAAGGTCGTGAAGCGCTCCTCGCACCGATCGCAGACCCGCCGCCGGCGGATCGAGGCGCCGTCTTCCGCCTCGCGTGAATCGATGACCCGGGTGTCGGGGTTGCCGCAGGACGGACACCGCACGACCACAAGATATGGGACCACTGCCACCAAATCTAGTGTCCGTTCAGCCCAGAGACCCCTCGTCTCGCTCGGCGGCGGCCCCTGCTCCCGCGACCTGGGTGGCCGAGTCGGTGCTCGACCCAGAAGCGCAGGAGCGTCAGCGCCTCGCCCCAGCCGGAGGCGTTGCCGGGCAGCTTGCCGCGTTCCTTGCTCGTGTCCGGGAAGCGGTACTCGCGAAACGTGCACGATCGTCCCGCCGCGCCGGCGCGAACGTGAGCTCGACCGTCGTGCCTCGGCGGGATCCGCGTCCCACCCTTCGGACGCGGAGCGGTCGGGTCGCTTCGCCTCGATGACCTTCCCACATGCGACCGCGTCGACCGACGGGGGTCACGCGCGGGGGCCCGCGGCCGGCGCCGGCGGCTAGTGGCCGACGCCGAGCAGGAACAGGATGATGATCAAGCCGAGCGGCACGCCGAGGAGCCAGAGCAGGATCAGGATCACGTCGGTCCTCCTTCCCCTCTACATCCGCGAGGTACGGTCGCTCATGACCGCGCTCGTGCGGGCCGCGGCCGTCGTCTTGTGGTAGCTGAAGTTCATCGGCTCGCCCGAGCCCATCCAGCCGCCGACCACGCTTCCTACGAGCCCGAGCAGGACGGCCGCGGCCGCGGCCGACGTACCAGCCGCTCAGCACGGCGCCGCCGAAGCTCGCGAGCGCGAGCAGTCCGACGGTGGCGACGAGGAACGCGATCGCTCCGTGGAGCATCGCGGGCTCGGCACGGGTGATCCCCGCGACACGCGCGGCGACCCAGCCGCCGATCACGAACGCGAGGAACGACGCGAACACCGCGAAGACGAGGCCGCCGAGGCCGACGCCGCTCCACGTCGTGATCCGGCCCTCGGCGCCGGCCTTGTGCGCGCCGAGCGCGGTACCGATCAGGCCGAAGAGCACGGCCGCGACGATCGCGGCGAGCGCGCCGACCCAGACCGCATCCCAGTACACCGGCCACGCCGTCCACCGGTCGGTGCGGACGGCAGCGCCCTCTTCACGCATCGGATCTGCACCTCCACTTCTCCGCGTCTGCGGAGTGCGGGTGCAGGCGACGTGCCATCCTCGGCCCGAGCGAGCCCGCTCTTACTCGCTACTCGTCAGCGCTGACGCGGTTCAGCGACGACGCAGGAAGCTCGGCACCTCGAGGTCATCGGGATCGAATTTCTTCGACTCATCGGTCTTCGCCGCCGGTACGGTGGACGTCGAGCCCACGGCCACAGGCGCGCGCTCGCTCTGCGGCGCGACGGTCTTCCGATAGAGCGGCTGGTCGAGCTTGCGCAGCGGACGCGTCTGGTCGAAGCCCGTCGCGATGACGCTGATCTTGACGTCGGCGCCCATCCGTTCGTCGATCACCGCGCCGAAGATGATGTTGGCCTCGGGATCGGCCGCGGCGTGGATGATCTCGGCGGCCTCGTTGACCTCGAAGAGCGTGAGGTCCGGTCCGCCGGTGATCGTGAAGAGCACGCCACGCGCACCGTCGATGGACTGCTCGAGGAGCGGCGACGTGATCGCCTGGCGCGCCGCTTCGGCCGCCCGCGTCTCGCCAGAGCCGGTGCCGATGCCCATGAGCGCCGATCCGGCGCTCGTCATGATCGTCTTCACGTCGGCGAAGTCGAGGTTGATGAGGCCGGGGACGGTGATGAGGTCGCTGATGCCCTGGACGCCCTGGCGCAGGACGTCGTCGACGATTCGGAAGGCGTCCACCATGCTCGTGCGCTTCTCGACGACCTGGAGCAAGCGGTCGTTGGGTATGACGATGAGGGTGTCGACCTTGTCGACGAGATCGTTGATGCCCTGCTCCGCGAGGAGCCTGCGCTTGCTGCCCTCGAAGCTGAACGGCTTCGTGACGACGGCGACGGTGAGCGCGCCGATGTCCTTCGCGATCTCGGCGAGGACCGGAGCGGCCCCCGTCCCGGTGCCGCCGCCCATGCCGGCGGTCACGAAGATCATGTCCGCTTCCTTGAGGGCCTCGTAGAGCTTCTCGCTGTCATCCTCGGCGGACTTGCGTCCGATCCCGGGGTCGGCGCCCGCGCCGAGGCCTTTGGTGATCTTGTCGCCGATACGGATCTTGTGCGGCGCGTCCGACAGGAGGAGCGCCTGAGCGTCGGTGTTCACGGAGATGAACTCGACCCCCATGAGCTCGGCGCGGATCATCCGGTTGACCGCGTTCGATCCACCGCCGCCGACGCCGACGACCTTAATGAGCGCGAAGTTCTCGATATCGCTTCGGAGGGGCATGGGCGAAGCCTCCACTCAATGTCCATGCCGCTGCCCCTCCCCTAGCGGTGCGCTCATGGAGTTATTCAGTTCGTTGCGGGAACTATAGACCGCAACTTCAACGGTTGGCGATGCCATGCCGTTATCGCGCACGCCGATCGCGCGGCCGTGCCACGACGCGCGGGGACTGGTGCCGGCGTGCGCGGGTCCTGTCCCGGCTCCCGGGGTCTCTCCCTCCGCGCACCCTGCCCGTCCACCACCTTCGCGGGCCGCGCTGGAGGTCCGTGGACGGGTCCTGGGGCCCGCTTGAAGATCTTTCCTAGGCGGTCCCCGACTCCCTCAAGAGCACGGCCGCCCGCTCGCTCGTCCTCGGTCGGCCAGTTGCGGGCGCCCCAGAGCAGGAGGCCGCTCGCGGCGGCGTAGGGCGGCGTCGAGACCCGGTCGACCAGGCCCCCAAGACCGGTCGGAGCGACGACGCGCGCGCTCATGCCGAGCTGGTCGCGGGCCGCGCGCGTGGCGCCGGTGAGGCCGGAGCCCCCGCCGGTCAGCACGAGGCCCGCCTGGAGGCGGTTGGTCGCGCCGGCCGCCTCGATCTCCTTCGCGACGAAGCCGAATATCTCGTTCGCACGGGACTCGACGATCTCGGCGATGTGACGGCGGGTCACGCCGTGCGCGGTGTCCTCCCCGATCGAGGTCACCTGGAGGACCTCGTCCGGGTCCACCTCCAGCGGCACCGCGCTCCCGTACTTGAACTTCACGCTCTCGGCGACGTCGGGGGTCACCCGGAGCACGATCCCGAGGTCGGCGGTGACGCTCCGGCCACCCATGGGGATCGTCGCGCAGTGCGAGATCGAGCCGTCCTGGAAGATCGCGACGTCGGTCGTGTCGCCGCCGATGTCGGCGAGGACGACCCCGAGCTCCCGGTCCTCCTCGGTAAGCACCGACTCGGCCGTCGCGAGCGGCGCGAGGACGAGCTCGTCGATCTCGACGCCAGCCCGCTGCACGCACTTCGACAGGTTCTGCACGCTCGTCGACGAGGCCGTGACGATGTGTGTTTCGACCTCCAGGCGGACCGCGCTCATGCCGATCGGGTCGCGGACCCCCTCCTGGCCGTCCACGACGTAGCCCCGCGGGATGACGTGGAGGATCTCGCGCGTGTTCGGGATCGTCACGGCGCGCGCGGCCTCGATGGCGCGGAGCGTGTCGTCTCGGCTCACGTCATGGCGATGGCCGGAGACGGCGATCATGCCGCGGGAGTTCTGCGAGCCGATGTGGCTGCCGGAGATGCCGACGAAGGCGGAGCGCACCTTCAGCCCGGAGAGGCGCTCCGCGGCCTCGACGGCGTTCGCGACGGATTGGACGGTCCGGTCGATGTCGATGACGACGCCTTTGCGGAGGCCGTCGGACGGCGCCTGGCCGATGCCGATGACGTCGACCCCGCCGCGAGCGGTGAGCTCGCCGATGAGGACGCAGACCTTCGTCGTGCCGATGTCGATCGCGACGAGTACCGGTTGGTCAGGCACCGCTGCCTCTCACACTTTCTCTCCCCGTTTTCCCCATGCCAGAGAAAGTGGCTCGGATCGCGTGGACATTACAAGAAATGCCTTCTGATGACAGCGACGTTCTGAAAGATGCGCCAGCCGAAGGCGAAGAGCGCGACCAGGTAGAGGTCGATCCCGAGGCGGTCGCCGAGGAACGTGAGCGCCGCCGCGAGGAGGGCGTTCGTGTAGAAGCCCGAAAGGAAGATGCGCGTGTCGAAGTGCCCCTCGAGCTCGGCGCGCGCGGCGCCGAGGAGCGAGTCGAGCGCCGCGAGGATCCCGACGGCGGTGTAGCGGGCCCATTCGATCGGAAGGTTGAAGCGAAGCGCCAGCCCGAGAAGCACCCCGGCGACGAGGCCGAGGAGCGGGAGCAGCACTTAGGACGGAGAGATCACGATCGAATCAGGAGTCCGCACGTCGACGTAGTCTAGCTTTCGGTTCGGATTCTCCCGCAGGATCCTGCGCGCGGCCGCGAGCTTGTCCTCGATGCGCTCCGGCCCGCCGAAGCGGATCTCGAACGCCGCCGTCCGCAGCACGAGCCCGTCCGGTCCCGCGGCGAGCACGACGCGCGGAGAGGTCGCGTCAGGGCGAAGGTCCGCCGTCTGGACCTGCGCGAGACGCATCGCGGCCTGCACGAGCGCCGGGTCGACGCGGTCGCCGGCGCGGTGGTCGGCGCGCTCGTCGGTCACCCGCAGAGCGGGGGCCGCGGCCGGATCGACCGAGCCGAAGACGACGCCCTCCGCGTCGACGAACCACTCGGCGCCGCCGGAGACCCAGCGGCCGACCGCCGTCCGCTCGCTCACCGTCACGCGCGCCGCATCGGGCAGCGCGAGCTCCACCCGCGCGTCACGCGCCGCGGGCATGAGGAGCACGCGCTCGCGGGCGCGCGCGGCCGACGCGAGGAAGAGGCGGGCGCCGAGGAGGCCGCTCTGCGAGCGGACCGCCTCCGGCGTGAGGTGGTGCGTCCCCTCCACAGCGACGCTCCTGACGGTGAACGCGGCGCCGACCGCGAGCACCACGAGCGCCATGGCGCACACGACCGCGAGCGCGGCGGCCGACGCGCGGACGGGGTCCGCGAGGCTCGCCACGCGCGGGGCCCGGCGGCGCGCGCGTGGGCGTTTGCTCAGCGGCCGCGGCGGCGGGCGTCCTCCAGCGCCCACTGCACGAGCCGGTCGAGCAGCTCGCCGAAGGGGATCCCCGCGGCGCGCGCGGCCTTGGGGAGGAGGCTGTTCGCGGTCATGCCGGGGATCGTGTTCACCTCGAGGACGGCCATCCGCTCGCCGACCCAGATCAGGTCGGTGCGCGACATGCCGCGGCACCCGAGCGCGAGGTGCGCGCGCAGGCCGAGCCCCTGAGCGCGCTTCGCGACGTCGGCCGGGATGCGCGCCGGCACGATCTCCTCGCTCTCGCCGGCGTCGTACTTCGCGCTGTAGTCGAAGAACGCGTGCTTCGTGACGATCTCCACGACGGGAAGCGCGATGGGTTCGTCGTTGCCGATGACCGGCACGGTGAGCTCGGTGCCGACGATGCGCTCCTCGACGAGGGCACGCGTGTCGAAGCGAAGCGCGCCCGCGATGGCCGCCTCGAGGTCGACCGCGCGCGCGACGATCGACGCTCCGACGCTCGAGCCCTGCTGCACCGGCTTCACGAAGAGCGGCGGCGGGATCGTCGACGCGAGCGGGTCGTCGGGGCGCGTGACCACGACGCCCCGGGGCACGTCGATCCCGTTCGCGGCGAGCACGGTCTTCGCCATGACCTTGTCCATCGCGAGCGCCGACGCGAGGACGCCTGACCCGGTGTACGGCAGGCCGAGCGTGTCGAGGAGACCCTGGATACGCCCATCCTCGCCCCAGGTCCCGTAGAGAGAGATGAAGACGACGTCGAGGGGCTCGGCGTCGTCGGTGATCGCGCGCGTCGCCGGGACGAGCGCCTTCGAGGCGCTCTCGATCTCCTCCTCGAGACCTTTCGGAAGCTCGTGGCCGGGGTCGAGCCGGCCGCCACCTTTGAGGAGCGCCTCCGCCTGCCCTCGCTGGTCGTCCGTGAGCGCCGGATTGCGGACCATGAGCGCGAGGGGATCAAGCAGTACGACCTCGTATCTGTCGGCGGGGAGGCTGCGCTGGATTTGCGCCCCGGCGGCGAGCGAGATATCGCGTTCGGCGGAGGCGCCACCGGTCAGGACGCCGACGCGGATGCGCCTCGGGGGCCGGGGGGCGGAGCCGCCCGACAGGCTCACCAGTCCCCCACGAGCTCGACCTCGGGCACGAGCTGCACGCCGAACTTCGCCAGCACCTCGCGCTGGCAGCGGTCCATGAGCGCCTTCACGTCGGCCGCTGTCGCCTCACCCGTGTTCACGATGAAGTTCGCGTGCTTTTCGCTCACCATCGCGCCGCCGGCGCGCGTGCCCTTGAGGCCGGCCGCCTCGATGAGCCGCCCGGCGTGGTCGCCGGGCGGGTTGCGGAAGATCGAGCCGGTGTTCGGTTGGGCGAGCGGCTGCTTCTGCATCCGCTCGTTCGCCATCTCCTTGATCTTGCGCACCGCCGTCGCCCGGTCGCCCTGGGTGCCGCGGAAACGCGCCCGCACGCAGACGATCGGCGTGCCCTGGAGCGCGCTCGTGCGGTACGAGTACGCGAGCTCGTCCACGCCGGCCGTCCAGGTGTCGCCGTTCAGGTCCATGAGCGTCGCGTCGACGAGCGCGTCGGCGGTCTCCCCCCCGAACGCTCCGGCGTTCCCGTGCACCGCACCGCCGACGGTGCCGGGCACGGTCGCCATCCACTCGAGGCCGAGGATCCCCGCGCGCGCCGCCACCGCCGCCACGTGCGCGAGCGGCGTGCCGGACGCGGCGTCGATCGTCGCGCCGTCGATCTTCGCGTCGCTCCACGCGTTCTCCAGGACGACGCCGCGGATCCCTTCGTCGGCGACCAGCAGGTTCGTGCCGCCGCCCAGCACGAAGACCGGCAGCTCGTGCTCACGGGCGACGGTGATCGCGCCGGCGAGGTCGCCCTCGTTCGCGACGCGCAGGAAGAAGTCCGCCGGACCGCCGATGCGAAGCGACGTGTACGGCGCGAGGCGCTCGCCGCGGGTGCCGAACGGCGCGGTCGTGGTCATACCGCGGCGCGCTCGCGAAGGAGCTCCAGCGCGCGCTCGCCCGCGGGCCGGATGTCGCCGGCGCCGAGGACGAGCACGAGGTCGCCCGGCAGCGCGCGCTCCGCGACGATCCGTGCCGCTGCCTCGGCGTCGGGCGCGTAGAGGGCACCCGCACGCTCGGCGAGCGCGCGCGCGCCGCCGCGCTCGTCCGCCGCCTCCCGCGCCGATTGGAACGTCTCGACGACCAGGCGGTCGTCCGCCGCCCGGAGCGCCGCGGCGAAATCGTCGAAGAACGCGCGAAGGCGGCTCGGCGTGTGCGGCTGGAAGATCACCACGAGCCGGCCTCGCGCGCGTGACCGCATGGCCGCGATCGAGGCGCGGATCTCGCTCGGATGATGGGCGTAGTCGTCGACGACGGTCACACCGCGTGCCTCGCCGAGCGTCTCGAGCCGGCGGCCGGTCCCGGTGAACGACGCGAGCGCCCGGGAGGACTCCGCCGGCGACGTCCCAAGCGCGTGCGCGGCGGCGATGGCCGCCGCCGCGTTGAGCGCGTTGTGCATCCCGGGCACACGCAGCACGACCGGGACCGTGGCGCCGCTGCCCAGGGCGAGCGTGAACGCGAGACCGTCGGCACGATCCTCCGGCGCGGTCACGCGGTACTGCGCGGCCGCGACGCTGCCGTACGTCCGCGTGGGCTGCCCGCGCTTCCGCCGCGCCTCGGCGAGCGAGGCCGCGACCGGGTCGTCGGCGCATGCGACGAGCGCACCTCCGGGCGCGATACGACCGGCGAACGCGGCGAAGGCGTCGCGGACATCGGCGACGGTCGGGAAGACGTCCACGTGGTCGTGCTCGACATTGAGCACGGCCGCGACCGTGGGCGCGAGCGAGAGGAACGCGCGGTCGTATTCGTCCGCCTCGATGACGAGGACGTCGCTCGTCCCCGCGTGCGCGTTCGATCCGGTGTCGCGGAGGACCGCCCCGCAGATGAGCGACGCGTCGATGCCCCCGCCGCGCAGCGCGGCCCAGGTCATCGCGGTCGTCGTGCTCTTGCCGTGCGTGCCCGCGACCGCGACGACGCGCCTCCCGCGCGCGAGCTCGCGCCAGGCGTCCTCACGCTTCCATACCGGGATCCCGCTCGCGCGAGCCGCGGCGACCTCCGGGTTCGCATCGCCGTACGCGCTCGACCGCACGACCACGTCCGCGCCGGCCACGTTCGCGGCGTCGAACGACGTGGCGACGCGCGCGCCGTCGCGCGCGAGGGCGTCCGCCAGCGGCCAGTGCCCGCGGTCGGAGCCGCTGACCACGTCGCCACGGGCGAGCAGGAGCCGCGCGATCGCGGACATCCCCGCGCCGCCGATCCCGACGACGTGATAGCGCGGGCTCATCCGCACCCGCCGAGCGCGCGCAGCTCGGCGGCGACCTGGCGCGCCGCGTCGGGTCGGCCGGCCTTGCGCGCCGCCGCCGCCATGCGCCGGAGGCGGTCCCGGTCGTCGAGGAGGCCGGTGACGATCGAGGTCATGCGATCGCCGTCGAGCTCGCTCTCCTGGATGACGGCGGCCGCCCCGGCCTCGGCGACCGCGCGCGCGTTCGCGAGCTGGTGGGCGTCGGCGGCGGCACCGAACGGGACGAGCACCATCGGCGTCCCGAAGGCGAGCGGCTCGGCGATCGAGGACGAGCCGGCACGCCCGACGAACACGTCGGCCGCGGCGAGCGCGGCGCCCATCTCGTCGCGCAGGAAGCCGCGCGGGCGGTAGCGCTCGCGCAGCTCGGCGGGCAGGTTCGCCCGGCGGGCCTCGGCCATGGCGAGGTTGGCGGCGCCGACGACGTGGATGACGACCGCGCGCCGCAGCAGCCGCGCGAGGGCCGCGAAGACCGCGTCGTTCAGCCGCTCGGAGCCCTGGCTCCCGCCGGTGACGAGGACGACCGCGTCGTCGGGGCCCGCTGCGAAAGCGAGCCGGCCACTGTCTCGCTTCCACGCGAGGAGGGAGCGCCGGATCGGCGTGCCGACGACGGCCGTCCGGCCGCGCGGCAGCGAGCGCTTCGACTCGTCGAACGTCGTCCCGACCCGCGCGGCGACCCGCGCGAGAAGCCGATTCGTGCGGCCCGGGACCACGTTGCCCTCCCAGAGATACACGGGGACGCCCGCGGCGCGCGCCCCAAGGACGGCGGGCAGTGAGACCAGGCCGCCGGTCGTGCAGCACACCGAGGCGTGGAAGCGGAGCGCCTGCCACCAGGCATCGACTGCCGCGAGCGGGATGACGAAGGCGCGCCGCACGAGCGACATGCGCGAGTCGGGGTCGCGGAGGGACGGCATCGCGGTCGCGTGGAACGGGATCTCGGCCGCGCGCACGAGGTCAGCCTCGAGCCCGCGGCGACCACCGATGAAGAGGAGCGCGGTCTCGGGATCCGTCTCGCGCAGCGCCTCGGCCACCGCGAGCAGCGGGCTCACGTGCCCGCCCGTCCCGCCACCCACGAGGAGCACGCGACAGCCGTCGCGGGGGCGGCGCCCCCGCGGCCCCCCGAGGGTCGGATGCGTGCCGGCCAACGTTCAGCAGTATGCCGACGGCGATGAGCCCGACGCAGAGCGAGGACCCGCCGTACGAGATGAAGGGCAGCGTGAGCCCGGTCATGGGCACCAGGCTCGCGACCACCGCCATGTTCACCCAGGCCTGGGACGCCAGCCACACCGTGATCCCGGTCGCGATGAGCGCGCCGGTCGGATCCTGGGCGCGGATCGCGATACGCACGCCGCGGTACGCGAGGACGAGGAAGAGCACGACGACCGCGAGCGTTCCGGCGAGCCCGAGCTCGTCGCCGAGCACGGCGAAGATGGAGTCCGTGTACGGCGCGGGAAGGAACCCGAACTTCTCGCGCCCCGCGCCAAGGCCTTCGCCGAACGGGCCGCCCAGCGCGAGCCCGTAGAGCGCCTGGATCGTCTGGAAGCCGGCGCCGCGCGGGTCGGACCACGGGTCGAGGAACGTGAGGAGACGCTGCGCGCGATACGGCTGCACGAGCGCGCCGAGCGCGAGAAGCGTGACGGCGACCGCGGCAAGGGCGCCGAACTCGCGGAGGCGCGCTCCGGCGACGAAGTAGATGCCGAGCGCGACGACCACGACGACGATCGCCGTCCCGAGGTCCGGCTCGACGAACACGAGCCCGGCGATCACGGCCGTGACGGCGAGGAACCACGCGGTGATCGGCCACGAGCGGAGCGCCTCGCGGCGCGCACCGAGCCACGTCCCGAGATAGAGGATGAGCGCGAGCTTCGCGACCTCGGCCGGCTGTACGCCGATGAGCTCGCCGAGGCGGAGCCAGCGCGCCGCGCCGCCCGCACGCACGCCGATCCCCGGGACCAGCACGAGGACGATCAGCAGGATCGCGAGCGCGAGTAGCGGGACGGCGAGCGCGCGGTAGCGGTGGTAGCCGACGCGCGAGGCCACGATCATCCCCGCGACCCCGAGGGAGGCCCAGGCGGACTGCTGCGCGAGGAAATAGCGCGGGTCCTCGAGCGCGTCGAGCGCCCGGATACCGCTCGCGCTGTACACCATGGCGAGGCCAAGCAGCGTGAGCGCGACCACGACGAGGACGAGCGGCAGGTCGTACGTCGTCGTGCGGGGCACTCGCAGCTTCATGCCTTCACGCCCATCAGCTCACGCACGAGCGCGACGAAGCGATCGCCGCGGTCGTCCACCGACGTGAAGTGGTCGAGCGAGGCGCCGCCCGAGTAGTCCTCCCGCGCGGCGCAGGCCGGCGACAGCAGGACGACGTCGCCGGGCCTGGCCAGCGCCCGCGCGTTCGTCACCGCCTCGGCGAGGGTCGGCGCCTTCGCCACGGCGAGCTGGCTTCCGGCGGCGCCCGCCGCGGCGAGCGCGGAGGCGATGTCGTCCGCCGCCTGGCCGATGAGCACCGCGCCGCGCGCGCGGCGGACGACCTCGCGGGCGAGCATCGTGAAGTCGGCGCCCTTGGCGACGCCGCCGAGGATGACGACCGCCGGCCGGTCGAACGCGTCGAGCGCGCTGATGGTCGCGGACGGCGTCGTCGCCGCCGAGTCGTTCACCCAGAGGACCCCGTCGATCTCCCCGACCGTCTCGAGCCGCCGCGGCACGCCCTCGAACGCGCGCAGCACGTCGCCGATCGCCCTGACGGGGATGTCGAAGACGTCGCCGACGATCGCCGCCGCGAGGGCGTTCGCGACGTTGTGCTTGCCGGGTACGCGGAGGTCCTTGGCCTCGCAGACGATCGAGTGGCGATCGCCCGACACCAGGACGAGCCGCCCCTGCGGGTCGAGGTACGCGCCGCGCCGCGGCTGGAGCGAGAGCGAGAAGCCGCGGACCTCCGAGGCGGCCCCGGTGTGGAGCGAGACCGTCGCGGGGTCGTCGAGGTTGAGCACCGCGACGTCGCGCGGGCCTTGCCAGGCGACGATGTTCCGCTTCGCCGCGATGTACGCGTCGCGGGTCCCGTGGTGGTCGAGGTGGTCCTCGAGCACGTTCGTCACCACCGCCACGTGCGGGCTGTGGCCGAGCGTCTCCAGCTGGAAGCTCGAGAGCTCGAGGACGACGACGTCCTCCGGCCGGAGCCGGTCGAGCTCCTGGATGACCGGCGTGCCGATGTTCCCGCCCACGATGACCCGTCGGGTGCCGCGCGCGAGCACGCGCTCGACCAGCGTGGTCGTGGTCGTCTTCCCCTTCGTGCCGGTGATCCCGACGATCGTCGCCGGGCAGAGCCGGAAGAAGAGGGCGATCTCGGTGAGGACCGGAACGCGGCGCTGCAGCGCGCGGAGGATGGTGGGCGACCGCGGCCGGATCCCGGGGATGACGAAGACGAAGTCCGGCTCGGCGAGGGCGAGGTCGTCGCTCGAAGGGCCGAGCACGAGCTCGACCTCCTTTGCCGTCTCGCCGAGGCGGGCGATCCCCTCGGCCAGATCATCCTCCCGTTTCGGATCAGTGATCGTGACGCGCGCGCCCTTGCCCACCAGGTAACGCGCGAGCCCCGCGGTCGTGCGCCCTTTCCCGAGACCGACGATCGTCACGCGCCGGCCCTTGAACTCGTCGGCGGTGATCTCGGGATCGAACAGCACGGTCACCGCGGCCTCCCGAGGAAGGCAAGCTGGGTGCCGTATCTGCCGTCGCGGTCCCGGCCCCGGAAGGACCAGAGATCGCGGCCGCCGCAGCGCGTGCAGATGCGCGCGACCTCGATGGCGCGGAGACCGGCCGCCCGGAGCTCGGCTTCGTTCGCGGACCAGAGGTCGAACACGATCGCGCCGTCACGCTCCAGGAGGTGATCGCCCTCGCCGCGCTCGCGGACCATCGCCGCTCGCGCCTCGTCGATCGTGTAGCAGCAGGGGCCGATCGACGGCCCGATCGCGGCGGCGAGCGCGTGCGGGTCCGCGCCCGCGGCGACGAGCGCCGAGACGAGCGCGGTCGTCACGCCTTTGCTGGTCCCCTCCCACCCCGCGTGCGCGGCGCCGATCGGGCCCTCCCGTGCGGCGACGAGCACAGGAACGCAGTCCGCGGCGGCGACGCTCAGCAGCACGCCCGCACGATCGGTCCACATCGCGTCGGCGACCGGCCACAGGTCGAGGGGGGCGCTGCCCCCCTCGAACCCCCCGACGTAGACGACTGCGTTGCCGTGCACCTGCTTCGTGCGGACGACGCCCGCGAAGCCGAGCGAGCGCGCGAGCGTCTCACGGTTGCGGGCCTGCTCGTCGAGCGGGAAGACCGATCCGGCCATGCTGCCGAGGGCGCGCGTCGTGAAGCCGGCGACGAGGCCAAGGCCCTCCAGGAGCGGCGAGCGCAGGGTCGCGCCTCGCTCCTCCCATGCGACGTCCGCGATGCTCATGGCGGTGGCGGCGGCACCGGTGTCGCGAAGGCGAGGATCGCCGCGACGATGCCGGCGAGCGCCGCGATGAGCCAGAAACGGATCGTCGTCTTCTCCTCGGGCCACCCGATGAGCTCGAAGTGGTTGTGCAGCGGCGACATGCGGAAGATGCGCTTGCCGCGCAGCTTGAACGAGCCGACCTGGAGGATGACCGACACGGTTTCGGCGACGAACACGATCCCGGCGACCGGTAGGAGCAGGATGAACCCGGTGGTGAGCGCGACCGTCGTGAGGGTCGCACCGAGCGCGAGCGAGCCGGTGTCGCCCATCATGAACTCCGCCGGGTGGACGTTGAACCAGAGGAACGCGAGGAGAGCGCCCACGATGGAGGCCGTCGGTGAGGTTCACGCCGTTCGACATTGCCACCATCGCAAAGACCGCGAGGATCACGAACGGGACCGCGCCGATGAGCCACTCTCCGTAGTGCGGGATGAGGATGCCCGTGACGCCAAAGTGGCGATGGATGTAGATCGCGGCGACGATGCCGACGATGGCCTGCCACACGAGCTTGTGGCGGCCGCGGATCCCGAAGCCGTATACGACGTTCACGTAATCGTCGATCGCGCCGAGGAGGCCGACGACGAGGAGCGTGCCCATGGGGACGATCGTTTGCGGCACGTAGTCGCCCCGCTGATCCTCGGGGAGCAGGACGAGGACGAACAGCCAGAGCACCGCGACGACGCCGATGAACAGGACGCCGCCGAACGTGACGAGGCCCTGCTTCGTCACGAGGTGCGACGGCGGCCCCTCGCGGCGCACCTGCTTGCCCATCCGCAGCCGGCGCAGGAGCCGGATGTACGGACCGCCCACCACGAGGCCGAGAAGGAACGCGGAGAGCATCACACCGAGCGAGAGGATCGCGGTGGGCATCAGGCCGCCGCCGGGCGGACGAGCGCGTCGGCGAGACGGTCGAGAGCGAGCGAGTGCGATCCCTTCACGAGCACCGTGTCGCCGGGGCGCAGGATCCGCCGGAGGAGCACGAGCGCTTCGGGGCCATCCGCGACGTGGTGCGCCTCGGCCACCCCGGCGCGCTTCGCCGCGGCGACGATGGTCTCGGAGAGGTCGCCGACGCCCACGAGGACGTCGGCGGCCCGCGCCGCTTCGCGGCCCGCGCTCTCGTGGGCGTCGGCGGACAGCGCGCCGAGCTCGAGCATGTCGCCGATGACCGCGACCCGACGCGACCGGACGGAGCCGAGCACGGCGAGCGCCGCGCTCACGGCGGCGGGGCTCGCGTTGTACGAGTCGTCGATGACGACGATCCCGGGGCCGCGCCGGACGCTCATGCGGTGCGCGGGCGGCTCCATCGTCGCGAGCGCGGTCGCGGCCTCGTCGAGCGGGACACCGAGCGCGGTGGCGGCTCCGAGCGCTGCGAGCGCGGCCGGCACGACGTGGCGTCCGGGAAGCGGCAACCGCACGGGCGCGGTCCGTCCGTCGAGGTGCGCGACGAAGTGGGCGCCGTCGAGGCCGTCGGCGACGACGTCGGTCGCGCGGACGGCGGCGTCGGCGGACTCGCCGAAGAGCGCGACACGCGCTCGCGTGCGATCCGCGAGGGCGCGAACGCGCGGGTCGTCGGCGTTGAGGAGCGCGAGGCCGTCGTCGGGCAGGGCCGCGATGAGCTCAGCCTTTCCCGACGCGATCGCCTCGACGCTCGGCGTGCGCGAGAAATGCACCGGCCGCTCGGGGATCGCCGTGATGACGCCGATCCGCGGCCGGACGAGCCGGCAGAGATCGGCGATCTCACCGGGGACGTAGAAGCCGATCTCGATGACGGCGACCTCGTGCGTCGGCTCCATCTGGAGGAACGTGAGCGGGACGCCGATCTCGTTGTTGTACGAAGCGGCGGTCCGCAGCACGCGGTGGCGCGCGCCGAGCGCCGCCGCGGTCGCCTCCTTCGTCGTCGTCTTCCCTACGTTGCCGGTGATGCCGACAGCGGGGATCGGGTGCGCGTCGCGGAGCGCGTCGGCGAGACGGCGCAGGGCGTGGAGCGCGTCGGTGACCTCGACGACAAGCGCGCCGTCCGGGACGCCCTCGACCGGTCGCTCTACGACGGCCGCGCGCGCGCCGCGCGCGAAGGCGTCCGCGACGAAGTCGTGCCCGTCGCGCTGGTCGCGCAGGGCGAAGAACACGGAGCCGGGCTGCGCGATGCGGGAATCGAACGCGCCACCGGCGAACCGCTCGTCGGGACGCGGCGTGCCGTGGATGACCCGACCCCCCGTCGCCTCGAGCAGCTGCTGGAGGGTGAACACGTTCGGTCGATGGTAAGAGTCGGGGGGCTCCGCCCCCCGGCGCCCAAAATGGCTCAGGGCCGGTCTGGCGGAACGCGCGCGTAGCGCAGGGCATCGATCGCGATCCCGCGGAACGCGTCCATCGCGGTGACCGTTCCGAGAAGCTTCGACTGAGGCCGCTCGAGGACGATGACGACGACCATCCGCGGATCCTCCGCGGGGACGAATCCGGCGAAGGACGAGATGTACGCGTCGTCGACGTAGCGGCCATCCTCGCTCGGGATCTGCGCGGTGCCGGTCTTCCCCGCGACGCTGTACCCCTTGAGCGCCGCGCCGTTCGCGATCCCGTTGTCGACCGTCGACACGAGCATCCGGCGGACGGTCGCGGCGGTGTCGGACGAGATGACCCGGCGGACCGGCGCCGGCGCGGTGCGGTGCTCCCCATCCGCATCGCGCCGGCTCGCCACCACGTAGGGGCGGTAGAGGGTACCGCCGTTCGCGATCGCGGCATAGGCCGCCGCGAGCTGGAGCGGTGTCACCGAGAGACCCTGCCCGAACGCGACGGTACCCAGGTCGACCGGGTACCACTCCGCGAGCGGCCGGAGACTCCCGCTCGCCTCGGCGGCGACGTCCACCCCGGTCCGCTCGCCGAAGCCGAACGCACGCAGATACGCGTACAGGTCGTCCGCGCCGAGCCTGCTCGCGACGAAGACCGCGCCCGCGTTCGCCGAGCGCTCGAGGATCTGCGTCACGGTCGTCGGCCCGTACGCCCTCCCGAGCGCGTTCCCCAGACGCCGCCCGCCGATGATCGCGAAGCCCTTGTCGTCGTACGTCGTCTGTGGCGTCACGACGCGCTTGTCCAGGGCCGCGGCGATCGTGATCGCCTTCATGGTGGAGCCCGGCTCGTACGCCCAGGAGACGGCGCGGTCGCGGAGCGCCTCGGCGTCCGCGGTCGCCACCCGGGCGGGGTCGTAGGGCGGCCACGAGGCGAGCGCCAGGATCGCGCCGTCACGCGGGTCGAGGACGATCGCGCTTCCGCTCGTCGCGCGCTCGCGCGCGATCGCGGCGGCGAGCTCGCGCTCGACCGCGGTCTGCACCGCGAGGTCGAGGGTGAGCACCAGGTCCTGCCCTCGTCGGGGATCGGTCGCGATGCGGAGACCGATGGCGAGCTCGCGGTTCGCGGGATCGCGCTCGACGACGAGGCGCCCGTCCACGCCTCGAAGGATCGGGTCGTACCGCCCCTCGACGCCGTACTGACCCTGCCCGTCGTCGTTCACGAAGCCGAGGACGTGCGCGCCGAGCGCCCCGTTCGGATAGAGCCGCTTTGGCTCGTTCTCGAAGCCGAGCCCCTCGATGCGCAGCGCGGCGATCCGCCGGGCGACGTCTTCCGGAAGGCGCCGGCGCAGGTAGAGCCACTCCGCCCCCGAGTCCAGCGCCGCGCGGATCGCCTCCGCGCTCTGCCCGAGTATGGGCGCGAGCGCTGCGGCGGCCGCGCCGCGGTCCGCGATGCGCCGGGGGATGGCGTACAGCGAGCGCAGCTCGACCGTCGTGGCGAGGATCGCGCCGCTCCGATCGCGCACGACGCCGCGCTGCGCCGCGAGGACGAGGTCGCTGCGGGTCTGATCGGTCGCCTGCCCGAGGAGCTCGCCCCGGCCGATCGTCTGCCAGTACGCGAGTCGGCCCGCGAGCAGCAAGCACGCGATCGCGAAGATGGCGAAGAGCGCACGAAGACGAACGAGCGACACCGCCATCGCCACCCCTTCCTCCGTCTGTCAGAGGTGCCCGCTCCCCGCCGACACCTCGTCGTGTTGCAGGGGACGCATCCCCTGCCACCCCTCCAGCAAAGGGGCTCGCCCCTTTCCGATCCCCCCGCCTTCTAGCGCACCGCGGCGAACGCCTCGGCAGGGACCACGGTGACCTTGGCCGCGCGCCGCAACCCGAGCGCCGCTGCGGCCGTCTCGATGCGTGCCGGCGACGCGAGCCGAGCGCTCTCGATCTCGAGGAGCGCGTTCTGTCGGCGCAGCTCCGCGCGCTCGGCGGCCAGGCGCTGAGCCTCGTAGCCCGCGGCCGAGACGGCCGTCGCGAGCGAGAGGTAGAGGAGCACCAGCGCGAAGGCCGCGCCGATGGCCACGCTCACGCTGACGAACGAGCGCACCTCGGTCGTGAGGGGCTGAGCCCCCGACCGCCGGGGGGCTCCGCCCCCCGGCCCCCGCCGCGCGTCTCTGTGGGGTCCGTGCGTGGCGCAGCCCCCCACGACACGACGCGTCTCCGCGCGCCGCCGTCGCGGCGCGCGCACGGCCTGCGTGGACGTCACGAGGCGAGCTTCTCGGCGACCCGAAGGGCCGCGCTGCGGGCGCGCGGGTTGCGTGCGACCTCCGCCGAGTCCGCACGAAGCGGACGCCGGGTAACGACACGCAGACCCGCGCGATGCCCGCAGACGCAGGTGGGGAGGTGGGGAGGACAGATGCAGTCGCGCGACTCGCGCGCGAAGAACCGCTTCACCGCACGGTCCTCGAGCGAGTGGAACGAGATGACCGCGAGGCGCCCGCCGGGGCGCAGGATCGACACCGCCGCGGCGAGGCCGCGTTCGAGGTTGGCGAGCTCGTCGTTCACCGCGATCCGGAGGGCCTGGAACACCTTCGTCGCCGGATCGATGCCACGGGGCCGGCGCGTCTTGACGCCCGCGACGAAGCGGCCCAGCTCCTCCGCGGCGGCGAACGGCGCCTTCGCGCGACGTCGCACGATCGCGCCGGCGATCCGTCCGGCCTCGGGCTCCTCGCCATACTCGGCGAAGACCTGACGTAGCTCCGGCTCGGCCCAGGTATTCACGACGGCATCCGCCGTGACGCGAAGGTCCGGGTCGGCACGCATGTCCAGCGGGCCTGGCGAGCGAAAGCTGAAGCCCCGCTCGTCGTCGGCGAGCTGGAGGGATGAGAGCCCGAGGTCGAGGAGAGCCCCGTCGACCGGTGCGAAACCGTGCTCGCGGGCCACGTCGTCGCAGACCGCGAAGTTCGCTCGGACAAGGACCGCGCGATCGCCGAAGCGCTCGAGGTGTTCCGCGGCGGCGGCGACGGCCTTTGGGTCGACGTCGAGGCCGAGAAGCCGGCCCGAGGGCGCGCTGCGTTCGAGGATGGCGGCGGCGTGGCCGCCCGCGCCGACGGTGCCGTCGAGATACCGTCGGGGGACTCCGCCCCCCGGCCCCCGATCCTCGCCGAGGCCAAGCTGGGCGAGTATGTCGGCCACGAGAACCGGCTCATGACGTGGGGCGCCGCCCCCCGGTCCCCGAAGAATCGGATCCCCACTAGATCCCGAGGTCCCGGAGATCGCGTTCGATCTCGCTCTGGACGCGCTCGAGGTTGGCACGCCAGCGTCCGGGCTCCCAGACCTCGAGGTGGTCGGAGTTGCCGATGACGATCGCTTCGCCGCCGAGGTGCGCGTACTCGCGGAGGTGCGCCGGGACGACGACGCGCCCCTGCCCGTCCGGATCCGCTTCATGGGCACCGGCCAGGATGAAGTGCCGGAAGCGCGCCACCGCCGGATCGGTGCGCGGGCGCTTGCCGATCTCCGCGTTCAGGGCATCCCACTCGGGCGTCGGAAAGACCGCGAGGCATTCCCCTACCCAACGCGTCACGACCGCTCCTTCTTTGAAGCGGGCCCGGAACTTGGCCGGAATGGCGAGCCGACCCTTCTCGTCCAGCGAGTGGGCGAATTCGCCAGCGAAATAGCCTTCCAGGTTCCCTTCCGTCTTTGGGAGACGGTTCCCCACCGTCCCCCACTACTCACCACGCGCCGGGCAATTTACTCCACGGCAGGCCGCTGTCAATAGGTGATCGCGAGCAATCCTGGGATCCGGGTCGCGGCGCGCTAGAGGGGCCGCACCCGCTCGACGACGTCTCCGAGCACGCCGCGCGCGCGGTCGAGCGGCGAAGCCGGCCGCACGCCGTCATGCGCGCCGTACCACTCGAGCACGGAAGCGCCCCAGGTGAACCCGCCACCGAACGCGACGAGGAGCACCTTGTCGCCCCGGCGGAGCCGGCCGGTCGCCTCGGCCTCGCAGATCGCGATCGGGATCGAGGCGGCCGAGGTGTTCCCGTAGCGCTGGATGTTCACGAACACCTTCTCGCTCGGGAAGTGCAGCCGCTTCGCCACGCCATCGATGATCCGGAGGTTCGCCTGGTGCGGGATCATCAGGTTGATGTCGTCGAGGCTCACGCCGGCCTCGGCGATGGCCTCCTCGGCGGCGTCGGCCATCGACTTCACCGCGAGCTTGAAGACCTCGCCGCCCGCCATGGTGATGAAGTGGAGTCCTCGCTCGACGGAGTCGCTCGATGCGGGGATCTTCGAGCCTCCCGCCGGGACCATCAGGAGCTCGCCCTTCGTGCCGTCGCCGTGCAGCACGGTCGACTCGATGCCGACGGACGCGTTCGAGGCCTCGATCAGCGTCGCGCCCGCGCCGTCGCCGAACAGCACGCAGGTCGTCCGGTCCTTCCAGTTGAGGAGCCGTGAAAGCGTTTCGGCGCCGATGACCAGGGCGTTCTCGACGGCGCCGGACACGATCATCCCGCGTGCGATCGCGAGCGCTGACAGGAAGCTCGTGCACGCCGCCTCGACGTCGAAGGCGCCGGCCCTCGTCGCGCCGAGCTCGGCCTGCACGAGGCAGGCGGTCGCTGGAAAGAGGTAGTCGGGCGAAGCGGTGCCGACGATGATGAGCTGCACGTCCTGCGCTCGCATCTTCGCCTTCTCGAGCGCGGCGCGGCCCGCGCGCACCGACATCGTCGAGGTCGTTTCGCCGTCCGAGGCGATGCGGCGCTCCTTGATGCCGGTGCGGCTCGTGATCCACTCGTCCGAGGTGTCGACGATGCGCTCGAGGTCCGCGTTCGTCATCACGCGTGACGGCGCGTAATAGCCCCAACCGGTGATGACCGCGTTCTTGGCCACTTAGGACGCGTCGGTCTTGGTCTCGGCGACCTTGTCCTTGCGACCGAACAGCGTGCGCACGTCCCCTTGGTAGTCGCTCAGGAACTCGTGCGCGTCGATGACCTCGTCCAGCGAGACCGCGGGCCGGCGCGGACGCTCGGGCTCCTCCTTGACCGGCGTGATGGCGGCCTTCTTGTCCTCGACGACGACCAGCAGCTTGAACGACGTCTGGCATTTCGAGCAGATCACGCGGACGATCCACGCCGATTCGAGCTTCCCGAGCACGCGGATGTCCGAGCGCGAGTGATTGGTGCCGCAAACGCTGCAGTCGTAGTCCTTCGCCTGCTCGCGGAGGAAACGCAGGATGTTCACTTGGTCCCGAGCATAGCTTTTTCGGTCGACGCGAGGCCTGTCCGCCAAGCGAGAAAGGCGTACTGATCGGCGAAGTCGTCCACTTGCTTGTCGAGCGGCTTGCCGATCCCGTGCCCCGCATCGCGGTCGACGCGCAGCAGCACGACCGCGTTTGGATCTTCGGTCTGTGCCTGCAGGAGCGCCGCCATCTTCCGCGCGTGCATCGGGTCGACGCGGCTGTCACCCTCGGCCGTCGTGAACAGCACCGCGGGGTACCGGATCCCCGCGCGGACGTTGTGATACGGCGAGTAGGCGCGGAGCCAGCGGAACTGCTCGGCGTCCTCCGTCGACCCGTACTCGGCGATCCACAAGCGCGCGATACGGAATCTCTGGTAGCGCAGCATGTCGAGCAGCGGCACGGCACAGACGACCGCCGCGAAGAGATCGGGCCGCTGCGTGAGAGCGGCGCCGACGAGCAGCCCGCCGTTCGAGCCGCCGGAGATCGCGAGCCGCGCGGGCGCGGTCCAGCCGTCACGAATGAGGGCTTCGGCCGCGCTCAGGAAGTCGTCGAACACGTTCTGCTTGTTCGCGAGCATGCCGGCACGATGCCAGCGCTCGCCGTATTCGCCGCCGCCGCGGAGGTTGGGGATCGCGACGAGCCCGCCGGCCTCGGCCCACGCCGCGACGCCCGCGCTGTACAGGGGCGTGCGCGAGATGTTGAACCCGCCGTACCCGGTGAGCACCGTCGGCACGTGGCCGTCCGGCCGACTGTCGCGCCGATGGATGAGGAACATCGTGATCGGCGTCCCATCCGTCGACGCGTACACGGTCTGCTCGACGACGATGCCGGCGCGGTCGAGCCCGTGCGGCGCCGGGAGCCGGACGAGCTCGCGCGTCGTGCCGGCGCGCGCGTCCGCAAGGTAGGCCGCGGCCGGCTCGGTGAACGACTGGTACGCGTACGCGACTGCGTCTCCGCGCGGGTCAGCCTGCACCGTAGGCACCGTCCCCAGGCCTGGCAGCGCGAGGTCTCGCTCCTTCACGCCGTCCTTCGTCCAGATGGAGATGCGTGAGGTCGCCTTCTCGAGCGTGAGCACCGCGATCCGATCGCGTGTGAGATCGAAAGCGTCGACGACGTGCTCGCACTCCGGCACCACCGTGCGCCACTCATCCGGAGCGAGGCGCTCGTAGGCGACCCGTACGACGCGGTAGCTCGGCGAGCCGACGTTCGTGCGCAGCCAGAGCGCGTCGTCGAGCGGAATGCCGGTCGAGATCCCGTCGACGCCTTCCTGCACCGTGCGCAGCTCGCCGGTCCCGCGATCGAGAAGGTAGAGGTCGTTGCGCCGCCAGCCGTGCCACGCCGCGAGGAGGGCCCAGCGCCCGTCCGGCGACGTCGCGACGCCGAGGATGTCCTCCTTCGGGCGGCCCTCGCCGAAGACGAGCGCGTCGCGGTCGCGCGGGTCGCCGAGCCGGTGGAAGCGCACCCGCCGGTGGTAGTTTTCGTCGCCCGGCGCGACGCTCCCCTTCGCGGGATGGACCGTGTAGTAGAAGCCCCCGTCGACCCAGGCGACGGTACAGCGCTGCGTGTCCGGGATGCGCTCCTCGAGGTCGCGACCGCTCGCGAGATCGCGCACCTGGAGCGTGGACATCTCGTCGCCGCCCCGTGAGAGCCCGTACGCGACGTACCGGCCGTCCCACGACGGATACCACCAATCGAGCGTCACCAGGCCCATCGGATCGATCGCGTTGGGGTCGACGGCGACGGCGTCGGTCGCGCCCTCCGCGTCGCGCACGTAGAGCGCGTGCTGCTTCTGCGCGCCCGCGCGTCGCACGTGGAAGATCTTGCCCGCGATCGGGCGGGGCGTCTCGACGAGCCCGACGGACAGCAGCTCGCCGATACGCCGGGCGAAGTGCGCGCGCTGGGGGATCGCGTCGAGGACGGTCCGCGTCCGTGCGTTCTGGGCGTCCGTCCATTCGCGCACGCGATCCGAGCCGTCGTCCTCGAGCCAGCGGTACGGATCGGCGAGGCGCTCACCGTGCACCGTGTCGACGACCTCCTCACGCCTGGTCGGCGGCGCGGGAGGCGGTGGCGCCATCGGCCTAGATTAGGCGCCGGTGCGGACCGACCGCGGGACGCTCGTCGCGTTCGCCGTGAGCGTGCTTCTCGGCGGCGTCAACTTCGTCGCCGTGCGCTTCAGCAACCGTGAGCTGCCGCCGTTCGAAGGCGCCGCCCTCCGCTTCGGGATCGCCGCGCTCCTCTTCCTGGGCTACGCGCTCGCGCGCGGCATCCCGCTCCCACGTGGCCGCGCGCTCGTGGGCGCGATCGCGTTCGGCCTCCTCGCCTTCGGCGGGGCGTATGCCTTCGGGTACTGGGGCCTCGTCACGGCGCCGGCCGCGGTCGGAGCTCTCGCGTTCGCCCTCGTTCCGCTCATCACGCTGGTCCTCGCGGCGGGGCACGGCCTCGAACGGATCACCCCGCGAGCGCTCGCCGGGGGCGCGCTGGCGGCGGTCGGCGTGGGCATCGTGTTCCGCGACCAGCTCGGCGCCGCGGTCGGTGCGGGCGCGCTACCGCGCTCCTGTTCGCGATCTCGCTCGGCGCGGGCGAGCGCTGGGGACTTCCCTCGCAGCAGCCGACGCTGCTCGCGCTCCTCTACCTCGTCGCGAGCACGGTCGGCCTCTTCGCGACGAGCCTCTACGTGCTCGGGCGCTGGAGCGCGTCGGCGACCGCGTACCAGTTCGTGCTCTTCCCCCTCGTCACGGTCGTCGCCGCGGCGCTCCTCGCCGGTGAGGGCGTCGGCGCGACCTTCCTCGTCGGTGCCGCGATCGTGATGTGCGGCGTGGCCGTCGCCGCGTCGCGAGGCTCGACGACGCGTCGCACGGTAGAGTTGCCGCGGATCACCACGGATCAGAGGGGTGCCTGATGGACTGGATCGAAGAGCTCTTCGGCATCAGCCCGGACGCGGGCAGCGGCACGCTCGAGGCGACGATCGCGGCGGCCGTCGTGCTCGTCGTGCTCGGCGTCGTGTTCGGGCTGCGCGCACGCGTCGCGAGGAAGCAGCGCACGTAGTCGGGGGCCGGGGGGCGCGGGGGCAGGGGCCCCCGGCGCGAAGCGCCCCCGACTGAGGGCGCAACGCCCCCTCAACCTGCGTCCTTCATGAACTCGATCGCTCCCGCGATCGGCCGGTAGCCCATCGCCGCGTTGATGTGGAGGATCGGCGCGTTCTGGGCGTCGTTACCGGTGCGCACGCGATCGACGCCCAGGCCGATGGCCTGCACGAGCGTCTCGCCCTTGGTGGCCCGCGCGACCCCGAGCCCGCGGACGGAGCGGGCCGTGGCGGTATACGAAGTGTTCACGATCCCGCGGACGGGCGGATAGGACAGGACCGAGAGCCCCACGATCCTTCCCTCGCGGCGCGCCACCCAGAAGCGGTCCTCGCGCGTGTCCGGCGAGCGGAGCCACTGGAGATAGTCCTCGAGCGATTCGTCCGGGTGCGGCTCGGTCGTGGGGATGTCGCGGGCGGCCTCGTCGCCCACGCGCCAGACCTGCTCGTACTTGCTTGGTTCCGCGATCGCCGCGAGCGTGCAGAGCTCGATGCCCGCCCGCCGCATCCGCTCTCGCGACTCCTCGGCGAGCGCGAGGATGCGCGCGCGGTTGCCGACGAGATCCAGCTCCCACCGCCGGCTGCGGCGGTCCTCGCGGTAGCCGCGGCCGCGGACCACGCTCTCGCGGAGCGGGTCGTCCTCGACCGCTTTCGTGCGGAGGACCGTCGCGCCGGTCGCGCGCCCCTTGACCTCGAGCCCGGCGAGGAGCTCGTCCAGACGCGCTGCCGTGCGGACCTCGGGCAGGAGGTCCCCGCGGAGCGACACGTAGCGCGGGCCGGGTCCGTCCCAGCGCACGTGGTCCACGAGCGCGAACCCGATCCGCTCGCCTCCGCGCGTCACGACGTAGCGCTCCGACACGTACGTCTCGCTCGGCGTCGCCCACCAGTAGCGCTTCACGACGGGGTCCACCGGCGCGCTCGGGCGCGCCGCCGTCCAGACGTCCGCGGCGAACGCCGCGTCGTCGAGGGTCGCGGCGTGGAAGCGCAGCTCTCCCATCACCCGCTCCTTTTCAGTCGCCCGGTCCGCTTCGCGTAGCGCTCGGCCCACACGAAAAGACGCAGGCCGAGAGGGATCGAGACCGCGCCGACGAGGAGCGCGGGCCAGAGGTCCGGCCAGACGCCGCCGACGTCCGCGCCGTCGAGCAGGGCCGCGCGCATGCCGCGGATCACGTACGTCGCCGGCGAGATGACCGAGAGCAGCTGCATCCATTCGGGCAGCACGCTCGTCGGGTAATAGACGCCGGACACGAGCAGCACGACCGCCTGGACGATGTACGCCATCTGGAGGCCCTTCTCGGTCCAGAGGAGCGGGAAGACGGCCGAGCCGATCGCGAGGCCGATGAAGGCGACCGCCCCGGTCGCGAGCAGGACGAGCGCGCTCGCCACGTTCGCGTTCGAGAGATCCACCGGGACGAAGAGCGCGACCGCCGCCAGGATCGCCACGCTGAACGCGAGCGCGCGCACGAGCGTCGCGCCGCACATCCCGAGCAGGTGCGTGAGGCGCGGCACCGGCGCCATGAACGTGTACTCGATCGTGCCCTCCCAGCGCTCCCAGGCGATCGTCTCGCCCATCTGCTCGAAGATGAGACCGAGGAAGCGCCAGGTGATCGTGCCGACGAGGAGATAGAGCACGAAGCGCGAGATCGCCGCTTCGTCGACCGACGCGCCCGCGATCGCCGGCGCGGCGAGCCCGATGTACGCGACGGACAGGCTCGTCACGATCCCGTACACGAGCCACACGAGCTCCCAGGCCCAATAGCGCTTCGAGAGCGCGATCTCACGCTCGACGAACGCGTACGCGAGGCCGAGCTGACCGCCGACGCTCGCGATCACGTCTCGGCCTCGCCGCGCTCGTCCGCCTCGTCGATGTGACGGCCGGTGAGCGCCATGAACACGTCCTCGAGGCTCGCCGCGCCATGACGCGCGGTGAGCTCCTCGCTCGCGCCCTCGGCCACGAGCCGGCCGCCGTGAAGGATGCCGATGCGGTCGGCGAGGCGGCTCGCCTCGTCGAGGTCGTGCGTCGTCAGCAGGATCGTCGCGTCGTGCTCGTCGCGCAGGTCGCGAACGAACGTCTGCACCTCGCGCTTGCTCCGGATGTCGAGCCCCGTCGTGGGCTCGTCGAGGAGCAGGAGCATCGGCGCGGACAGGAACGCGCGTGCGATGGCGATCTTCTGCTGCATGCCACGCGAGAGCTTCTCGAGCGGCTCGTGGACGCGCCCGGAATCGATCCCGAGACGGCGGAGGATCGCGTGGATCCTGGGGCGCGAGGCCTCGGGGCCGACGCCGTAGAGCCGGCCCGCGTATACGAGGTTCTCCATCGCGGAGAGCTTCTTGAAGAACGACGCCTCCACGGAGACGCGGTTGATGAGCCGCTTGACGGCGAGCTCGTCGGCGCGGACGTCGAGTCCGAATACGCGGACCTCGCCCGCGTCGGCGGTCAGCAGCGTCGAGAACACCCGGATGAGCGTGGACTTCCCCGAGCCGTTGGCACCGAGGAGGCCGTAGATCTCGCCGCGGTCCACGCGCAGGCTGACCCCGTCGATCGCACGCACGTGGCCGGGGGCCGGGGAGCGGCGCCCCCCGACTCGGAAGACCTTCCTTACGTCGCGCGCCTCGAGCGCCGGGGCAGGGGGGGTGTGGGGGGATCCGCCCTCACTATGAGCCGAGCGAGGCTGCACTCTCGATCGTGGTTCGTTTTGTTCGCGGACCTGGATGGCCATCTCACACCTCGACAAATACAAAAGACCGCGGGCTTGGTGCCCACGGTCCGAGCGGCCACGCGCGAGAGGAGCTCTAAGCCATCCGGAGAGTGGGCAGGCTACGCCGAGGGGACGCCCCGGCGACGCTGGTGCGGTTCATGAGAACGCTGTGCACTGCGCCACTTCCTTTCGCTCTGTCCGCGACCTGCGCGGCGACAGCGAACGATAGCAACCGCACGCTCGCCGCGTCAACCCCGAGGCCGACCCGGCGAGCGTGCTTACGGTCAGAGAGCGACGCGTCGTCCCGTGATCAGCTGCACCAGCAGGACGATGAGCGCGATCACCAGCAGCAGGTGAACGAGCGCGCCAAGGTTGAGGATCGGCCCGCCGAGCAGCCACAGGATCAGCAGGATGAGGACGATCGTCCAGAGCATGTCCGGCTACCTCCTTCTGGCGCGGGACGCGCAAGCGACATGCCACCCTGCGATCAGGGCCGCGGCATGGGCTGACCGGCGGAGGCCCCCAACACGTGACGCATGGTCGACCGGTCGCCGATCCATTGCGCGGGCGGCACGGCCCAGAAGGCGGCCATGGAGTTCAGGTCGGAGGCATACCGCGCGCGCAGCTTCGTGAACGCGGCCCACGACTCGTTCGCATCGCGCAGACGAAGCCCCGCGCCGGCGAGCTCGGCACGTGCCGCGTCGAACTCGGAGCGTTCGACGAGCGTCTCGTGTTCGTGCGGCATCGCGAAGAAGCGTGTGACGTCCTCGACGAGGTGCGTCCCGAGGCCGAGGAGCATCCGCGCCTGCCCGTCGGTCACGCCCTCGACCGTCGTCACGCAGAGCGTCGCCGCGTCGAGGAGCGCCCCGAGCGCGCTCACCCAGGACTCGTTGTCGTGCGACGACCGGAAGAAGCCGAGGAGCGGATAGGCGAGGTGGCTGTCGAGGACCTCGGCGGACCAGAGCTCCCAGGCCGCGAAAAGCCGTGGAAGATCGTCGAGCATGCCGAGCCGGGCGCTCGTCTCGAGGAGGCGCACTCCCGACGGCGGCGCTCCCGCGCGCTCGTCGAGCGTCACGACCAGCTGCTCGCGACGCTGGAACGTCGTGTAGAGCGAGAACAGGAACGTGATCGCGAGGGCCACGAGGATGAGGCCGCTCGCGCCCGCGACCAGCGCGACCAGTCGCGCCCCCGGACCGACGGGCGCGATGTCGCCGAAGCCGATCGTGAGCAGGCTCGTGCCGGCGAAGTACAACGCGGCCCAGACGTCGGGTGGGCGCGGGTCGAGCTGCTCGCGGAGCGCGTGCAGGACGAGCCCGTACCCCGCCACGAGGCCGACGATCCAGAGGGCGAGCAGGAAGATAAGGATGGCCGGCGCGTACACGCCGAGGTAGCGCTCCCGCTTGTCGGCCGCGGTCACACCGCTGAAGGTGTCACGCCAGCCGCCCCAGGTCAGCCGTACGACGTAGCGCGCGATGCCGATCGGCGTGGTGATCGGCCGCGGCACCACGACCGCCTGGAAGACGTCGAAGAGCACGAGCGCGGCGAGCACGAGACCCGCGCCGAGCTCGATCGCATCCACGGCCGACCAACTCTGCCTCAAAACGAAGGACGCCCCCGAAGCTCCGGGGGCGTCCGTACGGCTGGAGGCGGGTTCGGCTCAGGACGCCTTGGTGAGCTGGCCTCGGATGACGCCGCCCCCGTGGAGCGTCGAGTGGAAGTTGACGTACCAGCCGGCGGGGTTCGCCAAGACCTGCGAGATGATCGCCGCGTCGCCCGTGACGGTGCGCGTGAACGTCACGCCACCGGCGGTCAGCGTGAGATCTCCGGCCTTGAGGCCGGTGTCGATGCGCACGGGGCCGTTCACGCCCGCGGCACCCTCGTGGATGTGTCCGATGTTGATCGCCGTCGTCGCCGGGCACCCGCTGATGACGACGTCGAATTTCACGCTCGTGCCGCTGAACGTGACGGTCGCGTTGCCGGAACACGACGCCTCGGCGTCGGTGATCGGCGGATTCTCATTCGAGCTCTTGAGCTCCGCCTTGAACGTGGGCGCGGGCGTCGGCGTCGGCGATGGGCTCGCCGTCGGGCTGGGTGACGGGGTCCGGCTCGGGCTCGGTGCGGCCGCCGTCCCGCCGCATGCGGCAAGGACGAGCGTGAAGCTGGCGATTCCCGCGAGAAGACGCATGGCCACCTCCTTCTCCTCTAGGACTGGTATACGCCAGTGACGCGGGCGCGGATGCAACGAGAAGACCGAGCAGGCCGCTAAGCCGGATCCTGTCGAGGACGGTCATCCCTCTCGGACGGAGGTCACCCTCCGCCTCTAGCGGCGTACCCGGGGACGGTGCGGGCCACACCATCGCCCCCTTACATCGCCTTGCTACGGGAAGCGCTTGCCCGTTTCACCCGCCTTACGACGGTTCGTCACTGTGGCGCTGGCCTCGCCTCACGGCGGAGGGGTGTTACCCCTTTCCCTGCCCTGCGTAGTCCGGACTTTCCTCGACGGCTTGCGCCGCCGCGACCGTCTGGCCTGCTCGGTCGGTTTTATTTTATCGCGCTTCGCGCGGGTTTTCAGTACGTGGTCGCGGCGTGTATCGCCTCGTCCACGAGCTCCGCCGCTCGGATCGCTTCGCTGTCGAAGCGTTGCCCCGAAAGCTGTCCATACAGCGCGAACAGCTCCTCCGTCTTCGTCCGTTCGTCCCACGCGCGCAGGTCGCTCACGAGACGGGCCACGTCGAGCAGGCCACACCCCAGATGCGCGCGGCGCCACTCGAGGAGGACGACGCCGCGTTCGGTATCGCGCGTGTTCGCGCAGACGAGGTCGCCGTGGGCGAGGACGACGGGCAGCGCGCCAAGGGCCGCCGCGGCGCCGCGGGCGCCTGCTCCGATCGCGCGGCCGGCCTGCCTCGGCACCCGGGCCACGAGGTCGGCGGGCGCGAACGCGGGGACGCCGAGCGCGCGGAGCGCCGGCACGTCGGAGCGCACGGCCTGCTCGACCGTGACCTTGGCGCGCACGATGTCGCGCGGGTCGCGCTCGCACGCGCTGGGAGCGTCGACGACGTCCTCAACGAGGACCCAGGGCCACGCCGGCACCGTCGGCGGCGGGATCCCCCGTGAGCGCACCGCGGGCACGCGATCGGTCCTGCGCGCGAGGAACGGCAGGAGCTGCGTCTCGAGCGCCTCGTCGGCCGGAACGCGCTGGAGGATGAGCGTGCGCTCGCCCCCGTCCTGCCGGAAGCGGATCCGCTCGAGCTCCCGGCGCGGGTCCTTCGCGATGACCTCGCTCCGCACGTCGCTTACCTCGGCGCGAAGGCTCCGCGAGACGAACGCGTGGAGCGGGTCTTCCTTCACCCGCTCTTCGCAGGGGGAGAATCCCCTGCAACCCTCGCTTGGGCCCCTCCCGCTGCCCCTGCAACCCCCCCGGTCGGGGCGTCCGCGCCCGACGCATCAATAGCGCGATTTGAGAGTGCGTCCGCGCGTGTGTTCTCCTCCCGCGGAACGTGTCGGATCTCGTGGCGGGGGAACTTCGCGAGGAGCTCCCCGGCGTGCCGCGCGAGCGGCTGGAGTCGGGGATGCTTGATCTTCCATCTCCCGCACATCTGCTCGACGACCAGCAGCGAGTCCAAGCGCACGTCGATGTCGCGGATGCCGCGGCGAAGGGCCTCCTCGAGGCCGAGGATGAGCCCGTTGTATTCGGCGACGTTGTTCGTGGCATGGCCCAGGAATTTCGTCAGCTCCGCGACGACGTTGCCCCGATCGTCGAGCAGGAGCGCGCCGGCACCGGCCGGCCCGGGGTTCCCGCGCGCCGCGCCGTCGGCGTAGAGCACGTGGCGCCGCTCCGCGTCGCTCACGCCGCGAAGAGCTCGGCCGCGCGCGCGAGGTCGACGTTGCCCCCGGAGACGATCGACACGACGCGCTCCCCCGGCCGCACGCGGACGGCGCCGGCCAGGAGCGCACCGGTCGCGGCCGCGCCCGCGGGCTCGGCGAGAAGCCGCGCGCGCGACGCGAGGAACCGCATGCCCTCCGCGATCACGGAGTCGTCGACGACCACCACATCGGCGACGAGGCGACGACAGATGTCGAGCGGGATCGTCCCCGCGACCGGCGCGGCGAGGCCGTCGGCGATCGTCGCGACGCGCTCGAGGGGGACCGGCGCGCCCGCGTCGAGCGCGCGGCGCATGGCGTTCGCGCCGGTCGGCTCGACACCGATCACGCGCGCACCCGGCCGCTTCCCGGCGACGGCGACGGCGATGCCCGCGATGAGTCCGCCGCCGCCGACGCCGACGACGAAGACGTCCGCGTCCGGCAGGTCCTCGAGGACCTCCAAGGCGCAGGTCCCATGTCCGGCGATCATCGCGGCATCGTCGTACGGGTGGAGGAAGTACCGCCCGGTGCGCTCGACGATCTCGGCGACGAGCGCCCGGAGCCGGGTGACGTCGGGGGCGAAGACGACCTCGGCGCCGTAGCCGCGCGTCGCCTCGATCTTCGTCTTCGGTGCGGTCTCCGGCATCGCCACGGTCACGGGCGCGCCCACGGCACGTGCCGCGTAGGCGATCGCCTGCGCCGCGTTGCCCGCGCTCATCGTGACGATGCCGCGCGAGCGCCTCTCCGGGGCGAGGGTCGCGATGGCGTACGTCGCCCCGCGCGGCTTGAATGAGCCGGTGCGCTGGAGGTTCTCCGCCTTGAGGAACGCCAGCGCCCCGATGCGCTCACCGAGCTGCCGGCTCGACAGGAGCGGGGTGCGGTGCACGAGCGGCGCGACGACCGGGCGCGCACGCTCGACGTCGGCGAGCGCGACGGTCATACGAGGTCTCGGCGCTGGGCGAACGCCCCCGCGGCTCCGGTGACGCTTCCCTCCCTGGTTTCTGTGGGCCCACCAGGATTCGAACCTGGGACCAGCCGATTATGGGTCCGCCGGCTTCACATTTCGGCTCGAACGGTGCGCGCACGCTGTCGGCTGTACGACGACGGCCGGGTTCGACGGGCCGTCGCTCCTCGCGCTCCAGGGCGGTGCTCGATGTCGGAAGCCCGAACCCGCAGTTGTCGTGGAGAATGGGAAAACGATGAAGCGCGGCCCGTAGCTCAGTGGCAGAGCGGCGGACTCATAATCTGCTGGTCGCAGGTTCGATCCCTGCCGGGCCGACAGGCTGCTTCTCCATCGATTTTGCTCTGATCCTGCGCAGTTGCTTGACCGTTTTGGCGCTAGAACATATGTGCTAGCAGGCTGCGCGGGAGTGGACCGAGCCACAACCAGTCGACCTGCTGCACGAAACATTCGGCGGGTCGCGCTTCATCTCGGCGTCACGGAACGAGCGTGCGCAACCCCTTCATCGCTGGCAGATCGTAGAGACGCCAAGCCGAGTTGTGCAGCGAATTGCGACGGCTCAAGGACCGGAGTCGGAAGGCGCTTCTCGCGTACGGCCATGGCCACCGTGGCGGCGGTCCCAGGCGGAGGTCTTGGCCGCGGCAATGAGGGCTCTCCGAGCTGAGATCTTGCGCCTCGACCAAGTCAAGGGACGTGCGCTGCGTACCTCACGCGAAAATGTCGGCGAATCGCATGACGTAGCTGGCCTGCCGTTGCTTGGAACATGACCGAGCCCCAGTGACGCCCCGTCGAGCTCCTAAAAACAGCCCGTGGCCGCATCGCACTGAGCTACGGGCCCGCCGCAAGCGTAAGGACCCCGCGTTACAGCGCGACCTCGTGGGATATAGTCACTGCGGGCTGGGGCGCGTGCGCTTCCGCGCGCTGTGGGGAGCACAGCACTCGAAGCGGGCTCGGGCGGAGCCTGCGAGAGGAGAGCGCGGTTGGGCAAGATCATCGCGATCGCGAACCAGAAGGGCGGCGTCGGTAAGACGACGTGCGCCATCAACCTCGGCGGCGCCTTCGCCGCCCTGGGCCACGACGTCCTCTGCATCGACCTCGACCCGCAGGCGAACCTGACCGTCGGGCTCGGGATCGACGTGAACACGGTCGAGCGGAGCATCGCCGACGTGCTCATCGACCCGAACGTGCAGCTCGCGTCGATCGTGCGGCCGACGAAGACCAAGCGCGTCGACGTCGCGCCCTCGACACTCGAGCTCTCCTCCGCCGAGGTCGAGCTCTTCAACGCGATCGGCCGCGAGATGGCGCTGCGCGACAAGCTCGCGCGCGACATCGTCCAGCGCTACGAGTACATCCTCATCGACTGCCCGCCGACGCTCGGCCTGCTCACGCTGAACGCCCTCGTCGCGGCGAACGAGGTGATCATCCCGGTCCAGACGCAGTACTACGCGCTCAAGGGCGTGGCGGCGCTCCTCAAGATCATCAGGACGGTCCAGGCTCGCCTCAATCCGCAGCTCAAGGTGCTCGGCCTTCTGCCGACCTTCTACGACAGCCGCACGATCCTCGCGCGCGACATGCTCGACTCGCTCCGCGACCTCGGCGACCACCAGGTCTTCGAGACCGTGATCCGCCAGTCCGTGAAGATCGGCGAGGCGCCCACCGCGGGCGTCCCGATCACCGTGTACGAGCCCCGTTCCGACGCGGCGAAGAGCTTCGTCGACCTGGCCAGGGAGGTGATCGGTGCTCACAACTAGTCGCCCGTCGCTGCCCCCCGTCCCCCGAGGACGGAAATCGTTCCGCGACGCCGGCAACCGGATCTTCGCGCAGGAGAACGACGCGGAGCCCGGCATCATCAGCCTCCTCGCCGCGCGAACGCCCACCGCGGTGCGCGACATCCCCCTCGAGAAGGTCGTCCCGAATCCCTCGCAGCCCCGAATGACCTGGCACCAGGACACGTTGAACGAGCTCGCCGCTTCGATCCGCGAGCACGGCGTCCTGCAGCCGATCCTCGTCCGTCCCGCAGGGGAGGACTACGAGATCATCGCGGGCGAGCGCCGCTGGCGGGCGTCCAAGCTCGCCGGCAAGGACACGATCCCCGCGATCGTCGAGCGCTTCGACGACGCGACGGCTCTCGAGATCGCCCTCATCGAGAACCTCCAGCGCGAAGACCTCTCGCCCCTCGACGAGGCCGTCATCTACAAGAAGATGACCGACGAGCTCGGCTACTCCATCCGGAACCTCGCGACGAAGCTCGGCAAGGACAAGGGCTACGTCGAGAACCGGCTGCGGCTCGCGAGCGCCCCCGACGACGTCCGCGAGATGGTGGCGCAGCGCTACGACACGCTCTCCGCGGCGTACGAGCTCATGAAGCTCGAGGACAAACGGCGCCGCAAGGCCCTGGCGAAGCAGGTCATCGCGGGCAAGCTCACGCTCCTCCGGCTCCACGACCGCGTCGAGCACATCCTCAACCCGGGCGAACGCGCGTCCCGGCCGGAGCCCGCGATCCCGCCCCTGCGGGACGACGTCCTCATCACCGCCACGCGCAAGCTCAACGACGCGCTCGGGGACCTCGCGCGGGCGGTCGGGGAGGACGGCAAGACGGCCATTCCGGACAGCGACCGCCAGAACCTGGCGAAGTTCCTCACCATCTCCCGCGCGCGACTCGATAACCTAGTCGCACGGCTACGGAGCGGCGCCAGGAGCTGACGCGCGTTCGGCGGATCTCGTTCCGCGCGAACACGATCGCGTTCGCCCTCCTCACGGGCGCGGTCACGGCCGCGGCCATGGGGCTCTTCGTCTTGATGGACCCGCGCGCGCAGCTCTTTTGGGTGGCTCGCTTGTCCGACGCCGTCGCCTTCGTGCGCGCGCTGTTCGAGGGCCGCTAGGCCGCGCGGTCCAGCGGAAACTCCTCCGTCGCGAGGCGCTGCTTCTGCGCCCGCGTGTCACGCACGATCGAAACGGCCGTCACGACGAGCCCGACCGCCGAGAAGATTGCCAGCGCGCCGTCACCAGTCAGTGTCTCGATCATTGAGGAACCCATAAGCACTCGTCATGCCAGCGGCGAGCAAGCGTGCAGTTACCCGTTCGTCACACGACCGGGCGTTTCCCATCTGTTGACCGAGCGTGAAATTCGTCACGCCGCCTTGCGCGGCGGCCGTCCGCGCTGGACCCTCACCTGCGCGACGCGCCGGCCGTCGACGCCGGTGACCTGGAAGCGGTAGCCCTCCACCTCGACCGCGTCGCCGACCGACGCGAGACGCCCGAGGCGACCGAACACCATGCCGCCGACCGTGTCGTAGGGCTCGTCCTCGAGCTCGAGGTGGAGCTTCTCGCGGAGCGCGTCGAGCGAGGTGAGACCGTCGACCACGTACGTCCCGGGGGTCTCCTCGCGGAAGGCCGGAGCTTCCTTGTCGAACTCGTCCTGGACCTCGCCGACGAGCTGCTCGAGGACGTCCTCGAGGGTGACGATCCCCGCCGTGCCGCCGAACTCGTCGAGGACGACGGCCGCCTGGACGCGCTGGCGGCGGAACTCCGCGAGGGCCTGGTCAAGCCGCAGCGTCTCCGGCATGACCGGCACCTTCCGCATGAGGTCACGGGCCCGGGCGTGCGACTCGCGGTCGACCCCGACGAGGTCCTTCACGTGGAGGATCCCCTGGATGTGGTCCAGGTCCTCCTGGTAGACGGGGAAGCGCGAGAACCGGTGCGCGCGCGCCGTCGCCAGCAGCTCGGCGATGGTCGCGTCGTCGGGGACCGCGACGATCTCGGTCCGCGGCACCATCACCTGCCGCACGATACGGTCCGCGAGCTCCATGGCCCGGCCGACGATGATCCGCTCGGTCTCCTTCAGGACGCCCTTTCGGGTCGAGACCGCGACGAGCATCTTGAGCTCCTCCTCGCTGTGCACGTCGAGCTCGTCGTTCGGCCGGATGCCCACCCAGAGCAAGAGCGCGTTCGCGCTTGCGTTCACGAACGCGATGAACGGGTACATGAGCCGGAAGAAGAGATCGAGCGGGTACGCGCACCACAGCGCGAGGCCCATCGCGCGCTGGATCGCGAGGTACTTCGGTGCGAGCTCGCCGACGACGATGTGCGCGTAGGTGATGGCCGCGAAGGCGATCGCGAAGGCGACGACGTGGAGATACGGCTCCGGCAGCCAGGTGAACAGGGGCGACACGATCGCCGCCACCGCCGGCTCGCCGATCCAGCCGATGGCCAGCGACGACAGCGTCACGCCAAGCTGCGCGGCGGAGATGTACTTGTCGAGCCGCTCTTCGATGCGTTTGACGAGCTTCGCTCGCGCGCTCCCTGCGGCGGCGAGCTCGTCCACCTGCGTCGAGCGGACGCGTACGAACGCGTACTCGGCCGCGACGAAGAACCCGTTGGCGAGCACCAGGACTAGGGCGAGCAGGACAGCGAGCAGGGCGTCGGCGTCCATGCCCGCCGGATTCTCGCATGTGCGTTGCGGAGGTTAGGCTTTTGGCATGCTCGTGAACGTGCGTTTGTTCGCTTCGTATCGCGAAGCCGCCGGCGTGGGCCATCTCCAGCTCGAGCTCAAGCCAGGCGCGAAGGTGCGCGACGCGATCGCGGAGGTCGTGAAGGCCCATCCCCTCATCGCGGAGGGCCGGCAGGTCGTCATCGCGCGGAACCGCGACTACGTCGACGTCGACGCGCCGCTCGCCGACGGCGACGAGCTCGCGCTCATCCCTCCGGTCTCGGGCGGTGCGACCGGGTCGCTCGAGGCGATCGCGCTCACCGATGCCCCGCTGTCGGTGGACGAGGCGCTCGCGCTCGTTCGCGACGGCGCGTACGGGGGCGTCGTCGTGTTCCTCGGCACGGTGCGCAACGCGAGCCGCGGGAAGCGCGTCACACATCTCGAGTACGAGGCGTATCCCGAGATGGCCGAGGCGAAGATGCGCGAGATCGCGCACCGGATCGCGCGCGAGCACGGACCGCTCCACATCGCGATGCACCACCGCGTCGGGGACCTCGCGATCGGCGACGTCGCCGTCGTCATCGCGGTCGCCGCGCCGCACCGTGACGCGGCGTTCGCCGCCGCGCGGGCGGCGATCGACGAGCTCAAGACCGTCGTGCCGATCTGGAAGAAGGAGCACGCCGAGGACGGCGCCGTCTGGATCGAGGAGCACGCGTGAGCGAGGAGCATGCGTAGCGCGAAGTGAGCGGTCGGCGCGCGCTCACGATCGTTCTCGCCAGCGCGGCCACCGTGGTCGGCGTCGTCGCGCTGCTGCTGGTCCCGGTCTCGCTCGTCGTGAGCCACCCCGTGAACGTCGTCGGCGAAGCCGCCGTGCTCGCCCTCTGCGTGTGGTACGTCGCGCGCGTGATGCGCGCCGACCGCCGTCGCCGCCATGCGGCTGAGGCGGCGCTCCCTCCGGCCCTCAGACCCGCGCGACGTCAGCCGCGGCGCCCGATCGCGTTCCAGCTCCACGAGACCGGCCTCGCGTTCGTCGTGTGGCTCGCGCTCGTCGCCGCGTTCAACGCATTCGTCGTCGGGCTCGGTCCGCTCGCGAACGCCGGTATCGCCGTGTTCGCCGCGTTCATGCTCGCGACGCTCACCGTCACCGGCCGGCACATGATGTTCCGCCTCACGGCGGAGGAAGAGTTGGGGGACAAAGGCCCCCAGGCCTCGGGCCCCACCGGGGGACGGGGGGCGGAGTCCCCCGACTGATGGATCTCGGCGTCCAGATCGAGCCGCAATTCGGCTTCGCGTTCGACGAGCTCGTCGCGATCGCGAACGACGCGGAGCGCGCAGGCTTCACCCGCTACTGGGTGTCGGACCATTTTTTCCTCGACCCCGACAGCATGGCAACCAGCTGCTTCGAGGCGTGGACGCTCCTCGCAGCGCTCGCGGTGCGCACGCGGTCGATCCGCATCGGCTCGATGGTGACCGCGCAGTCGTATCGCAATCCCGCGCTCCTCGCCAAGATCGCGGCGGGCGTCGACGTCATGAGCGGCGGCCGGCTCGAGTTCGGCCTCGGGGCCGGCTGGAAGGACTTCGAGTACCGGGCGTACGGCTACGAGTTCCCGTCGGCGGCGGACCGCGTCACCCAGATGAACGAGTGCCTCGAGATCTGCACGCGCATGTGGTCCGAAGATCGCGCCACCTACCGTGGCAAGCACTACCGCATCGACGACGCGCTGTGCGCCCCGAAGCCGGTCCAGCGTCCGCTCCCGGTCTGGATCGGAGGGAAGATGCCGCGCGTGATGCGCTCGGCCGCGCGATCCGCACACTGGTTCAACCTCGGCGGCGGGGTCGGCGCGCGCGGACCCGAGGCCGTCGCCGCGGCGATGCGGCAGCTCGACGAGATCTGTCGAGCGGTGAAGCGGGATCCAAAGACGCTCGGGCGCAGCGTGTTCCTCGGCTGCACGGTCGGGGCCGACCGGAAGCGCGCGGACGAGCTCGTCACGCAGGTCGTGGCGGAGCGAGGTTCGGATGGCGCGAGCTGGCTCGCGGCGAGACCGGGCTACATCGCCGGCGCGCCGCAGGAGGCGCTCGCGAGATTGCGAGCCTTCGGACGGATCGGGATCGCGCACGTGAACCTGCAGCTCCAGCCGTTCGGGACGGAGCGCGAGCAGATCGCCGCGCTCGCGGAGATCGCGCCGGCGCTTCGGTAGCGAAGCGCGCGCACGGCCGAGCGCGGTCCGTGCGGTGGTAGATTGCGGCCAGTAGCGAGGGAGGGCGTGCCATGCGACGTCAGCTCGGCTTGACCGGCGCGGCGATCTTTGCGCTGGTGATCATCGTGGGGGCGTGCGCGCCCTCCGCCCCGGCGGGCCAGTCCCAGGGAACGACCGGGCAGCCCAAGCGCGGCGGAACGCTCGTCCTCGCGCGGCAGGGCGAGGTTACGCTCCTCGATCCGCACAAGGTGCCGGCGTTCACTTCGGCGCGCGTCTTCGAGCTCGTCTACAGCTATCTCATGCGGCTTGACGAGAACCTCGGCGTGCAGCCCGACCTCGCCGAGTCCATGCCGACCGTCTCGTCGGATGGCAAGCAGGTCACGGTCAAGATCCGAAAGGGCGTGAAGTTCCACAACGGCGATCCGCTCACGAGCGCCGACGTGAAGTACACCTTCGACCGGATCATCGATTCGAAGACCGCCGCGGTCGCTCGCTCGTTCTTCACTGACGTGAGCACCATCAGTGCCCCCGACGAGTCGACCGTCGTCTTCGACCTCAAGACGCCGAACGCGGCGCTGCTGGCGTACATGGCGCATCCGAACACCGGGATCGTCTCGAAGAAGATCGGCGAGGCCAACGCCGACCTCTCCAAGAAGGAGACCGCTATCGGGAGCGGCCCGTTCAAGCTCGCCGAGTGGGTCCCGGACAACTTCATGCGCTTCGAGGCGAACAAGAGCTACTACGTGGACGGGCAGCCCTACCTCGACGGCGTGCGCATCAACGTCGTGCCAGACGAGTCCGGTCTCGCCGCGGCCCTGCGGACGAAGGCGGCGGACATGGCCATCATCTTCGACCCGAAGGTCGCGCGGACGCTGCGCAGCGAGAGCGGCGTGACCCTCTCGGCGAAGCCGAGCCTCGGCTACAACCTCCTCTTCGTGAACACGAAGCGCAAGCCCTTCGACAACCTCAAGGTGCGCCAGGCCGTCGCGTACGCGATAGACCGCAAGGCCATCATCGACGCGGTCGCGTTCGGCGAGGGCGAGGTCGCGGGGCCCATCGCTCCGGCCCTCGCGCAATACGCTCTGCCGACGTCCCAGTACCCCCTGTACACGCGCGACGTCGCCAAAGCGAAGCAGCTCCTCCAGGAGGCGGCCGCCGGCCCGGTGTCGTTCACGATGCTCACGCAGACGACCGAGCCGGCGTACGCAAAGGACATCGCGCAGCTCGTGCAGGCGCAGCTCGCCGAAGCCGGCATCACGATGAAGATCGAGACGCTCGAGTTCACGCAATGGGTCGACCGCTGGCTGAAAGCGGACTTCGACATGGCGCCCGGGCTGAACGGCGGCGGACCCGATCCCGACTTCTACCTCTTCCGCTACTTCACGGACGACGGCAACCTCAATTTCGTCACCAGCTACAAGAACCCCACGTCGAGCGACGCGATCAAGCAGGCGCGTGCGACGACGGACGTCGCGAAGCGGAAGGACCTCTACGCGACGGCACAGAAGGAGCTCGTGAACGGGGTGCCGTTCATCTGGCTCTACGTCGGTCGGGACTACTTCGGCCTGCTGCCGACGACGAAGGGCTTCACCCATCTCCCCACAGGCTCGATCATCTATCTGCGGCAGACCTGGCTGGACAAATAAGGGTCGGGGGGCTTCGCCCCCCAAACCCCGGCGCCTTCGCTCGTAGGGCGTGAACCGCTACCTGGCGAAGCGGCTCGTCGGCGCGGTACCGACGCTGCTCGGGGTCTCGCTGCTCACGTTCCTGTTCATCCGGCTCATCCCCGGCGACGCGATCGCGGCGCGGCTCGGCACGTCCACGGCGCTGACGCCGGAGCAGCTCGCGAGCCTCCGCGCGTACTTCGGCCTCGACCAGCCGCTCCCCCAGCAGTACTGGGGCTGGCTGAGCTCAATCGCGCGCGGCGACGCCGGCTTCTCGATCCGGACCGGCCGGCCCGTCTTCGTCGAGATCGCGCAGCGCCTGCCCGCGACGCTCGAGCTCGCGACCGCGGCGGCGCTCATCGCCATCGCGGTGGGGATCCCCCTCGGCCTCGTCTCGGCGCTCCGCCCGCGCTCGCGTCTCGACCTCCTCGTGCGCGTCGGCGGGCTCGTCGGCCTCTCCCTGCCGAGCTTCTGGCTCGGCACGCTCATCATCGTGCTGTTCTCGCTGTATCTGCGGTGGCTCCCGAACACGGGCGGGTACGTCGAGCTCACGCAGGATCCGCTCGGCAACCTCCGCCTCCTACTGTTCCCGGCGGTGACGCTCGGCCTGGGGCTCGCCGCCGCGACGATGCGCATGACGCGCTCGGCGATGCTTGACGTGCTCGGAGCCGATTACGTGCGCACCGCGGGTGCGAAGGGCCTGGCGCCGCGGGTCGTCGTGCGCCGTCACGTCCTGAAGAACGGGCTCATCGTCGTGGTCACGCTTCTCGGCATCCAGGTCGGCCAGCTGCTCGGCGGCGCCGTCGTGGTCGAAGAGATCTTCTCGATCCCTGGCGTGGGCCGCATGCTCCTGACCGCGATCGTCCAGCGCGACTACGCGCTCGTGCAGGGCGCCGTGCTCGCTATCGCGGTCCTCTTCGTCGTCCTCAACATCGCCGTCGACCTGCTCTATGGCTACCTGGATCCCCGGATCCGCCTCGCCTAGCGTCGCGGGCGTCCGCACGCCGGGGCGGCCCGGGCTGATGCCGGCGCTCGCGCGCGAGCCGGTGGCGCTCCTCGGGCTCGCGATGGTCGCGGTCTACGTTCTCGTCGCGGTCGCGGTCGGTGTTCTCCCGCTCCGCGACCCGCTCCAGGTCTCGGCGCAGAGACTTGCGGCGCCCAGCCTGGAATTCCCGTTCGGGACCGACGCCCTGGGGCGCGACCTCCTGAGCCGCGTGCTCTGGGGGGCACGGCTGTCGATCCAGGTCGCGGTCTTCTCCGTCGCCTGGGCCACGCTCGTCGGCGGCGGGCTCGGCCTCGTCTCGGGCTACGTCGGCGGCCTGCTCGATCTCGCCATCGGGCGCGTGCTGGACGTCTTCTTTGCCTTCCCGGCGATCCTCCTCGCGCTCGGCATCGTCGCGGCCCTTGGCCCCGATCCGACGAACGTCGTGATCGCCATCGGCATCGTCTACACGCCCATCTTCGCCCGCGTGGTCCGCGGCCCGGTCCTCGCGCTCAAGGTGCGGGATTTCGTAGAGGCCGCGCGCGCGATCGGCGCGACCCCGTTGCGTATCGTCGTGTGCCACATCGTCCCGAACCTCGTTTCGACGCTCGTCGTCCAGGTGAGCCTCGCCCTCTCCTGGTCGGTGCTCACGGAGGGCGCCCTCTCGTTCCTCGGGCTCTCCGCGCAGCCGCCCGCGCCGTCGTGGGGCGTCATGCTGAACGAGGGGCGCCAGTACCTCGAGTTCGCGACGCACCTCGCGGTCTTCCCCGGCCTCGCGATCATGGTCGCGGTCCTCGGGTTCAACCTCCTCGGCGACGGGCTTCGGGACGCGCTGGATCCGGAGCGCCGATGAGTATCCGGTCGGCAAGCGAGCGCGACGTCGAGGCTCTGGCGGCGGTCATGGCCGCGTCGCCGCTGCTGCGCCGGTATCGCGTGAGCGCGCGCCTCGCGCGCGAGAGCCTGCGCGAGGCGCTGCGCGAGCGTGACGTCCTTCTCGTCGCGCTCGCCACGGACGAAGTCGTCGGGCTCGCGTGGGTCATCACGACGCGCGCGCTCGACCAGGCGGCGTACCTGCGCCTGCTGCTCGTCGCGGAAGGACAGCAGTCACGCGGCGCGGGCGCGGCGCTCCTCGCGCGCGCGGAAGGTCGAGCGCGCCGATCGGGCTGCCGGCATCTCGTCCTGCTCGTGACGAAGACGAATCGCCGCGCGCGAGCGTTCTACGCCCGACACGGCTACCGGCACGTCGGGGATCTGGGTGGCTTCGTCTTCCCGCGGATCGACGAGGCGTTGTATGTCAAGGGCGTGGCGGCGCGCGCTACCGCCCGGAGGCGTCCTGCGTGAGCAGCTCGAGCAGCCCATCGGGGTACAGGGGCGCGCGCGGACCGAAGTCCGCAAGCCGCCGCCACGAGCAGGACAGCGGCTCGCCGTTCGCCTCGACCCCGTCGATGGTCTCGCGGTCGTAGAACGTCGCGTCCGCGAGACCGCCCTGGTAGACGACGATGATCTCGTGGCTCGCCTCGCCACGGAAGCGGAAGATGTTCTCGAGCGTCCCGAGGGGGCGGACGTCGGTGAGCTCGGCCGACAGCTCTTCGCGGATCTCGCGGATCACCGCATCCTCGCTGCGCTCGCCGAACTCGATGGTGCCGCCTGGCGGCCGATAGCCCGTCACGCCTTTCACCTCGTCGACGACCTCAAAGACGAGGATCGCGTCGCCGCGCCGGATGACGGCGAGCGCGAGCGGCCGCGCCCAGCGCCTCAATCGCGGGGACGCTTCAGGTGGTGGCCCGTCTCGCCCTGGTATGCCGCGACGATCGCGACGAGCAGTGCCTCGCTGAACGGCGGCCCGACGAGCTGCAGCCCCACCGGGAGGCCGTCCGTGGCGAAGCCGCACGGGAAGAAGATGGCGGGGAGTCCGGCGAGGTTGCCCGCGGCGATCATCCCGGTGTTCCCGGGCCGCTTCGTGGGCTGCGCGACGGCGCCGCCAGCGGTCGGCGGTAGGTCGAGGGGCTGCGTCACCCGCGTCGCCGTAGCGGCGCGCCCCATCGTGAGGATCACGTCTACGTTCGTGAAGATCGCCGCATACGCCTCGATGAGCGTGGTCCGGAGCCGCATCGCCCGCAGGTAGTCGCGTGCCTTGATCTCGAGCGACGCGCGCAGGCCCGCCTTCTGCCGGGCATCGACGAGCTCCTCGAAGCGCGGCCCCTCGATGAGCTCCGCGAAGATCGAAGCGCCCTCGCTCGCGTAGACCGTTTGCACCATCGGCCCGAACGGCATCGCCGGGAGTGTGGCGCGTGCGAAGTGCGGCACGATGTTGCGCAGCTCGGCGACGCCTTTTGCGAGGGCCGCCTTCCCCTCGGTCGAGGCGTGGTCCGCGACGTCCTCCTCGGCGTAACCGACGCGCGCGCGCTTCGCCGCCGAGGCCGCGGCACGGGCGGCGAGCGGCCGGAAGCGCTTCCCGCTCGCGGTCCGATCGTCGGCGTCCGGACCGGCGATGGCCTCGAGGACGATGGCACAGTCCTCGGCGGTCCGCGCCATCGGCCCGATCTTGTCGAGCGTCCACGAGAGCGCCATCGCGCCGTGCCGCGAAACGAGGCCGTACGTCGGGCGGAGCCCGGTCACGCCGCAATACGCGGACGGCGTCCCGATCGAGCCCGACGTCTCGGACCCGAGGGCGAACGGCACGAGGCCGGCGCCGACCGCGGACGCGGAGCCGCTCGACGAGCCACCGGACCAGCGTCCGCGATCCCACGGGTTGAGGCCGGGTCCCTGCAGCGAGGCGCTCGGGTACCGGTAGCCGCCGCCGCCGGCGAGCTCGACCATCGCGAGCTTCGCCGCGAGCACCGCGCCGGCCCGCTTCAGCTTCGCGATCGCGGTCGCGTCCATGTCGATGACCTGGTCGCGGTACGGCGGAGCGCCCCACGTCGTCGGCGCCCCGCGCGCCGCGAGGAGATCCTTCGCGCCGTACGGGATGCCCGTGAGCGGGTTCGCGGCCTTTCGGGCAAGCGCGCGGTCCGCGGCCCTCGCCTCGGTGAGCGCGCGCTCGCGCGTCAGCGTCGCGAGGGCGTGGTAGCGGGGAGCGAGGGTCTCGAGGAGATCGCACGTCTCGGTCGCGAGCTCGACGGCCGAGACCTTACGTCCGCGGAGAGCGCGCGCCAGCTCCGCGATCGTCGCGAAGCGGCTCACGTTGGCGGCGTGAAGACCGTTGGAGGCTCGGTCTCGATGGGAAGGCTCTGCGACCGGAGGTCGGCCGCCGCCTTCTCGACGTTCTCGCGCGCCTGCTCAGCGAGGAGCGCGGGATCGTCGATGTTCCGCTCTTCGGTCGCCACCGGAGCCGAGAGGATAGCGTGCTAGGCTCGGAACAAGTTGCAATACCGGCGCCAGCCCCTCGTCGAACATCCACTTTCGCCACGCGACTACGACGTGCCGGTCGGTTGGTGGGGCTGGAACTGGGATCCACCGATCCCGATGTCGGTCAGCGAGATCCTCGACGCGGGCAACATGGATACGCGGACGGCCGCGCTCTGCGGCATGGTCCTCGAGGCGCATGGCTCGCTCCTCATCGCGGCCGAGCAGCCGCACTCCGGGAAGACGACGACGCTCACGGCCTTGCTCGACTTCCTGCCGAATCGCGTGCGGCGGATCTTCATTAGGGGATGGGTCGAGACCTTCGACTACCTCGCACAGACGAAGCCCACCGACACGATCCTGCTCGGCAACGAGCTGTCGTCGCACCTTCCCGTCTATCTCTGGGGGCCGAAAGCGGTGCGCGTGTTCGAGACGCTGCGCCGCGGCTACGCGCTCGGTTCGACGCTCCACGCGGACAGCGCTGAGGAAGCGGTCACGCAGCTCACCGACGAGCTCGGCGTCGATCCCGCCGACCTCGCGCGCGTCGACCTGCTCATGGTCATGCGGATCCACTCGACGATGCGAGGCGAGTACGCGCGGCGCGTGGTCACGCTCCATCGCCTTACGCCCGACAACGGCAGGGGGATCCGTCTGGTGCCTCTCGTGGAGCACGTCCAGCGTGGCGACAGCCATCGCCACGAGGACCATGCCGAGCTCGCGCTCCTCGCGGCCCTGCGGAAGACGGACGAGCGCGAGTCCGCGACGGAGCTCGCCCGCCGCGCGGCCTTCCTCGACGACCTCCGCCGGCGTGGCTGCCGCGAGATCCCCGAGGTCCGTGAGGCGCTCGCGTCATACCGTGGAGAGCGCGTCCCACAGCTCGTCAGAGGAGATCCGACCGAATGACCCGACCGACCACGATCGGCGCGCTTCGCGAGACCGGCTACCGCTCGCGCACGGTGAAGGAAGAGCTGCGCGCCAACCTGATCGAGGCACTCGCGAAGAAGACGGCGCTCTTCCAGGGGATCGTCGGGTTCGAGGCGACGGTCATCCCGCAGATCGAGAACGCGATCCTCTCCGGACAGGACATCATCTTCCTCGGCGAGCGCGGTCAGGCGAAGACGCGCATCGCGCGCCAGCTCATCGAGCTCCTCGACCCGGTCGTGCCGGCGATCGCCGGCTGCGAGATCAACGACGACCCCTTCGCCCCGATCTGCGCCGCCTGCAAGTACCGCGTGGCGAACGACGGTGACGCCGTGGAGCTCGTGTGGCTCACGCCGGACCTGCGCTACAGCGAGAAGCTCGCCACGCCGGACATCTCGATCGCCGATCTCATCGGCGAGGTCGACCCGATCAAGGTCGCCGAGGGCCGCTATCTCTCCGACGAGCTCACGATCCACTACGGGCTGGTGCCGCGGACCCACCGCGGGATCTTCGCGCTGAACGAGCTCCCCGACCTCGCCGAGCGCGTCCAGGTCGGCCTTCTCAACGTGATGGAGGAGCGCGACGTCCAAATCCGCGGCTACAAGGTGCGTCTGCCGGGAGATCGCGACCGAGGTCGGGATCATGGAGCAGGAGCGGCAGAGCTTCGAGGACGAAGGCATCACGACCGTCGTCCCGGGGTACATGAAGGAGATCCTCGCCGAGGTCTCGCAGCTCGCCCGCCGGTCGCCCGAGATCTCGCAGCGGTCCGGCGTCTCCGTCCGCGTCACCGTCTCGAACTACGAGAACCTCGTGTCGGCGGCGCTGAAGCGCGCGCTCCGCAACGGCGAGACCTCGGTCGTGCCGCGCATCAGCGACCTTCCGGCCGTGGTGGCGTCGACCGCCGGCAAGATCGAGCTTGAATCGGTCGGCGAGATCTCGGAGGAGCGGGTCATCGATCGCCTCGTGCAGCGCTCGATCCTCAACGTCTTCAACCGCACGTTCTCGCTCGTCGAGTTCGACGCGCTCCTCGCCGCCTTCCAGCGCGGCGCGACGATGCACGTCTCGCCGTCTCTCCCGAGCCAGGAGTACGTGAAGCAGGCGCTGCAGATCCCCGGCATGAAGGGCGCGGTCGGCAAGCTCGGCGCCACCGGCAATCCGGCCGCGATCGCGGCGGCGGTCGAGTTCGTCCTCGAGGGACTGCACCTCAACCGCAAGCTCAACAAGGAGCGCGGCGAGCTGAGGTCGACCTTCAGAGCATGATCAATCTCTCGGCTGCGCCTCTCATCTGACGATGGCCATGCCGCGCAGCGAGCCGCCCCGCTTCAACGAGCCCTTCGGCGACATCCGCTACTCGCGCTGGGATGGGACGCAGCGTCTCGACGCGCTCGAGGCGGAGGAGCTGCTCGGCGCGATGTCGGACGAGCTCCTCTCCGGGGGCGACCTCGAGACCGCGATGGCCCGCCTCGCGCGGTGGGGCATCCCGGGGCGGATGGAAGGGCTCAAGGATCTCCTCGAGCGTCTCCGTGCGGCGAAGCAGCGGCGGGCCGAACGCCACGATCTCTCGCGGACGTTCGACGAGCTGAAGGAGAAGCTCGAGGAGGTCAAGCGCCTCGAGCGCGAAGGCCTCGAGCGTCGACGCAAGGCGCCCGCGCCGAACGAACAGCTGAGGGCGGCGATGGAGAAGCTCGCCGCGGAGCGGACGGCCCAGCTCGACGAGCTTCCGGACGATTTCGGACGCGCGATGCGCGCGCTGAAGGACTACGAGTTCGTCGAGCCGAAGGCGGCCGAGAAGTACCAGGAGCTCCTCAAGCAGCTGCAGCAGCAGGTCCTCGGCTCGTACTTCAAGAACATGCGCGACTCGCTCAAAGGCCTGACCCCGGAGCAGCTCGAGCGGACGCGCCAGATGATCCGCGACCTCAATCGCGCGCTGAAGGAGCGGATGGAGGGCGGCGAGCCCGACTTCGAGGCCTTCCAGCGCCAGTACCCGGAGCTCGCGGGCGGCGCGAAGGATTGGGACGACCTCCTCCGCCAGCTCGCGCAGGGCATGGCGGCGATGCGGTCGCTGTGGTCGAGCATGTCGGACGACATGCGCAACCAGCTCGAGGAGCTGCTCGGCGCCGCGTTCAACGATCCCGGCCTGCAGGATGCGATGAACGAGCTCGCCGAGACGCTGGGCCAGCTCATGCCGATGGAGAGCTACGACCATCAGGTCTCGGGTGATGAGCCACTGACGCTCGCGGAAGCGCTCGGCCTCATGGATGAGATGAACCAGCTTTCGGATATGGAGGACGTGGTCCGGAGCGCGCGGAACGCGAACGACCTCGCCGACATCGACCGCGACCAGGTCGAGCGTCTCGCGGGGCAGAGCGCGCGTCAGTCGCTCGACGAGCTGCGACGGATGACCGAGCTCCTCGAGGAGGCGGGGCTCATCCGGAAGGACGGCGATCGGTACGAGCTCACGCCGCGCGGGATCCGCAAGATCGGCCAGCGCTCGCTCGAGGAGATCTTCGCGACGCTGAAGCGCGACGCGTTCGGCGGCCACCGCTCGCGCGCGCGCGGGCGCGGGGGCGACCCGACGGACGAGCTCAAGACGTACGAGTTCGGCGACCCGTTCCTCCTCGACCTGCCTGGCACGGTGCGCAACGCCGTGATCCGCGGCGCCGCGGAGCGGACGGAGGACGCGCCGGAGCGCGCGACGGAAGCGGTCACCTCGAAGGACGACTCCTTAGAGGCGCCCGAGCCCAAGCGGGCCTCGGTGAAGCTCGCGGCCGAGGACTTCGACGTCTACCGGACCGAGCTCGTGACGCAGTCCGCCACCGCGATCCTCGTGGACGTCTCGCGGTCGATGCTCTTCCGCGGCTGCTTCCTCGCGGCGAAGAAGGTCACGCTCGCGCTGGACTCGCTCATCCGCTCGACGTTCCCCAAGGACGACCTCTACATCGTGGGGTTCTCGGCGTACGCGACGCAGCTGCGGCCGACGGACCTCCCGCGGCTCACGTGGAACGAGTACGTGTACGGCACGAACATGCAGCACGCCTTCGAGACCGCACGCAAGCTGCTCTCACGGTCTCGCGGGAAGAACAAGCAGATCATCCTCATCACCGACGGCGAGCCGACCGCGCACTTCGAGGCCGGGAACCCGATCCCCCGCTTCAGCTACCCACCGACGCGGCGGACGTTCGAGGAGACGCTGCGTGAGGTCGTCCGTTGCACGCGCGAGGGCATCACCATCAACACGTTCATGCTCGCCCGCGGGCACTACCTCGTGGACTTCGTGAACCAGATGTCGAAGCTCAACACAGGGCGCGCGTTCTACGTCGAGCCCGAGCGTCTCGGCGAGTACGTGCTCGTCGACTACGTCTCGCACAAGCGGCGGCGGGTGGCCTAACTCAGCGAAGGGGCAGCGGTCACCTGGCGCCTGAAGGGCGCCAACAACGGGGGGTTGCAGGGGGTCCGCCCCCTGCGATGAATTAGGCGAAGCGACGCGAGGTGAAATAGAGCGCGAACGCGAAGCACACGCCCGCTCCGATCACGGGCCAGTAGAACAGCCCGAGCGTCGCGCCCACGAAGCCGAAACCGGCGCCCAGGCGCGCGAGCGGGTCGGTCGATAGCCCGAAGAGGTTGCCCGTCTGGAGCGCCCATGCGGTCACCGCCCCCACGAGGCCGGTCCAGGCGCCGAGGATCGCGGCCCAGACCTTCGCGCGGGCGGCGCCTTTGTCCGTCACGCGTGCCGAGGCGCGGGCGATCGCGATCCAGGCGACCACCGACACGAGCGCGCCCAGCCAGCCGAGCACGGGGAATTGCTCGAAGTACGTGATGGCCGCGAACCCCACGGTACCGAGCACGAAGAGCAGGAACATAGTCATGGCCCGAGCGTATCTCGCGTCGGTCGGCCCATTCCGCTAACTGCGACGCATTCGCCCTTCAGCGGCGTTCGAAGGCGAGACGAACGCCAAGTCCGATGAGCGCGCCTCCCGAGACGCGCTCGAGCCAGCGTCGCGCGCCCTCGACGAGCCTGCCGAGACGGTCGATCGCGAGGGCGTAGAGCGGCAGCCATACGAGGCCGAGCCCCGCATGGATCCCGGCGAGGAGCAGAGACTTCGCCAGCACGCTGTCACCGGGCGCGATGAACTGTGGGAGGAACGTGAGATAGAAGAGCGCGACCTTCGGGTTCAGCACGTTGGTGAGGAAGCCCTGCGCGAACGCGCCCGCCGCCTTGGTCCGCCGCGGTGTCGCGGACGGGCCGAAGTCGCGGCGGAAGGAATCGCGCAGCGTTCGGATGCCGAGGTACGCGAGATACCCGGCGCCCGCGACCTTCACCACCGTGAAGGCCTCGGCCGACGTCGCGAGGACGATCGAGAGCCCGAGCGCCGACGCGGTCGCGTGGATCGGCAGGCCGGCCGTGATGCCAAGGCTCGTGAGGAACGCGGCGCGCCGACCCTCGTTCAGCGTGACCTTCGCGACGAGCGCCATATCTGCGCCGGGAAGGACCGTCAGGAGCGCGACGATCCCCGTGAACGCGAGCAGCGAGCCGTCGATCGTCACGACCGCGCGGCGGGATCTCCCGTCCGGAAAAAGGCGAGCACGCGACGCCACGCGTCGTCGCAGGCAGCCTTGTGGTCGGCGAACGTGCGGTCGAAGAAGGAGTGCGGCGCGCCGGGATACACCTCCAGATGATGCTTGACGCCGCCTTCGCGGAGCGCCTTGTCGAACGCGTCGACGTCGCGCTGCGGGATGCCCGGATCCGCGCCACCCATCAGACCGAGCACCGGCGCCCTCATTCGGTTCGCTTCCTCGGCCGGGACCGGCCATGTCTCGCCCTCGCGTTTGGAGAGCCGGCCGTAGAAGCCCACGACACCGGCGATCCCTGGCTGCTCCGCCGAGGAGAGGAACGCGACCCGGCCGCCGAAGCAGAACCCGAGGACGAATCGCCGCCGCGCACCGGTCTGCTTCTCGAGGTGTGCGAGCGACGCCGCGATGTCGGCGAAGACGCCCTTGGGCGTGGTCTGGCGGACGTGCGGCATGACGTCGACGTCGTCCCCTCGGCGCTCGGTGCCCGCGGTGCGACCGAAGTAATCGAAGGCGATCGCCTGGACGCCGGCGGCCGCGAAGCGCTCCGCCAGCTCCTCGTAGAAGGGGTGCAGGCCCCGCACGTCGGGAGCGATGACGACGCCCGCGCCGTCGGCGCTCCTGGTCGCGCGCGCGAGATACGCGCGTAGCTTCGTCCCGTCCGCGCTCGTGAGGATCGCGTCCTCGCCGCCCGCGCCGCCCGACATCGGCGGGAGGAGGTCGCGAGGGATCTCCGGCGGGCGCGAGCCCGGCGGGTGACACATGCTGCGCTCATCGTGCCAGAGGCAGGGCGCGCGGGCGTCGTGCCTTCCCTATCCTCGCCCTCATGGCGGATCTCACAGAGCTGGTCGCGAAGAAGATCGCGGAGATGCAGCCGTACCTCGAGCGAAGCGGCGGTCATGTCGAGCTCGTCGATGTCGAGGACGGCGTCGCCCGCGTCCGGCTGTGGTTCACGCGACCGGGTCCGAGCCGGCTGGTCGCGTCGCTCCAGCTCAAGAGCGGCCTCGAGCGTCTTCTCCGTGACGAGATCGCCGAGCTGCGCGGCGTGGAGGCCATCAACCTGCCGCCATACACCGTGCTCGGCTGGGATCAGCCCGAGTTCAAGCCGGTCGAGCTGC
>VBDU01000055.1 GCA_005883625.1 Chloroflexota bacterium | reverse complement strand
GCGCGTACCGGGACACGTCCCAGCGCTCGTCGTCGCGCCCGAGATCTTCGAGCCAGACCCAGCATCTGTGCGCGCCGCGGCGCGACCCGAGCCAGCGCGCGGCGCGAAAGCCGGACGAACTGTCGCCGAACAGTCCCGACTCGTACGCGCACGCTTCGCGATCCCAGCGGAAGGCCTCGTGCAGACGGACGTCGGCCGCGATCCGGAATCGCGCGGCGTCCTCATCGCTGATCGTCTGGAGCACCTTGAGCACGGCCGACCAGGGACGGTCCGTCGCGCCTGCGCGAGCCGTACCGGCGACGCGAAAGAGTCCCGCCGAGACGGGATTCGCGAGCTTGTAGTCGACGGGCGTCGCGGTCCACTCGAGGTCGCGGACCGGCACAGCCACGAGCTTCTCGACGATCGGGCGAAGCGTCGCCTCGTCGAGCCCAGCGATCTCTTCGACCAGCGTCACACGATGAGGCTACGCCGGGACTTTCGCGAGCTCCTTGCGCACGACCTTCGTCGCCTCGACGACGACGCTGTCTGGAGTGAGCCGATCGTCCGCGCCGTGGTGGACGGGGACCTCCGAGGGCGGCTTCGCGGCGCGTGGGCGAGACGCTCGGAGCTCCTCGAGGCCCTCGATCGCGTCCCGCTGACGCTGTGCCATCTTGACTCGTTCCGAGGGAACCTCTTCAGCACCACCAAGCCATCGGGCGACGCCGAGACGGTCGCGGTCGACTGGTCCTACGTCGGTATTGGTCCGCTTGGCACGGATCTGTCGCAGCTCGTGATCGCGAGCATCTTCTATCACGGCGACGATCACGACGTCCGCCGGCTCGAGTCGGCCTGCCTCCCGAGCTACCTCGCAGGGTTACGCGAGAGTGGCTGGCGTGGATCCGCCAGCGACGTCCACACGGGCTACGCGCTCGCGGGAGCGGTGCGGTTCCTGTTCGTCCTGGGCGTGCTGCGAGCCGCGCCCAGCGCCGAGTATCGCGCCCGCGCCGAGCGCTGGGGGGGAACGCCGTACGAGACCCAGCTCGCTCTCAATGTGAAGCGGACCGAGCATCTCCTTGGGCTTGCCGAGCCCTTCTTGCGCAACGGGACCTAACGGACTCGGCGTTTTGCGCGCGCGACCGGTCTCCGCGCAGCCTTCGCCGGCTTCGTACGCGGTGGCGCGGGGACGACCTCGCCCGCGGGACGCGCGAGGTAGGTCGTGGCCTGCCAGAAATAGCTGGTCCCGCTCGGCGCGCTGCGGTTGAGGCGGCGCACCTCGGCCTCGGCGTCCTCGGCCGTGCGCAGCACGCCTCTGACCGTCACGCTCTCGGAGCCGCTCGACATGGACTCGACCCGAACGACGACGTAAACGACGAGGCCGCTAGCGGTCATAGATCTCGAGGATCTCGCGGCGGAAGGGCATGCCCGCCTTCTTGCGGAGCGCGTCGAACTCGTCGAAGTCCCACTCGCCGACGAACGTGACCGCGACGCCCGTCTTGCCGGCGCGCCCCGTGCGGCCGACGCGATGCGTGAACACGTCGGCGTCCTCGGGCAGGTCGTAGTTCACCACGTGGCTGACGTCCTCGATATGGAGGCCGCGTGCGGCGACGTTCGTGGCGATGAGCACGTGCAGCGAGCCGTCCTTGAAGCGTTCCATAACGTGCTCGCGCTCCTTCTGCGACATGTCGCCGTGGATGGCGTCGATATCGTGGCCGCGTCGCTTGAGCGCATCCAGGAGCTTGTCGACGCCGCGCTTGGTATGCCGGAACACGAGCACCTGATCGGTCTCGTAGCGACGCAGAAGCTCCTCGAGCGCGCGGACCTTGTCCTCCTCGAGGACCTCGATATAGACCTGCTCGACCGTGTCGATCGTCGGGTGCTCGGGCTCGATCGAGACCTCGACCGGCTTCTGGGTGAAGCGGTACGCGAGGTCGCGCACCTCCGAGGTCAGCGTCGCGCTGAAGAGGCCGGTCTGCCGCCGCTCGGGGAGCTTGCGGAGCAGACGCCGCACCTCGGGCGCGAAGCCCATGTCGAGAAGACGATCCGCCTCGTCGAGGATGACGATCCCGACGCCGGAGAGGTCGAGCGTCCCGCGCTCGATGTGATCGAGGAGCCGCCCGGGCGTGCCCACGACGATCGTCGAGCCGCGCTTGAGCGCACGCTCCTGCGGCCCGTAGGGGACGCCGCCGTAGATCGCGGCCTCGCGCGCGTGCCGGTAGCGACCGATCGCGCCGAACTCACGCGTCACCTGGAGCGCGAGCTCGCGCGTGGGCACGACGACGAGGGCCTGCGGCCGCTTGAGCGCTGCATCCACTCGCTCGAGGATCGGGATCGCGAACGCGGCGGTCTTGCCGGTCCCGGTCTGCGCCTGGGCGAACAGGTCCCGCCCCTGCTGGAGGACGGGGATCGCGCGCTCTTGAACGGGCGTCGGCGCGACGAAACCCAGATCCGAGATGGCTCGCAAGATATCGGGATGGATCGCAAGCTCGCCGAAGCGAGCGGGGGAAAGCGTGAGGGTCAATGAGTCTCCGGTTTTCGTTCCATTCTATCCGGAGAAACGCTCCTCCGACACGAGCTCTTCCAGTGGTAGCCGTTTGATACGCGCGAGGACGCGGTCCGGATCGGCCTTCGCACGCGGTTGCGGCTGGCCCGGCGCGGGATAGCCGAAGGTGATGACCGACGCGACCGAGGCCTCGGGCGGCACGCCGAGGAGGGCTCGCGCGTCGTCGGCGTGGTCCGGATGCACGGAGTTCGGGCAGCTGCCGACCCCGAGCGCCCACGCCGCGACCATCATGTTCTGCGCCGCGCGACCGGCGTCATAGCGGAAAGAGTCGCTCAACAGGACGATCGCGACGGCGACGACGCACCGCTCGAGGTTCCCGCGTCCCGTCATCAAGCCGGCGAGCTCGCGATGCCGCACCTTGTCGCGGAGCACGACGAAACGCCAGGGCTGCCGATTCTTGCTGCTCCCCGTCGCGCGACCGGCCTGGAGGATCCTCACCAGGATGTCCTCGGGCACCGGCCGGTCCGTGTACTCGCGGACCTCCCGCTTGGCGACGACCGCGAGGTACGCGTCCACTAGACCTCGCCGCGACGGCGCCGCAGCTCGGCGAGTATCTCGGCCGTCGAGGAGGTCCCGAGGCGCGAGGCGCCCGCGCCGATCATCGCGAGAGCGTCGTCGAGCGTGCGGATCCCGCCCGCGGCCTTCACGCCGACCCGGTCGCCCACCACCTGCCGCAACAGGCGCACGTCATCCACGGTCGCGCCCTCCGGTCCGAATCCGGTGGACGTCTTCACGAAGTCGGCGCCGGACGCCGCCGCGATCTGCGCCGCGATCGCCTTCTGCGCGTCGTCCAGATAGCCGGTCTCGAGGATCACCTTCACGGTCGCCTCGCTCGCGTGCGCGAGCCCGACGACGAGCGCGACCTCGCGTTCGATCGTCTGGTAATCCTTGTCGATGAGCGCGCCGATGTTGATGACCATATCGAGCTCGCTCGCGCCGTCGTGCAGGGCGGTCGTCGCGGTCGTCACCTTCACCTCGGGCGATTGGCCGCCGTGCGGGAACCCGATGACGGTGGAGGTGAGCACGCCGGAGTCTTTCAGGAGGCGCGCGGTCACCGGCACGTAGAACGGCTTCACGCACACCGAGGCGATGTGCTCGCGGCGCGCGAGCGTGCACGCGTCGACGACGTCCCGTTCCGTCTGCGTCGGCTTGAGGACCGCGTGGTCGATCATCGCGGCGAGCTCCGGAACCGTCGGCAGCTCGAACACGCGACCAGTATGCTCGGACGGATGCCCGGCTCGGTCCGCGTCGCGCGCATCCTCGGCATCGACATCCGGATCCACTTCTCGTGGATCGTCATCTTCTTCCTCGTCGTCGTCACGCTCGCCGACAACATCTTCCCGGCCAGCTTCCCCGCGTGGTCGCGGCCGAAGGTCTTCGTCGTCTCGGCGGTCGCCGCGTTCCTCTTCTTCTGCTCGATCCTCGCCCACGAGCTCGCGCACGCCGTCGTCGCGCGACGCTTCCGCATGTCGGTCTCGTCGATCACGCTCTTCCTCCTGGGAGGCGTCGCGAACCTCACGAAGGAGCCGCCGAGCGCGCGGGCCGAGTTCTTCATGGCCGCCGCGGGCCCGGCGACGAGCGTGGTCATCGGGCTGGCCGGGCTCGGGCTCGAGGCGTTCACCGACGCGAACCTCGATCAGTTCCCGACGCTGCAGCCGGTGGGCGCGGTCGCGGGTTATCTCGGCTTCATCAACGCGTTCGTGCTCGCGCCGTTCAACCTCGTGCCGGGTTTTCCGCTGGACGGCGGCCGCATCCTTCGCTCGATCATCTGGGGCCTCCGCGGTGACCGCGCCACCGCGACACGCATCGCGGCGCGGGGCGGCCAGGCGGTCGCCGGACTGCTCTTCCTCGGCGCGGTGTGGCGGCTCCTCTCCGGAGACAGCGGCGGCCTGTGGTGGGGCCTCATCGCGTACTTCCTTTACAACGCCGCGACCTCGACGCTCCAGCAGGAGCGCCTCACCGGCCTCGTCGGGACCGTCCGCGTCGGCCAGCTCATGACGACGGAGTTCCGGACGACGACGCCGGGGACGACGGTCGGCGCGCTCATACGTGACCTCGTGCTGCCGCAGAACCTTCGCGCGATCCCGGTCGTGTCAGGGGAGCGGCTCGCTGGCCTCGTCACGATCGGCGATCTCCGCAAGGTCGAGCAGGACCAGTGGTCGGTGACCCCGGTGCAGGCGGTCATGACGCCGCTCGCGGAGCTCGCGACGGTCACGCCGGACGACCAGCTCTCGACCGCGCTCGAGCGCTTCGGGTCGACCGAGCTCCCGCTGCTCCCGGTCGTGAAGGACGGCGCGATCGTCGGGCTGCTCTACCGCGAGTCGGTCGTCGGGTACGTGCGCATGCGCGAGGCGCTCGGGCTCGAGAGCCGCCGCTGACGGCCGAGCGCGAGCTCGGTCCCGCGGCGGTGCTCCTCGAGGGAGCCTTCGCCCCCGACCACGAGCGGCGCTACGCCCACGTCCCGTTCGACGTCCCTGCGGGCCTCCGCCAGCTCCACGTCCGCTGCTCCTACAACGATCGGATCGACTCGGACCCGACGATCGCCGGCGGCAACACTCTCGACATCGGGCTCTTCGACGAGCGCGGGATCGCGGACGGCAGCCCCGGGTTCCGGGGCTGGAGCGGCAGCAACAAGCTGGAGTTCACGATCGACGAGGCGTGGGCGACGCCGCCCTACCGCGAAGGGAAGATCGGCGCCGGCCGGTGGCACGTGCTCCTCGGTCCCTACAAGGTCGGTCCACGCGGCTGCGACTGGCGCGTCGAGATCTGGTTCGATCCGGGCGTCCGCGCGGCCTGGAGGTCCGTCGGCGTCGCGCGGCTCGTCGATCCGGAGCCGCTTCCGCAGGCGCGCAAGGGATGGGTCCGCGGCGACCTCCACTGTCACACCGTCTACTCGGACGGCGATTCGTGGCCGCAGGCCCTGCTCCACGCGGCGGCCGAGGCGGGCCTCGATCTCCTCGGCGTGACCGACCACAACAACGTCGCGCACCAGCTGGAGTACGGTCCCGGCGGCGGGGAGCTCCCGGTCGTCGTGCCCGGGATCGAGGTCACGACCTACGGCGGCCACTGGAACGCCTGGGGGACCGATCGCTGGTGGGAGTTCCGCGAGCCGCACGCGGCGGCGGTCGAGCGCACGATGCGCGCGGCGGCTGACGCCGGCGCGGTCGTGAGCGTCTGCCATCCCAAGCCCTTCGGACCGCCCTGGGAGTACGAAGGCATCTCCTCCTTCCATGCCGTGGAGGCGTGGAACTCCGACTGGCTGAAGCTCAACTCGGCGGCGCTTGCCTTCTGGGAGGAACGGCTGCGCCGCGGCGAGCGCGTCTCGGTCGTCGGCGGGAGCGACACGCACTACCTCCGGCGGCCCGATCCGGACCCGCGCCATTCGCAGCGGCTCGGCGTGCCGACGACGTGGGTGCGTGCCGGGCGGAACGTGGCGGCGATCCTGGCGGCTCTGCGTGACGGCGCGACGTTCGTCTCCGAGTCGCCGCGCGGGCCGCAGCTCTATCTCGACCCCGATCGCGGCCGCGCCGGCCGCGTGAGCGTGGAGGTCCGCGACGGCGCGGGCGCGACGCTCCAGGTCCTCAGCGATTCGGGGACCACTGCGGCGGCGCCGGTGGTGGGCATGCTCTGGGACCGCACGTTCGACGTGCCGGCGGCCGCGCGCTACGTGCGCGCGCAGCTCGTGAGCTCGACCGGCGAGGTGCGCGCGCTCAGCAATCCCGTCTGGGCGGATCGCCTCTAGCCCGCGAGGGAGCTTGCGCTGAGGACCTGCGGATCGTCGGTCGCGAGCACGTCGATGCCTCTCTGCGCGAACGCGCGCGCCTCCGTCGGGTCGTTGGTGTGCGGCGCCATGACGAGGAGGCCCGCGGCGTGGAGCGCGTCGACCAACGACGCCTCGAGCGGCCGGAAGCAGGGATGCGCGTAGCGGGCGCCGACCGCCGCGCACGTGTCGATCATCTCCGCGATGCTCGTGCGGCGGAACAGCACGCTCCGGGGGATCGCTGGTGCCGCTGCTCGAAGCTCCTGGACGAGGACCGGCTCGAAAGAGCCGGAGATGAGCTCGACGCCCTGGGCCGCGCCGTCGCGCGCGAGCCGGCCGACCGCGGCGCCGGTGCCGGCGCCCTTGAGCTCGACGTACACGCCGATACGGCCGCGCGCCAGCGCGAAGATCTCCACGAGCCGCGGGACCGACTGCCCCGCGCCGAGATCCACACGCGCGAGCTCGGCCGCGGTGAGGTCGGCGACCCGCTCCGTTCCGCGTGCGAGCGCGCGCAGGTCTTCGTCGTGAATGACCATGACCTCGCCGTCGCGCGAGAGGTGCACGTCGACCTCGACGAGGTCGAGTCCGTGGTCGATCGCGAGCTGGACCGCGCGCAGCGTGTTCTCCGGGGCGAGCGCGCTCGCCCCGCGGTGACCGACCGTCCGCGGCCGCGGGGGCTCGGCGTTCATGGAGTGCTCACCGTCCGACCGCAGGGACGTTACACGGCGGGCGTAGACTCGCGTCGAATCGTTGGGGGGAGGCTGACTCATGAGCAAACGGACCGCGCCCGAGCGCACGGAGGTGGGGTACCGCCTCTCGCGACGGCGGTTCCTCGTGACGAGCGGCGCCCTCGTCGCCGCGGCGGCGTGCACCACGACACCGGCTCGCGCGCCGTCAGGAGGTGTGACCGAGGGCACCGTGAAGCTGAGCGCGTGGACGATCGGTCCTGACGCGCCGTCGTATTACCGCCGCGACAACCTCATCTCCGCCGCGGAAACGCTGAACAAGAAGCTCGCGGGCAAGCCCACGGTCGAGATCGACGCGACATTCGAGAGCGGCGGACAGTGGGGCGACTATCTCCAGAAGTTCACCCTCGCCGCCGAGGCGAAGACGTCGCCGGACGTCATCCTCGCGGGCCACGAGAACCTCGCACCATGGGTCGGGCCGAGCTACATCGTCCCGCTCGACGACCTCATCGCGAAGTACCAGAGCGAGGGTGGCATCAAGGACGTCATCCCAACGCTCTGGAGCGCGATGAAGCTGAAGGGGAAGACGTACGGCGTGCCGCAGGACACCGAGGCGCGCCCGATGTACTACCGCAAGGATCTGCTCGCGAAGATGGGCTGGTCGAAGGACAAGATCGACGGCCTGCCCGAGGCGGTCAAGAAGGGCGAATGGGCCTGGCCCGACTTCGTCGCGACGGCGAAGGACGCCGTCGCCAAGGGCGTCGTCGGTCCCGGCAAGGGCTGGTACAGCCGGCCGAGCAAGGGCGCCGACATCTACATGTTCTATTACCAGAACGGCGGGGAGATGCAGGACACGGCGACGGCGAAGCTCGTCATCGTGAAGGACGCGCTGCTAAAGCACTTCCAGATCCACGCCGACGCCGTGCGCAACGACAAGATCATGACCCAATCGATCTACGGGATGGACGCCGGCAAGGAGTGGCATCCGACGGTCACCGACGGCAAGGTGCTCTTCTACAACGCCGGGTCGTGGACATGGAAGGACTGGCAGGCCACGTACAAGGTTCCGGAGCAGTCGCTTTGGGACAACGTCGGCTTCATGCTCATCCCGGCCGCGCAGCGCGGCGGGAAGCCCGTCACGGTCTCGCACCCACTTGCGTACGCCGTCACTTCGAACGCGAAGGACAAGGACCTTGCGTTCCGTCTGATCGCAAACGCGACGACACCTGAGCTGAACTCGAGGCATTCGGTGACGAGCGCACATCTTGCGGTCCTCACGACGCAGAAGGACGACCCGACGTACAAGCAGGACAAGTTCCTGCTCGCGACGCAATACATGCTCGACTACACGAAGTTCATCCCGAACCACGCGAAGTTCGGGGTGTACGACGACGTGCTCTACCGGTTCCTCGGCGCGGTCGAGCAGGGGCAGAGCACGCCCGCGCAGGCGGTGGAAAGCGCCGTGAAGGAGCTGCAGGGCCAGCTGGGGGACGAGCTCATCGTCAAGTAGGCGATGGCGCGCACTGAGGCGATCGCGCTCCCGCGGGAGCGGCAGGGGGCAGCGTGGTGGCGGACCAACGCCACCGCGCTGCTGTTCATGGGGCCGGCGATGGTCCTCGTGCTCGTCTTCTTCCTCGCACCGGTCGTCATCACCTTCGTGATGAGCTTCACCGACCTCGCGACGTCGACCGGCCTGTCGAACTGGCAGTGGATCGGGTCCGCGAACTACGAGCGCATGTTCCGCAGCCAGTTCTGGTTCACGATCCTCGGCAACACGCTCGTCTACGTCGCCATCGTGCTCGCGTTCAACGTCGTCGTCGGGCTCGGCGTCGCCCTCCTCTCGCTGCATGTGGAGCCGAAGGCGGGAGGCGTCTTCCGGGCGCTGTGGCTCCTCCCGCGCATCTCACCGTCCGTCGTGTACGCCCTCATGTGGACGTGGGCGGCTGCCTCGCCGCCATTCGGCATGCTCAACTACATCGTCGCGCCATTCGGCCTCGAGCCGCGGTTCTGGCTGCAGTCGGACCCGTGGCTCATCGTGATCCTCATCAACGGCTTCGTGGGCGCGTCGTTCGGCATGCTCATCCTCACCAGCGCGATCAAGGCGATCCCCGAGGACCTCTTCCGCGCCGCGCGCGTCGATGGTGCGAACGCGCTCCAGATCGTGCGGCGGATCACGCTGCCGCTCGTCAAGTGGCCGATCCTCTTCGTCCTCGTCTACCAGACGATGAGCCTGTTCGCGTCGTACGAGTACATCCTCCTTACGACGAACGGTGGGCCCGGCCTCTACGGCACCGAGACGTGGAGCGTCTGGGCCTTCCACACGGCACTCGCGAACTACTACGGAAACCTCGACTTCGCCTATGGCGCCGCGATGTCCGCGATCCTCGTCCTCCTCGGGCTTGGCATCAGCATCGTGCTGCTCCGCGTCTTCAGATTCGGACAGCTCGTGGCCGAGCCGCGTGTAGAGGTCGACTAGGTGGCCACCGTCGTGGAGCGCCCGCCGGGATCAGGCCGCTGGCCGTCCCTCGTCCCCTACGTCGTGCTCGCGGTCGGTACGCTCCCGATCGCGGTCCTCTACGCGTGGCTCCTGTACTCGTCATTCTTCCTTCGCGTCGAGGGCTTCACGCCGATCGGCCCCTTCACGCTCGAGAACTGGCGCTTCCTGTGGGATCCGCTCTCGGTCCCGGAGCTGCGGAACCGGCCGCCGATCATCCCGCTCACCATCAACACCTTCATTTTCGCGACCGTGACCTCGCTCGTCGGCGTGCTCATCTCCTCGATGGCCGGCTACGCCTTCTCGCGGCTTCGCTTCAAGGGCCGGCGCATGATGCTCGGCGGCGTCTTGCTGCTGCACAGCTTCCCGAGCGTGACGCTCCTCATCGCGCTGTTCGTCGTCCTGCGCACGCTCGGGCTCTACGACAAGCTCGCCGGGGTCATCCTCGTGCAGACGGCGTTCGCGCTCCCGTTCGGCATCTGGATCATGAAAGGCTTCTTCGACAACGTCCCGTGGGACCTCGAGATGTCCGCGCTCGTCGACGGTGCCGGCCGGCTGCGCACCTGGTGGCGCATCATGCTGCCTCTGGTGAAGCCGGGGCTCCTCGCGCTCACCGTGCTCCTCTTCGTCGAGGGCTGGAACCAATTCCTGCTGCCGTTCGTGTTCATGCCGAGCGGCAGCCAGCAGACGCTCTCGACGCTCGTTCGCGGGATCCTTGGTGAGGGTCGGTTCGTGGACTACGGCCTCCTCACCGCGGTCGGCCTGTACTACATCGCACCGGTGCTCGCGCTCTTCGTCTTCGCGCAGGACCAGCTCATGCGCATCTACGCCGGTGGAGTGAAGGGCTGATGCGCGTCGCGCTGCGGGGGCTCACGAAAAAGTTCGGCGAGGTCGTCGGGGTACACGAGCTCGACCTCGAGATCCGCTCGGGCGAGTTCGTCGCGCTCCTCGGGCCGTCCGGCTGCGGGAAGACCACGACCCTGCTCATGGTCGCTGGCATCTACCGTCCGACGAGCGGACAGATCTTCTTCGGCGACCGGCGTATCGATCACCTCCTCCCAAAGGAACGCGGGATCGGCATGGTCTTCCAGAGCTACGCGCTGTACCCGCACATGACGGTCGCCGAGAACATCGGCTTCCCGCTCGAGCTTCGCCGTTCCGTGAGCAATGAAGAGCGCGAGCGGCGCGTGCGCGAGGCCGCCGCGCTCGTCCAGGTCGACGCACTGCTCGATCGCCGACCCGCGCAGCTCTCCGGTGGCCAGCAGCAGCGCGTCGCGCTCGCGCGCGCGCTCGTGAAGCGGCCGGACATCCTTCTGCTGGACGAGCCGCTCTCGAATCTCGACGCCCGGCTGCGGCACGAGATGCGCGGCGAGATCAAGCGCCTCCAGAAGGAGGTCGGGATCACCGCGATCTTCGTGACGCATGATCAGCTCGAGGCGCTCACCATGGCGGACCGCGTCGCGCTCATGCGTGACGGCGTGCTCCAGGCGTACGCGACGCCGACCGAGCTTTACGCGCGGCCGGTCAACCAGTTCGTCGCGGAGTTCATCGGCACGCCGCCGATGAACTTCTTCGCCGCCGATCTCGCGCCGCGCAACGGCTCCCTCGTCGCGCGTACCGAGGGGATCGAGCTCGCGCTGCCGGCTGGACCCCGCGGTGCGAAGGCGCCGCCGACCGCGACCGTCGGCATCCGCCCGGAGCACCTCGCGATCGTCGCGCCAGGTCAGGGCGAGGCGAGCGGCGAGGTCTACGTGGTCGAGCCGATGGGACGCGAGCAGATCGTTGACGTTCAGGTCGGCGAGCGCCGGCTGCGCGTCATCGCGCCGCCGGGTTTCGTCGCGAAGATCGGGGAGCGCGTCGGTCTGCGCTTCGCGCCGGAGCAGCTGCACCTCTTCGATCCGGCGAGCGGGGCGCGCCTGGCCTGAGACGGCAGCGCGCGCTCGACGAGGCGGAGCCGCGGTCGCTCATCCGTCCGCGCGACGGCCGCATCGTGGAGCTCAAGGTCCATCGGGCGACCTGGAGCGGCGAGCACCCGCAGAACTCGCTCGCGGGGCTTCGCGAGTGTTACCGCGAGCGTGTCGCCCGGGTCGAGATCGACTTCCGCACGGCCGGCGACGACTTCGTCGTCACCCATGACGCGCCGCGGCGCGGCGCGAAGCTGGTGCCCCTGAGCGACGCGATCGCGATCGTCCGCTCGGCCGCGCCCGGGCCGACGCTCCTGATGCTGGACGCGAAAGACGAGCGGCCCTGGACGTCGGCGGAGGTCGCCCGGCTGGTACGGCTCATCGAGCCGGTCCGCGACCGTATCTTCGTGGGCAGCCCGGCGGACTGGAACCTGCGGCGCCTCCGCGCCGCCGATCGCGACCTCGCGCTCGCCTTCGACCCTCAGTACTACCTGACCTGGAGCGCGCGTAAGGAGACGCTGCCGGGACGCCGCGGCGCGTACGGCTACCAGGACGACCATCCCCTCGCGCTCCGGCGCACCATCGCGACGGTCGACTACTTGCGCGAGCGTTTCGAGATGCTCCTGGGGCTCGTCGCGGACGTGCGCGAGCTGCACATCCGGGTCGGTTTCCTCGAGCGGATGCTCGACGACGGGTTCGACGCCGCGGGACACATCCACCGCGCGGGAGCGCTCATGGACGTGTGGACGCTCGACGCCGGCAGCCGCGCCTGGCGCACCAGGCTCGCGCGGGTGCTCGCCGGCGGCGCGGACGTCGTGACGACCAACACTGCGCGCGAGCTGGCCGAGGCCGCGAGCGAGACCGAGCGCCGCGCCTAGGTCCGCCAGCCGGTCGTCCCGGGGGAAGCGCGGCGGGAGTGGCGAGCGCGTCGAACGACGTGGTGGAGCTCGGGGCCCGCACGTCAGCGTGACGGCACCCAGCTACACCACGTGACGGTCGAGGGTCTGGACGAGTGGATAGCCTGGTGGGACGCGCAGGAGGCGAGCGCGTGAAACGAACGCGTGTTGCGCGTCGAGTCGAGGTCCACTTTGGAGCGGCGGTCGCTTACTCACCACCCGGGCCGGAGTACAGATCGCCGGTTCGACGGGCGTCGGGGCCGTCACGGTGCAGTGCGTACGAGCACATAACGTGGCCAGTTTCGCGTCCGAATCGGTAGCGGGTCAGTTTGGACTTGCTTAAGCGTTCTGACATGGTCAGCACGATGACTAGGAGAGGCATCATGAGGTTTCTTCTCACTTCCGCGGGCATCAAGAACACGAGCATCCACAACGCGCTGGTGGACCTCCTCGGCAAACCGATCGCCGAGTCCAGCGCCCTCTGCATCCCCACCGCGGCGTACGCCAATCCTGATGGTGCCTTCCATGCATGGCGGTTCATCAGCGGACGAGAGCCCAGGACCCCTATGTGCGAATTGGGTTGGCAGTCGTTGGGAGTGCTGGAGCTCACCGCGCTGCCCAGCATCGACAAGGAGCGTTGGATCCCCATGCTCCAGGAGACCGACGTCCTGCTAGTGGAAGGCGGCGATCCCCTGTATCTGTGCTACTGGATGCAGCAGTCCGGACTGGCAGACCTCTTGCCGTCGCTGCGCGAGACGGTCTACGTGGGACTGAGCGCCGGGAGCATAGTGATGGCCCCCAACATCGGGACGGACTTCGTCGGCTGGAAGCCGCCCACCGGTGGCGACAGAACGCTGGGACTGGTTGATTTTGCGATGTTTCCGCACCTAGATCACCCCTCTATGCCGGACAATTCTCTGGCCAACGCTGAAAAATGGGCGGCCGGCATGCCGGTGCCGGCGTACTTGATCGACGATCAGACCGCCATCAAAGTCGTGGATGGCACCGTCGAAGTCGTCTCCGAGGGGCACTGGAAGCTCTTTGCCCCCTAATACCAAGAGGCGCAGCGGATTCGCTCGCAGGTTCAAACTGCCCACTACTCGATACCGTGAATAGCGATCCGAAGTCACGGACCGGTCTTCCCCAGGAAAAGGGACGTTTCGACGGCGCAGCGTGATGCGTCGCAGCTACACCACGTGACCGTCGAGAGTCTGGACGAGTGGATTGCGTGGTGGGACGCGCAGGAGGCGAGCGCGTGAGCTGACGCATCCTACGGCGAGTGGCCTCAGCCCGGCAGTCGCGAAGGGCATTGCACCTGCGCCGATTCTCGCATCGCGTCGAGGGTCAGCGCGTCGTCGGCCCGGGGCCAACTGCCTCGGCGATAGGGACGACCCTGCGATGTGGCCCGGGTGCGTCGCGCCCCGCCGTCCTCGACGAGCGCCTCGAGGCGACGGCGGCCCGCGTCCGCGGGCAGCACGCTTTTCACGCTTCTGCTGCAGGTATGCGGCGACCTGCCGGCGGCCGTCAGCCGTTCGATCCGGTTAGCCGATCTGCTCGCTCAGTCCGATGATGATGCCTTCAGGCCCGCGGATGTAGCCAAGCCGATACGTGTCCTCGTACTGCACCACTTCGCCTATCAGCTTGGCCCCGTGGGCGAGCAAGCGTGCGACGACAGCGTCGATGTCTTCGACGGCGAACATGATGCGACGGATGCCCAGCGCGTTCACCGGCGCGTCCACCGGCCCAAACCTGATCGCGTTGGGCGTGTGGAACTTGTCGAGCTCGATGCGACCGTGGCCGTCCGGGGTCCGCATCAACGCGAGGGTGGCGCGAACGTCCTTGAGCCCGATCAGGCTGTCGACCGAAGGTCCCTCGACCTGCGTCTCGCCTTCGGGCTCGAGGCCGAGTTCGATGAAGAAAGACTTGGCCGCCTCGAGGTCGTCGACAACGATGAGAACGTTGTCCATCCGCTGAATCGTCATGTGCTCAATCTAAGGTGTTGCTCTACCTGGCAACGCAACTTTGCGGAGCGCAGAAGCCGTTCGGCAGAGCCTCGTGAACGTCTCAATGATTGACTGCGGCACTGCTTGCTGGACACGGACGCACTCGCGCCACACGCCACCGTGCTCGTCCAAAACGTAGACGGTGTCCAAGTAGACGGTGTCCACCACGGGGAGCTCAGCGACCGGGCTGACTTGCGACCGACCTACGTAGTAACCAACAGCACCCGTAGCAACCGGTGTCAACCCGATGAGAACTGTGAGCATCGCAACACGAGCCAGCCGAGCGACGGTCCCGGTACCACGCGTTCGCATTTCGGCTGACCTTTCCCCAGCAGCTGGAACAGCTGCGAGCGCAGAATCGACAAGTTCAGGATGCAGATGCGCGTCGATCAGGCCACGAACCATATCGACCGCCCGAGGGACGCTCGGAGGTTCGCTCGCAAGAAGGTCCGCGATCTCCTCGCCATAGCGCTCGCGCCACCTCGCTGGATAAAACCGCACTAGCAGCGCCAGTTTCATCGAATAGCCAACCGACGCGCGGCGGTCGTCATCACTTTCCGGAGCGCGTCCAGTTCAACCGCGAGCGCCGTTGCGCCGGACGCGGTAAGTCGATACGGCCGACGCGGTCCGTCGGCTTTCAGCGCCTCGATGTATTTGGCGGTCTCGAGCCTCGCGATCGCTCCGTACAGGCTGCCTGGGCCGAGGCGTCGTCCGCTCATGGAGGCGATGTCCAGCTGGATCGCATAACCGTGCTTGGGCGCATCAGCGAGGCTAGTCAGAATCAACAGCCCCTCACTCGACAACTTGCCACCGTGCGCCATGAGGCGGACGCTATTACGCGACGCGTAGTAGGTCAAATGGGGCCTCGACCAGGCTCGATTCGGAGTGCGATTGACATGCTGGTGGACTCGCCGTTGACCGCGTTCGCTCGAGGGACTTTCGGTGGTGTGCTCTGGGCGCCGCCGCGGTGACAGTGTTGGTGGCCGTGCTTGTCTGGGCCAGTCGCCCAGGTGAGACCGAGCGACGACTGGCCGCCGCGGCGTCGGTGATCGGCGCCGCCTTCGCCGTCGTGCTCAACCTGATCTTCGCCCGGCTCGGCGTGTGGCTGTCGACCGTCTACACGCTGCCACCGCCGGTGCTCGCGTCCATGTTGGTGCTTGGGACTGCCCTGATGCTGCTGGTCCTTGCGGGCTATCGATGGCTGGCCAGGCGTAGTCGGCGCGCGCCGCTCCTTAACAGCCTCCTCCTTGTGGTCCTCGCGCCCTTGATCGTGGGAGGCGACACCCTCGCGCTGTCGCAGCGCTACCTCGCCTTCGGCGACGGGTACACGATCTGGATGGACGTTGTGGTGGGAGCGGCGATCTTTGCCCTGCCCGTGCTTGCCTTCGAGTTGCTGCGCAGTCGTGGCTTGAACTGCTGATGGCGGCGGCGGCTGCTCGGCCCGCTCTTCCGGCTCACCGGCGATCACCTGCCGCGTGACCCTGCGGATCACCTTGAGGCGGTTGGTTTCACCGTCGACCGGTTTGCGCGGTCCAAGTGGGGGATCGTCGAAGAGGTCATCGCCCGCTCGGTCTGAGCGGCATGGCGAACGCAACTGCTGACGCATTGCGCACGACGCGACGTGAGAGAGAGACTTGAGACCGTGTCGGCGGCCACGCGCCCGGAGATCGACCGCGAGACGTTCGAGCGTCTTGCCGAAAAGCACCGGAAAGAGCTGCAGCTCCATTGCTATCGCATGCTCGGGTCGGTACACGACGCCGAGGACGCCACGCAGGAGGCGCTTCTGCGGGCATGGCGCGGACTCGGCGGCTACCAAGGGCGAGCATCGTTCAGAAGTTGGCTGTATCGCATCGCGACGAACGCATGCCTCACGTCGCTGACGCGGAGACCGCACGAACGCCGCCTTCTACCGGAAATGGCCGGTCCTCCCGCCGAGTTCGCACCTCTCGGCGATCCAGAGCGGGACGCCGCGTGGCTCGAGCCGTATCCCGATGCGGCACTCCAAGGGCTCGCGGACGCTGCGCCGGGCCCGGAAGCCCGGTATGAGCTGCATGAGTCCGTGCGGCTCGCCTTCATCGCGGCGCTCCAGAGGTTGCCGGCGAAGCAGCGCGCGGTTCTGCTCCTTCGTGACGTCTTGGGTTTCTCCGCCGCGGAGGCGGCCGCGGCGCTCGAAACGTCGGTCACCTCGGCGAACAGCGCTCTGCAACGCGCGCGCACGACCTTCAAAGGAAGGTCGGCGATCACGCGCGAGCGAGGGGGCATCGCGGATGATCGGCTGCGCGCGCTGCTCGACCGCTACGTCCACGCGTGGGAAAAGCGCGATGTCGACGGATTCGTCGCGCTCCTTCGAGAGGACGCGGTCTGGAGCATGCCGCCGTGGCGTCAGTGGTACGTGGGCCGCGCGCAGATCGGTGCATTCATCGGCTGGGCGTGGCGGAGCGGCCGGCGGCAGCTGCTCGTGCCGACGGCCGCCAATGCCCAGCCGGCTTTCGCGTACTACCGCTCGGCCGCCGAGGGCGCCGGCTGGCTAGCTTTCGCGATCCAGGTCCTCAGTCTGCGGGGGCGAGAGGTAGCCGCCATTACGAGCTTCGTCGACCCCCGTCTGTTCGCGGTCTTTGGGCTGTCCTCGACGCTTCCGCCGAACTTTCGCCCGGACCGATGAGTTCCGGCGCCTTCCCGGGTCGTATTGGGTAGGAGGTCGAAGTCATGTCACGCACAGCCGTCACCCCCAGCCCGGGTTTCATCTCGATCCAAGTGAGCGACGTGAAGCGTTCGAGTGAGTTCTACGAGCGGCATCTTGGCGCGGTCCGCGACACGTTCGATTTCGGTCCGGACGCGGTCGCGTACGTGGGTTGGCCGACAGTCGGCCTCAATGCCGGGCGTCGCCCGGGACAGTCGGGCCCATCGCCCGAAACGACCACGATCGCGCTGTGGTGGCGGGCGAGCGATGCCCAGGCGCTCTTCGAGACCGTGAGGGCTGCCGGCGTCCGCATCCTGGCAGAGCCGTTCGATGGCCCCTTCGGCCGAACATTCACGATGGCCGATCCCGACGGGTATCGCATCACCGTGTACGAGAAGGACCAGCCGCTTTTCTGGCCACCCAAGCCGCGCTAGGGCACGCGACCCTCTGCCCCGGAACGCAGACCTTTGCCTTACGTCTCCGAGCCAGTGAATCGGAAGGTGAATCTGATCTGCAGGGGTCTTCGCGGAACGCCGCTCGGCCGACGAACGGTTCGCAGCCGTCGGATCGACGCTGCGCGAGTGCTCAGACGCGAAGTCCCTCCAGCAGAAACGCGTCCACCTCCTCCGATTTGCCCTTCACGGTGAAGCGTCCGAGGGACCGGACCGCAGCGGCGTCGCGGATGAGCGCGTACGTTGGGCCGGAGATCACCACCTGCCCTGCCTTTGCCCCAGTCTGCAGTCGAGCCGCGAGGTTCACAGCGTCGCCGTGAGCCACGTAGTTGTGGAACTCCTCGCTGCCGACGTTCCCGACCAATGCCGCACCCGTCGCAATGCCCACGCGG
>VBDU01000054.1 GCA_005883625.1 Chloroflexota bacterium | reverse complement strand
GTCGCCGCCGAGCTGCGCTTTCCGCGGATCGGAGATGAGCGCGCGCGCTATCTGCGGAGAAAGGTACTGTCCGAAAAGACGCTGCACCACCGCGAACGCGCGGTCCCTCTCCCGTACGAAAACGTAGAGCGCGATGAAGACGATGACCGAGACGCCGACGATGTTGAGGATGAACATCGCGTCGACGAGACCAGTCGGGAGGTTGTTCGCGGTCCGCACGGCCCCGCCGAGCGTTCCGGTGAGCACCACCAGGATGAGGTACGCCCCGAACCAGCGGAGTGCCTCGCGCGGGCTCGCGAACGCGAGCGCGCCGAGGGGGGCTACGAACGCCCACGCCGCCACGACGCTCGAGAGGACGAAACCGCCGAGCACGACCATGAGCACGAAGGGGAGGACGAGCATCAGGCCAAGCTGCGCGAAACGGAACCAGTCGTAGCGTCGCGTGAGCGTGAACAGGACGACGCTCGCGAGCGAGAGCACCGTGTAGCTGAGCGGGATGGCACCGCCGAGCGGCTCGCCGAAGATGATGTAGATCAGACCCCAACCCACCGCGAGGAGGCTGATCAGGAGCGCGAGCAGCACGAGGAGGGCCTTACGGAGCCTCATCT
>VBDU01000053.1 GCA_005883625.1 Chloroflexota bacterium | reverse complement strand
AGGCACACATGCGCCTCGAGCACCGAGGCTATTCGGCGGGCGTGGCCACTCAGTTCAGCGCACAGGAAACCCTCTTCGTCAGCGTGGAGGTCAGCCTTCGCGAGAGCGGCTAAGTCCCGATCAGCCGCCGTTCGTGCGGCCTTGCGCGGGAGCAACGACGAAAGCCTCGTGCAGTCTGTCGCATAGGATGTTCGACATTCTTCGCGTTCTTGCGCTCCTGGCGGGTATGGTGTTCGTTGCGTCGGCTTGTGCGCCCGCCGCGGTGCCGGCGCAATCTGGCCTACCTTCGGCGGAGTCCGCGGCCGCCCGGACGGCACCGGCCGGAACCTCGTCGCCCATTCCAGCGCCCACGAAGTACATCCCCGTGAGATTCATCGGCATGCCGAAGCCGCCGACGAGCTTCGATCACGCGCTTATCGACCCGGCGTCGAAGACCCTCTTCCTCGCCGACCGCAGCAACGGCGGAATAGATGTCATCACACTCCAGGGCGAGCTCTTCGTGAGGACGATCGGCGGGTTCGTCGGTCTACGGGGCCCCGCTGACTCGGGACCGAATGACCTCGCCCTCGTGCCGGAGCTGAACCAGCTGTGGGTGACCGACGGCGACAGCTCCGTGAAGGTCATCGATCTGGCCACGCGGTCCGTCGTCGCGACAGTGCCGACCGGCGGACGAGGTCGTGCGGACGATATCGCCTACGACGCCCGCGACAAGCTCATCGCGGTGGGAAACGATTCAGACGCCCCGCCGTTCCTGACCTTCATCTCCGTCGCGGACCGGAAGACGATCGGCACGCTCGAGTTCCCCGGCGCCGGTGGGCTCGAGGCGGTGCTCTGGAGCGCGGACCGCGGCGTCCTCTACCAAGCCGTGCCGTCGACGAAGACGAACCCTGGCGGAGAGATCGACCTCGTCGACCCGAAAGTGATGAAGGTGACGAAGGTCTTTGCGCTCAGAGACTGCAACCCGCACGGGATCGCCATCGGGCCGCGCGGTCAGATGCTGCTTGGCTGCAGCCCCGATGCGCTCACAAATGGCGCAAGAGCGCAGGTGCAGGTCATCGACATGGAGAGCGGCAACCTGGTCGCGGCGATCACTGAGACCGGCGCGGCGGACATCGTCTGGTACAACCCCGGCGCCAATCAGTACTTCGTCGCCGCAAGCGGAATGACCGCGGACGGCACGAAGACCGGCGCGCCGACGCCGGCCCTTGGGATCATCGACGCGGCTTCGAACCGATGGCTGCAGAACGTCTCCACCTTCGCGGGCGCCCACAGCGTCGTGGGGGACCCCGCGACCAACCATGTCTACGTGCCGCTGCCGGCGCAGGGCTTCACCGTGCTCGGTGGCGGCTCAGCCGTCCTAAACGTCGATAGGTAGGCGAGCGGCTAGAGAAACCGATCCACGAGGATCGCGAGCACACCCGCAATCGCGGCAGCCCCGATGACGCGGCCGGCCGGCTCGCCCCGATCCCGACCGAGGCCCAGGGCGACCGCCGTGAGCGCAAAGGAGAGGACCCCACTGCCGACGTCCTCGAACGAAAGACCGAGGACGGGGCCATCCACGTCGAGATTCGTCGCGTTCGCGGAGAGGAGGACCAGGCGCCACAGCACGAAGCCGATGACCGTCGCCCCCGCGCCGATCGCGAAGCGGCCATGGGCGCGTGACCATGACGAAGCGGCGAGGCCCGCGCCCGCGAGGGCGCCCGCGATGAGCGCCGCGACAGCGATTCCGACTGTCGAGTACATGCGACCTCCGATCCGGTGACGTGCGGCGGGGGAGTGTACGCTAACAATTGTTAGTCCACATGGACGTGTCATTCGGCCAGGTGCTCTTTCACCGCACGCGCCACCCGAAGCGTCGGCCGCCGGGGATCGCGGCTTCTGTGACTGCGGGCCTTCCGCTGGCAGTACGCGTAGAGCGCCTCGTAGAGCGGGTGGGTGACCCGCAGCTTCTCGGCGTCATCAGGAACCGTCGCCTGGATGCCGCTGATGATCGCCTCGAGGCCCTCGGCCTCCGGCCGTTTGCGCTTCCGGGTCGGGATGTCCGCGCCACGCACGATGAGACCCATCTCGGCCAGAGCGGGATCGTCGCTCAGCCCGAGCTCGTCGATCATCACCTCGAAGGTGCATCTCGCGCCCTTGTGTGTGAACTCGGCATCGAGCATGTCGAAGGCCCTTCCGGATGGCGGACGTCGCTCTTTCGGATCGACGAAGACAAACTTCGCCTTCGGGTCGATGAACCGGCGGATGAGCCAGGGGCAGGCCGTCCGATCGACGTGCAGGTTCTTGCGGGTGACCCAGACGCCCACCTAGCCTCGGCTCCTGCGATTCCTCTTGGGGGGCGCACCCGCCGCGGCCCGCGGACGGGCGAGCGGCCCGACGGCGCGCGCCGCGAGATCCTCTCGCGACGCACGCTCCGCGAAGCCCCGTACCCGCCGCTCGCAGCTCGCGAGCGCGCGCTCCGCCGCGCGTCCCGCCGGAGCCCTGAACCAGTCGCGCTGGCGGACGTCGGCGAACCAGCGCTGGATCTTGCCGAGGTCCGCCTCAAGCTCTTCGAGCTCCTCGAACGAGAACGCGGCGTGCTCGCGTTCGCGCGCAATGTGCGCGAGAAGGTCGGCGCAGGAGCTCTTGATCTCGGCGTACTCGCGGTCGCGTTCCCTTTGGAACGCCGAGATCAGACGTCGTTCGTCGGGCGTGCCAAAAGTTGCCCTCGACGCGGTCGCGGTCCCGCCGCCCGCCGCGATGCGCTTGGCCGCCTCACTCGCCCAGGTCCGCGCGGCCGCGCTCTCGGGCAGGGCGGCGACGCCGTCGCGCACGAGCAAGGCGCCCTTGCGGCGGAGCTCGCGCCACACGTAGGCGCGCGTCCGTGAGGGGGTGGTCGGCACGGTGTAGATGAGGAGCAGCCAGCGACGCGACATGGCGGCGATGCTAGCGACGACATCTGTGGAGAGGTGCGAAAGCGATGAAGTGGATCACCCGCGAACACCCCCGCGTGGACCGGGTCGCGTGCCCGTGGCTCATCGAGAAGTTCGTGGACAAGCAGGCAGAGTTCGTCTACGTGCCGGCGGATCAGGTGACGGCCGAGGCGCAGAAGCGTGGTGCGACGCCGTACGACGTCAAGGACGTGGAGCTCGGCCATCACGGGCCCGAGTGCAGCTTCGACGCGTTCGTCCACAAGTACGCGCTCGACAAGGATCCGGCGATGGCCTACATGGCCCGGGTCATCCGCGGCGCCGACACCGCCGACAAGACCGCCACGCCGGAATCGCAGGGTGTCGAGGCTGTGCTCGACGGCCTGCGGCACCTCCATTACCCGAACGACCAAAAGCAGCGCGAGGCCTCGCGTCCGGTGCTCGACGCGCTCTACGCGTTCTGCCAGAAGAAGGTCGAAGCGAAGTCGGCGTGAGCCTGAGGCCGGGCGGCTTCATCGAGCTCCCGGGCGGCGCGCGCACCGGCTTCGACCACTCCGACACCTATCTAGGCCCCGGCGGCAGTCGCCTCTATGTCGCGCACACCGCGACCAACGCGATCGACGTGATCGACTGTCGCAGCAACGCCTACCTGCGCTCGTTGCCAAATCTCACGGGCGTCGCCGGCGTGCTCATCGACAGCGATCGCGACCTCCTCTTCACGAGCGATCGCGCGGCCGCGCGGGTGAGCATCTTCCGCTGCTCGGACGAAAAGCTCTTCGCGCAAGTTGCCGTCGGCCCGCGGCCGAACGGTCTCGCGTTCGACACGCGGCGGCGCCACCTCTACAGCTTCAACCTCGGCGAGCCAACCGGTACAGGCTGCACCGCGTCAGTCGTCTCGGTCGACGAGCGTCGCGTCCT
>VBDU01000026.1 GCA_005883625.1 Chloroflexota bacterium | reverse complement strand
TTCAAGGGCGAGGAGGTGCCGATCATCCGCGGCTCTGCCCTCAAGGCCCTTGAGTCCAAGTCCACCGACATCGCCGCGCCCGAGTTCAAGTGCATCTTCGAGCTCATGAACGCGGTCGACAGCTACATCCCGACCCCCGTGCGCGCCAAGGACAAGCCCTTCCTCATGCCGATCGAGGACGTCTTCGGCATCAAGGGGCGCGGCACCGTGGCCACCGGCCGGGTCGAGCGGGGCGTCGTCAAGGTGAGCGAAGAGGTCGAGATCGTGGGCATCCGCGAGCCCAAAAAGACCGTCGTCACCGGGGTCGAGATGTTCAGAAAGCTCCTGGATGCGGGCGAGGCCGGGGACAACGTCGGCCTGCTCCTTAGGGGTCTGGAGCGCGAGGACATCGAGCGCGGCCAGGTCATCGCCAACCCAGTTCTACGTGCGCACCACCGACGTCACCGGCGAGGTCAAGCTCAAAGAGGGCACCGAGATGGTCGTCCCCGGCGACAACACCTCCCTCGAGGTGACGTTGGGCACGCCCATCGCCCTGGAAGAGGGCCTGCGCTTTGCCATCCGCGAGGGTGGCCACACCGTGGGCGCGGGCGTTGTCACCAAGGTGCTGGCCTAGATGCCGAAGGACAACCGCCCGATCATCACCCTCGCGTGCTCGACCTGCCGGTCGCGGACGTACTCGACGACGAAGAACCGGAAGAACGACAGCGACCGCCTCGAGCTGTCGAAGTTCTGTCCGCGGTGCCGCAAGCACACGGCGCATCGGGAGACCAGATAATTGAAGGCGGCTAACGCCCGCGTCGCGGGTCGTACGGCAGTAGCTCAACTGGCAGAGCACTGGTCTCCAAAACCAGCGGTTGAGAGTTCGAGTCTCTCCTGCCGTGCAGAGGCTGGGTGATGGCCCAGCAGCAGCTCGGGCTCGTCCGGTTCTCGCAGGAGGCATGGTCCGAGCTCCAGAAGGTGACCTGGCCGGAGCGTGAGACGGTGATCCGTCTGACGATCGTCGTCATCGCGATCTCGGCCCTCATCGCGCTGTACATCCTCGGCTTCGACAACCTGTTCACCGTCGTCGTCAACAAGGGCGTGCTCGGTCAGCCGATCGGCTCGCCCACGCCGGCGCCATAAGAAGGAGCAGCGATGGGCGAAGAGCGCGACGAGCGCGAGGAGACGAGCGAGCCCGAACGACCGGCCGACCAGACGCCGGTCGAGGAGGCGCGCCCGGACGACGTCGACGCCGTCGACGCGGCCAAGCTCTCCGACGAGGCCGCCGCCGAGGCCGCGCGCGCGTTCCTCGGGACCGCCGAGCCGGAAGAGCAGGTCTCCGTCGAGGAGGCCAAGAGCGCGCTCCGCCGCGCGGGCGCGGTCGCCGAGGTGGAGCCCGAAGCCGCGCCGCCCGTCGAGCCGGAGCCGGCACCGGTCGCGGTCGCCCCAGCGGCGGCGGAGGGCGTCGACACGGGTCGCCGCTGGTACGTCATCCACACCTACTCCGGCTACGAGAACAAGGTGAAGACGAACCTCGAGCACCGCATCCATTCGATGGACATGGGCGACAAGATCTTCCAGGTGCTGGTGCCGACCGAGGAAGAGATCGAGATCAAGAACGGCAAGCGGCACCCGGTGGAGCGCAAGGTCTACCCGGGCTACGTGCTCGTCGAGATGATCATGGGCGACGACTCCTGGTACGTGGTGCGCAACACGCCGGGCGTCACGAGCTTCGTCGGGATGGGTACGCAGCCGACGCCGCTGACGGACGGCGAGGTCAAGGCGATCCTTCGCCAGATCAAGCTCGACGCGCCGAAGTACAAGGTCGCGTTCACGAAGGGCGAGGCGGTCCGCGTCACGGACGGTCCGTTCACCGATCTCCACGGTGTCGTCGACGAGGTGAATCCCGAGCGCAACAAGGTGAAGGTGCTCGTGTCGATCTTCGGCCGCGAGACCCCGGTGGAGCTCGACTTCCTGCAGATAGAAAAACTAGTGAAGTAGAGATGGCGAAGAAGATCAAGGCTGTCGTGAAGGTGCAGATCCAGGCGGGGAAGGCCACCGCCGCCCCACCCGTCGGCACGGCGCTCGGCCCGCACGGCATCAACATGGGGCAGTTCATCAAGGAATACAACGAGCGCACGGCGCCGCTCAGCGGCACGGTCGTGCCCGCGGTGGTCACCGTCTTCGAGGACCGCTCGTACACGTTCATCATCAAGAGTCCGCCTGCCGCCGACCTGATCCGTAAGGAGGCCGGGATCGAGAAAGGCTCCGGTCAGCCGAACAAGAACAAGGTGGGGAAGCTGACGCGCGCGAAGGTCCGTTCGATCGCCGAGACGAAGATGGCGGACCTCAACGCGAACACGATCGAGTCGGCGATGAAGATGATCGAGGGCACCGCCCGCAGCATGGGCGTGGAGATCACCGGCTAGGCTAGTCCGGCCGGATCAGGGGATCACAGACGCGCGACCGAGCACGGACGGCGGGATCTCGCGCCTCATCGCGGACGCCGTCTTCGCGTTGACGACGAGCTCAAGGCGCGTCGGCTTATCGATGGCGAGGTCACCCGGGCGGGTCCCGCGAAGGATGCCTCCGACATACGTCGCCGCCGTGCGGTGAAGCTCGACATACGAGCGCGCATCGCCATAGGTCGCGAGCACGCCGTTCTGCGCATAGAGACGGTTGCTACCGAACGACGGGATCCCCCGGCGCGCCGCGAAATCGACGACCTGATCGATCGGGCGACGTGTCCCAGCGACGAACCACGTCGGAGATTCGATGAGGAAGACCGCATCGATCGGTTCGGACGCGAGCGTGGCGAGCGCAGGGGCGACATCGGCGGTCGACTGGATGCGGGGGGCGAGCACGTCGATCCCGAACGTGGCGGCGGTCGCGCGCATCCGCCGTTCGAAGGCGTCGGTCACGCTGGATAGCTGGGCCCGTACCCGGGGAACGACGGTGAGAGGTACGCGAGCAGGCGGACCGGGGTGATCTGCTGCAGGTAGTCGAGCTGCAGCGGCATGAGGTCGCCGCCGGTGAGGCTATGACCGGTGACGTTGCCGCCCGGTCGCACGAGGTCCTTCACGACCCCCGCGTCGATCGGATCGTGGCTCGCGATCATCACGATCGGCACGCTTGACGTGGCTGCGCGCGCCGCCTGCGTAGCGCCGGTCGTGCTGGCCATGATGACCTGCACGTCGTCCGCGACGAACTCTTTCGCCCAGCGGAGCATGAGGTCGGGGTCGAACACCCCGAAGCGATACGCGATGTCGTAATCCTGGCCCTCCTCGAAGCCCTCTACGCGCATTCCCTCGCGGAACGCGGCGAACGGAGGCTCGTCAGGCGCGACCGCGGTCCCGCTCGACAGAAGGCCGATCCGAGCGGTGCCTTTGCGTATCCCTCGGCTCTGCCGGTCCCCGAGTCGACTGGCGTCGCATCCGGCTGCCGCGGCCGCCGCCATGGCGCCGAGCAGCGAGCGCCGGGTCAGCACGACGTGCACGCTATACCCGCGGTCAACAGGAGCGGACGTATCGAGTGGGGGGTGCGACAATGGAGACCTCCCGCGCACGGCGGGCGCCCACCGCGCGACAGACGGCAGGCCTCGACGAGGCCGAGAGGAGACCCCAGATGCCAGAGAAGAAGCACGGGAAGCGCTACCGGGCGCTGGCCGAGAAGATCGAGCGTGGCCATGAGTACCCGCCCGAAGAGGGCGTGAAGCTCGTCAAGGAGACGAGCCAGGCGAAGTTCGACACCACCGTCGAGCTCCACCTGCGGATGGGCGTCGATCCCAAGCACGCCGACCAGATGGTCCGCGGCGCGGCGGTGCTGCCGCACGGCACCGGCAAGAAGATCCGCGTCATCGCGTTCGCACAGGGCGACAAGGCGCGCGAAGCGCAGGCCGCGGGGGCCGACGCCGTGGGCGCGGACGACCTCGCGAAGCGGATCGAGGGCGGCTGGCTCGACTTCGACGTCGCCGTCGCGACCCCCGATCTCATGGGCGCGGTCGGACGCCTCGGGCGCGTGCTCGGTCCGCGTGGCCTCATGCCGAACCCGAAGTCGGGCACGGTGACCTTCGACGTCGCCAAGGCCGTCCGCGACGCAAAAGGCGGCCGCGTCGAGTTCCGCGTCGACAAGACCGGCGTCATCCACACCGTCGTCGGCAAGTCGTCCTTCACGCAGGAGCAGCTCGTCGGCAACCTCGCGACGCTCGTCGACGCCATCAACCGCGCCCGTCCCGCCGGCGTGAAAGGCAACTACGTCCGGGCGGCGCACCTCACGAGCACGCAGGGCCCGAGCGTGAAGCTCGACCTCGGCGCCACGCTGGAGCTGGCTGGCCGCGCGCAGGCGTAGCCCGTAGACTGAACGCCACAACTTCATAGCCAAAGAAGCCGGTGGAGCGACCGAGTCGAGCGCGCTCGAGTCGTTCGCGAGTAATCCATTAATTCGGGCGACGCCCGAGCCAGCGGAGGCAGACGAAGAGGTCTTCCGACCTCGTTCGCGCCTTCGTTTTCTCTGGGAACGAGGGCGTCTTTGTTGGAAGGAGGACCTATTGGCGAAGATCAAGACCGGACCCAAGGTCAAGCGCAAAGGCGGCGGCGTGGCCGCAAAGGCCCGCAAGGTCGAGGGCCTCGCCGCTGAGCTCACCGGCGACGCATCGTTCGTGGTGACCGAGTACCGCGGCCTCAAGGTCGGAGAGCTCCAGGGGTTGCGGCGGCGGCTCCGTCCGCGCGGCGTCGAGTATCACGTCGTGAAGAACAGCCTCTTCGCGCGCGCGACCGAGCAGTCCGGCAAGAGCGGGCTGCGCTCGCTCCTCGCGGGCCCCACCGCGGTCGCGACGTCCACCGGGGACGAGGTCGAGCTCGCGAAGAGCCTCGTCGACGAGACGCGCACGTTGAAGGCGCTGAAGATCCTCGGCGCGTTCATCAGCGGACGGCCGCTCAGCGCGGAGGACGTGCAGATGCTCGCGCGGCTTCCCGGGCGCCCGCAGCTGCAGGGCATGATCGTCGCGAGCCTGCAGGCGCCCTTCGCCCAAATGGTCGGGGTCCTCACGGCGGCCCACGGAAATCTCGTCCGCGTTCTGACGGCGCGTGGCTCGCAATAGAAGGAGAAAAGCAGATGGCAACGGCGGCAACCGAAACCGAGAACCCGAAGTTCGACAAGCTCGCGGGCGAGCTCGAATCCTGGTCGATCCTCGAGATCGCCCAGTTCGGCAAGTTCCTTCAGGAGCGCTGGGGCGTCTCCGCGGCGCCGGTCGCGGTGGCCGCGGCGGGCGGCGCGGCGGCGGGCGGCGGCGCGGCCCAGGCCGAGGTCGAGGAGAAGACGGAGTTCAGCGTCATCCTCAAGGAGGCCGGCGCGTCCAAGATCAACGTCATCAAGACCGTCCGTGAGCTCACCGGGCTCGGCCTCAAGGAGGCGAAGGACCTGGTCGACGGCGCGCCGAAGGCCGTCAAGGAGAACATCGGCAAGGACGAGGCGAACAACGTGAAGAAGAAGCTCGAGGACGCGGGCGCGACGGTCGAGCTGAAATAGCCCACAAATAGGCCGTCTGCCGCTACCAGGGTTGGTAGCGGAGGTCCGGCCGATATCGTTCTTGCCGCGAGGTCGCCTTACCCCTGAGCCGGGTCGGCGGCATCGCGAAAGGTGCCGGACCGGGGCCCGCAAGGGTCCCGGTTCGCATTTTGTGGCCATCTCATGGCGCGAGGTACCAGCCGAGAGCGCCGTGGCCCTCGAGGTACGCGGGCGCGTCCGCGGTCCCGAGCAGGAGCGCGGCTTTCGCGTAGATCTCGGCGTCCGCCGCGGTCTGCGCGAGCACCGAGGCCTCCCGCACGTCGGTCGCCGAAGGCAGGCCGGTGCGCGGATCGATGAGATGGTGGAGGCCTTCGCCCCAGGCGCGACGGCGCGTGCCGCTCGTCGCGGCGCCGATGTCGAGGAGCAGCACCGTCTCGACGCCCATGCCCACCGGCCAGCCGTCGCCGCGTTCGCCGCCGCCGCGCGCCATGAGATCGCCGCAGAGGTTGACGAGCGCGTTGTCGCCGAGGTCCGCGACCAGCTGATCGGCGAGCCAACCCTTCGCGATCCCGCCGAGATCGATCTGTGCTCCGTGACGCAGTCGCGCGCGACCGCCCGCGACCTCGAGCACTTCCGGAAGCGACGGCACCGCGACGGTCGTGGTCACCGCGGTCGGTCCGTCCGCGAACGTCCGGGTGTAGCCCGCGGCGAGCAGGGCGGGCAGGATCGCCGCATTCACCAGGCCGTCGCTTTCCTCGTAGGCGCGCAGGCATTGACGGAGGAGCGCCTCGAGGAGTGGGGTCACCTCCGCCCAGCGCCCGGCCTGGGCGTTGAAGCGAGAGAGCTCGCTGTCGGGCGAAAAGCGTGTCAAACGGTCGTGCATCCGGTGGATCCAGGCCTCGCCATGGGCGAGCGCCTCCTCGCCGACGCCGATCCCATAGAGCTCGCAGTCGCCGCCAAGCGCGCCGAAGAGCCGGCGCTCGATCGCCAACTTGCCCCCCTCTTGACAACCGTCGCCCGCGTGTCGAAAGTGGCATGTTCCCGTCTGTTGACCGGCCGGTAGGCTCGGGACTACGATATGGCTGTTGCCACAGGTCTATCCCCTGCTCTCTATCCGCCTGTCCAGCCATCAGCCCTGAGGAGGGTCCGCCCATGTCCGTTGCCCTCGACCGGGTGTCCGCGTCCCCGCGCGAACGCCAGAACTTCGCGTCGCTCCCTGAGGTCCTTCCGCTCCCGAACCTGATCCAGACCCAGCTCGAGAGCTTCAAGTGGTTCTGCGACGAAGGCCTGGGCGAGCTCTTCGCCGAGATCAGCCCGATCCAGGATTTCACCGGGAAGAACCTCGACCTGAAGTTCATCTCGAGCGAGTTCCGCGAGCCCAAGTACTCCGAAGAGGAGTGCCGCACCAAGGACCTGACCTACAGCAAGCCGCTGTGGGCGCGCGTCGAGCTGGTCAACAAGGAGACCGGCGAGGTCACCGAGCAGGACGTCTTCCTCGGTGACTTCCCGTGGATGACCGATAAGGGCACGTTCGTCATCAACGGCGCGGAGCGCGTCGTCGTGTCGCAGCTCGTCCGTTCGCCGGGCGTGTACTTCACGGCCG
>VBDU01000025.1 GCA_005883625.1 Chloroflexota bacterium | reverse complement strand
GCGACCCGCCGACGATCGACAACGCGCGGAACCTGGTGCAGTCGCTCTTCTTCAACTTCCGCCGCTACGACCTCGCGAAGGTGGGCCGCTACAAGCTGAACCGGAAGCTCGGCCTCGACCTGCCGATGACGCAGCGCACGCTCACGAACGACGACCTGGTGAAGATCGTCGCGCGGATCGTCGAGCTGAACAACGGCAAGGGCTCGCCGGACGAC
>VBDU01000052.1 GCA_005883625.1 Chloroflexota bacterium | reverse complement strand
CCACACGCCCGTTCCCCACCGCGAGGGGGACGCAGCGCTCGCCGCGGCAGAGCCCCTCGGGTCTCATCGACCACCCCGTTAGACGCTCAAAGGTGGCCGGGTCGACAGAGAGCGATTCGAAAACGGCGGTAGCCATGCGCGGAGGCTTAGGCTATCGCGTTCGTGATCATGACCCCGAGTGCGACGGCGTAGCGTGGCACGCAATCTCGAGATCCTTCTGGACGGCGGCAGATTCTTCGAAGCACCGCGTTGGCACGACGGTCGTTGGTACGTGAGCGACTTCCATCGTCATGTGGTCCAGACCGTGGACGAACACGGCTCGGCTGAGGTCATCCTCGAGGTGCCGGAGCAGCCGTCGGGTCTGGGATGGCTTCCCGACGGATCGCTTCTCGTCGTCTCGATGAGAGACCACCGCCTCGTCCGGCGCTGGCCCGGTGGACGCGTGACGCAACACACCGACGTGTCGCGCTTTTGTGGCGGTTTCCTCAATGACATGGTCGTCGACCTGTCCGGCCGCGCCTACGTCGGGAACTTCGGTTTCCCTCTGGATCGCAAGTCGCGACCGACCCCGACCGTGTTGGTCCGAGTCGACCTCGACGGCTCGTCATCGGTCGTCGCCAATGATCTGCTCTTCCCAAATGGCACGGTCATCAGCGCAGACGGACGAACGCTCGTCGTCGGTGAGACGTTCAGGAGTCGCTACATCGCGTTCACGATCGCGACGGATGGCTCATTGACCGATCGCAGGGTCTGGGCCGATCTCGCGTCCGCCAGTGACCCGCCGCACCTCCGTCCGGATGGGTGCGCTCTCGATGCGGAAGGCCACATCTGGTCAGCGGATGCGGGGTCGGGTCGTTGCTACAGGATCGCGCCAGGTGGCGCGATCGTCGGTCGCATCGACCCGCCCGCCGGCCTTCGCTTTTTCGCGTGCATGCTCGGTGGCTCCGATGGCCGCACACTGCTCGGCTGCGCCGCCCGCGGGTACTACGAGGCGATCGAGTCCGAGAGCCGCGACGCGGTGCTCACCCTGACGAGAGTCGATGTGCCGCACACAGGACTGCCGTAGGACCGCTGGAGCGCAGGCATTCGTCCACCACCGCATACGGGTGCTACGGTAGCGAGGGGGCGGTTGAGGTTGAGCATCGGGATCGCGATCGAGCGCCCGTGGTGGAAGCACTACGACCCTGGCGTGCCGCGCACGCTCACCTATCCCGCCGTTCCCCTTCAACAGTTCCTCAGCGACACCGCCGCGCGTCATCCGCGGTCGATCGCGACGATCTTCGGCGCGGTCGTCGGGCATCGACTCATCGAAGGGTCGCTGACCTACGCCGAGCTCGACCGGCTCGCCGACCGCTTTGCCGCAGGGCTGCAGTCGCTCGGTGTTCGCAAGGGCGATCGCCTCGCGCTGCTTCTCCCCAACTGCCCGCAGTTCGTCATCGGCTTCTACGGCGCGCTGCGCGCGGGCGCGGTCGTGGTCCCGTGCAACCCGCTCTACACAGCGCCCGAGCTGCGCCGACAACTCGCGGACTCCGAGGCCGAGACGCTCGTCGCGCTCTCGCGGCTCCACGCCGTCGCGCGCGCGGCGCGCGACGGGACCTCGGTCCGGACCGTGATCCTCACGAACATCAAGGAGCACTTCCCGCCGCTCCTCCGCCTGCTGTTCACCCTCACGCGTGAGCGCCGCGAGGGGCACCGAGCGACCGTCGACGCCGCCGCGGGCGAGCATCAGTTCCGAGAGCTCCTGCGCTTCGGCGGCGCCCTTCGGCCGGTGGACGTCCGCCCCGAGGACACCGCGGTCCTCCAGTACACGGGCGGCACGACTGGAGTGCCCAAAGGCGCCGTGCTGTCTCATCGCGCGCTCGTCGCGAACGTGCTCCAGACGCGCGCGTGGAACCCGACCCTCGTCGAGGGGCGCGAACGCGGTGTGGCAGTGATGCCGCTCTTCCACGTGTACGGCCTCACCGTCCTCATGGGCCTCTCGGTCGCCACCGGCAGCGCGATGGTGCTCATCCCACGATTCGATCTCGAGCACGTGCTGCGCGCGATCCAGGCTCACCGGCCGCGGTCGTTCGCCGGCGCGCCGCGCATCTACGTCGCCGCCGCGAGCGCGCCCGATCTCGGACGTTACGACCTCCGCTCGGTGGAGGTCTTCGCGTCGGGATCGGCTCCCCTTCCGATCGAGGTGCAGACGCGGTTCGAGCAGCAGGCCGGAGGCGGGCGAGTGCTCGACGGCTACGGACTCACCGAGGCGGCGCCGGTCACCCATACCACTCCGCGACGAGGGCAGCGCAAGCTCGGCTCGATCGGCGTGCCCATCCCCGACGTCGACGCGAAGATCGTGGATCTCCTTGAGGGAACACGCGATCTCCCGATCGGCGAGACGGGTGAGCTCGTCGTAGGCGGCCCGAACCTGATGGACGGCTATTACGGGAGGCCCGACGAGACCGCGCTGGCGCTACGCGACGGATGGCTTTATACCGGCGACATCGCGCGCATGGACGAGGACGGCTACTTCTACATCGTCGACCGCAAGAAGGAGCTGATCATCGTCTCGGGGTACAACGTCTACCCACGCGAGGTCGAGGAAGCGCTCTACGCGCACCCCGCGGTGCTCGAGGCCGCCGCGATCGGCGTCCCCCATCCCGAGCGCGGCGAGGTCGTCAAGGCATTCGTGGTGCTGCGCCCCGGCTTCTCGGCGACACCGGACGAGCTACGCGCACGCTGTGCGTCGTCGCTCGCGCGCTTCAAGATCCCGGCTGAGATCGAATTCCGCTCCGACCTGCCGAAGAGCATCGTGGGCAAAGTGCTGCGGCGCGCGCTTGCGGATGAGGAGCGGGCGTCGCGCGTCGCCAGAGAAACGGCAGGGAGGCAGCGTTGACGATCGACGAGTTGCGACGGGTCTGCGTGGTCGGAGCTGGCCTGATGGGACGCCAGATCGCACTGAACGCGGCGCACCACGGATTCACCGTTCGGATCTGGGATGCGAACGCTGGACAGCTTCAGGCGGCGGAGCGCTGGACTGACGAGTACATCGCCGGGCGGATCGAGAAGGGCCGTTGGACACGCGACGAAGCCGCCGCGGCGCGCGCGAAGCTCAGCTTCGCGGCGGACCTCGCGGAGGCCGCGGCGGACGCCGACCTGGCCATCGAGGCGGTCGTCGAGGACCTGGCCGTGAAACGCAGGGTCTTCGCCGAGCTCGATCGGCTCTGCCCGCCGCGCGCGATCCTCGTGACTAACTCCTCGACCTTCGTTTCGAGCCTGCTCGCGGACGCGACGAGGCGTCCCGCGCAGGTCGCGAACCTCCATTACTTCAACCCGGCGATGGTGATGGAGGTCGTCGAGGTCGTGCAGGGTCCGCACACCTCGGACGAAACTGCGGCGCTGTTGGTCGAGTTCGCGAAGCGCGTCGGGAAGCGGCCGATCCTGATGAAGAAGGAGATCGAGGGGTTCATCGCGAATCGGCTGCTCCGTGCCCTCGGCCGCGAGGCGACTTTCCTCGTCGACGAGGGCTACGCCACCTTCGAGGAGGTCGACCTGGCCGCGGAGAAGGCGCTCGGCCATCCGCTCGGACCGTTCCGTCTCATGGATCTCACCGGCATCGACCTCGCGTTCATGATCCGTTCGGCGATCTATCAGGCCTCGGGGCGCGAGGAGGACCGGCCACCGCGCTGCATCGAGGAGCGCTACCGCGCCGGTCATTACGGCCGCAAGACCGGCCGCGGCTTCTACACGTACGAGTGAGCGCCCCTCAGCGGTAGCGTTCGAGGTAGCGCGGGCTCGCGACCCGTAGCTTGTCGGCGACCGTCGCGAGGAGATGCACCAGCGTGCCCTCGGGAGCGTCGCCCGCGCGGATGCGCCTTGAGAGCTCGCGGTTGAGGTCGCTCGCGCGACGACGCAGCTCGTCGAGGTCGTCGGGGACCGAGTCGGCGGAGCCCAGCAGGCGCATGAGCGCACCGACCTCTCGCCGCACGAGGGGTGCTCCGACGGCGATCTCGCGCTCGAGGATGCCGAGCCCGTTCGCGGCGACGAGCGCGCGGAACCGGAGTCGCGGATCGTCGGTGGTCGGGAGGACTTCGGTCTCGATGAACTCGCGCACAGCCTCGGCGAGCTCATCGGCACGCGGCCGGTCCTGCATCAGCCGGCCCGCTCGAGAAGATGGAGCAGCTCGAACTCCATCTCGGCCGCAAGGCGCCCGATGACGGCAAGCTCGACGCTGCGTTGCTGTCCCGAAAGGTGGCGGCGCGCCTGGGTGAGCGCGCCGATCGCCCACTTCAGGTTGCCGACGATCTCCCAGTAGTCGAGCGAGGCGAGCGAGATGTGCCGCCCGCTCAGCGCGTTGTAGCGCTCGAGGTACGGCTCGACCTCGCCGATGCCGCCGAGCCGCATCTGATCGACGCCGAAGCGCCACGCCCGTACGAGCGGCCAGGCCACGTCCTCGGTCGGATCGCCGAGGTGCGCGAACTCCCAATCGAGCACGTGACCGAGACCCGCCTCGGTGACCGCGAGGTTGCCGACGCGCAGGTCACCGTGGAGCACGACCACGTCGCCTCGGTCCGGCGCCCGACTCTTCGCCCAGGCGAGGCCGAGCTCGATCGCCGGGTGCGGCTCCTCGACGCTGTCGAGCTCGCGCTCGAGCCGCGTGAGCACGTCGTGAGGTCCGCCGGCCTCAAGAAAGGGTACGCGGTCGGCCGGGATGGCATGGATCTTCGCGAGCTCCTCGGCCATCTGCGCCGGCAGCACGGCGCGCGCACCGGCGAGTTCCGGCCGCTGCGCGATGCGCCGCCCGATCGTCTCGCCCGACACCCGCTCGCTGACGAACGCGGGTCGGCCGACGATCTCGCCGAGATAGCCGTACGGCTGCGGGGCACGCACCCCCGCCGCATACGCGACCTCGAGCAGACGGCACTCGTGCTCGAGCGAGAGCGTCTGCTGATGGATGACCCCGCCTCCTGCTCGCCGCACCAGGAGCAGCCGTGTCCCTTGCGGCGTACGGAGGTCGAGCGCCCAGGCCTCCTTCGACGCGCCACCCGCGAGTAGGGCGAGGCGTTCGATGGCGATGTCCCCACCGAAGAGCGGGATGAGCCGCTCGCGCAGCTCGACCGAGACGTCCTGGCCGCGGTCCCTCGTCAATCGACCAGGGCCTGGTACACGAGCTGGCGGAGCTGTGGGCGAAGCATGGGGTGTGTGGTCGACGGCAGGAGTTGGCTGAGGAACACCACGATGAGCTCCTCAGACGGGTCGACGAAGAACGCGGTGCTCGCCGCGCCACCCCAGGAGAGCTCGCCGACCGACGACAGGACCCTGCTGCGAACGGGATCTTGGACCACGGCGAGGCCGAGGCCATAACCCAGACCCGCGAGTGGGGCCTCGCCGAAAGGTCGACCGAAGGTTCCGAGGTCAGCGCGGCCGGGCAGGTGGTTCTGCGACATGTACCGCACCGTGCGGTCGCTCAGGAGCCGCACGCCATCGAGCTGGCCGCCGCCGAGGAGCATCCGCGTGAAGCGGTGGTAGTCGCCCGCGGACGAGACAAGACCCCCGCCACCGGAGTGCACGAGCGGCGGACGGCTCGCGGCCGCGCCGAAGGGCTCGTTCCGGACGGCCTTGCCGGCCGGGTCGGGGAGATAGAGCGCCGCGAGCCGCGAGGCGTCGGAGGGCTGCGCGAAGAAGCCGGTGTCGGTCATCCCAAGGGGCGTGAAGATGCGCTCCGCGAAGAAGGCGTCGAGCGAGCGCCCCGACAAGACTTCGACGATGCGCCCCAGGACGTCGCTCGCGACGGAGTAGTTCCACTCGCTGCCAGGTTCGAAGAGGAGTGGCAGCGACGCCCAGCGCTCGCAGCAGGCCGCAAGATCCAGCCCCTCCGGATAGCCCCACTCGAACCCCGCCGCACGGTACATCTCGTCGACGACGTGGCGGTGGAGGAACCCGTACGTGAGGCCGGCCGTGTGCGTGAGCAGATGCCAGATCCGGATCGGCTCGGTCGCCGGAACGGTCACCGGTCGTAGCGCGGTGCCCTGCTGGTAGACCCGCGCGCCTGCGAACGCCGGCACGAACCGGCTCACCGGATCGCGAAGGTCGAACGCGCCCTCCTCGTACAACATCATCGCCGCGACCGCGGTGATCGGCTTGGTCATCGAGTAGATGCGAAAGACCGTGTCGGCCTCGACCGCGAGCCCTGCTTCGACATCGCGGTGGCCGCGCGTGGAGAGATGCACCACCTTGCCGCCGCGACTGATGAGCAGGAGCCATCCCGGTAGCCGTCCGTCCTCGACGTAGCGGCCGAAGTGTCGATCGATCCGCTCGAGGCGCGCCGGATCGAAGCCGGCGGCCGTGGCCTCGACCTCGACCATCGGCACCCGCCGCGGCGTCACGGCGCTCACGAGGCCGTCTGGCCCCCGTCCACCGCGAGGACCTGCCCGGTGATGTAGTCGGAGGCCCGCGACGCGAGGTAAACGACCGTGCCCTTGAGGTCCTCGTCACCGCCGATCCGGCCGAGCGGGACCGTGCGGGCGAGCCGATCGCCCCAGCGCTCGACGATCGCGCTCGACATGTGGCTCGGGAACCACCCGGGCGCGATGGCGTTCACGTTGATGCGGTGCCGGCCCCACTTCACCGCGAGGTCGCGAGTGAAGTTGATGAGTCCGCCCTTGCTCGTGTTGTAGGCGATGGCGTCGAGCACCTCGGGCGTCGCACCACCGAGGCCCGCGACCGATGCGATGTTGATGATCTTCCCGCCACCCTGCGCGATCATCACGTTCCCCGCGGCCTGCGAGCATAGGAAGGCGCCGGTCAGATTCACTTCGAGCACCCGCCGCCAATCCTCCACGGCCATGGTCGCGACGGGCGCGACCCAGGCGCGGCCGGCGTTGTTCACGAGGATGTCGATGCGTCCGAGCTCGGCCTTCGTGCGTTCGACCATCGCCCGCACGTCGTCGGGGCTGGTCACATCGCAGCGAAAGCCGAGCGCGCGGACCCCGAGCGCCGCGAGCTCGGCGGCGGTCTGCGCGCAGCGCTCCGCGTTGCGCGCGCAGAGCACGATGTCCGCACCCATCTCTGCGAGCGCGCTCGCCATCTGCCGTCCGAGCCCGCTGCCTCCGCCGGTGACGATGGCGACCTTCCCGTGGAGGTCGAACAGTTCTTTGGTGTGCATACGCTCCCCTCGCTATCTCGCTGCGAGTACGCCGGTAGTACAGTCGCGCCGGTGCCCGCATTCGCGCCGTCCCTTGATGTGCACGAGCGCCGCGAGCGCCTTGCGGCCTTCATGGAGGCCGAGGTTTACCCTAACGAGCGGGCCCTCGCGCGCGAAGATGACGCTGCCGAAGCGCTGATGCGCGAGCTTCAGGGCAAAGCGAAGGCCGCGCGTCTCTGGGCGATGTTCATCGGCCCGGACGCCGGCGGGACCGGCACCGGCTTCCTCCCCTACGTCTACCTCAACGAGGTCATCGGCCGCAGCCTCGTGGCGCCGCGTGTTTTCGGCTGCCAGGCGCCGGACACCGGCAACGCCGAGATCCTGCACGAGTTCGGCACGCCCGAGCAGAAGGCGCGCTGGCTGCGGCCGCTCGTCGCCGCTGAGATCCGCTCCTTCTTCGCGATGACCGAGCCCGAGGTCTCCGGGGCCGATCCGCGGGGCCTGCGAGCGCGAGCGGAGCGGTCGGGCGACGACTGGGTGATCAACGCGCACAAGTGGTTCAGCTCGGGCGCCGAGGGCGCGGCGTTCGCGATCGTGATGGCGGTCACCGATCCCGACGCACCGCCGCACGAACGCCTCAGCCAGATCATCGTGCCCGCCGACACCCCCGGCCTTGAGATCGTGCGCGCGATCCCGACCCTCGGCCACCGCGGCCGTGGCTGGAACACCCACTGCGAGGTGCGTTTCACGAACGTCCGCGTGCCGATCGCGAATACGCTCGGCCGACCCGGCGACGGCTTCCGCATCGCGCAGAAGCGGCTTGGTCCTGGCCGCATCCATCACGTCATGCGTTGGCTGGGTCAGATGCAGCGCGCCTTCGACCTCATGTGCGATCGCGCGCTCACGCGCGAGGCCTTCGGGAGCGCGCTCGCGGACAAGCAGACGATTCAGAACTGGATCGCGGACTCCGCCGCCGAGATCCAGGCCTGTCGGCTGCTCACGCTCCAAGCGGCACACCGCCTCGACGAGGGCGACGAGGCGCGGGTGGAGATCTCGCTCGTGAAGTTTTACGCCGCGCGCGTGCTGCACGACGTGATCGACCGCGCCATCCAGGTGCACGGCGCCCTCGGGTTGACCGACGAGACACCGCTCTCGGCGATGTACCTGGTCGCACGCGGCATGCGGCTTGTCGACGGACCGGATGAGGTCCATCGGATGGTCGTGAGCCGGGACATCCTCCGCTCGTATCGCGCCGGGCGAGCGTGGGAGTTCCTGTAGGACGTGGGAAACGCGACGACGATCCGCGAGCGCCTCGCATGGGACGTGACGCCCGAGCTCTACGCGCAAATCCGGCGTCTGTGGATCGACCATTCGAAGGCCGAAGACGCTCGTGACCTCGCGGGGCTCATCGCGACGCTGTCCGAAGACTGCGTCTACGAGATAGTTCCGACCGGCGAGCGCTGGGAGGGTCATGATGGAGCGCGCTCCTTCTACACGAGCTTCCTCCGGGCGTTTCCGGACGTGCGGTTCGATCTGAAAGACATCGTCATCGGTCCGCAGGGCGTCATCGAGATCGCCACGATGCGCGGCACGCAGCTGGGTGCTTGGCAGGGCGAGCCGGCGACGGGCGGTCGGGCCGAGCTCGACATCGTCATCGTCTTTCCCTGGAATCCGCGCGCCCAGCGGTTCGCGGGCGAGCGCATCTACCACGACTCCGGCTCGCTCACCCGTCAGCTGGCCGGACCTCACCGAAGCTAGTTCGTCGCCTCGACGAGGCCAGCGGCCCCCATCCCGCCGCCAACGCACATCGTGACGAGTCCGTAGCGTTCCTTCCGGCGACGCAGCTCGTAAAGCACGGTCCCGACAAGCCGCGCTCCGCTCATCCCGTAGGGGTGACCAATCGAGATCGCGCCGCCGTTCGGATTGAGCCGCTCGGGATCGATCCCGAGCCGGTCGCGGCAATAGACCGCCTGCGAGGCGAACGCCTCGTTCAGCTCGACGAGGTCGATGTCCCCAAGACGGACCCCGACCTGCCGGAGAAGCTTCGGTACGGCGAACACCGGCCCGATGCCCATCTCGTCGGGCTCGCACGCCGCGACCGTGAAGCCACGGAAGACGCCGAGTGGCCGCACGCCCAGCGCGGTCGCGCGCTCGGCCGACATGAGGAGCGCCACCGACGCGCCGTCCGACAGCTGACTGGCGTTACCCGCCGTCACGGAGCCGCCTTCCTTGAAGGCAGGTGGGAGCTTCGCGAGGCCCTCGAGCGTCGTGTCAGGGCGATTGCACTCGTCGCGATCGACGGTGACCTCCTTCGTCGACGTCGCCCCGGTGACCTTGTCGGTGACGTGCATCGTCACGGTGATCGGGACGATCTCGTCGGCGAGCTTGCCCTCGCGCTGCGCGGTGGCGATCCGCTGTTGCGAGAGGAGCGCGAATTCGTCCTGGCGCTCGCGCGTCACGCCGTAGCGCTCGGCGACGACCTCCGCGGTCTGCCCCATCGGCATGTAGATGTCCTTCTTGTGGTCGAGCAGCCAGGGGTTCTGGAGGTTCTTCCGGTTGTAGTCGTTCTGGAGCATGGTGATCGACTCGAGTCCGCCGGCGATCGCGACGTCGTAACTGCCGCCCTCGATCATCCGCGCGGCGATCGCCACGGCATTGAGCCCCGACGCGCAGAAGCGGCTCACGGTCGAACCCGGCACCGACGAAGGCAGGCCGGACATGATCGCGACCGTCCTCCCGACGTTTTGGCCCTGCGGCCCTTCTGGGAAGCCCGCGCCGAGGATGACGTCGTCCACCTGCGCCGGGTCGACTTCGGGTACACGACGCAAGAGCTCCCGAACGCAGCGCACCGCGATGTCGTCGGGGCGGGTGAGGTTGAACGAGCCGCGGAACGACTTGGCGAGCCCGCTCCGCACGCTCGCGACGATCACGGCCTCACGCATCACCGCCCCCCTCACCCGGCGCCGCCCCAGCGCGGCTCGCGTTTCCCGAGGAACGCAGCGATGCCCTCGCGGGCGTCCGGGTGCGCGAGGAGGCGCGCGAGCCCGGCGGTCTCGGCCCGCAGTCCATCGCGGAGCGGAGCGGCGCTCGTCTCACGCAGGAGCGCCTTGATCACCGCGAGGGCATGCGATGACTGGGCCGCGAGCGTGCGCGCGATCGCCGCGGCCGTGTCGAAGACCTCGGCGGGCGCCACCGCCTCCTCCACCAGTCCCCACTCCGCGGCGCGGCGTCCGGTGATGGGCTCGCCGCTGAAGATCATGAGCCGCGCGCGCCCGGGTCCGACGACTCGTGGTAGGCGCTGCGTGCCGCCGCCGCCGGGCAGGATGCCGATGCGGATCTCGGGCAGGCCGATGCGCGCGTCCTCGGCCGCGATCCGGATGTCGCACGCGAGGGCGATCTCCAGCGCACCACCCATGCAGAAGCCATGGATCGCCACGATGATCGGCTTTGGGAAGGCTTCGACGCGGTCGGCGAGGCGCTGGATGCCCTCGCCACGCGCGTCGGCGTTCGGCTCGAGGAGCGCCGGGAACTCCGAGATGTCGGCCCCCGCGCTGAGGCCTCGCGGCCCCGCGCCGCGCAGCAGCGCGACGCCCGTCGCAGGGTCGGTGGCGAGCGTCTCCAGCGCCGTCTCGAGCGCGGCGACGACCGCCCGGCTCATGGCGTTCACCGGCGGGCGATCGATCGTGATGGTCGTCACACCACCCGACCGTTCGAGGTGAACGAACTCAGGAGGCAGGTGTGGCCTCACGCGACGTCGCGAAGCGTTCGCGGAGCGCGGTCTTGCGGAACTTGCCCGCCGCGGTCTTCGGGATCTCGGTCACGAACTCGAACGTGTCGGGTAGCCACCACTTCGCGAAGCTGGGCGCGAGGAACGCACGGAGCTCGTCCGCAGTGGCCGTCTGCCCCGGCTTGCAGATGACGACCGCGAGGGGACGCTCCTGCCAGCGCTCATGGGGTATCGCGATGACTGCGGCCTCGGCGACCGCGGGATGACCCATGAGCGCGTTCTCGAGCGCGACCGAGCTGATCCACTCGCCCCCGGACTTGATGAGGTCCTTGGAACGGTCCTGGATCTCGACATATCCGCGCGGATCGATCGTGACGATGTCGCCGGTGCGGAACCAGCCATCCGCGGTGAAGCGGTCGGCTGAGTCGGGGCTCTTGTAGTACGCGCCGGCGACCCATGGGCCGCGCACCTCGAGCTCACCCATCGACTTCCCGTCCCAGGGCACCTCCTGCCCGGCGTCGTTCCGCGCACGGATCTCGACGAGCGGCACCGGATACCCCTGCTTGGCGCGATAGCCCAGGCGGGTCTCAACATCCGCTTGCTCCAGATCGCTCATCAGGCTGGACACGACACCGAGCGGCGTGGTCTCGGTCATGCCCCAGGCGTGAAGGACGCGGAGCCCGTGCCGCTCGTCGAAGCCGCGGATGAGGGACTTCGGCGCCGCCGAGCCACCGACCACCAGGAGGCGAAGGCGCGACAGGTCGTAGTCCTTGGGTCGCTCGTCGAGTCTGCGCAGGAGCCCGAGCCAGATCGTCGGCACGCCCGCGGTGTAGGTGACACGCTCCCCGACGAACAGCTCGCACAGGCTCTCCGCATCCAGGTGCGGCCCGGGATAGACCTGCGTAGCTCCGATCATCGTGCAGGTGAAGGGGAGGCCCCAGGCGTTCACATGGAACATCGGCACGACGGGAAGGACGACGTCCGACTCCAAGACGCCGATCGCACCGGCTGCCTGCCCGAGACTGTGGAGGACCAGCGCGCGGTGCGAGTACACGACACCCTTGGGTCGGCCCGTCGTCCCGGACGTGTAGCACATCGCGCCGGCCTCGCGCTCGTCGAGCAGAGGATAGGCGAACGCGTTCGCGTCCGCGCCGGCGAGGAGCTGCTCGTAGCCGATCATGCCCGCGGGCGCCTTCGCGCCGTGCTCGATCACGACGATGTGCTCGATGCGCACGTCGGCACGGAACTTCTCGAGCACCGGCAGCAAGGTGTCGTCGATGACGAGCACGCGGTCCTCGGCGTCGTTCACGATGTACGCGAGGTCGCTCGGATGCAGGCGCGGGTTGATGGTGTGGAGGACGGTGCCCGCGAGCGGGATCCCGAAGTACGCCTCGAGGTGCTCGTACTGGTTCCAGCAGAGCGTCGCGACGCGGTCGCCACGCCGCAGGCCGAGCTGCCCCAGCGCAACCGCCAGCTTCTTCGCGCGGGGCACGAAGTCGGCGTACGTGTGCCGGTGGATGGTCTTGTCCGGTCGGCGGGTGACGATCGCCTTGTGACCGAAGAACTGCTCCGCGCGTCGGAGCATGAACGCGATCGTCAGCGGGTACTCCATCATCAGTCCGTCCACGTCGATACCCCTCCCATTCCTTGATCAGCCGGCGACGAGCGCCTGCGCGATCTCCGCGCGGTGGGCCGCGCCGGAGCGGTCGAACGACTCGATCCAGAGCGCTCGCTTGTAGTAGCGATGGAGCGGATGGTCCCAGGTGAAGCCCATGCCGCCATGCACCTGGATCGCGCGCTCGCATGCCGCGACTGCGGCCTCCGCCGCGTACGCCTTCGCCGCGACCGCGGCGAGCTCGGCCTGCGCGTCATCCTCGGCGACGCACCACGCCGCCCAATAGGCAAGCGAGCGAGCGAGCTCCGTCTCCACATAGGTGTCCGCGAGCTTGTGCGAGACCGCCTGATACGTACCGATGGGCCGGCCGAACTGCTGGCGGCTCTTCGCGTGCTCCACACCGAGAGCGAGGGCGAAGCTGGCGACGCCGACCGCCTCGAGGGCGAGCGCGGCGAGGGCGCGTCGGCGGGTGCTCGCGATGATCGCCGTCGCGGCGGGGGGTGCCGCCAGGATGCGGGCACTGTCGTCGTCGAAGGTGACGCGACCGAGCCGCCGCGTCGTGTCGACCGTGTCGAAGACGCGGATCAGCGGCCGGGCGTCATGGCGCTCCGCGAGATACAGCCCGATGCCATCGGGCCCGCGGGCCTCGACCACGAACGCGTCGACCCAGCCGGCATCGGGCACGAGGTCCGTCTCGCCGCGGAGGAGCCAGCGATCGCCGGCGCGGCGTGCTTCCACTGCCGCCCCCTTCGCCTTCGCCCCAGCCGACTGCCGGACCGGATCATCCGGTGCGAGCGTCGCGGTGAGCCCGCCCGAAGCGACCTTTGCCAAGAGGTCGGGCGCGCAGGCCAGCGCTGGGAGCGCGAGCGCGACCGTCGAGAAGTACGGGCCCGCATAGAGCGCGCGGCCGAGCTCCTCGAACACGATCGCCTCTTCGACGAAGCCTTGGCCGGCGCCACCCTGGGCCTCGGCGATCGACGCGCCGGTCCACCCGAGGCGCGCGAGCTCCGGCCAGGACGCGCGGTCCCAACCGTCCTCCGACATCGCGATCTCCGCGAAGCGCGTGGCCGGAAAACGCTTCTCGAGGAAGGAGCGTGCGTGCGCTCGTAGCTGGTCCTGCTCCGGCGAGAAGCTGAAGTCCATCAGCGGCTCCGCGGCAGGCCGAGGACGCGCTCGGCGATGATGTTGCGGAGGATCTCCGACGTGCCGGCCTCGATGGTGTTGCCGCGGCTCCGGAGCTGCTGGTAGCGCCAGTACGCGGCCGTCCCGTCGCCGTCCGCCACCTGCGACTCCTGTCCGACGATCTCGATCGCGAGCTTGGTCAGGCGCTGATTGGCCTCGGACCAGCGGAGCTTGGCGACGGATCCCTCGGGGCCGGGCGCACCGGTGCGCTCGAGGTGGGCCAGCGCGCGGTAGTTCGTATACCGGAGAGCTTGGAGCTCGATCCACTCGCGAGCGACGCGGTCGCGCACCAGCGCGTCGGCGCCGGCGCGCTCGCGAGCCAACGCCACAAGCTTGCGGACCGCGACGTCGAGCGCGCCGGCGAGCGCGAAGCCGAAGGTGCCGCGCTCGTGCGACAGGGTCGTCATCGCCACGCGCCAGCCGCCACCGATCTCACCGAGTAGGTTCTCCTTCGGCACCGCGACGTCGGTAAAGAAGATCTCGTTGAACTCCGCCTCGCCGGTGATCTGGCGCAGCGGCCTGACCTCGACACCGGGGCTCTTCATGTCCACGACCAGATACGTGAGGCCTTCGTGCTTCTCGCCGGTCACCGCACTCCGGCCGAGGAGGATGCATCGATCGGCGATGTGCGCGTATGAAGACCACACCTTCTGACCGTTCACCACGAAGTGATCGCCGACGAGCTCAATTCGTGTGCGCACAGACGCGAGATCGGAGCCCGAGCCCGGCTCGGAGAAGCCCTGGCACCAGATGTCGTCGGCCGACAGGATCTCCGCGAGGTAGCGCGCCTTCTGATCCGGCCGGCCGTGCGCGATGATCGTCGGACCAGCCATGCCGAGGCCGATCACGCCCAGGTGCTGCGGCGCTTCAGCCTTCGCGAGCTCCTCGAGATACACGGCCTGGTAGCGCCACGGCTGTCCCGCTCCGCCGTACTCCTTCGGCCAGGTGAGCCCGGCGTACCCGGCCCCTGCGAGGCGTTTGCTCCAGGCGCGTCCGAGCGCGAGGGCAGGTCCGGTCCAACCGCGGAGACCGCGGAGCTCGGCCGGCACGTTCGCCGCGAGCCAGGTGCGCAGTGTGGCGCGGAACGCGGCCTCCTCTGGGCCGTCTCGGAGATCCATCAGCGTCCCTCGCTCGACTCGCCGCGAAGGGTCATGCAGGTGCTCATGGCACGCGCGACGAGCTTCCCGTCCACGTCGGTCACGTCGCATTCGACGAGACCGATCGTCCGCCCCGCCCTCACCGTGTGCGCCGTCACGACGAGGCGACCACTCCAGAACGGCCGCAGGAAGTTGATCTTCAGCTCGAGGGTGGTGAAGCTCTCTCCGTCACCGAGGGTCGAGGCATATGCCGTCCCCATCGCGGCGTCGGCGACGTCGCAGATGATGCCGCCGTGGAGCGTGCCCATGGGATTTGCGTGCTGCGGCCCGGCCTCCAGCTCGAAGATCGCCTTCCCGGGTTCGATCGACGTCGGTCGAAAGCCGACGAGCCTGCCCACCGCAGAGCCCGGGGCATCCCCACCGACCATCGCGTTGAAGCGATCGATCAGCCTCGTCACGACGAACGCTCGACGGACAGCGGCAGAGGCGCCGACAGCCGTGCCCCGATCTCCACCAGCGCGCGAAGGCATGTGTCGAGCCTGGCGTCGTGCTCGCCGAGCGCGTACGGCGCGGCGTTGAAGTCGGTCGCGCCGGCCTCCGCCAGGCGGAGCAGCTGCTCCCCGATCGCGTCGTGGTCTCCGACGACCGCGACCTCGGCCGGGCCGGTGGCGCCCTCACGGTCGAGCATCGCGCGATAGGCCGGAAGCACCGCGTAGCTCTTGAACATGCGGCCAGCCAGCTCGCGTGCGGCGGCCACGTCGTCGGTGAGCGCGAGCGGGAGCTCGACGACGATGCGCGGGGCGGGCCGACCGGCCTCTGCCGCCGCTTCGCGCAGGCGGGGAACGATGTGATCGCGCAGCGTGCGCGCGCCCACCATCCATGTGATCGTGCCGGCCGCGAGCGTACCGGCGAGCGCGAGCATCTTCGGACCGAGGCCGGAGAGCAGCACCGGCACCGGCAGCCCGTCCGTCGAGGTCAGGTGAGCGCGTACGGTGAATCGCGTGCCGGCGTGTTCGACCTTCCCGGTGCGGAGGAGCGGGACCAGGACGGAGAGGTACTCCCCCGTGTGGGCGTACGCGCGTTCGTACGAGAGACCCCACATCTCCTCGACGACCACACGATGCGACGGCCCGACGCCGAGCGTGAAGCGACCCCGTGCCGCGGCCGCCGTCGACGCCGCCTGCTGGGCCATCGCGTAAGGGTGGCGTGGGTATGTCGGCGTGATGGCCGTGCCGACCTCGATGCGATCGGTCACACGCGCCGCGAGCGCGGCGACGGTCATCGCGTCGTGCCCGAAGATGTTGGAGAACCAGACGGACCGCAGACCAAGGCTCTCCGCGAGGCGGGCACGCGCGAGGAGCTCGTCCAGCGTCGCGGGTCTTCGGTCGCGTTGCGCGCCGTCGAGGAGCCCGACGCGCATCAGCCCGGACCTCGCCTCTGGGCCGGGCGCTCTGACGTCCGGGCGAGCGGGATCGGCGTCATATCGACGCATCTCGACCTCGCCCGCCCTCCAAGTAGCGCACGCACTGCGTTGTGCCCGACGCTACTTGAGCGTGATGTAGCCGGTCACGGTGACGAACTTCCCATCCTTCGCCGCCTGAAAATAGGCGGCCTTCACACCCGCGTGATCTGTTGGGCTGTAGCTGAGACTTGGCACGAGCGAGCCCGTGAAGTTCTTCATCTGGTCGAGGTTCGCCATGAAGCCCTCGCGGGTCAGCTCTTTGCCGGCGCGCTTCAGCGCCTCGATGAACACCTGTCCATACGCGTATCCGACCTCGGTGAAGCCTCCGATCTGCTCCTTCGGTGCGTACTTCGCCATGAACGCCTGGTACTCGACGATCTTCGGGTTGCTGGTGTCGTCGAACGCCGGCAGGTATGCCTCGATCAACATGCCGTTGATCGCCGAGCCGGCCAGCGCGAAGATCGACGGATCGTTGATCACCGAGGATGACAAGAGCTTCGGCGCGTATCCGATCTTGCCCATCTCGGCGATGATCGAGCCGCCCGGCTTTGGCACGGCGTACAGGATCACCGTGTCGGCGCCGCTCGTCTGCAACTTGAGCGCCTGTGCGCTGAAGTTCGTGTCGGCTGTTTCGTACGAGACCGCGGTCGCGGCGGGGAGGTTGCGCTTCTTCAGCTCGGCCTGGACGGCGTCCAGTCCCTCTTTGCCAAATGCATCGTTCTGATAGAAGACGGCGATCTTCTTCGTACCCAGCTGATCGAGCGCGTACTGCGTCGCGATCGTCGCTTCGGTCGTGTAGTTGAGCTGGACGGCATAGATGTTCTTCTTGAACGGCACAGCGAGCATGGTCGTGCCGGTCGCCGGCCACACGTGTGGGACGTTGTTGGCGACAACGTAGTCCATGACCGCCGCGTTGTTGGGCGTGCCAAGGCCGCCGCAGAGCGCGAAGACCTTGTCCTCTTCCACCAGCTTCTTCACCGCGGCCACCGTCTTGGCCGGCTGGTAGCTGTCGTTCTCGTAGATGAAGCGGATCTTGCGGCCGTTGATGCCGCCCTGGTCGTTGATCATCTTGAAGTACGCGTCGAGCGTCCGATCGATCGCGCCGTAGAAACCCGCGGGTCCGTCCTGCGGTCCCCAGCTGCCGACCACGACCTCCGTGCCGGTAACGCCTGGTACGGTGGCTCCGACGGTCGATGCGGTCGCGGACGGCGCGCCGGGCGTCGTTCCCGATCCGCAGGCCGTCACGAGCAGGGCGACGAGCAAGGGGACGACCGCCATCCGTGACAGGGATCGGTCGTGCATCGTCCATAGTTGCCGTTTCAAAAGTGACCTCCTTCTGGCCTTCGCGGCCCTAGTGCCCGAGATATGCGCGTCGCACCTCCTCCCGCTGTCGGAGCGCCGCGCTCCGATCGCTCAGGATCACGCGTCCGGTCTCGAGGACGTACGCACGGTCGGCGACGTCGAGTGCCATGTGTGCGTTCTGCTCGACGAGAAGCACCGTCGTCCCGGCGGCCCGTATCTCGCTGATGACCCGGAAGATCTCCTTGACCAGCATCGGTGCGAGGCCGAGGGATGGCTCGTCCAGCACGAGCAGGCGTGGCCGGGCCATCAGAGCGCGCCCGATGGCCAGCATCTGCTGCTCGCCGCCGCTGAGGGTGCCGGCGCGCTGCTGCAGCCGTTCGCGAAGGCGCGGGAAATAGTCGAACACCCGCGGCGCCTCCTGGCGCGCGGCACCGAGATCGCGGCGCGCGTACCCACCGAGCAACAGGTTCTCGCGCACGGTGAGCTCCGCGAAGATCTGTCGTCCCTCGGGCACCTGGACGATCCCCGCGCGCACCAATCTGTCCGGGCTCCAGCCATCGATGCGCTTGCCGTCGAACTCGAACGAGCCGCTCGTCGGCCGGAGGAGCCCGGAGATCACCCGCAGGGTGGTGGTCTTGCCCGCGCCGTTCGCGCCGAGCAGCGCGACGACGCTCCCCTCGGCGACCTCGAGACTGACGCTGTGCAGGGCGCAGACGCGCCCGTAGTAGGCCTCGATCTCGTTCACCACCAGCAGCGGCCGAGCCCCACTAGGCATCGACGACCTCGCGCTCGGGCTCGCCAAGGTAGGCCTGGATGACAACGGGGTCGCTCCGGACCTGGGCTGGCGTTCCCGCGGCGATACGCCGGCCGAAGTTGAGCACGTAGAGCCGATCGCAGAGACCCATGACGAATGACATGTCGTGCTCCACGACGAGCACGCTCAGGTCGAACCGATCACGCATCCGGCGGATCAGGTCCGCGAGCGCCTGGCTCTCCCGATGGTCGGCGCCGGCGGTCGGCTCGTCGAGGAGCAGCAGAGCCGGCTTCGAGACGAGCGCCCGGCCCAGCTCGACCAGCTTCTGCAGGCGGAAGGGCAGCACGGATACCACGCGGTCGCGATGATCCGTGAGCCCCAGGAGCTCGATCATCTCGTCGGCGCGCGTCGTCGCGCGAGCTTCGTCCGCACCGGCCCCGCGCAGGCGCAAGCCATCGCGGATCACGCCGCCGCGCATCACCACATGCTGTCCGAGCAGGAGGTTCTCGAGCGTCGTCATGCTACGACAGAGCTCCACGTTCTGGAATGTGCGCGCGATGCCGAACCGGATGATCTCGTGCGAGCGAGCGCCGGTGATATCGCGGTCTTTGAAACGGATGGTCCCGCGATCGGGCTCGTAGAACCGGCTGACGCAGTTGAACACGGTGGTCTTCCCCGCTCCGTTGGGTCCGATGAGCCCGACGATCTCGCCGGTGCCGACCGCGAGGTCGAGGCCATCGACGGCGACCAGTCCCCCGAAGCTGATCGTGAGTCCCTTGATCTCCAGAAGCGCAGCGCCTATCACACGCCGCTCCCCTCGCCCAGCTCGACGATCTGGTCCACGCGCGACGCGCCGTCCCGCGGGCGTGCGGCCCAGCGCAGTCGCACCGAGCGGGCGACCCCGGCCAAGCCGCGCGGCAGGAAGGCGATCGTCAGGATGAGGATCGCGCCGAGGACGACGATGTAGAGGTTCTTGAAGTCGTGCACGACCGGCAGTCGCGTCAGAGCGTTCTGCAGGAAAGTCAGCAGCAGGGCCCCTGACAGCGCGCCACCCACGGAGCCAAGGCCGCCCAGCACGATCATCGTCAGGAAATCGACCGAGAGGAGCACGGTGAAGTCCTCCGGACTGATGCCGTGCAGGACATGCGCGTACAGGCCCCCAGCGATCCCCGCGTAGAGCGCGCTGAGCGCGAACGCGGTGGTCTTGTAACGGACGAGGTCGACTCCCATCGCGCGTGCGGCGGTCTCACTGTCGCGGATGGCGATGAACGCGCGGCCGGTGTGGCTGGTGACAACGTTCCTCGCGAAGATCGTCAATAGGATGAGCACGGCGGCCGCCAGGTAGTAGTAGTCCTGATCGGTGCGGAACACGATCGTGAGCGCCCCCAACGGGAGCGACGCCGGCGGCAGCCCATGCAGACCCGACGAGCCGCCGGTCCATGAACCCTGCCACACGACGAGCTGAGGGATCGCGAGGCCGAATCCGAGCGTCGCGACCGCGAGGTACGGACCGGAAAGCCGCAGGGCAGGTAGCCCCAACAGGAATCCGATGGCCGCGGAGAGGGACGCCGCGACGACCAACGCCAGGACGAATGGCAGACCCAGGCGCAAGGTGAGCAGGGCCGAGGTGTAGGCGCCGATGGCGAAGAAACCGGCGTGTCCGAGCGAGATCTGGCCGGTGTGACCGATCAGGATGCCGAGGCCGATCGCGACGATCGCGTAGATCAGCGCGAGCGAGACGAGATAGAGGACGTAGCCCGGAGCCACACCGGGGATTCCGCCGAGCAGCGGAGGGATGAGCAGGAGCACCGCCGCGCCCAGAACATAGGGCGCCAGGACCCGCCTTCGTGTCCGCAACCAGCGCATCACCACCTTCACGGCCTAGACCTTCTTGGTCTCGCGCCTGCCCAGCAGGCCTGCGGGCCGCACCACGAGCACGATCACGATGAGCGCGAACGCGATGCTGTTGCGAAGCTCGGGCGCTTCGAACCCTGCGACGCTGTCGACGATGCCGAGGAGCAGCCCGCCGACTACCGCGCCGGGGAGGCTGGTGAGTCCACCGACCACGGCTGCGGCGAATGCCTTGAGCGCGACGTCGCCCATCATGCTTGGGTCGAGGTAGTTGATCGGCGCGATCAGCATGCCGGTCACGGCACCCATCGCGGTGCCCATTCCCCAGCCGAGGGCATTCATGCGACCGATGCTGATGCCCATCAACTGTGCGGCCATGCGGTTCTCCGCGACGGCCCGCATGGCGATGCCCGTCGGGCTGAAGCGGAAGAACGCAAAGAGGATCGTCATCAACACGAGCGTCACGACGAAGATCAGCGCGTTCAGCTGGCTCAGGACGATCGTCCCAAAGCGAAAGGGCGGGCCGACGACGGGGTCGGGAAACGTCCGTATCTCGTAGCCCCAGATCCACCCCGCGCCACCGAGCAGGATGAGGCTCAGCCCGACCGTCACGATCACCGGGTTGAGCACCGTGGTCGTGCTGATGCGGCGCAGCACGACACGCTCGATCAGCGCGCCGAAGAGGCCCGCGAAGAGCAAGGTCAGCGCGAAAGCGACGGCGAACGGCAGCTGGAAGGCGGTGAGCAGCGTGAAGGCCACGAACGTGCTGAACATCGCGGTCTCGCCCTGAGCGAACGTGATGACCTGGGTCGTCTTGTAGATGAGGACGATCCCAAAGGCGGTCAACGCGTACAGGCTGCCGAGAGCGAGCCCGTTGACTAGCAGCTGTCCCCAGGGCAGGTCGATGAGGACGTCCGGTGTGACTGAAAGCATCCCCTCCCAGCTCTCCCTCGCTCCTCAGACCGTCATACGCGCCTTATGAATCGCTTGCGTCATGGGCTCAGCATTCGAACGGCGCGCTCGGCGAAGTCATCGGCGACCGCGCTCTCGGTCAGCCGCCCGCGCGGCCGATACCACCGGTGGACCCAGGTGCACATCCCGAGAAGCGCAAGGGCTGCGAGTTTGGGGTCACCCTGGACGAAGTCACCTCGACTCGTGCCTTCCACGATCACGCGCTCGAAATGGTCGCGCATGGCCTTCTGCTCTCGATGCACCTGCTGCAACGCCGAAGGCGGAAGCGAGTGCTCCTCCCGTAGGTACACGTGCACGGAGTCGAGGTTCCGAAGGACGCCGAGCACGTAGGCCCGCGCCATCGCGCTAAGCCGCTCGCGAGGGCTCCCCGCTCCCGAGGCGGCGGCAGCGACCTCCGCCAACACCTTTTCCGTGCGCCCCTCAAAGAGCCGAACGAGCAGCTCCTCCTTCGAGGCGACGTAGTAGTAAAGGCTCCCTTTGTACAAGCCGACCGCGTCTGCGATCTCCTGCATCGACGCGGCGTGATAGCCCTTCCGCCGGAAGATGCGCAGCGCCGCCGCGCGGATCGCCGTCTCCCGCTGCCTGGCCCTCATCCTCCGGGGACGACCAGGGTCGTGACTCGCGCCAGCGCTAACGACCCGCCGCACCACTGGCGGCGGACATTATCAGACCGGCCGTTCGGTAGAAAAGTATCTGTCCGCTCCCTCCCATGACGGGGGCCCAAGCGCGCGATTTCGCCCTCGTTGTGCGGGCCACGCTCCTGGTTCGCGCGCAGGAATTCGCAGATCGCCTCGGCGCGCGGGGGCGACAAATCGGCGGCTACGGGATGAGCGCGACGCCTCCGGCGGGAGCGATGTCGGGGTCTCGAAGAACGGGCCTGGCCAGTCCGGGTCGATCGTCGTCGCCGCGTCGGCTCGGGTCAGCGTCATCCAAGAGGTGCAGATGCTCCGGACAAAGCGCGACGGTCGCGGAGAACACGCTGTTACGGATGGCTCCAGGTCGGTGGCCAATGGATCACGTATCACAGGTACAACATTGGCGGCAAGGTGATCAACATCGGCACTTACTTCGACCGCCGTGGCGTAATCAGGTCCGGCTTTGAGGACCGCCGACTCGCCCGACGTTCCTGTTGTTCTTGTTCACCTGATTCCTGCGGCTCGGCGGCCTGCTGCCCGCCTCGCCTTCATGGATTTGCGCGAAAACTCACGAATCGTCGCCGAGCTTCGATCATCTGACTCTGGATCAGCCAATCGATGGTTCGAATCCATCCTCCCCAGCAGACGCCAATGAAATTCAGGTCGCGAGGCCGAACACGCGAGCGCTACCACAGTTAACGGAGAATCAGCCGACCGCCTGCCGCGAGAGCTTCGCTCGCTTTTCGCCTGACACGCGGTGCAGAAGGTCAGTTGATTGCCTTCGGGCTGACGATCGCATCACGGCGCGGAGCATTACGGCGCATCCGTTGCAACTGGCATTCGAGTAGACCAGCTGCTGGCCTGGCCGACCTTCTTGCGTTGCGAGTGTGTTAGCACCTGTTGAGACATGCTCGCCTTGTTCGGAGAGATGGCGCCTCGTGAGAGGGCAGCTCTCCTAGCGTGGACCTCAGCCTTGATCCTGGTTGGCGCGCTTCCCTTGAGTTTCTGGAAGGCCTCACCGGAGTGCTTCTATTCGCCTGAAGACTTTGCCCATTGCGACCCGTGGAGAGCGATCGGCGCACTCGCCGATATTGGCGCGACCCTGCTCATGGCGGCAGCGCTCTGGATCACGCGCAGTCCGTCGTCGACGGTGTTGTACAAGGTAGCCCGCACCGTCGGCGCAATCGGGCTGCTGCTGGCGATTGCCGGCAGTCTCGCGGCAGTCGCGGGGGAGGCATACCTCATAGCCCGGCAGGTGGCCGCGCTGGGGTTCGCTGCGCTCGGACTCGCGCTGCTCGTCGAGAGTGACCGAGGCAATGTCC
>VBDU01000072.1 GCA_005883625.1 Chloroflexota bacterium | reverse complement strand
CGAGGAGGAGCTTGCCGGCGAGCGCTTCGTCATCCAGGTCGGCCAGCCGCCCGACGTGGCGGCGCGGCACGACCAGGACGTGCAGCGGCGCCGCCGGGTTCAGGTCGTTGAAGGCCACCATCGCGTCGTCCTCGTAGACCAGCCGCGAAGGCACGTCCTTCGCCACGATGCGGCAGAAGATGCACTCGGGCACGCCCCTAGATTACGGACGTGGCGGTCGTGGCCGTCGTGGCGAGCTACGTGGTCGGCTCGATCTCGTTCCCGTACTTGATCGCGCGCCTCAAGGGAGTCGATCTGCGCACCGCGGGCTCGCGCAAGCTCGGCGGGAGCAACCTCGCGGCCTCCGTGGGCCCCTTGCACGGCCTTGCCGGAGGGCTGCTGGATGCGGCGAAGGGCTTTGGCGCGGTGGTGATCGCCGCGGCCCTCGGCCTTCCGCTCGAGGTGCGGCTCGCCTGCGGCCTCGCGGCGATCGCCGGCCAGATGTGGCCGGTCTTCCATCATTTCGACGGCGGCAGGGCGAACGGGACGACGTGGGGCTTCCAGCTCGCGAGCGACTTCGTCGCGTTCTTCATCGCCATGATCCCCGTCGTCGTCGCGGCGCTGCTGCGGATCACGGTGCGGCCACGGCCGCGCCGCGTACTGCCGTTCGCGAACCTCCTTTCCTATGCGGTCTTTCCGGCGGTGATCTGGGAGCAGGAAGGCACGACGCCGGTGGTCGTCGCGGGTGTCCTCGCGCTGGCCCTCGTGGTGCTGCGCCGTCTCACCGCGGGCGTCCGCGACGACCTTGCGACCGGGGCGCCGCCCGCCCGGGTCCTGGCGAACCGAGCGCTCTTCGACCGGAGCGAGCTTCAGGAGCGGGGACTGGTCGCGCTCTGACGCGCCGCCGATGCGGCGGGTCGGTAACGGACCGGGAGGCGGCATCGCTCGTGCTCTTGCGCGCGGCGTGCCCTTCGACGCGTACTTTCCATTCGTCTCGCTGGCGGCCTTCGTGTCGGGAAGCTGTTTCGGGTACGTCGCCGGGAGGCTCTTGGGCCGCTGGTAAGCCGGCGACCGAGCTAGTCGCGACCTAGCGATCGCCTCCAACGCCCGGACGCGCAAGCCCCTCGAGGGCGGCGACCGCCTCCGCGACCGCGGCGATGGCGGCGGTCTCGCTCCGGAGATTGCGTGGCCCCAGAGACACGGTGCGCGCGCCCTTCTCCCGCGCGAAGGCGATCTCGTCGCTCTCGAGCCCGCCCTCGGGGCCGATGACAAGCGAGGCGTCGCTACGCGCCACGACGTCGCGCAGCGAGACGAGCGGCTCGGCCTCCCACGCCACGAGCGCGCCGGGATCGAGCACGTCGAAGAGCGCCCGCCAGTCCCGCGGCTCCGCGATGACGGGGACGCGTCCGCGCCGCGCGGTCTCGGCGGATTCGCGGGCGATCCGCCGCCAGCGCTCGCGCTTGGCCGAGGTGAGCGAGCGCGCGACCGATCGCGCCGAGACGAAGGGCACGATGGTGTGCACGCCCAGCTGCGTCACCGCCTCGACCACCTCCTCGTCGTGGTCGCCCTTGAGGAGCGGAAGCGCGAGGGTAAGCCGGAAGGGCGGCTCGGTCTCGGCAGGGCACCGCCCGATGACGCGGCCGCGCACCTCCTCGCCCGTCACCTCGCGCAGCTGCACCTTGGCCTCGATCCCGTCGCGCACGAGCGTGATGACCTCGTTCGCGCGAAGGCGGAGCACGTTCGCGATCTGGTGCGCCTGAGGCCCACGCAGCACGGGATGCTCGGCGATCTCCTCGTCGACGAAGAAGCGATGCGTCACGCGGTCAGCACGAGCCGGACCCAGTCGTCGCGCTCCTCGCGCTCGACCAGGCGAAGGCCAACTCGCGCGAACGCGTCGCGCACCCCCGCCTCCGCGTCCCGCACGATGCCCGCGGCGACGAGCCGGCCCGCCGGCGCGACGCGCGCCCGGAGGTGCGACGCCACCGCGAGGAGAACGGGGCCGACGAGGTTCGCGAGCACGAGGTCGAACGCGCCGGCGACGTCCGCGGCCGATCCCTGGCGGACCGCCACCCGCGTGCCGTTGCGCTCCGCGTTCTCCGCCGCCGCCGCGACGGCGAGCGGATCGACATCGACGGCGACGACCTCGCGCGCGCCGCGCTTCGCGGCGGCGATCGCGAGGATCCCCGAGCCCGTGCCGACGTCGAGCACGCGCAGGCCCTCGACGGGCAGCGTGGAGAGCGCCTCGAGGCATTGCTGCGTCGTGGGGTGGAGTCCCGTGCCGAACGCCATGCCGGGATCGAGCGCGAGAGCGATCGCGCCGGCGGCGTCCGCATCGGACCAGGTCGGCCGCACGAGGAACGCGCCGACCCGGATCGGCGCGAGCGAGGCCTTCCACGCCGCGAGCCAGTCCTCGTCGTCGATCGTGCGCACGGCGAGCTCGCCGATCGGCCCGAGCCCGAACGCCTGCAGGTGACCGAGCGCGTCGCGCGCGTCGGACACCTTCGCGAAGGCGTCGGCGTCCGCGAGGAGATACGCCTTCACCGTGTAGTCGCCCGTCTCCGCCCCCCGGCCCCCGGCGCCGACCGTGGGCATGTCGACGGCGATCCCGTTGTGGCCGATCCGGGTCAGGATCTCGCTCACCGCCTCGACCGCCTCGGCGTGAGCGGGCACCGCGATCTCGAGCCAACGGGTGAGGGGGCGCGGCCCCCTCAACCGCCCCCACCACCCATCGCGTCCTTGATCCGGCCGAAGAGGTCGTCGTCCTCGTCGGTCTGCGACGGCGGCGCCTCCAGGTCCTTGAGCTGCGTGTAGAGACGCCGCTGCTCCTTCGTAAGGGCGCGCGGCACGACGATGTCGAGGTACACAAGCTGGTCGCCGCGTCCGGACGAGCCCAGGTGCGGCACGCCCTTCCCTCGCAGGCGGACCATCTGCCCGTGCTGCGCACCGGGGGGGACGCGGACCTTCGCGTCGCCGCCCTCGATCGTCGGCACGGTGACCTCGTCGCCGAGCGCGGCCTGGGCCGGTGAGACACGAAGGAGGTGCACGAGGTCGTCCTGCTCGCGACGGAAGGAGGCGTGCTCCTTCAGCCGGATGAGGACGTAGAGGTCCCCGCTGGGCCCGCCGCGCATGCCCGCCTCGCCCTCGCCGGCGACGCGCAGCTGCTGGCCGTCGTCGATGCCCGGCGGGATCGTGAGCGAGATCTCGCGGTCCTTGCGCTCTCTGCCCTCGCCGCGGCACTGCGCGCAGAGCTTGTCGACGGTCTTCCCCGAGCCGCCGCAGCGCGGGCACGTGGAGACGTTCACGAACCGTCCGAACACCGACTGCTGCACCTGACGTACCTCGCCGCGGCCGTTGCAGGTCGCGCACGTCGAGATCGAGGAGCCCGGCTCCGCGCCGCTGCCGCGGCAGCGCTCGCAGGTCTCGAGGCGAGGCACGTTGATGACGCGCTCGCGCCCCTGCACCGCGTCCAGGAGGTCGATCTCGATCTCCATGCGCAGGTCGGCGCCGCGCATCGGACCGCGGGGTTCGCGCCGGCGCAAGTCGCCGCCGAAGAACGTCTCGAAGAGATCGCCGATCCCGAAGTCGCCGAACCCTCCGCTCGTCGAGCCGAACATGTCGTAGCGCTGGCGGCGCTGCGGGTCGGTGAGGATCTCGTACGCCTCGGTGATCTGCTTGAAGCGCTCGGACGCGTCGTCGGCCTTGTTCACGTCGGGGTGGTACTGGCGGGCAAGCCGACGGTAGGCGCTGCGGATCTGCTCGTCGGAGGCGTTCCGCGGGACGCCCAGGAGGTCGTAGTAGTCGGACGTGGTCGCCATCACCTGTCATTATCCCGGCTCGTGGACGCCCTCCTGCGGATCGTCGTGCAGTACCTGCACGTGTTCTCGGGCATCCTCTGGATCGGCGGAGGCTTCTACACGATCGTCGTCCAGCTGCCCGCCGTCCTCGCGATGCCGCAGGCCGCGCGCGGGCCCGCGATGGCGCAGCTCGTCCCGCGGCAGTGGAAATACATCTTCCGGGTCGCGGAGCTCACGATCTTCTGGGGCTTCGTGAACGTCTTCGTATCAGGACGGGCGCAGCAGCTCCTGACCCTCGATTCGCGGTGGGCCTGGTCGATCATCGTCGGCGCCGTCCTGGCGCTCGCGATCTACATCCTCCTGCGCGCTCGCCTCGCCCCGTTCGCGTATCGGGTGCTCGAGCTCGGCCCGAAGGCGGCCTCCGGCGACGCGTCCGCCGCCGCGGAGCAGGCGGCGCTCATCGGCCGGATCCGCCGGCTCGGCTACGTCCAGCTCGGCGTGGGGCTCGTCATCGTCCTCGCGATGATCACGGCCCGTTACAGCTAACCGGGAACCGCCGGCCCCCTCGCGCCGTCATTACCGGCATCTCCCGACGTCAGGGACAGGAGGACGGTATGCGACGGCTCTTCGCTGGCCTCGCCGCGATCGTCGCGGCATCCCTCGCGTACGCGCAGCCCGCCGCGGCCTGCGCGGGGCTCATCGGCCCGAACGGCGCGGTGAACCTGCTTCGCACGACGACCTTCGCCGGCTACCACGACGGCGAGGAGCACTACGTCACGTCGTTCCAGTTCGCCGGCGGCAGCGGGCAGTTCGGGTCACTCATACCGCTCCCCGGCATCCCGACCACGGTCGAGCGCGGGGGCGATTGGACGCTCCAGCGTCTCATCCGCGAGACGAACCCACCGCGGGCGCGGTTCGACGCGGTGCGCGGTCCGGCCGGTCCGCAGGGGGCCGCCGAGGTCCTCCAGCAGGTCAAGATCGACGCCCTGGACGTCACCGTCCTCAGGGGCGGCGGCTCGGCCGTCGGCCAGTGGGCGACCGAGCACGGCTTCCGGCTCCCGCCCGACGCGCCGGAGACCCTCGACTTCTACGCCGCGCGCAGTCCGATCTTCCTCGCGGCCGTGTTCGACGCCGACGCCGCGAAGGCGCGCGGCCAGCGGGTCGGCGACGGCACGCCGGTCCACGTGACGATCCCCACCGCGAACCCGTGGGTGCCGCTGCGCATCCTCGCGCTCGGCAAGGACCCCGCCGACCGCGTCGAGGCGGACCTGTACCTCCTCACGGACGAGAAGCCCGCGATCCTGCCCCGCCCCGGTGCGCAGGGCATCGAGCTCGACCACAGCGCCCCCGCCACGGCCTCGCTGCTGAACGACCTGCGGTCCGACAAGGGCATGGGCTGGGTGCCGACATCGGCCTGGCTCAGCAAGGTCCGCGTCGACGCGGCCGCGATCCAGCTGAACTACGACCTCGCGGTGGACGCGAACGGGCGCAGTCCCTCGCGCGTGGCGGCCGGTCTCGAGCGGCCCTTCTCGCCGGTCACGCCGGCGACCGGCAACGACGCGGCCGCCGTCCTCGCCATCGCCATCGTCGGCCTCGGCTCGCTGTTGCTCCTCCGCACGGGCGCACGTGCGGTCGCCCGGTGAGACGGATCTTCGTCGCGCTGGCGCTCGCCGCGTTCGCGGCGGGCGCCTGCGCGCCGGCGGACGCGGCCGGACCGCGCCACGTCGGCATCCGCATCCACTACTCGCACTTCGAGCCCGACCGCATCGAGGTCCCGGCCGGCGTGCCCGTCACCTTCACGATCGTGAACGACGACCCGATCGACCACGAGTGGCTGGTGGGCGACGCCGCGTTCCACGTGCGGCACCGCACCGGCACCGAGCCGGTGCACGGCGATCGCCCTGACGAGGTCTCGCTCCCGCCGAATTCGACTCGGACGACCACGCTCGCGTTCGCGAAGCCGGGGACGCTCGAGTTCACCTGCCACTTCCCCGGGCACGAGGCCTACGGGATGGTCGGCGTGCTCGTCGTGCGCCCCTGACGCGATCGCTCCCGCCGCGATACTGACTCCTGCATCTCGACTCGCGCGAGGAAGGGAGACAGTGGTGGCAACCAGGATCACGACGCGTGGCGGGGGCGGGAGCCTTGGGATCGGGCTCGGCGTCGTCTTTATCGTCGCGCTCTTGTTCATCGTCTTCGCCATCTTCGGCTCGTTCACGCAGGTCGGAGTCGGCGAGGTGGGCATCGTGAAGCATTTCGGCGCGATCGATCCGGCGCACCCCGACGTCTTCGACCCGGGCATCCATACGAAGGTGCCCTTCCGCGACGACGTCGTCATCTTCGATACCCGCATCCAGAAGGAGCAGGTGAACGCGAGCGCCGCGTCCAAGGACGGAGTGACGATCACGTCGATCATCGCGATCAACTTCCACATCGACGCGTCGAAGGCGCCGCTCATCCTCCAGAACATCGGCCCGAACTACAAGGACCGGATCATCGACCAGCAGATCCAACAGGCGTTCAAAGACGTGACGGCGCAGTACGCCGGCCTCGAGCTTATCCAGAAGCGGGAAGAGGTCGCGTCGCGGGCGAAGGCGACGCTCAAGGACAAGCTCATCCCCTACTACATCATCGTCGACGAGTTCACGATCCCGAACTACGAGTTCCCGAAGGAGTTCAACGACGCGATCCTGGCGACACAGGTCGCCAACCAGCAGAACCTGCAGGCGAAGCAGCTGCAGGAGAAGGCGCGCACGGAGGCGGAGACCGCGCTCATCGTCGCGCAGGGCCAGGCGAACGCGCAGAAGGCGCAGGCGACGACGCTCACGCCCGAGTACCTGCAGCTTCAGGCGATCCAGAAGTGGAACGGGCAGATGCCGGTCTACCTCACTCCGAATACGCCGCTCCCCTTCGTCGGTGCCGTGCCGACGCCGGCGAGGTAACGACGATGGCCGCCCTCGAGATCATCATGGTCGTCGCCGCCGTCCTGCTCCTCGTCACGGTGTTCCTCTACGTCTGGCAGCGCCTCGGCTGGGTCAGCGGCGGGCATTCGCACCCGCAGCCGCCGCACCGGCACGTCGACGTGCCGCCGCACGAACACAAGGACTGACCGAGCGCGGAGAACGAAGGACGGCGCGGCTCTCGCCGCGCCGTCCCGCATAGATACCGGTCCCAGGGGCAGAGCCCCCTTGACTCAGGGGGCGGAGGCCCCTCGACCTCAGCTCTGCTCTTTGAACTCGCCTTCGATCGTGTCGCCGTCCTTCTTCGCGCCGGCGCCCGCGGGCTCGCCCTCCGGCTGCTGCTCGCCCTGCGGCTGGCCCGGCTGGGCCTGCTGCTGCTGGTACATGACCTCGCCGATCTTCGTCGAGGCCGAGCGGAGCGCCTCGATCGCCTGCTTGATCCTGTCCGTGTCGTCCGTCTTGAGCGCGTCGCGGAGCGCGGCGAGCTTCTCCTCGACGTCCTTCTTCGTGTCGGCCGGGACCTTGTCGCCGAGGTCGCGGAGCGTCTTTTCGATCTGGTACGCGAACGTGTCGCCTTCGTTGCGGGTCTCGATGCGCTCGCGGTTGCGACGGTCCTCTTCCGCGTGCATCTCGGCGTCCTTCACGAGGCGCTGGACCTCGTCCTTGCTGAGGCCGCTCGACGCGGTGATCGTCACGTGCTGCTCGCGGCTGGTCGCCTTGTCCTTCGCCTTCACGTTCACGATGCCGTTCGCGTCGATGTCGAACGACACCTCGATCTGCGGGACGCCGCGCGGCGCGGGCGGGATGCCGTCGAGCACGAACCGCGCGAGGCTTTTGTTGTCCGCGGCGAGCTCCCGCTCGCCCTGGACGACGTGGATCTCGACCTGGGTCTGACCGTCGCTCGCCGTGGTGAAGGTCTGCGACTTCGAGGTCGGGATCGTCGTGTTGCGCTCGATCAGCTTCGTGGCGACGCCACCGAGCGTCTCGATGCCGAGCGAGAGCGGCGTCACGTCGAGGAGCAGGACGTCCTTCACCTCGCCCTTGAGCACGCCGGCCTGGATCGCCGCGCCGATCGCGACGACCTCGTCCGGGTTCACGCTCTTGTTCGGCTCCTTGCCGTCGAAGAGCTTGCGCACCGTCTCGACGACGGCCGGCATCCTCGTCATCCCGCCGACGAGGACGACCTCGTCGATCTTGCTCGCGTCCACCCCGGCGTCGGCGAGGCACTGCTTCACCGGGCCGATCGTCTTCTCGACGAGGTCGCCGACGAGCTGCTCGAGCTTGCTCCGCGTGAGCGTCATGACGAGGTGCTTCGGACCTGACGCGTCGGCGGTGACGAACGGCAGGTTGATCTCCGTCTGCTGGGTCGAGCTGAGCTCGATCTTCGCCTTCTCCGCGGCCTCCTTGAGCCGCTGGAGCGCCATGCGGTCGCCCTTGAGGTCGATGCCCTGGTCCTTCTTGAACTCATCGACGAGCCAGTCCATGACCCGCTGGTCGAAGTCGTCGCCGCCGAGGTGCGTGTCGCCGTTCGTCGCCTTCACCTCGAAGACGCCTTCGCCGAGCTGCAGGACCGAGATGTCGAAGGTGCCGCCGCCGAGGTCGTAGACGGCGATGACCTCGTCCTTCTTCTTGTCGAGCCCGTACGCAAGCGACGCCGCGGTCGGCTCGTTGATGATCCGCAGGACCTCGAGGCCCGCGATCTGGCCCGCGTCCTTCGTCGCCTGGCGCTGCTGATCGTCGAAGTACGCCGGGACGGTGATGACCGCCTGCGTGACCTTCTCGCCGAGATGCGCCTCGGAGTCGGTCTTGAGCTTCTGGAGGATCATCGCCGAGACCTCGGGCGGCGTGAGCTTCTTGCCGTTGCCGAGCACGATCTCGACCCCGCCGTTGGGCGCCTGCTGGATCTTGTAGGGGACCATCTTGATGGTCCGCTGCACCTCGGGGTCGGTGAATCGCCGGCCCATGAGGCGCTTGACCGAGTAGATCGTGTTCTCGCCGTTCGTGATCGCCTGTCGCTTCGCGACCTGGCCGACCAGACGCTCCCCGGTCTTCGTGAACGCGACGACCGACGGCGTGATCCGCCCGCCCTCCGCGTTCGGGATGATCGTCGGCTCGCCGCCTTCCATGTAGGCGACGGCCGAGTTCGTGGTGCCGAGGTCAATGCCGATGACCTTAGCCATTGCTGTTGTTCTCCTTACTTCACCATCGCGGCCGTCGTGCGGCAGCGAGGCTTCTGCGTGTCTCGCTCTCTTTTCACTTCTTAGACCCACTCGACACGGTCACCAGCGCGGGACGAATGACCTTGTCGTGTAGCCGATATGCCTTCTGGTGCTCCTGGATCACCGTGCCCTCGGGCTGCTCCGACGGCACGTGCGCCACGGCCTCGTGCAGATAGGGATCGAACGGCTGCCCGAGCGATTCCACGGGCGAGAGTCCCTCGGCCTCGAGGATCGCCCGGAGCTTGCGCTCGATGAGCCACATGCCCTCGACCCACGCGGTGCCCCGGAGGTCGTCCGGGATCGTGGCGAGCGCGCGGTCGTAGCCGTCGAGCACGTCGAGCAGCTTCGCGATGAGGTCGGCCTTCGCGAACTTCGCGAACTCCGTGCGCTCCGCCTCGTTGCGCTTGCGGTAATTCGCGAAGTCGGCGGCGAGGCGCTTGAGATCGTTCGTGAGCTCGGCCTCTCTATCTTCAGTACGTGCCCTCGCTGATTCCTCGGCCCTCGCTGGTTCGGCATTCGGCTCGTCCGTGGCCACCTCACCCTCGCTCGGCCCGTTCTGCCGGCCGCGCTGGCGCTCCTCGAGCAGCTCTTCCGCTCGGCGCATCTGATCGTCCATCAATGACCCTCCATGACCCGAACGAGGTCGCTCATGAGCGACCCCACGTACCGGACCGCGCCGATGGACCGCGCGTAGTCCATCCGCGTCGGGCCGACGATGCCCACGAGCCCGATCGCGTCCATACCGGACCCGTAGCGTCCAAAGACGAGGCTGCAGTCCCGCAGGAGCGCGAGCCGGTGCTCGCTCCCGATGGCGACGTGCACCTCGCCCGCCTGGAGATCGCCCGGCAGGATCTCGGCGAGCCGGGTGCGGTCCTCGAGCAGCCGCAGCATCTCGCGGCTCCGCTCTCGCTCGGCGAACTCCGGCTGCGCGAGGATGTTCTGGAACCCGTCGAAGTACACGTCGTGCGCGCGCGACTGGTCGTGCTCCTCGAGGATCCGCGCGATCGCGCCCAGGATCTCGCCGTCCGCCGCGCTGTCCTCGCCGTGCGCGGCCCGCACGCGCGTCGCGTCCCCGCTCGCGAGGGCGTCGCTCAGCCGCGCTGACAGCGCGTGCAGCCGCTCCGCGGCGATCGGCTCCCGGAGCTCGATGAGCTGCTGCCGCACCGCCCCGCCCTCGAGGACGGCGATGACGAGGGCGCGCCGGTCCTGGATCGGCACGACCTCGACGTGCCGGAGCGTCGCGTGCTTCACCGCCGGCGGGGTGACGATCGAGGCCTCCGTGGTGAGCCGCGCCAGGATCGACGCGGCCAGGCGGAGCCACTCGCCCGTGTCCGCCATGGCCTGCCGGAACTGGTGGCTCACCGTGAGCTGCTCCTCCGGGCGCAGCGCCGGCCTCGGCATGAGGCTCTCGATGAAGTACCGGTAGCCGAGGTCCGTGGGGACCCGTCCCGCGGAGGTATGCGGGTGCGTGAGCAGCCCGAGCTCCTCGAGGGCCGCGAGCTCGTTCCGCACGGTGGCCGACGAGACGTCCAGGTGGTAACGCCGGACAAGCTGCCCCGAGGCGACCGGCTCGGCCGTCGCGATGTACTCCTGGACGACCGCCGCAAGGAGCTCACGCTGGCGGTCGGCCAGCTTCGGAATGGGCGTCAGATTGGATTTTGCAGGCACTTAGCACTCTCCAGTCGAGAGTGCTAAAAGGGTACGCGGGGCGTCGCGCCGCGTCAAGACCGCGCCAAGCGGACGAGCGTGCGGCTTCGCTGGCGCGGCGGCTTAGGATGCGCCCGCTGATCGCCCGGGGCGCCAGAGCGTCTCGGCCTGTCGCGGAGGAGGACCCACATGTGGACCGAGTTCAAGGCGTTCCTCGTGACGACCAACGCCCTCGCGCTCGCGCTGGCGGTGATCCTGGGGCTCGCGCTCGCCGCGGTCGTCAACAGCCTGGTGAAGGACATCATCATGCCCCCTGTCGGGCTCGCGCTCGGGAAGGTCGACTTCCAGAACCTCTACCTCGACCTCACCGGCAAGGGCTACCCCAGCCTGAAGGCGGCGCAGGACGCGGGTGCGGCGACCATCAACTACGGCGTCTTCATCACCCAGTGCATCACGTTCGTGATCGTGGCCTTTGTCGTCTTCCTCATCGGTCGCCGGTTCATCAAGCCGGTGCCGATGCGTGCCTGCCCGCGCTGCGCCATGGACATCCCCGTCGCCGCGACGCGGTGCCCGCAATGCACGGCGGAGATAGGCGCGGCCGCGTAGCTACGCGGCGGTCGGCGAGAGGAGCGCACGGACGCGGCCGACGAGGTCGTCCAGGTCGAACGGTTTGGTGACGTAGTCGGCCGCGCCCAGCTCCGTCGCGTAGAGGCGCTCCGAGAGGCCGAAGATCGCGGTCACGACGATCACCGGGAGCTTGCTGATGCGCCCGTCGGCCCGCAGCTCGCGCAGCACCGAGAACCCGTCGCGCCGCGGCATCATGAGGTCGAGGATCATGCACGCCGGCGAGAGGTCGTCGACGGCGCGCATGGCCTCGTCGCCGTCCTGCGCGAGCCGTGCCTCGAGGCCCTCGTCCTTGAGCGCCGTGCACATGACCTCACCGAGCGCGGGGTCGTCCTCGACCACGAGGATGAGCGGGCGGCGCGCCCTGGCCGTCACTAGACGCGGATCTCCTTCGCGAGCTTCTCCGGGTCGCGGATCGCGATCCGGCGGCGGCGGATCCCGATGATCTCGCGCCGCTCGAGGTCGCCGAGCACGCGGTTCACCGACACGCGTGAGGCGCCGATGAACGCGGCGAGCTCGTCCTGGGTCAGCGTCAGCTCCATCGTCTCCCCCCCGTCCGCCCGCGCGAGGTCGAGCAAGTACTTGGCCACGCGGCTCGGGACGTCGAGGAAGATGAGGTCCTCGACCCGGTCGGAGAGGCGGCGGATCGTGCGCGCGAGCGCCTCAAGGACCACGCGCACCGAGGCCGGATGGGACTCCAGAAATGCGAGGAAATCGTCCCCCGCGAGGAGCGCGGCGCGCGTCTCCTCGAGCGCGGTGGCGCTCGCGCTGCGAGGGCTTCGGTCGAACAGCGCGAGCTCGCCGAAGAACTCGCCCGGGCGCATGATCGCGACGAGCGCCTCCTGACCGAACTCGCCGGGAAGGGCGATCTTCACCCCGCCGTCGAGGACCATGTACAGATGCGTCCCGGGGTCGTCCTTGCGGAAGATCGCCTCGCCGCGACGGAACGTCTTCGTGCGCATCCGCTCGGCCAGCTCCGCGAGCTCCGCGTCGGAGAGCCGCGAGAAGAGCGGAAGCCGGCGCAGATGGTCGGCGACGCGGGACGCTTGAGACGGCGGCGCTCCCTCGGTCACCGGCCCGCTGGACCCTTCGGGGACATGCGCGCGATTCTATGGTCGCCCTTGACGCGGCGAGCATCATGAGCGGCCCATGGACGAGCGGGCGGCAGAGGCGACGGTGGGTGAGGCGTACATCTCGGGTGCGCTGACCGCGCTCGAGGACGCCCCGCGCACGAAGCTCTTCTACGAGGTCATCGCGGAGATCGCCGAGGGCGCGAAGCTGCGCGCGTACCTCCCCCACCGCGTCACCGACCCCGTCGCGGCGGCGAACATCGAGCCGCGGACCGTCTACGAGATCGATCGCGCGCACGTCACCGCCGCGCGCGTCGTCATCGCGTACGCCGGCGTCCCGTCGTTCGGCGTGGGCATCGAGGTCGAGCTTGCCCGCGAGCACGGGGTCCCCGTGGTCGTGGTCGCCGAGCGCGACCGGCCGGTCTCGCGCCTGCTCCTCGGGAATCCCGCGGTGGTCGAGGTCGTCCGGTTCGCCGACCTGGACGGCCTGCGGCGCGCGCTCGTGGCGGCGCTGTCGCGGATCGCCGCGCTCCCGCTCGACGGACCGCGGCCTCAGGTCTCGGACGACGTCGTGGTGCAGCGGTTCATCGCCAGCCTCGAGCACGCGCGGCGGCTGCCGGACGCGGAGATCGTCGCCCTCCTGCGCGTCGGCGAGCTCGACGGCGAGGCCGCGAGCGCGGTTCGCGACGCGGTCGCGCGGGGACGGCTCTTCGGCGCCGGTCTACGCGATCTCGTCGGCCGTCACGCGCTCCGCGGCGTCGACCTAGCGGTCTTCGTGCTCCGCGACATCCTCGAGCGCTCGCTCGCCGACACCGCCCACGTGGTGGGCCTGGACACGCGCGCGACGAAGCGGCGGCTCGCGGCGGCGCGCGCGCGCGCGGGCCTCGCGGAGGACGCGGAAGCGGCCGTGGTCGCACAATGGCTCGTGACCGAGCTCATCGCGCCGCCGACGCGGGCGCTGCAGCTCCATCTGTTCGCGGGAGGACGCGCCGGGTCATGAGCAAGGGCCAAAAAAAGCAGAAGACGACCGGGAAGCTCGGCTGGCGGAGCAAGAAGGCCAACCACGGGCGCAAGCCCGGGATGGGTCGGGGGAAGAGGAACTAGCAGAGGAGCACGCCGCCCGAGCGGCGCGCTCCTCTTTTCGGCATCAGCTGCGCTTCTTGCGGCTCGAGCTCTTCCGTCGCGTCGTTCTGCGGGCTCGCGTCGTCCGCGATGAAGAGGCCCGGCGCCGGGTCGTGGCCTTCCGCGCGGCGGTCTTCCGGCCCCCGCGCTTCGCCGTCGACTTCTTCGCGGTCGAGCGTCGCGCCGTCCCACGCTTGGCGGTCGCCCGCTTACGCCCGGCCGTCCGACGTGTGCCGGAGGACTTCTTCTTCGCCGTCGAACGGCGACGTGTCGTCCGCTTCGCACCGCCGGACGAGGCCGCGCCTCCGCTGAGCGGCGCGGGCGGCGGCGGTGTCGGGCTCGAGGGCATCGGCGTCGGCCACACGGAGCCGGGTTCCTTTTGCGCGGACCAATCGGTGCCTTGGTCTTCCTGCATGGTTCCTCCCCAGGTGATTTGGGCGGGACGAAATTCTCGCGTAGGCATATCGCGTTCTTCGCGTGGTCGCAAGACCAAGCGGGAACCATGATGCGCCGCGATCTGTACTGCGCGCATGAGGATCGAAGAGCTGGACGGCGCGGCGGCGAACTGGAGACCGTGGGAACCGCCCACGTGGCTCGTCGCGTTCGGGCTCGTGTTGACGCTCGCGTTCGGCGTCGCGCACGCGGAGAAGGCGGGCGGGCGGACCGGCGGCGCGCACGAGGGCGCACCCACCCAGCCCGGCTGGGTCCCCCCGCCACACGAGATCCCGTGCGCCGTCGCGACGCCTCCGCCGAACGCGAACGTGATCCGCTGGTTCGCCTGCCACTAAGGCACAGGCGCGCGCTCGGCGGGCTGGAACAGCTCGACGACGTTCCCGGAGGGATCCTCGAACAGGATCTGCGATCCGCCCGGCCCGGTGACGATCTCGTTGCGGGGCCGCAGGCCGGCCTCGCGAAGCCGGTCGACCTCAGCGCGCAGGTCCGGGACCACGAGCTGGATGCGGTTCCAGCCCCCTGGCGCAGGCCGTTGGCCATCGGGCATCGGGCGGCCCGCCGAGCTCGTCGCTCCGCTGAGCAGCAGACGCAGGTCCCCGCGGGCGACGTCGGCGAACGCGGCTCCGGCCCGCGAGATGAGCGTGAAGCCGAAGTGCGTCGTGTAGAACGCCACGGCCGCCTCGACGTCCTTGACCATGTACCGGACGTTGACCATCCTCAGGCGCCGACCCGCTCACCGGCGGGCGGAACCTCGGCCAGGAGCCGGAGGAAGACCTCGCTCGCGAGGAGCCGGCCGCGGGCCGTGAGCCGCACGCCGCGCCCCGACCAGCGCAGCAGACGCGTTCCGTCCAGCGAACGGAGCGCGGTCACCACGCGGGCGGCCTCCGACGGCCCAAAGCGGGTCCGGTAACGAGCGAGATCGAGGCCGTCGGCCAAACGTAACGCGAGCATCGCGGTGTCGCTCGCCGCGTCCGCGCCCTCGTCGGGCAGGCGCGAGGCGCCGCCCGCGATCCGCGCGAGGTACGCAGGGAGCGCCGCGGGGTTCGCCGAGCGCACGCCTCCCAGATGCGAGTGCGCGCCGGCGCCCACGCCGAGCCACTCCTCGTTGCGCCAGTAGCGGAGGTTGTGCCGGCAGCGCTTCCTGGGGCGAGCCCAGTTCGCGATCTCGTAGTGGCGGTAGCCCGCGGCGGCCAGCCGGCGCTCGGCGACCCGATAGAGCACGGCGAGGCCCTCGTCGTCCGGCTGCGCGTCGGCCGCGCTGCGACGCCAGCGCTCGAGGACCTGCCAGCCGCCACCGGGCCAGTTCGCGACCGCCTCCTCCGGCGAGTCCAGACGCAGCTCGAGCGGATAGCAGGACACGTGGTCGGGAGCGAGGGCGACGGCGGCCGCGAGATCGCCCTCCCACTCGGCGACGGTCTCGCCGGGCCAGCCGAAGATGAGGTCGACGCTCACGTCCAGCGCGGCGTCGCGAACGGCGGCGACGGCGGCGGCGCTGTCCTGCGGTTGGTGGGTCCGGCCGAGCGCGCGGAGGCCGCGAGCGAGCGTGCTCTGGGCGCCGATCGAGACCCGCGTCACGCCGAGCGCGCGCCATGCCTCGAGGCGCGCGCGATCGAGCGTCGCCGGGTTCGCCTCCACGGTGGCCTCGCGCGGCCGAAGGTCGAAGGCGCCGCGCAGGGCCGCGGCGAGCGCCGCGATCTCGGCCGGCTCGAGGAGGCTCGGCGTCCCGCCGCCGAAGTACAACGTGTCCACCCGCGGATGGCCGAGCGCCTCGCCCTCGCGCGCGATCTCCTCTCCCAGGGCGCGGAGATACGCGGCGCGGAGCCTGCTGGTCGCCGGCGCCGTGGCGAAATCGCAATACGGGCATCGCGATGCACAGAAGGGGACATGCACGTAGAGGCCGATCGGCGCGGCCCGCCGAGGGACCCCGCGCGGCGGAGGGGTCCCCGGCCGATGCGGCTGGGGATACCGCCGCGTTGAGAGGGTTTCGGCGGGCCGCGCCGCCGACGCAACGCTCATCGCCGTATTGCTCCGAGAGGATCGGGCAGCTCGGCGTCGGCCGACAGCTCTGCGGTCTTACCGAGGTCGACGAGCCACTCACCGGACTCGCGCACGAAAGCGAGGAGATGGCTTGGAAGCCAATCGGCCTTCGTGACGATGCGCTCGTCCCCGAAGTCGGGCAGGAGCAGGACGTACGCGATCGCGCGATCGACGACGCGAGCGCCGGACACGCCGAACGCGCCCAGGCGGTCGCTGCCGCCGAGCGCGGCGAGGATCGATTGCCGCAGCGGCGCGACCACCTCCGCGAGCCGCGCGTCCTCGACCGACGACTCGACGCCGGCGGCCGTGTGGAGCGCGACCTGCGCGCGTGCGGCGTACAGGCCCTCGAGCAGTCCTCGCGTCTCGCGCGACAGGTGCGCCCAGGCGGTCGCCGCGTCGCCGGCGGCGATGGCGCGCAGGAACGACGTGGCGGCGAGCTGCGTCGGGTGTTCGAACGCGATCTTCACGTTCACGCCTCGTCACCGATCCGCAGCACCGCGAGGAACGCCTCCTGGGGGATCTCGACGGATCCCACCATCTTCATGCGTTTCTTGCCTTCCTTCTGCTTCTCGGGGAGCTTGCGCTTGCGGGTGATGTCGCCGCCGTAGCACTTGGCGAGCACGTCCTTGCGCTTGGCCTTCACGGTCTCGCGCGCGATGACCTTCCCGCCGATCGCCGCCTGGATGGCGACGTCGAAGAGCTGCTTGGGGATGAGGCCGCGCAGCTTGGCCACGAGCACGCGCCCGGACTGCTGCGCGCGGTGCCGGTGCGTGATGATCGAGAGCGCGTCGACGACCGTGCCGGCGACGAGGATGTCGAGCCGCACGAGGTCGGCGGCCCGGTACTCGGCGAACTCGTAGTCGAGCGAGGCGTATCCCTTGGAGTGGCTCTTGAGCTGGTCGTAAAAGTCGACGATGACCTCGGACAGCGGCATCTCGTAACGCAGCATCGCGCGCGTCGGATCGACGTATGTCATGTCCGCGAGCGACGCGCGCTTGGTCTGCGCGAGCTCCATGACCGGACCGATGTGCTGCGTCGGCACGATGATCGTGACCTTCATCCACGGCTCGCGGATCTCGACGATCGTGCCAGGGTCGGGCAGGAGCGCCGGGTTGTCGACGGCGAGCTCCGTCCCCTTCTGCGTGATGACGCGGTACTCCACCGACGGCGACGTCGCGATGAGGTCGACGTCGTACTCGCGCTCGAGGCGCTCCTGGATGATCTCGAGGTGGAGGAGTCCGAGGAACCCGGCGCGGAAGCCAAACCCGAGCGCCTGTGAGGTCTCCGGCTCGTAGACGAGCGAGGCGTCGTTGAGCCGCAGCTTCTCGAGCGCGTCCTTCAGGGTCGGGTAGTCCTCCGCGTTCGAGGGATAGAACCCGGCGAAGACCATCGGCTTCGCCGGGCGGTATCCGGGGAGCGGCGCCGTCGCGGGCCGCGCCGCGAGCGTCAGCGTGTCCCCGACGCGGCAGTCGGCCACCGCCTTGAGGCCCGTGGCGACGTAGCCCACCTCGCCGGTCTCCAGGCGCGGGGTCGGCACCGCGTCGGGTGCGAAGATGCCGAGCTCGAGGAGCTCGCTCTCGCGCTCGGTCGCCATGAGGCGGATGCGATCGCCGGCGGCGAGCGAGCCGTCGACGACGCGGACGTGGGCGACGACGCCTTTGTACGCGTCGTAGTGCGAATCGAAGATGAGCGCGCGCAATGGGGCGTCGACGTCGCCTTTGGGCGCCGCGACGCGCTCCACGACGCCGTGCAGGAGCGCCTCGACCCCCACGCCGGTCTTTCCCGACACGAGGAGGATCTCGTCGTCGCGGAAGCCGAGCGTGGTGCGCAGCTCCGCGCGCACGACATCGATGTCGATGTTGGGGAGGTCGATCTTGTTGATCGCGGGGATCACCTCGAGGCCCTGCTCGACCGCGAGGTAGGCGTTCGCGAGCGTCTGCGCCTCGATGCCCTGCGACGCGTCGACGAGGAGCACCGCGCCCTGGCATGCCGCGAGCGAGCGGCTCACCTCGTACGTGAAGTCCACGTGCCCCGGCGTGTCGATCATGTTCAGCTCGTACTCGCGGCCGTCGCGTGCCGTCCACGACATGCGGACCGCGCGCGCCTTGATCGTGATGCCATGCTCGCGCTCGAGCTCCATCGAGTCGAGGAGCTGCTCGCGCATCTCGCGCGCGGGCACCGTCCCGGTCATCTCGAGGAGGCGGTCGGAGAGAGTGGTCTTCCCGTGATCGACGTGCGCGATGACGCAGAAGTTGCGGATGCGCGCGAGCTCGGCCATCAGCGAGAAGGCTAGGGCGTTCCCCTCACCGCCATCTCACGCCCGTCGTCGGTCCCTGGTGGTCGTCGGTCCGACTAGACGGGGACTCGCGCGCGCCGAGAGAGCCAGACGAATGCGAGCAGCACCGCGACGAGCGGAACGAGCGCGCTCGACCTGGCCGGGTCGGTGCTGCTGGTCGCCGTCGCTGGGAGGCGGTCGAGGACAAGGATCGTGATCCGTGCTCCTGCGCACGCTTCGGCGGAAGGCCCCGCCTGCGACCAGCTCGGATACGACATCCGCAGCGCCCATTCGCCTGACGCAGGAAAGACGACCGCGCCATCCCATCGGGTCGGATCGTCCCCACGGCGAATGAGCGGGACGTCGATCGGCGCGAGTCCATCGTGCGCGGCTTGCGCGACCAACCGGTCGAGCGGACCGGAGCTCCCGTGCCAGTCGGACCACGGCCGGTAGTCGGCCGTCGGGTCGTCGACGCATTTCTGCGTGAACGGCGCGAGCGTGACGACGGACAGGGTGGCAGGCACGCCGACGGTAGGAGCCGATGGCGTGACGACCATGCGGACGGCCATGGCGGCGTCGGCCGGAGCGGCGAGCGCAAGGCATGGGATCAGGAGGGCGGTCGCGACGAGGGCGGGCCGCATCGCCCCTGGTACAACGCCGGCTAAGCGGAGGTTCCAGCGGCTGCGGGGGCACGCGGACCGCGGCGCAGGCGGGCGCGGACGACAGCGAGAATCTCGCCGAGCTCGCCGATGCGGAAAAGGTACGCCGCGGCGAGGTACACGAGACCGCCGACCGCGGTGGCGATGAGCGTCTGGAAGGCCAGGCCGAGCTTCGTCTGCTCGAGGTCGACGGTGACGTTCGTCGCGCGGATGAACGCGAACATGGCGACGCCCATGAGGAGGCTCGCCGTGACCTGTTTCAGCGTCGAGAAGCCGATCCCCACCAGGCGAAGGCGGGCGCGCGAGGCGAGGAGCCAGAAGAGCAGCAGGGCCTCGACGAGGGTCGCGATCGAGTTCGCGAGGGCGAGCCCGTTGATGCCCAGGAGCGGGGCGAGCACGACGTCGAGCACGACGTTGAGCCCGATCGAGATGAGCGTGAGCGCGAGCGGCGTCGTCGTGTCGCGGGAGGCGTAATAGGCGCGAGCGAGGATCTGCACGAGCGCGTGGCCGGCGAGACCGATCGAGTAGAACAGGAACGCGGCCTGCGTCGCCTCGCGCGCCTCGGCGCCGAAGTGCCCGTACTGGAAGAGCAGGTTCACGATCGGCCGCCGCAGCACGACCATGAGGATCACGGTGGGGAGCGTGAGGAAGAGGATCCAGCGGATCCCTTGCTGCACCGCGTCGCGCATGCGGTTCACCTGCCCGAGTGACGCGTAGTGCGAGAGCGAGGGAAAGATCGCCGCCGAGATCGCGATCGAGAAGACGCCGAGCGGCAGCAGCATGAGCTGGAACGCGTACGTGAGGGCGGTGAGCGATCCCTCGGGCATGCGAGAGGCGAGGTTCGTGTCGACGATGAACACGATCTGCACGGCGCCGAGGGCGAGGGTGCGCGGGCCGGCGAGGCGGAGCACGTCGCGAACACCCGGGTGACCGAGGTCGAGCGAGAACGAGTAGCGCGTGCGGCGGAAGGTGAGCTCGGGCAACTGGACGAGCCACATGAAGAGCGCGCCGGTGACGACGCCGTACGCGAGCGCCTGGATGCCGAGGAACGGCGCCGCGAAGAGGGCGAACAGGATGATCACGGCGTTGTAGACGAGCGGCGCGGTCGCCCCCGACAGGAACTGGCGGTACGAGTTGAGGATCCCCGTCGTCAACGAGGAGAGGCCCATGAAGATGGGCGACAGGAGCATGAGCCGCGTGAGGTCGACGGTGAGCGCGAGCTGGTCCCCGCTGAACCCGGGGGCGACGACGATCGGGACGAGGATCGGCGCGAGCAGCCACATCACGGCGGAGAACGCGACGAGGAGCAGGACCACCGCGTTCAGGACGCTCGACGCGACGCGCCAGCCCTCCGCTTCGCGCTCGCGCGCGAGATAGCCCGTGAAGACGGGGATGAACGCGGAGGCCAGCGCGCCGGCCACGAGCAGATCGAAGACGGCGTTCGGGATTCGGAAGGCCGCCCAGAACGCGTCGAGCTGCGGCGACTCGCCGAACGTGGCGCCGATGACGGAGAGGCGGAGCCAGCCGAGCACCCGGCTTGCGACGAGGGTGGCGATCATGATGATCGAGGCCCGCGCCACCGACATCGGCACGCGGTGAGTATGGGATGCGTATCAGGCGCTATCGTTCCCGGCCATGGCAGCGAAAAAACGTAAGCGCTCGGCGCTCAAGCGCATCCGGCAGACGCAACGACGGACGACGATCAAGACGTTCGGTCGCTCGGCCGCACGCACCGCGGTGAAGAGCGCCCGCGAGGCCCTCGCGAAAGGCGGCGAGGTCGCCGCCGACGCGATCGCCGCCGCCGCGAGCGCGCTCGACCGCGCGGCGAAGCGGGGCGCGATCCACAAGAACTCGGCGCGACGTCGCCGCGGACGGCTCGCGAAGGCCGCCGCGAAAGGCACGACGAAGACGGCCTAGCGCCCCGCGCTCAGGTCTCGACCGTGACCGTCCCCGCGGACCCGTCCACCGTGACACGAGCACCATTCGCGATCCGCCCGGTCGCCTCGGGCACGCCGACGACCGCGGGGATGCCGTACTCGCGAGCGACCACCGCGCCGTGCGACATCATCCCGCCCATCTCCATCACGAGCGCGCTCGCGGTGAGGAAGAGCGGCGTCCAGCCCGGGTCGGTCGACGGCGCGACGAGCACCTCGCCCGGCTCGAGCCGCGCGCCCACCGGCGAGCGGATCACGTGCGCGGTCCCCTGCGCGATGCCCGGTGAGGCCGGCGTGCCGCGGATCGCCCCCTCGACGACGGCCGGCGCGAGCGCGGCCTCGGCGTCCGTCCCGTCGGAGAGCAGCACCCGCGGGATGTGACGGCGCGCCTGCTCGCGGCGGTACTCCGCCCGGCGCCGCGCGACGGCTTCCCGCAGGTCCTCGCCCGCGAGAGCGCGTCGCGCCTCTGGCAGGTCGAGGAAGAACACGTCGCGGCCCTCCTCGAGCAGGCCTCGCGTCGCCAGCTCAGCGCCGACCGGCTCGATGAGCGCGTGGCCAAGCGCGAAGACACGCATGAGCTGGAACTTCGGCTGCTCGCGCAGCCCGCTGAGCGCGCGCACGCGGCGCAACAGGAACCGCGTGATCGCGCGCCGCGGCCCGTGCACCCGCGACACGAGTGTCTCGATCGTGGCGTCGGCCTCACGAGCGCCGCGCGCGAACTGCGCGTCCGGCGCGACGGCACCGGCGCCGAGTCGCTGGTAGTTCGCGATCGCGCCGAGCAGGTGCGCCGGGTCTTCCGACCAGCGATGGAGACCGAGGTCGATCTCGGCGATCGCCCGATGGCCGTACCGGGCGAGGAACGTGGCGAGCTCCCGCTGGAGGAGGGGTGGCAGCCTGCCAGCACGGTACTCATCGGCGAGCTTCGCGGGAGAGCGCTCGGCGAGCGCGCTCCGGCAGGCGGCGTCGTCGCGCGCGTCGCGCGCGATGCGCCAGAGCTCGAGATCCATCTCGGTGGTCGGGTTGTACGGAAGGCCGCGCAGCACGGTCTGTAGCTCGTCCGGCCGCGCAACCCGGCGCAGGAGCCGGCCCGCGATCGCGTACGCGGCGAACCCGGGGACCACGAGGCCGACGAGCTTCGGGAAGAGCCGCGGCGGGACCGTGAGGAATAGGCGCTCGTAGGCATCGAGGCGCTCCGCTGGGGCTGCCGGCCTCGCGACCTCCCGGATCGTCGCGTCGATCTCGCGCAGGACGGCCTCTCGCGTCGCGTCGGGACGGGCGAGCGAGCGGATCGCAACGAACGGCGCGCCGGTCCGGGCGACCGCGATGAGCGTGGCGAGGAGCGAGCGAGGCCGCGAGCCGCGCGGCGCGAGGCGGGGGTCGGCGAGGAGGGCGGCGAAGATCGCCTGGCTCCGCGCCTCCATCACTCCCATCACGCGGCCGGGGAGCTCGCGCGCGGCGGGATCGCGGAGGACCGCGGTGAGGTCGAGGAAGAGTCGCATGCCCGCCACGACGGTGACCGGCGTGCCGGCGGCCGGATCCCGCACCGGCCTGCCGATGGCGCTCGCGAAGGCGGCGCCGAGGAGCCGGAACGTCTGGAGGCCCATCGGCGTGAACGGGTCGAAGACCCCTTGTGCGACGTTCGCCGAGAAGTACACGCGAAGCTCGGCCTCGGGATCGGGCGCGTTCGGGGGGAGCGGGTAGAGCGTCGTGATGCCGCGCGACTGGACGATCCGAAGCGTGCCGTCGCGGTCGAAGGCCCATTCGATGTCCTGCGGCGCGCCGAAATGCGCCTCGATGCGCGCGCCGAGCGCGGCGAGCTCGCGGAGCTCCGCATCGTCGAGCACGTCGCCGCGCCGTTCGAGGACCTCACCGGTCCGCGGGTCGACGAGGAAGTGATCGGGATTCGCGGCTCCCGAGACCAGGCGCTCTCCGAGGCCGGCGACAGCGTCGATCGCAGCGCGCCGGCGGCGACCGGTGATCGGATCGGCCGTGAAGAGCACTCCCGCGGCTCGCGCGTTGACCATCCGCTGGACGACGACGGCGAGCCGGACGCCGGCAGGGTCGACGTCGTGCGTGTCGCGATACGCGACCGCGCGCTCGTTCCAGAGCGAGGCCCAGCAGCGCCGCAGCGCATCGAGGAGCGCGTCGTCGCCGCGGACGTCGAGGATCGTGTCCTGCTGGCCGGCGAAGCTCGCCTCGGGGAGATCCTCCGCGGTCGCCGAGGAGCGCACCGCGACTGCCGGCGCGCCGAGCGCGCGGTAGCCATCGCGGACCGCGGTCGCGACGCCGTCGGGGACGTGCACGCCAAGGAGCCGCTCGCGTGCCCGCGCGGGATCGCGCGGATCGACACCCGCGGCGGAGGCGGCGAGCGCGTAGGCGTCCGTCGTCACGACGAAGCCGTCGGGGACCGGGAAGCCGGCGCGGATCAGCTCGCCGAGGTTCGCGCCCTTGCCGCCCGCGACAGCGAGATCGGCCGCGCCGAGATCCGCGAGCGGGCGCACGAGCACGCCCGCGATGCTAGTCGCGAGGGATACGGACTAGAGCCGGGGTGAGCGAGGACCGGTTCAGCGGTTCACCCGCGACGAGCGAATCCACCAGCCTTGAGCGTGTCTCCTCCGCGAAGCCGAGAGACTCCGCTAGAGCGGGACGAAGTACGTCTCGCAGGCGAGCTCGATGAGCTCCGGCGTGATCTCCGCCGGCTTGCCCAGGAAGCGGGCGGCGGCGTGGAGGTGCGTCATCAGGTCGCGCGGGTGACACGAACGGAGCGCGATGTTGCGCTGCTTCGCGTACTCCACGATCCACTCGGCGGCCTGCGGGTAGTACTGAAGCTGCTGCTGCGCGCAGACGCGGCGCAGGATCTCCGCGAACTCGGGCTCCGTCGGCGACTTCAGCTCGATCTTGTACTGGATGCGCCGGAGGAACGCCTCGTCGACGAGCGACGACGGCGTGCGGTTCGTCGAGAAAACGAGGAGCACGTCGAAGCGCACCTCGATCTTGCGGCCGTCGGCGAGCGTGAGGAAGTCGATGTCCCGATCGAGCGGGACGATCCAGCGGTTGAGGAGCTGATCCGGCGAGGCGCGCTGGCGCCCGAAGTCGTCGATGAGAAGGACGCCACCGCTCGCCTTCATCTGGAAGGGCGCCTCGTGCACCTTGGAGAACGGGTCGTAGCCGAGATCGAGCTGCTCGAGCGTGAGCTCCCCGCCGACCTGCACGAACGGGCGCGCGATCGGGACCCAGCGGCGGTCGAAGCGCTGGTCGAGCGCGACGAGCGGGCGGTGCCGCGACGGATCGAAGACGCGGACGAGCTGCTCGCCGACCTGAACGACGTACGGGATGACGATGTTGCCCTTGAGGAGGGTCGCGAGCGTCTCCGCGATCGACGACTTTCCGGTGCCGGGCGGGCCGAAGAGGAAGATCGACCGACCGCTGTTGATCGCGGGTCCGAGCTGGCGCAGCGTGCGTTCGGGAAGCACGAGGTGGCCGAGCGCCTTCTTGAGCTCCTCCATCGAGACCTTGAGGCTGCCGATGGACTGCGCGCGCACGCGGCCGACGTACGCGCCGAGCGTCACCGGCGCGGGCCCGACGTAGCCGCTCTTGTCGAAGGCCTCGCGCGCGCGGGCGGTGCCCGCGTCGGTGAGCACGTACTGGTACGCCTGCGGGCCGACGCCCGCCGCGCCCTTCACCTCGGTGAGGCGCTCGTTCTTCAGGAAGTCGAGGATTGGCGCCAGGATCGGGCCGAAGGGGATGCAGAGCATCTCCGCGAGCTCGCCGCCCGTCGCCTGGCCCGACTTGTAGAGCATCTTGAGCGCGAGGTCGCCGATGAAGCCCGCGGAGAGGCCGGTCTCCTCGATGGATTGCGGGGCGAACGGTGCCGGCGACTCGGCCGCCGTCGGCGGCGCGGTGGGACGCTCTGTCTCGACCGCCAAACCTCATCCCTCCCCGTGGAGTCGGCGCCAGCATAGGGGCGCGCGCTGTCTCCATCGAGGGGGATTTTCGCGTGCGGTCGATTGCGACCGGACCGTTACGACGCGTGACGACGACGCCGGTCGCGCGGGCGCCGTCCGTGGCCTGCTTGACCGGCGGGCCGCGGTCTCGTAGACCATGCGCACTCACCGGCCGGGGAGCGACGGCCTTGCGTCCGGGGCATCTCATCGTCCTCGCGTTCGCGTTGCGCGCGTTCAGGTTGGCGCGCGGGCGGAGTGCCGAACGCACCGCGGCGGTGAGCCGCGGCTAGAGCGCGAAGCGGGGGAAGGCGTCGCGGCCCGGATAGCGCGCGGCGCCGCCGAGCTCGAGCTCGATCTCCATCAGCCGGTTGTATTTCGCGTTCCGCTCGCTGCGCGAGACCGAGCCCGTCTTGATCTGCCCGGTCCCGAGCGCCACGGCGAGGTCGGCGATCGTCGTGTCCTCGGTCTCGCCGGAGCGGTGCGATATGACCGCCGCGTAACCCGAGCGCTTCGCGAGCTCGACCGCGGCGATCGTTTCGGAGAGCGTGCCGATCTGGTTCACCTTGATGAGGACGGCGTTCGCCACTTTCTCGCGCACGCCGCGCTCGATCCGCTCCTCGTTCGTCACGAAGAGGTCGTCGCCCACCAGCTGCAGGCGGTCGCCGAGCGCCGCGGTGAGCGCCTTCCAGCCGCTCCAGTCGTCCTCGGCGAGGCCGTCCTCGACGGAGACGAGCGGGTAGCGCTCGGCCCACTCGCGGTAGAGCGCGGTCATCCCCGCGGCGTCGAGGGTCCGCTGCTCGCGCGCGAGCACGTACTTTCCGTCCGCGTACAGCTCCGTGGACGCCGGATCGAGCGCGATCGCGACGTCCGCGCCCGAGCGGTAGCCCGCCCTCGTGATGGCATCGACGATGAGCTCTATGGGCTGCTCGTTCGTGCGCAGCCCAGACGGCGCGAACCCGCCCTCGTCGCCCACGCCCGTGCCCATGCCGAGGTCGTGCAGCAACGCCTTGAGCGCGTGGAAGACCTCCGAGCCCATGCGGATCGCCTCGCGGAAACTCGGCGCGCCGAGCGGGACGAGCATGTACTCCTGCATGTCGGCGGAGTCCGTCGCGTGCTTGCCGCCGTTGAGGACGTTCATGAGCGGGACCGGAAGGACATGCGCCTCGGCCCCGCCGAGGTAGCGGTAGAGCGGAACGTCCCCGGCGACCGCGCCGGCCCGAGCGCAGGCGAGCGACACGCCGAGGATCGCGTTCGCGCCGAGCTTCGCCTTGTTCGACGTGCCGTCGAGCGCGAGGAGCGCGTCGTCGACCTTCGCCTGGTCCGCGGCGTCGTGCCCGGCGAGCGCATGGGCGATGACGTCGTTCACGTTGCTCACCGCCTTCAGGACGCCCTTGCCCCGGTAGCGCTTCCTGTCCCCGTCGCGCAGCTCGACGGCCTCGTGCGCGCCGGTCGACGCGCCCGACGGCACCATCGCCTCCGCGCGCGCGCCACCCGCCAGCGTCACCGCCACCGCGACCGTGGGATCGCCACGCGAGTCGAGGATCTCGCGCGCGTGGATCGAGCGGATGGCGGTCGCGGTCATCTGTCGGGGATCGCCGCGACCCCGGGCAGCGTCTTCCCTTCGATGAGCTCGAGCGACGCGCCCCCGCCCGTGGAGACGTGCGTCATCTTCTCCGCGAGGCCGGCCTCCTCGACCGCCTGCACCGACTCGCCGCCGCCGACGACGGTCACCGCCCCGCTCGAGGCAAGGAGCTCGGCGACGCGCCGCGTGCCGTTCGCGAAGGCCGGCACCTCGAACACACCGAGCGGCCCGTTCCAGAAGATGGTCTTCGCGCGCCCGATGACGCCGGCGTAGCGCTCGAGCGTACGCGGGCCGACGTCGACGATCGCCTGGCCGGACGGCACGTCGTCGACGCCGAACACGCCCGCGGCGGCCGCGCCGTCCTCATCAGGCGACGGCGCGCACACGACGTCGACCGGGATGAGGAGCGTCTTGCCGTTCCCCTCGACCTCGTCCGTCACGCGCCGGGCCTCGGTCTCCTTCTCGGGCTCTACGAGCGACCGGCCGACGCCGTGCCCGGCCGCGAGGAGGAACGTGTTCGCCATCCCGCCGCCGATCGCAAGAGCGTCAACGCGAGGCACGAGCGAGCGGAGGACGTCCATCTTCGTGCTCACCTTCGCGCCGCCAATGATCGCGAGGAACGGCTTCGCGGGATGCTCGAGGATGCCGCCGAGCGCGGTGAGCTCCTTCTCGAGCAGGAGTCCCGCGTACGCGGGGAGGATCCGCGCGATCCCCTCGGTGGAGGCATGTGCGCGGTGCGCGGTACCGAAGGCGTCGTTCACGTAGGCGTCGAAGCCCGTCGCCAGCGCCCGGGCGAAGGCCGGATCGTTCTCCTCCTCTTCCCTGTGGAAGCGCACGTTCTCGAGGAGGACCAGGTCTCCCGGTTCGAGCGCCCTGACGCGTCTGGCGATCTCCTGGCCGACGGCGTCCGGCATGAGCGGGACCTCGCGGCCGAGGAGCTCGCCGAGGCGCTTCGCGACGGGCGCCAGCGAGAGCTTTGCGTCACGGCCCTTGGGCCGGCCGAGATGCGAGACGAGAGCGAGGGCGCCACCGCGAGCCTGCAGCAGGCGGATCGTCGGCAGCGCCGCGCGGATGCGCGTGTCGTCGGCGACGGCGCCCTTGTCCAGCGGGACGTTGAAATCGACGCGGACGAGGACGCGCTTTCCCTTCGGATCCAGGTCCCGCACCGTCCGCTTCTTGAACGTCACGCGCTCGTCAGCGGACGGCGGCGGCGCGCTCCTGGTGGACCGGCGCGTCCGTGCGACGGGCAGAGAGCTTGCTCGCGACGAGCGCCGTGATGTCGGCGAGCCGGCAGGCGTAGCCCCACTCGTTGTCGTACCAGGCGATCACCTTGACCATGTTGCCGAGCACGATCGTGTCGATGCCGCTCACGATCGTCGAGTGAGCGTCGCCCTTGAGATCGCTCGAGACCAGCGGCTCTTCCGTGTAGTCCATGATCCCCTTGAGCTCGCCCGCGGCCGCGCGCTTGAAGGCGTCGTTCACCTCGGCCTTCGTGACCTCGCGCTTCAAGACGGCGACGAAGTCGACGACGGAGACGGTCGGGGTCGGGACGCGGAACGACATGCCGCTGAACTTGCCCTTGAGCTCCGGGATGACGAGCGCGATGGCGCGCGCCGCGCCGGTCTCGGCGGGAACGATGTTCTCGGACGCGGAGCGCGCATCCCGCGGATCCGGCGCGACGGTGTCGAGCAGCCTCTGGGAATTCGTCTTGGAATGGACGGTCGTGAGGAGTCCTTTCTCGATGCCGAACTCGTCGTTCAGCACCTTCGCGACGGGCGCGAGGCCGTTCGTCGTGCACGAGGCGTTCGAGATGATGTGGTGCTTCTCGGGATCGAACTCCTTCTCGTTGACCCCGAGCACGATCGTCTTGTCTTCGTTCTTTGCCGGGGCGGAGATGATCACGTATCTCGCGCCCGCGTCGATGTGCGCCTTGGCTTTGGTCGCGTCCGTGAAGAAGGCGGTCGACTCGATGACGATGTCGACGCCGAGGTCCTTCCAGGGGAGCTTCGCGGGATCGCGCTCCTGCAGGACTTTGATCCGACGGCCGTCGACCAACAGGGCGTCGGCCGTGGCCTCGACATCGCCGGGGTACTTCCCGTAGTTGGAGTCGTGCTTGAAGAGGTGCGCGTTCATCTTTGGGTCCGCGAGGTCGTTGAGCGCGACGATCTCGATGTTCGGGTGGCGCTCGATCATCGCCTTGAGGAACTGCCGCCCGATCCGGCCGAAGCCGTTGATAGCCACTTTCGGCATCTTCTCGCCCCCCTTGGGAAGCACTTTAGAGGAACCACTCTCCTCTGCCCGAGCTGCGCTCGCGCGCGGCGATCGCCGCGCCCAGCATGCCGACGTCGCGGCCGAGCGCGGCCGGCACGACCCGCACTGCGTCGCGCGGGACCTTGAAGGCGCGTTCCGCGATGCCGCGGCGCATCGGTTCGAGCGTTCGCGCTGGCTCGTGCTCGGCGATCGATCCGCCGACGACGATGAGCGAGGGATTCAGCACGTTCGTCAGCCCGATCGCGAGGTTCTCGAGGGCCCGCTCGGCCCGCGCGACGAGCCGCTCCGCTCTGGCGTCACCGGACGCGGCCGCCGCGTAGACGCGCGCCGCGTCATCGACGCCGAACGCCTCGGCGAGGTTCCGCCCCGCCGCGAACGACTCCGCGCAGCCGTAGCTGCCGCAGCCGCAGCGCGGTCCTTCGAGACCGACCGGCCAGTGGCCGATCTCGCCGGCCGTGTTCGTCGCGCCGCGCAGCATGCGGCCGTGGCTCACGATCGCGCCACCGAGACCGGTCGATATCGTCACATAGACGAAATCGCGCGCTCCTTTCGCGGCCCCGGCGACCGCCTCGGCGACGGCGGCCATGGCGGTGTCGCGGTCGACGAAGACCGCGACACCGAGCGCGTCGCGCAGGCGATCGGCGAGCGGGAAATCGCGGAAGCCGGGGATATTCGGCGCGTCGTGCACCAGGCCACGCATGTGGTCCAGCGGACCGGGGGCGGCGCAGCCCGCGGCCGCCACGTCGCGAACTGCCGCCTTGGCCGCTGCGAGCGCCGCTCGCGCGCTGTCGGCGATCGCGGAGACGACGTCGGGCCCGCCGGTGAGCGGGGTCGGCCGCTCGTCGCGGCCGAGGATCGACGGAACGTCGCCGTCACGCGCGATCACGGTCCGCACGTTCGAACCGCCGAGATCGATGCCGAGGAGGAGGCTCAGACCCTGGGGAGCTTGCCCGCCACGTCGGGCGCGTGCAGCACCGAGGCGTCGCCGAGGAAGATCCGCTGCTGCGCGGCCTTGTACCCCTTCCTCGCCTTGTCCTTGCCGAAGGCCTTCTCGGCGTCTTCATAGATCTGGCGGGCGAGCGACGCGAGGTAGGGCGCGGCCTGCTGGTCGCTCAGCGCTTCGCGCTCGAGCGCCTGGACGTCGATGCGATCGTCGACGATCGGCAGCGGCCGGTCGATGGGATCGGCCTGCTCGTCGACTCGCATGAGCAGGTTCGCCATCCGCTCCTCGACGCGCGCCTTGCCGTACCTGCCGCTGTTGTACTCGGCGAGCAGCGCGTTCGAGAAAGCCGCGAGCGCGCCCAGCCGGGTCGCCCCTTCCAGCGGCTCTTGCGCCGCGGCGGGTACGGCCGTGGGCCGCTCGCGCGAGAACATCCCGAAGAGGCCGCCCTTCTTCTTCTCGAGCGGCGTGGCGGCCGCGGGCGCGGGCGGCGTCCACTCACCCGCAAGGCCCTCCGAGGCCGGTGACACGTCCGCCTCCGGCGCCGAGGGTGCCCATTGGTTCGCCTGCGACGCTTCCTCCGTCGGCGGCGCGGTCGGGTTCCACGCAGCCGGGGCGGAGGGGCCGGGGGTGGTGTCCAGCGCCGGCGGCGGGCTCGACCACGCGTCCGCCGCCGGAGCCGGGGCGGGCGTGGTCCACGACTCGGCTGGTGGTGGCGGAGGCGCCTCCTGCGTCGGCGGGCCGAAGATCCCGGAGAGCGCCGACAGCCGGTCGTCCGCAGGCTCGCGCGCGGGCGGCGCCGGGGGTCCTGCCTCGGGCGCCTGGTAGCTATCGAAGCGCGAGCCGAGCTCCGAGCGGAGCTCCGCCTCATCCGGCGGCGGTGGCGCCGCCGCGGCCGCCCAATCGGGCGGGGGCGCCTGCGGCGCCGGCGGTTCCTCCCGCTGCGCGGGCGGCGCCGGGGCCCATTCGCTCGTCGGCGCCGGCGCCGTCCACTCGGGCGCCGCCGGCGCGGCGGCCGCCCATTCGGGGATCGTCGGCTGGGCCGGAGATGGCGAGGGCGCCGGCTCGGCCGGAGCGGGCGCCGTTTCGGCACGCGGCGGCAAGGTCCATTCGGGCTCCTCGGTGACCGGTGGCCGCCATTCGGGCGCGGGAGCGCGCGCCGGCGCTGGTGCGGGAGCGCTCATCCAGTCGGGCGCGGGCGGCGGGCTCGGAGCCGCCGCGGGGCCCGAGGGTGCGGCCGCCTCGGCCGCGGCGCGCGGCGGCGGACCCGGCGTGGTGACCGGCTCGATGACGCCGTCGCGGACGAGACCGGCAAGCAGATTCAGCGCGTCCAGGGGGCCGATCCCGAGGTGCTGCGAGATTCCGGCGACGTCGCGGTCGCCGTTCACCGCGAGGAGCGCGCGCCAGCGTTCCGGCGTGAAGGTCACCGCACCCTGATCGGCCGCTCGCTCCGAGAGACGGAAGCGCATGGCGTCGTCGGGGATCACCGCACGGATCGACGCGAGACGATCGCGCGACTCGGCGGCCCGGCGCAAGAGCGCGTCGAGGTCGCCCTCGAGGTTGCCTTCGGGCGCCTCGGTCCACGGCATGAACTCGAAGGTCGCGTCGCGGATCGAGAAGATCGCGCCGAGAGCGTCCTCCCCGCCGTGGTCACCGCAGACCGCGGCGACGAGACGGCCGTTCGAAAAGCCGAGCGCGCCGACCTGGTCGGCCCCCCGGATCTGGAGCTCGCCGGTCTTGCTCGTGCCGGCGAGCAGGCCGACGACGGATTCCAGCGGGAAGTCCTTCGTCGATCCTTGCAACGTCATCGCAGCGCGACCTCCGTCTCCTTGTCGAAGACGTGCAGCTTGCGCAGATTGAACCCGACGCGAATGGTCGCACCGGGACGCGTCTGCGTGTCGGTCGAGACGCGCGCGATGAAGCTCTGCCCGTCCGCGGAAAGCAGGAGCTGCAATTCGTTCCCGAGGTACTCGACGACGTCGACCCGCGCCTCGACGGGGAGGTGCCCGTCCTGGCGCGCGTGCGCGATGTCGTCGATGTCCTCCGGGCGGACCCCGAGGATGACGTCCTTGCCGACCGCCTCGGCGGATTTGCCGGAGACGGGCGCTTTGAAGAATCCGGCGTCGGCCACCGCCTGACCTGGCGTGCCGACCACCTTCGCCGGGAAGAAGTTCATCGACGGAGAGCCGATGAATCCGGCCACGAAGAGATTCGCCGGGCGCTCGTGGAGATTCTCGGGGGTGTCGAGCTGCTGGATGAGCCCTTCGTTCATGACCGCGATGCGATCGCCCATCGTCATCGCCTCGACCTGGTCGTGCGTGACGTAGATCGTCGTCCGGCGGATACGCTGGTGCAGCTGCTGCAGCATCGCGCGCGTCTGGATGCGCAGCTTCGCATCGAGGTTCGAGAGCGGCTCGTCCATGAGGAAGACCGCCGGCTCGCGCGCGATCGCGCGTCCGACCGCGACGCGCTGGCGCTGACCGCCCGAAAGCTCCTTCGGCTTGCGCTTCAGGAGCTGCGAGAGGCCGAGCAGCTTGCCGACCTCGTTCACGCGCCGCTCGATCTCCGCCTTCGGCATGCCGCGGAGCTTGAGGCCGAACGCCATGTTGTCGTAGACGCTCATGTGCGGATAGAGCGCGTAGTTCTGGAAGACCATCGCGATGTCGCGGTCCTTCGGGGCGACGTCGTTGACGATGCGCTCGCCGATGAAGATATCGCCGCTCGTCTGCTCCTCGAGGCCCGCGAGCATCCGCAGGGCGGTCGTCTTCCCGCAGCCCGACGGCCCGACGAGCACGAGGAACTCGGCGTCGCGGACCGCGAGATTGAGGTCGTTGACCGCCACGACGTCGCCGAAGCGCTTCGTGACGTGGTCGTACGTAACGGTCGCCATCGAGAGCAAAAGTATGTCATGGGACTTCGCCGCGGAGGCGCGAGTACGGACGCGCGTGGGCGTCCCGGTCGCGGCCGGAGCCGAGGCGCGCGCGGACCGCGCCGGGGGACGACCGCGTCTCGGCCGCGGAGAGCCGCGCGAGGACGCGCACGCGGTATGCGATCGCGCCCGGCGGCGCGTCGAGCGGGACGACCAGAGCCGCGTGCTCGCCGTCACGGACCGCCCTCGCGTCGACGATCGCGATCTGGCGCGGCCGTCCGGTCGCCCGGTCGTAGTACGCGATGCGCACGAAGGCCTCGCGCACGGCCGGATCACTCACCTCGAGCGACACGCGAAGCGCGCCGCTCGACGGGATCGGGAGGAGATCGCTCTCGATCCCCCACGCGCGGCCCGCCGGGACGCCCACGACGAGGGCCTCGCCGTCGCGCTCGAAGAAGCCGCGCGGCGTCGTGCGGTGGAAACGTGGCTCGTCGTCGGCCGCGGCGGGCATGCCAAAGAGCACGAGCGCCAGCGCGGCGGCGATCGCGAGGAGCGGTCTCGACATGCGCGGACCGTACGCGATCGCGGCGCTCGTGTCTGTCCTCATTTCGTGCCGAGCCGTCGTCATTTCGTGCGGACGCTGTCGTCATTTTTTGCACCCACCAGCCGCGGGGGTCTGAGGGGGCGGAGCCCCCTCAACCTGGCCCCCTCAACCTGGCCCCCTCAACCTGAGGCGAGATCCACGAGCCAGGTTCCGATCTCGTACGGCTGGAGGCGCACGGTCATGACCGCACCCTCCACCTCCGCCGGCGCGGCGGTTCGGATCACGTCGAGGCCGGTGTTGCCGAGCGTGAGATCGCCCTCGCGCAGATCCACCGGACGCGCGGCTCGCACGTCGCGGGCGAAGCGGAGTCCGTTCGACGCGGCCTCGCCGGTCGGGTTCGCGACGCGCACGACGAGCGCGCCGTCCGGGCCGGCACGCAGCGCGCTCAGCACCAGCGGCGTCCGCGCGTCGACGAACGAGAGATAGGAGCGGGTCGCGCCGTCGCCGTGGAGGACGAGCGGCGGCGAGAGCCACTCCCGGATCGCACGCTCCGCGTCGGCGAGTCCGGTCCGTGCGTCGAGCGGGACGAGGCAGTACCGGTACGCGCGCTCGCCTTCGCACTGCGCGCTCGGGGTCGCCAGCTCCGGCCCCGCGTGGATGCGCCGCTCCGGGAGGTCGCCGCGCGAGAGGAATCCGACCGCCCGCAGCAGCGTGATCGCGATCGTCCGACCGTCGTGGAGGACGGCGTACTCTCGCAGCCCGTCGACGCCGACCGCGAGTCCTCTCGTCGCGCCGCTCACCGCGACCAGGTCGTGCACGCACGCGTCGTACGTCGCGGGCTCGATCCAGCCGCGACCGATCGGCGGTCGGTTCGCGCGCTCGATGAGCGCGAAGGCCGCTCCCGCCCGATGCGTGAGCGTCCGCGTGCCGGTCTCGCAGAGGACGCGGAGCCGGTGGTCGCGCGCACGGTTGTCGACGGTGACGGCGACGTCCACGCGCCGGGCGCCGGAGTCGAGCGAGATCGTCATGCGCACCGGGCAGTCGACGAGCTCGGGAGAGCGTGCGAGCCGGTCGCTGCGCAGCGCGGCCGGTAACCGGAGCACGAGCGAGACGGAGACGGCGGCGCGCTCGGCCGCCGCGCTCGTCGTGCGCTGGCCGGGCACGTCGCGCGAGCCGAGCGTGGGGCCGGCATACGAATAGGTGTATTCGTCGCCGCGGTCGCCCTCGTCGAGAAGCCAGTTCTGGCGGCCGCTCCGCTCGCCCGTGGCGCGGTCGACGACGACGAAGCTCCCGTCCCGGTCGACCTCGACGCGCAGGTGCTCGTTCTCGACGATCCCCTCGCCGGCCGTCCGCGCGCCGCCGACGGGCAGGGCCTCGGCGGGGGCGAGCCCGAGCGCCGCGCAGCGGACGCGGACGCGCCGGCCCGCCGCCTCGACGACGGCATCCCGCTCCCAGGGGAGCGCGTTCCACGTCATCGCGACGTCGCCGGCCCCCGAGAGTCGCACGACCAGCCGCTCGGCGAGCGCCGTGCCGCGCTCGCGCACGAACGCGAAGCGCGGAGGCATGTCGATGTCGTGCACCGCGTCGATCGAGCAGCCGCAGATGGAATCGTGGGGGTGGTTCTGCAGGAGCATGCGCCAGAGCTCGCGCAGCTCCTCGCGCGCGGTCCCGCCGGTGAGCGCGTCGAGCGGCTCGCAGCGCTCGAGGAGCAATCGCTCGCACGCGACGTTCTCCTGCTTGATCCAGACGCGCGTCGAGTTGACGCCGCGCAGGATCGGCCGGTAGCGCCCGCGGACGATCTCGCCGCGCACCACGCCGCGGGGGACGGGCGCCGCCGCCGCATACTCCTCGAGGCTCGCGATCCGCGCGTCCACTCGCGGAGCGAGTGCGCGCATCGCCGCGACGGCCTCGGGCAGCCGCGGGTACGCCTCGACGTGGTCGTCGCCGACCATGAACAGGAGCGCGTCGCCGTTCGCGTAGCTCGTCGTGCGGTCGAGGATCCCCGGCAGCTCGCGTGTGAGCCGGCGCCGGAGCGACTCCGGAGGCTCGTCGGCCGGCCCGACGATGCGCAGGCCGTTCGAGTAGTGATCGATGAGATGGGTCGCGCGCACGCGGTCGCCCGAGGGTGCCTCCCACTGGAACTCCGCTCCCACGTCCTCGGTCTCGTCGCCCATCCCGCGGGCGAAGACGTACGTCTCGTAGCCGAAGCCGCGGAGGATCTGCGGGATCTGCGCGGGGTGGCCGAAGGGATCGGCGACGTAGGCGACCCGCGACGCGCGCCCGAGCTCCCCCGCGCTGCGCAGGCCTTCCTGGAGGTTGCGGACGATCGACTCTCCCGAGACGAGGATGAGGTCGGCGAGCACGTGCCAGGGCCCGATGAAGAGCCGCTCCGCGCGCACGAGCCGCTCCACGCGCGACCGATCGGCGGGACGCTTCTCGAGGTGGTCCTGGATCGCGATCGTCTGCCCATCGAAGGTGAACGACCGGAAGGCCGGGTCCCGCTCGAGAAGATCGAGCAGCTTCGAGACCATCGGCACGAGCCGCGCGCGGTAGCCCTCGAACCGCTCGTACCACTCACGGTCCCAGTGCGTGTGCGGGATGACGAACGCCCGCCAGCGCTGCCGTCGGCGCACGGCCGCGACCGCGCGCGGCGCGAGAAGGCCCGACGCGATGCCGACGGCGGCGCCAGCAAGGACGTCGAACGGGTAGTGAGCGCCGACGACGACGCGCGAGAGCGACGCGGCGACGGCGAAGAGCAGCGCGAGCACGCGAAAGCGCGGCGCGACGCTCGCGAGCGCGACCGCGGCGCCGAAGGCGAAAGCGGCGTCGCCGGACGGGAACGAGAACGACGTCGGGTGCGGGATGAGCGTGTCGGGGGCGATCGCCAGCGGAACGCGGATGTCGTACGGCGGTGTCAGGTCACGCGGAGGAAGGACGAGGACGTCGAAGGGACGGGCCCGCCGGAACACGAGCTTGGCGAGCTCGGCGACGATCCAGCCGTCGACGAGGCCGAGGTAGATCGTGAGCGCCGCCCACAAGCCTCGCCGGCCAAAGCCCCGCGCGCGGGCGACGAGCAGGCCCGCGACCCACCACACGAACCCGTTCCAATTGAGGAGGTACACGGCCACCGCGAGGGCGTCGAGGGCCGGGTTGCGCGCGCGGACGATCCCGAGGTAGAGCTGGGTATCGATCGAGCCGAGCGCGCGGAGGAGCTCGTCCACCTACCGGCGGACGTGTCGGTAGACGAAGAGCCCGACGAGAAGGAGGATGCCCGCGGCGACGAGGTAGTCGACGCCGCGCAGGCTCTGCTTGATCGCCAGCCAGTTCGCGCCGAGGACCTGCCCACCCCAGACAAGGAGCATGACCCAGGGGATCGCACCGGCGATCGAGAACAGCGTGAAGCGCCAGAGCGGCATGCGCGCGACGCCCGCGGGCACCGAGATGAACGTGCGCACGACGGGGAGCATCCGCGAGAAGAACACCGTCGCCGAGCCGTAGCGCGCGAACCAGCGGTCCGCGAGATCAAGGTCGTGCGCGCTGATGAGAAGGTAGCGTCCCCAGCGGTCGAGGAGCGGCCTGCCGCCGAATGCCCCGACCGCATAGCTTGCGAGCGAGCCGGCGGTGTTGCCGACGACTCCGGCGACCACCGCGCCCCAATACGACCACGCGGCACCGGTGAGCGGCTCGGTCACGCCGCGCGCGACGCTCCAGCCGGCGAACGGCAAGATGAGCTCCGAGGGGATCGGGATCGCCGCGCTCTCGATGGTCATAGCGATCGCGACGCCGACGTAGCCGAACCGCGCGTACAGCGATTCGAGGAACGGGAGCACGATCCCGTCGAGGACGTCGAGCACTCGTGGGTATCATCGCCGACGAAGGGCAAGGGCGTGGCCGACTTCTTGATGCGGGAGGGTCACATGCCCGAGACGACCGCGCTCGCGCCCGACATGCGCGACGCGCTGCGAAAGACCGGACGCGCCGAGCTCCTCGTCGGGATCCCGAGCTACAAGAATGCCGCGACCATCGGCCACGTCGCGCGGACGGCGGCCGAGGGACTGCGTCGCTATTTCCCGGACGCTCGGGCGGTCATTGTGAACGCCGACGGCGGCTCCGACGACGGGACGTGCGACCGTGTCCGCGAGTCGGCGGACGGCGTCCCGGCGATCGCCGGCCGCTACCAGGGCCGCTCGGGAAAAGGCTCGGCGTTCCGTGCCATCTTCGAGGCGGCCCGGACGCTGGGCGTCTCCGCCGCGGCGGTCGTCGACAGCGACCTGCGCAGCATCACGCCCGACTGGATCGGCCGACTGCTCGGGCCGGTCGCGCGCGGCGAGGCCGACTACGTGGCGCCGCTCTACGCGCGGCACAAGCACGACGGCACGATCACGAACACGATCGCCTACCCGCTCACCCGCGCGCTCTACGGCGTTCGGGTGCGTCAGCCGATCGGCGGCGAGTTCGGCTTCACGGCAGAGCTCGCGCGCGCGTACCTCGACGCCCCGGTCTGGGAGAGCGACGTCGCGCGGTTCGGTATCGACATCTTCATGACGACGACCGCGCTCGTGCGGCGCGCCCGCGTCGTGCAGGCGTTCCTCGGCGCGAAGATCCACGACCCGAAGGACCCGGGCGCCGACCTCGGTCCGATGTTCACGCAGGTGGTGGGCACGGTCGTCGCGCTTGCGCGTCAGCACGCCGGCGCGTGGCGCGACGTTTCCGGCTCCCGTCCGGCACCGGTCATAGGCGAGGTCATCCCGGTCGAGCCGGAGGAAGTGCGCGCGAGCACGCAGATCCTCATCGAAAAGCTTCGCGCCGGCGCGGCGGAGCAGCGCAAGACGTGGGACGAGATCCTGAGCGCCGAGGTCCGCGCGTCGGCGGACCGGGCGATCGAGTCCGGGGACACGAGCGCCATCGCGGGCGATCTCTGGGCGCGCGCGGTCTACGACGTGGTCGCCGCCGCGCGCGACCGCGACGACACCGAGGCGCTCGCCAGGGCGCTCCTGCCGCTCTACTTCGCGCGCGTCGCGGCGCTCATCGGCGAGGTGAGCGACATGGACCAGGCCGGTGCGGAGCGCGTGGTCGAGAGGCAGGCCGAGTCGTTCGAGCGGACGAAGCCGTACCTGCTCGAACGATGGGGCGCATGAGCGCGACCGGCTGCCCGCGGGGGTTGGGGCGCATGAGCACGACGGGGGGCCTGCGGGGGCGGAGCCCCCGCGACTGTTGAGCGTCTCGCTCAAGGAGGACGCGCTCGTCCTCGTCACGGAGGACGACGGGGGCCTGCCGCTCGGCAAGCCGAGCCCGCTCGGCCTCTACTACCACGACACGCAGTTCCTGTCGGGCTACGGCCTGCGCGTGAACGGCGCGAAGCCGCTGCTCCTCTCCGCGAACACGGAGCAGAACTACGTCGCGACGTTCCAGCTCATGCACGCGGCCGGAGCGATCCTCGGGACCGCGCGCCACACCGCCGACACGCTCTCCATCCGCCGGACGCGCTACCTCGCCGACGGCCTGCGCGAACGGATCGGCGTGCAGAACACGAACCCGCGGCCGGTGAAGGTCCGCATCGAGCTCGAGTTCGAGGCGTCGTTCCAGGACATGTTCGCGGTCCGCGGCTACAAGGGGCGCAACAGCGTCGAGGCCACGATCGAGCGGACGTCGCGCGGCGACGCGCTCGTCTTCGAGCGTCTCGGGCGCGATGGCGTGCGGCGCACGACCGAGATCACGATGCGGCCGGCGCCCGACGCGGTCCACGGAAACGTCCTCGTGATGGAGCGCGAGCTCGCGCCGCAGGGGATCATCACGCTCGAGCTCGCGATCCTTCCCTGCGAGGACGGCGCGGGGGTGGCGCCCTCGCCCGCGGGGTTCGACGAGGCGCTCGACGCGCTGAACGCGCGCTATCGGCGCTTCCTGCGCGGCTGCACGCTCTACGCGACGAGCTCCGAGACGCTCGACGATGGCCTTATCACGCGGAGCGCGCTCGACCTGCGCGCGCTCATCGAGTTCGCCGACACCGGCCCCTTTCCCACCGCCGGCATCCCGTGGTACGCGGTGCCTTTCGGGCGCGACGGGCTGATCTGCGCGTACCAGACGCTCGGCTGGAACCCGGACCTCGCGCTCGGCACCCTGCGCCTCCTGGCGCGCCATCAGGGCAAGAAGGTCGACGAGTTCACCGAGGAGGAGCCCGGCAAGATCTTCCACGAGCTCCGCCGCGGCGAGCTCGCGCGGCTCGCGGAGATCCCGCACCGGCCGTACTACGGATCCGTCGACGCGACGCCGCTCTTCACCCTCGTCTTCGCGGAGGCGGTGAAGTGGACCGGCGACCGCGCGCTCTGGCGGGAGCTCCTCCCGGCCGCTGAGCGCGCGCTCACCTGGTGCGATACCTACGGCGACGCGGACCACGACGGGTACGTCGAGTACGGGCACCGGCCGTCGGACCTCGTGAGCCAGGGCTGGAAGGACTCGGCGAACTCGCTGAGCGATCCCGACGGCACGCCCTCGCAGCTGCCGGCCGCGCTCGTCGAGGTGCAGGCATACGTGTATGGGGCCAAGCGCGGCCTCGCCGACCTCTACGAGATCGACGGCGACACCGCGCGCGCGGCAAAGCTGCGTGCCGAGGCCGCGGAGCTGCGCGAGCGCTTCGAGCGCGACTTCTGGATGGACGACGAAGGGTGCTACGCGCAGGCGCTCGACGGGCGGAAGCGGCAGGTGAAGGCCGTCACGAGCAACGCCGGACACGCGCTCTGGTGCGGGATCACCGCGAGGGAGCGTGCCGCGCGCGTGGTGCATCGCCTCATGGCGCCGGACATGTACACCGGCTGGGGCATCCGCACGCTCTCGAGCCGGTATCCGACGTACAACCCGATGAGCTACCACAACGGCTCGGTCTGGCCGCACGACAACTCGCTCATCGCGCACGGCTTCGCCCGCTACGGGTTCCGCGAGGAGGCGACCGAGATCGTGAGCGCGCTCATGGAGGCCGGCCGGCGGTTCCCGAACGCGCAGCTGCCGGAGCTCTTCTGCGGCTTCTCGCGCGATCTCCGCTTCTCTTCGCGGCCCGCCGATTACCTCGTCTCGTGCATCCCGCAGGCCTGGTCCGCCGGCATGGTGTTCCTCTGCCTCCGCACGATCCTCGGCCTCGAGCCCGACCTCTCGCGGCAACGCGTCGTCATCGAGCCCGCGCTCCCGCCCTGGCTCGAGCGCGTCGACGTCCGCGATCTTCGCGCGTACGAGGCGCGAGTCTCGTTCCGGGTGCGCAGGACCGCGAAAGGCGTACGCGTCGTCGGCGGACGCAGCCGTGTGGCGCGCGCGACGGTGGCGACGAGGGCCTGATGCCCCGCCCGCGACAAGGGATCGCGCTCCTTCACTACACCGCGCCATCGATCCTCGGCGGCGTCGAGCAGGTGCTGGGCGCGCATGCGGCTGGGCTGCGCGCGCTCGGCGCGGAGGTGACGATCGTCGCCGGCCGCGGCCGCGTGGCGGCCGGAACGCGGCTCGCCCGCGTACCGGAGCTGGACTCGCGCCACCCCGCGGTCCTGCGCGACTTCGCGGCGCTCGCCCGCGGCGAGGTCACGCCGGGGCACGCCGCGCTCGCCGACCGCATCGAGCGCCGGCTGCGGACGGTCCTCGCGAAGGCGGACCGCGTCGTCGTGCACAACGCGTTCACGCTCCACAAGAACCCCGCCCTCACCGTCGCCCTCGCGCGCCTCGCTCGCGAGCGGCCGGGTGCCTTCGTCGCGTGGACGCACGATCTCGCCTGGCGCGACGAGCAGTACGCCGCGCAGCGCCATCCCGGCGAGCCGTGGGACCTGTTCGCGCGCGCCCTTTCCGGCGTGCGCTACGTCGCGGTCTCCGAGGAGCGCGCGCGGCAGCTCGCGGAGCTCACCGGTCTCGCGCGCGAGCGGATCTGCGTCGTCCCGAACGGCATCGACATCGCGGGAGCGCTGGGCCTCTCGGCACAGGGCGCGCGCCTCGCCGAGAGCCTGGACCTCTATCGCGCCGACCCGCTCCTCGTGCTCCCGGCTCGCCTGACGCGCCGCAAGCGCGTCGAGGCGGCGATCGCGGCAACGAGAGCGCTCCGCGAGCGGGGCCGCGACGCGGCCCTCGTCGTGACGGGTCCGCCGGGCGCGCACAACGTCGCGAACCGCCGCTACCTCGAGGAGCTGACCGCGCTCGCGCGCGACGCGCCCGGGGTACACCTCCTTCATGCGCTCGGGATCCGCGCACCCTACCGGCTCGTGGCCGACCTCTACGCGCTCGCCGACGCGCTGGTCCTGCCGAGCGCGAACGAGGGCTTCGGCATCCCGCTCCTGGAGGCGGCGCTGCACCGCCTGCCGATCGTGTGCAGCGATCTGGCGACGCTCCGAGCGGTCGGGGGCGACGCGGCGACCTATGTTCCGGCGGACGCCTCCGGCGACGTCATCGCCGACGCCGTCGTCGGCGTGCTCGACACGCCGGCGGCGCGGCTTCGCTCCGGCGCGCGCGCGCTGGCGTGGCCGCGCGTGATCGCCGATCGCGTCGCCCCGGTCGTGCTCGCGGGCCGGCCGTGAAGACCCTCATCGCCGTCGCCGACATCGAGCGTGACCGCGCGGTCGTCCAGACCGGCCTCGCCCTCGCGGGCGAGGACGACGTCGTCCTCGCCTCCGTCATCGAGGTGCCCGAGGACGTCACCCTGGCGGCGGCCCAGCCGCAGGCGAAGCAACTGCGGCGGTCGCTCGAGCTCCTCGCGGCCGAGGTCGCGCCAGGCCGGCGCGTTCGTTCGCTCGTGACCGTGGCGCGCCGCGGGTGGGACGCGATCCGCGAAGCCGCGACGACCGAGCGCCCCGAGGTCCTCCTCGTCGGCTGGCGCCGGCCGGGCTGGGACATCCTCGGTCTCACGATCGAGGAGGTGCTGCGAGATCCCCCCTGCGATCTCGCCGTCGTCAAAGGCGCGCCGGCGCGGGCCCGGCGCATCCTCGTCCCGGTCCGGGGCGGCCGCTATGCCCAGCTCGCGGCGCGGATCGGCACGGAGCTCGCGCGGTCGAGCGACGGCGCGGTGACCCTCCTCCACGTCGCCGGCCGCAACGGCTCGCGCGGCCGCTCGCCCCTCTACCAGCTCCTCGGCGAGCGCGCCTACGACGAGCGCGTGGAGCGCCTCGTCACGCGCTCGGGCGATCCCGTCAAGGTCATCACCGACGAGCTCGCCGATCACGACGCGATCGTCTTCGGAGCGACCGGGCGTGAAGGCGCCGAGGACCCGCTCGGTCCCGTGGGCCAGGCCATGCTCGCGGCGGCGAAGAACGCGATCGTCGTGCGCACGCGGGCGCCGCTCGCGTCCGGCGTGTTCCTCGCCAGGCCGCGGCTTCCGGAGGATCGCGCCGAGCGGAGCAAGGTGGTCGGCGAGATGGTCGACAAGTGGTTCGCGCAGAACACCTTCAGCTCGACGGAGTTCGCGGATCTCCGCCGTCTCGTCGAGGAGAAGGAGCGCCAGGGTCTCCGTATCTCGGTCGGCCTGCCCGCGCTGAACGAGGAGGCGACGATCCGGAGGGTCATCCACTCGATCCGCTCGCGCCTCGTCGAGCGCATCCCGCTCGTGGACGAGATCGTCGTCATCGACTCGCGCTCCGAGGACCGCACGCGCGAGATCGCGGCGGACGAAGGCGTCGCGGTCTTCATCCACGACGAGGTCCTCCCGGAATGCGGCAGCTACCGCGGGAAGGGCGAGGCGCTCTGGAAGAGCCTCCACGTGATGACCGGCGATCTCGTCGTGTGGGTGGACACCGACGTCTCGAGCCATCACCCGAAGTTCGTGTACGGCATCCTCGGCCCGCTCCTCACGCGGCCGGACATCCAGTTCGTGAAGGCGTTCTACCAGCGGCCGCTGCGGATGGGCGACGAGCTGCAGGCGACGGGCGGCGGCCGCGTCACCGAGCTCGCGGCACGGCCGATCCTCAACCTCTTCTTCCCGGAGCTCTCCGGGATCGTCCAGCCGCTCGCGGGCGAGCAGGGCGGGCGGCGCGCGCTCCTCGAGCAGCTCCCGTTCTTCTCGGGCTACGGCGTCGAGACCGGTCTGCTCGTCGACATCCTGCAGCGCGCCGGGCTCGGCGCGATCGCACAGGTCGACATGAAGCAGCGCATCCACCGCAACCAGTCGCTCTACCGGCTCTCGATGATGAGCTTCGAGGTCCTCCAGGTCGCGCTCCGCCGCGTCGGCGAGGCGCAGGGGACGCGCCTCCTCGAGGAGGCGAACTTCACCATGAAGCTCATCACCGCGTCCGAGGGCCGCCTGCACCTGGAGATGCAGGACATCATCGACATCGAGCGGCCGCCCATCGCGAGCGTCCCCGCCTATCAGCAGCGCCGCGCGCGCTAGCGTTGGCTCATGGACGTCCTGCGCCGGGTCGCCGACGCCCGCGCGTTCCGCGCGTCGGTGCCGGGCAGCCTCGGCTTCGTGCCGACCCTCGGCGCGTTGCACGCCGGACACGGCTCGCTCGTCGAGCGCGCCGTCCGCGAGAGGGCCGCCGCGATCGCGTCGCTCTTCGTGAACCCGACGCAGTTCGGGCCTGGCGAGGACCTCGCGGCCTATCCCCGGCGCGAGGCGGAGGATCTCGCCTTCCTCGAACGGCTCGGCTGCTCCGCGGTGTTCGTCCCGAGCGTGGAGGAGATGTACCCGCCCGGCGACGACACGCGCGTCCAGCCGGGCGCGATCGCGGCGCGCCTGGAGGGCGCCGCGCGGCCCGGTCACCTCACCGGCGTGGCCACCGTCGTGACCAAGCTCTTCGCGGTCGTCCGCCCGGACGTCGCGTACTTCGGCCAGAAGGACTTCCAGCAGCTGCGCGTCGTGCAGGCGCTCGCGGGTGATCTCCGGCTCGGCGTGCGCGTCGTCGGCTGCCCGACCGTCCGCGACGAGGACGGGCTCGCACTCTCTTCGCGCAACGCGTATCTCTCGGCGGACGAGCGGCGCGCCGCGCTCGCGCTCCCGCGCGGTCTCTTCGCGGCGCGCGCCGACTGGGAGCGCGGCGAGCGCGACCCCAAGCGCCTTGCGGACCGGGTGCGCCAGCACGCCGCCGCGCTCGCGCTCGAATACGTCTCCGTCGCCGACCCGCTCACGCTCGCCGAGCTCACACGCGCCGCCGAGCGCGCGGTGATCTCGCTCGCGGCGCGCGTGGGCCGAGCGCGGCTCATCGACAACGTCCTGCTAGGGATGGACGTCTCGGAGCTCGTCTAGCGGCATCGGGCCTGCTGCGCCTGCCGGCGATGCGCTCGTTCGCCGTCGCGCTCGTCGCGGTCGCCCTCCTCGGCGCCTGCGGCCCGTTCGAGGCGCGGCCGACGACGCCTCCCGCGAGCTCCTCTCCGGCCGCCGCGACCGAGCCGGCGGCCTCGCCGACGGCGACGTTCCCGGCGACCGCCGCCGCGACGGCCATCCCGACCGCGAGCGCGGCGCCGTGCGTCAACTCGTATCCCGGCGCGTCACCGGTGTGGGGTCCCGAGACGCGCCTCCGCGACCTGCAGTGGTCGCTCGACTCGGTGACCGACTTCTATGGGGTCGAGCCCGAATCACGGTGGAGCGTGCGCTTCTTCGTGCCGTCGGACGCGACCGGCGAGGTCACGATCGCGGTCAACGCGGTCCTCGAGGGGCCGGCCGGCCCGATCCGGATCACCCGGTACGCGGTCGGTGCCCCGGGGGCGCAGCCACGCCCCGCCAGGCAGCCGATCGTCCTGCGGCCGTGCCGCCTCGACGCGCCGGCGGGATCGCCCGATCGCGGCCTCACGATCCTCTACGTCTACGCGCCGCCGACCGACTCGGGCCGCTACTCGCTCAGCGTCCCGGGCATCAGCCTGCCCGTCGGCGCCGCGGGCGCGCGCTTCGACGTCACGCTCACCTGCGTCCGCGACACGCAGGCCGCGAGCGCCAGCTGCCGCTAGCCGCCGAGCGCGGGCACCAGCACGGTCATCGCCTGGTTCGCGGGAGCGCGCAGGCCGTGCCGCGCGGCCTCGCGGACGAGGGCGCCATTGATGGCGTCGATCTCGGTCGGCCGGCGCGCCGCGACGTCCGCGTGCATCGACGAGCGGTGTTCCGGCATCGCGGTCGTGAGCGCGCGCCAGTCCGCGACCGCCGCGTCGTCGCCGAGGGCGTAGCCGACCGCCGTCGCCACGCGCGCGGACTCGCGCGCGATCGCGTCGCAGAGCAGCGCGCGCCCCGGATCGCCGAGGAGCTCGCCGTACGTCGCGTCGAGGACCGCGCTGGTCGGGTTGAGCACGGCGTTCAGGACGAGCTTGCGCCAGACCGTAGGCCACGGATCGTCGACGATGGCCACGTCGGTCTTGCCCGCGCGCAGCAGTCCCGCGAGCGCCTCGAGCCGCGCGGCAGCGGCGCGGTCGGAGGGGCGCCCCGCCTCGATCCGGCCGGGGCCGGTCACGTAATGCGTCCCGTCCTTCCGCCAGCCCGCGCCCACGTAGATGACGCCGACCGCGACGCGCTCGGCGCCGATCGCGGCGGCCAGCGTCTCGTGGTTGCCGAGGCCGTTCTGGATCGTGAGCGCGACCCCGTCCGGGGCGAGGATCCGCGCCGCCTGCTCGGCGGCCCAGGCCGTGCCGGGAGTCTTCGTCGTCACGATCGCCACGTCGACCGTCGGCTCGCCATCCCGCAGCGGGGCCCGCGTGCGGTCGACGCGCACGAGCTCGCACCGGCCCGCGAGGACGTTCGCCACGTGCTGGCCGATCGCCCCCATGCCGAGGATCGCGACGCGCATCAACCGGCCTTCTGCGTGAGGCTCCGCTGGAGCGAGACCAGCTCGCTCTCCTTCATCGTGAAGCTGTGCTCATCGTCGGGGAACGTCCCCGCGCGGACGTCGCGGTCGTACTCGCGCAGCGCCTCGACGACGGCGGTGCCGATGTCGGCGTAGCGCTTGGCGAACTTCGGCTTGAACTCGCCGAAGAGCCCGAGCACGTCGTGGAGGACGAGCACCTGGCCGTCGCAGTCGACGCCCGCGCCGATGCCGATGGTCGGGATCCCGAGACGCTCGCTCGCGAGCGCCGCGACGGGCGCGGGAACGGACTCGAGCACGATCGAGAACGCGCCGGCGTCCTCGAGGGCGAGGCAGTCCTCGATGAGGCGGCGCGCGGCCCGTGCCGTCTTCGCCTGCACCTTGAAGCCGCCGAACTGCGCGACGCGCTGTGGCGTGAGGCCGACGTGGCCCATCACGGCGATGCCGCTGTCGACGAGGGCCCGGACGGTCTCGACGACCTCGTGGCCGCCCTCGAGCTTCACCGCGTCCATCCCGGCCTCCTTGAGGAACCGCGCCGCGTTGCGCAGCGCGTCCTGCGGGCCGGCCTGGTACGTGCCGAACGGCATGTCGCCGACGAGGAGCGGCCGGATGGCGCCGCGCGAGACCGCTGCCGCGTGGCGGACCATGTCGTCCATCGTCACGGGGACGGTCGTCGGGTAGCCGAGGACGACCATGCCGAGTGAATCGCCGACGAGGATGACGTCAATGCCCGCCTGATCGACGAGCTTGGCGAACGCGGCATCGTACGCCGTCATCATCGTGATGCGCTTGCGGTCGCGCTTCATGGCGACGACGTCCGGAACGGTGATCTTCTTGGGAGGGACCGTGGTCGCGCCGCCGTACGCGGTCTGCTCGCTCATGTCGACCTCCGTCCAGGCCGGCTTCGTGCCGGTCCCGGCGTCGCCTCAATCGTACCGCGCCGGAATACCTCGCACGATTCATTCCAGCTCGCGGATCGCCGGGACGAGCAAGAGGAGGGCGCCGGCCGCCAGCGAGAGGACGCCCCCGATCGCGAAAGCGAGCGCGGGTCCCAGCGCCGCGACGATCCCCGCGAAGACGACCGGTGCGATCGGGAGGAGCAGAGTGCCGCCGAAGGCATCGATGCTGAGCACCCGACCCATGAGCTCGCGCGGCACGTGCTTCTGGATCGCCGTCGTCCACAGGATGCCCACGCCGACGAATTGCACCCCGAACCCGGCCATGAAGACGAACGTCGCCGGCACGAGCGGGATGACCCCGATCCCGGCGATCGAGATGCCGCCGAGGATCGCGAAGCCACAGATGGCGATGCCGAGCTGCCGGACCGTGACCTGCGCCAGGGTGACGGCGGCCACGACCTCGCCGACGCCGCTCGCCGCGAGCAGCAGGCCGAAGAGCCGCGCGTCGCCGCCGAGGACGTCGCGCACGAAGATCGGCAGCGCGACGCCGAGCGGACCGAGCTGGCCGAGGAGCACGACCGCCCAGGCGAAGATGAAGATCCAGAGCCACGGCACCGAGAACGTGTACGCGAGACCCGCGCGGATCTGCCGCAGGAGCGGCGCCGGCGCGGGCGGCTCGTGCCGTGGCGGCCGCGCGAGGGCGAGCGCGGCGAAGCTGACGAAGAACGTCGCGGCGTCGGCCGCAAAGGCGAGCGGAAGGCCCGCGAACGCGACGAGGGCTCCGCCGAGCACCGGACCGGCCAGCAGGGCGATCTGCCGGGACGACCCGCGAAGCGCGTTTCCGGCCTGGAGGACCTGGGGCGGGACCAGCTCGGGGATCAACGCGTTGAGCGCGGGGTAGAAGAACGAGCTTGCCGCGCCGAACACGGCAGCCTCGAGGTAGAGGTGCTCCACCCGCAGCTGTGACGTCGCCGACAGGAGCGCGATCGCCGATACGACCACGCCGTTCACGAGATCGTTGGCGAGGACCGCGGTCCGGCGGGGGACGCGGTCGACGATCGCGCCCCCGAAGAGCGAAAACACGAGGAGCGAGGCGCTGACGATCGCGCCCCAGAGCCCGAGCTCGGCCGCGCCCCCGCCGAGCGCGAGGATCTGGAACGGGAGCGCGACCCCGTGCACGAAGTTGCCGACCATGGATACGGTCTGGCCCGTCCAGAGGAGCCGGAAGTCACGATGGCGCAGCGGCTCGACGATCCGCGGCAAGCGCATGCCGCGAAAGTACCGGCCGCGCTACGGCCCGACGGTGAACCGAGCGCTGTCGGTGCGGCCGAACACCTCCGGGAAATAGGTCTCCTCGGCGTGCGTCGGCGCAACGAAGAAGTCGCCGGTCGTCGTCGCGCGTGCGTAGTACACGTACTCGTACACGCCGCGCGCGAGGTGATCGGTCATGAGGACCGCGCGGTCGTCGCGGACGTCGACCTGCTGCCACGGGCTGTAGTACCAGCGGAGCCACGGCGCGGCGTAGCCGCCGGCCTGCCGCTGCGACGCCGCGACGCGTTCTCCGTTGAGCTTCGCCCGGAGCGCGGGATCGGTCGTCCGGAGGCGCACGTCGACCGGCTCGAGCCCGGCGGGGAGCGGGTCGTCGATGACGACGTAGTTGCGGTCGGCGGGCGCGATCACGGTCACCGTCACACGCACCGTGTCGCCGAGCCTCGCGCCGGTCACCGGCGTGGACGGTGCGTCGAGCAGCGTGTACGAGCGTGAGACCGCGAACCCGCGGTTCAAGGCGTCGACGCCCCTCGCCGGCGTCGCGTAGCGCAGGTCGAGCGTGTAGTAGAGGCGTCCCGGCTTGGTGCCGTCACGCGTGAACGCGAGGAGGCTCGTCTTGCCCGGCGTCACGCCGGTGAGCGGGAGCTTCGTCGACGCGGCAGTCGGCGTCGTGCTCGGCTTCACGAGCCCGGCGAGGACCTGCCGGTCGTCGAGGAGCACCCGGTAGGCGAAATCGCCGCCGAGCTCGCCGGTGTTCACCGCGTACGTCGTGAGCGCGAGGACGCCGAGCGCGCGGTCGATCGACGTCTGCCAGCGCTGGGCGGCGCGGGCGACGACGAGCCAGCGCACGCTCTGCGCGAGGAGCGCGTGGTCGGGCTGCACACGCGCCAGGAGGAGCGCGACGAGCCCGGTCGTCGCGGTGCTCGTCATGAACGAGCCGTACGTGCCGGACGTCGCCTGGTCCTCCCAGTGGTTCCCGTTCGCGCTCGGGAGCGTCGACGCGGTGAGGTCGTCCAGAAGCATCCGTACCTGCGGGTCGTCGACGGCGACGCCGGCGTCCACGAGGGCGAGCGCCAGGAACGCGCGCCCCCAGCCGCTCAGCTTCGCGCGGTACTGCTCGAAGAGCGCGCGGGCCGCCGCGGCGACGCTCGGGGTCGTCACGTGCGGTGCCTCGGTGACCTTCGTGTTCGGCACGGGCGCGCTCGCGCTCCCGGCGGCGGCCAGGGCCGCGAGCACGAACGCCTTCTGGCCGATGTCCGTCGGCGCGCCGCTCGCGTCGAACCGGCTCGTATCGCCCGGTCTGCCGCTGCTGTTCACCCAGGCGAAGGCGTAGGCGGTCGCGCGCTCGAGGACGCCGGCGTCGATCGCGAACCCGTCGCGGCGCGCCTCGCCGAGCGCGAGGAGGGCCCAGCCGGTGATGGTCAGGTCGCTCGAGCAGAGCGGGTCGTCGCACCAGGGCCAGCCGCCGTCGGGCCGCTGACGCCCGACGAGGCCCGCGAGGTCACGCGCGATGCCGCTGTCCCGACCGACGGAGCCGCCGGCGCTCCGCTCGGCGCGGCGCACGGCGAGCGCGGCGATCAGGCGTGTCGCGACGGCGGGCGTCCCCTCGTGCGGCCAGGGCGTGAAGTACGCGAGCTCGTCCGCCATCGAGCCGACGAGCGCGGAGCGCACGTTCACCGAGAGCGTCCCGTGCGCGGTGTCGGCGAACCGCGGAAGGTAGATCGCCTCGAGCTGATCGTCCCTGGTGACGACGCCGCTCGTCGCCGTCGTCTCCGGCGTCAGGTCGACGAGCGCCGCGAGCGAGAGCGCCATGGCATCCTCGAGGTCCCCGCCCTTCGCGGCGAACTCGAGCTTCACCGTCCCTTCGCGTTCGACCCTCGCCGGCCAGCTGTATCCCGCGGACGTGCCGGCGCGCACGGTCGCGGACTTCGTCAGCGCGCCGCTCACCGCGACGCCGGCGGCCTTGAGCGTCACCGCGACGTCGCTGTCGGCGGCGGTCGCGTTCCGCACGAAGACGCGCAGCTCGGCGGCGTCGCCGACGCGCAGGAAGCGCGGCAGCGCGGAGCGCAGGAGGAGCGGCTTCGTCGAGACGAGCTCGTTCGTGCCCTCGCCGACCTGCGTGTCGCCGCTGATGGCGCGGGCCTGCGTCCGCCACGTCGTGAGGTCGTCCGGCATCGTGACGTCGACCTGAGCCGAGCCGTCGGCGCTCGTCACGAGCTGCGCGGACCAGTACGCGGTGTTGCGGAAGTCCTGCCGCACGTTGCCGGGCGCGCCGCTGCCGCTGCCGCTCCCGCCCTTGCCCTGCCTGGGCGCCTCGGCGATGGCGTCGTTCCAGCGGTCGATCGAGGTCGCGAGGGAGGACGACGTGTTCACGCCGAGCCCGCGCTCGTACCAGAACGCGTGCAGGCCGTCCGGACCGCGCTCGTCCTGGAGCGAGAGCACCGCCTTGTCGACGACCGCGACGGAGACCTCGGCGCGTACGCCGGTCCCGGTGTGGTCGGTGACCTTGATGGCGTAGCGCACGGTCTCGCCGGGTCGCGTCTGGGCGCGGTCGGGCGTGATCTTTACGTCGAGCGCCCGCGTCGCGGTGGAAACGGGCAGCTCGACGTAGCCGACCTTGTAACGAGGGACCGGGTCCTCGCGCGTCGGCGCGCGGTAGAGCACGACGGAGACGAAGACGTCGGGCACCGAACGGTCGACGATCGGGATTCGCAGCCGCTCGCTGTTCGTCACGAATGTGTGCACCTCGCGCGTCTGGACCTTGCCGCGCTCGACGGTGACGAGCCCGGTCGCGGCGGCGAACGGGGCGGGCACGAGGAGCTCCGCCGTGTCGCCGACCTCGTAGCGGTCCTTGTCGGCGACGAGCTTGATGGTGTCGTCATTCGTGACCTGCCAGTACGCGAAGGCCTTGCCGGTGACCCAGAGCCACGTCGCGGACCGCGCGAGGCGGCCCTTGGCATCGGTGACCTCCGCGACGACGCGCAGCTGTCCCGACTGCGCCGGCCGGTACGTCACACGGGCGGTGGCGTCGCCGCCGGTGGTCGCGCCCAGCGTCGCGACGAGCGTGTCGCGTGGCTCGCTGCGGTAGCGCTTGCCGCCGCCGGGGACCTCTTCCTTCACCGTGATCCACTGCCGCTCGTAGACCTTCACCGTGACCGCGTGGCGCGGCAGGACAGCGCCCTCGGTGTCGACGGTGACGACCTGCAGCGTGGCGTCCTGGCCCTCGCGCGCGAGGAAGCTCGTCGGGCGGACTCCGGCGTAGAGGGCCGCCGGGTGCACCGTGACCTGCGTGCTGCCCGCGACGGACTGCGCGTTCGCGTCGGTGACGGCCGCCGAGAGCGTGAAGCGCTGCGGGCCCTCGCCCGCCTTGAGCGCGGCGCGGACCGCGATGGTCGCCGCGCCGGTCGCCGCGGTCGTCGTGACGCCCTTGCCCCGCAGCGGATCGCGCACGACCGCCTGCCGCGCGTAGTCGAAGTCGCTGAACGAGTAGCCCTCGAAGCCCTTGGGGCGCAGGAAGAACGGGTCGGCGAGCACCGACCAGTCGACGCTCGCGCCGTCGACCGCCCCGCCGAAGAAGTACGACGCCGCGACGCCGGCGTCGATCGCGTCGCCGTCGACGTACGAAGCCCTGCCGGCGCGCACGTCGACCTGGAACTCGGGCTTGCGGAACGAGGCGACGAGCACGCTCGTCCCGGCGATGCCGAAGGAGCTCGTGCCGTTCTTTTGCTCGAGGCCGAGGAAGTAGTCGCCGACCGCCGCATCGGCGGGAAGGTCGAACGCACCCGCGAACGAGCCGAACTCGTTCGGGTGGACGTCGTCCTTCGCGAGCTGCTGACCCCGGGCGTTGCGGAGGACGAACAGGAAGCCGTCCTTCGGTGGCAGCGAGTACCGGGCGTCGTCGTCGGCGCGGACGACGCCCTTGTAGGAGATCGTCTCGCCGGGCGTGTAGATCGGACGGTCGGTGTAGAGGTGTCCGACGTAGTCGCGCGGGTATCCGGCCGGCAGTCCGAACTGGTAGGGCGAGGTCCCGCCGAACCAGCGCGTGCTCATCGCGCCGAAGCGCCCGCCGTCGAGCGTGATCCAGAACGAGCGGTCGCCGCCCGCGGTCTTGCTCGGGGTCAGGACCGGAAGCGCGACCGAGGCGAGGCCCTGCGCGTCGGTCACGACGTCGCCGCCGGGCGTCAGGTCGACGTGGAGCGCCGCGCCGGGCACCGGCCGGCCGCTGTCGTGATCGAGCGCCCACAGCAGGAGCTCGTCCTGGGAGACCTTCGTGACGACGACGGTGTCGACGACCGCGAACGCGAGCTCCGAGCGCTGTCCGTCGATCCGCAGGTAATAGAAGCCCTTCGCCAGCGGCCCGCCGCCGGTGAGGCTCGTCTTGCCGACGACGACGTCGTCCTTCGGCCCGCTCACCGTCTCCGCCCACCGCCGCAGCACGGGCTGCGACGGCACGAAGCCGTTCGGCAGGTACGTGAAGTCGTGCATGCGGCCGCGCGCCTCGGCGGAGGTGAGCGGGTAGAGCGAGAAGCCGACGTTCGCGAGGTTCGTCGACTGGAAGTAGACGAACGGCTCCGCGCTGGCGGAGAACGAGCCGGCGGGCTGGTAGCCCGGGACGATGAGCGAGACGCTCGAGGGCACCGCGCCGGTCGTGAAGGAGAAGCGGTGGCCCGCCATGACCTGCCCGTAGCGGTCCACGGCCCCCGGGGCGAGCGTCACCGTGTACGCGGTCGAGGGCCGCAGGGCGACGTTCACGCCGAGGCTGAACTCGCTCGTGTAGACGTGGTCCTCGAGCTCCTTCGCGCCAAATCCGCTCACGCTCACCTTGCGTTCGAGCGTGTCCGGGTCCATCGGATTCGTGAACTGGAGGCTGATCCCGTAGCGCTGGGCGTCGGTCGCGCCGTCGGCCGGATACGTCTGCTTCACGGCGGGCACCCCGACCGTGGTGAACGAGGCGGTGCGCTCCCTGGCGGTCGCACCGCCGCGCGCGCCTCTTTGGCCCTTGTCCACGGTGATGAGGTACTTCGTGCTCGCGGCCATGCGCGCGGCCGGGTTGAAGGTGAGCGTCGTGCGATCGGCGTTCCAGGTGAGCTTCCCGCGCACCGGCGCGCCGGTCTGCGCGTCGCGCACGCTCAGGCCGTCGGCCGCGGAGGGGTCCATCGGCTGGTTGAAGACGACGACCGTCTCCTGCCACGGCCCGCCGTAGAGCCAGCCTCCGTCGGGCGTGATCGAGTCCACCGCGGGAGCGATGGTCGTGAACGTCGAATGGAAGTCGCTCTCGAGGACGCCGTCCGCGGCGGAGGTGAGGCCCCTCGCGACGGTCACGCGGTACGTCGTGGTCGGTACGAGGTCTGCGGGGATGAAGCGGTAGATCGCGGTGTTGAGCCACTCGCCTTTGCCATGGAGCGGTGGCTCGAACACGAGTACGGGATCGGCCCGCTGCGCGGCGAGCGTCGTGAGCGGGGCCACGGAGCGGCTGAACTGCACGAACACCTGAGCGCCCAGCGGGACCTCGGTGTCGCCGTCGCCGGGGATGACCTGCTGGACGGTGAGCTTGCCGGTGACCGTGAACTTCCGCGTGACGGGCTGCGGCACGCCGGCCTCGGGGCGCGCGGGGACGTGGACGGTGTACATCGAGCCGCGGAGCAGACCGGGAAAGTCCGGTTGGAAAAGGAGGGTGCGCGGCGAAAGCCACGCGTAGGCACCCTTCGTCTCGGGGTAGAGCTGCAGGAGGGGCTCGGGCGCGCGATCGGACGGCGGCTTGGCGAAGGTCACCGTGATCGGCGCGAGCCGCGCGACGTCGTCGCCGCCGGGCGCGAGCTCGAAGGCCGCCGGCTCGCCAGTGAGCGGCGTCAGCTCGGCGCGACCGACGAGCTGACTGGACGCGATGACGACCGCGAGCAGGACGACCGCCGCACCCGCGCCGCGGAAGCTGCGCACCCTATCCAGCGCCGGGAGGCCGCGTGCGGTCATGACGGCGACTATCGGTGCGCGGCGAGCCGCCGTCGTCGGACTCGTGTCGCGTAACTACTACGGAAGTGCTACGCGATCCCCCCGCACTGCGCGGTCACGCGCGCGCGAGCTCCTCGATGACTGCCGGGAGCGGCGCGAGGTCGCGGATGACGCGCGTCGGCGACGTTTCCAGCGCCTCGCCGTGGCGATCGACGAAGACGGTGCGAAAGCCGAGCGCCGCGGCGGGCCGCATGTCGTGGTACTGGCTCGCCCCGACGTGGACGGTGCTGTCGGCACGCGCGCCGCTCTTCTGCAGGAAGACGCGCCAGTGTCCCGACACCGGCTTGTAGCTGCCCGCATCCTGCCCGGTGACCGCGAGGTCCGGCCGGATCCCGAGCTGGGCGATCGAGAGCTCCAGCAGGTCGCGGTCGACGTTCGAGAGGATCGCGAGCTTGCGCCCGCCCGCGCGCAGCTCGGCGAGCGCCGCCGGCACCTCGGGGAACGGCCGCCACTCGCCGACCGAGGTCGGGAGCGGCGACGCGACGTCGGGAGCGACCGGGACATCGAGCGCCTCAAGGAGTCGCCGGCTGACGCGGTCGAGGATGTGCTTATAGAGGTGGTAACCCTCCGCCTCGAACTCGGCCTCCATGGCGATGTACCACTCGGCGAGCGCCTCGCGGCTCGTTCCGGGCGGCGCGAGCGGTAGGAGGGCATCGGTGATCCCGCGCTCCCAGTCGATGAGCGTGCCGTAGCAGTCGAACGTGACCCACTCGACCGCCACCTAGCGAAGCCGCGGCAGGATCGACGTGGCGAAGTACGCGCTCTCCTCGAACCGCTCGAGCGCTTCCCGCGTGGGCGTCGGGCCGCCGCGAGGCTTGAGGTCGTTCGAGCGCTCGGCCATGCGCTTCAGTGCCGGGCCCGGGTGGAGTCCGCGCAGGAAGGCCGACAGGTACAGGTCTCCCAGGCTCATGAGCCAGTCGCGATAGTCGTGGCGCTGGTCGTCGATCGACGCCGCCGCGAGCCCGCGCTCGAGCCACTCCTGCCTCCCGCCCTGCTCGAGGACGCGCGCGCAGTGCGAGAGGTAGCCCGGCAGAAGCCCGCGCGCCTTGTGCTCGTGGACGATCTCGCGGAGCGCGGCGCACGTTCCCGGATCGGAGCGCGCATAGAGGTCGCAGATCTCGTCGAAGACCGCGAAGACTCGCTCGACCGGGCCGGTCCCGACCCCGGCCGCGGCCGCCGCGGCCTGCGGTAGACGTCCCATGAGCGCGCCGAGCGGGCCGTCCTTGCGATCGAACGCCGTGCTGAAGGCGCGCTCGCGCGCCTCCTCCCACTGGCGGATCGGCTCGTCGAGCGCTTCGAGGTCGCGCCCGAGCTTGGCGACAAGGCGCGGGACCGCGGCCGCGTCGCGCTCGTTCACGGGCTGCCGAGCCGCTCCGCGAGCTTCGCGACAAGGCGCCGCGCGACGTCGCTCTTCGGCAGGAGGTCCAGCTGTTCGACGCCGTCGGCGCTCACGAACGCGACCCGGTCGTCCTCCGAGCCGAAGCCTGAGCGTGGGTCGCTCACGTCGTTCGCGACCACGAGGTCGAGCTTCTTCTCCCGGAGCATGCGCCCGGCCTCGGCCGTCGCGTCGCCTGTCTCGGCTTTGAAACCCACGACGATCGTCCCCGGCCTCCGCGCGGCGACGATCGCCTTGAGCACGTCCGGGTTCTCGATGAGGCGGAGCGTGAGCTCCCGGCCGAGCTCCTTCTTCTTCAGCTTGCGATCCACGCGCTCGATCGGTCGATAGTCCGCGACCGCAGCGGCCATGACGACCGCGTCGGCGCGCGGGAGCGTGGCAAGCACGGCGTCCCGCAGCTCCTCGGCGCTCTCGACGCGGAACGTGCGCACCCCGGCGGGCGGCGCGATCGCCGTGGGGCCGGTGACGAGCGTGACCTCTGCGCCGGCGTCGCGCGCCGCCGCGGCGATCGCGTAGCCCATCTTCCCGCTCGAACGGTTGGACACGAACCGCACCGGGTCGATCGCCTCGACCGTCGGGCCCGCCGTGACGACGACGTGCCGCCCCGCGAGCGCGCCCGATGTCGCGAGCGCGTCGTCGATCGCGCTGGCGATGCGCTCGAGCGCGGCGAGCCGGCCCGGCCCGGCCTCGCCCGAGGCGAGCGGGCCGCTCTCGGGCTCGACGACGCGGACCCCGCGCGCGCGCAGCGCGGAGACGTTCGCCTGCGTCGCAGGGTTCTGCCACATGTGCGTCTCCATCGCCGGGGCGACGATGACCGGCGCGTCCGTCGCCAGCACGGTGGTCGCGATGAGGTCGTCGGAAAAGCCATGCGCGAGGCGCGCGAGGACGTGCGCGGTCGCCGGCGCGACGACGACGACGTCCGCCTCGCGGCCCATCGCAACGTGTCCCGCCGCGCGCTCGTCCTGCATCGCGAACATCTCGACCTCGACGGGTCGGTACGTGATGGCCTGGAAGGTGAGTGGCGTCACGAACTCCGTCGCGGACCGCGTCATGACGACCTGCACGGTCGCGCCCGCCTGGGTGAGACGGCGCGCGAGCTCGATCATCTTGTACACGGCGATCGATCCCGTGACCGCGAGCACCACGAAACGCCCGCGCACTCGCTCCATCAGGCGTTCAGCTCCCAGAGGAGGCGGAGGCCCTCGAGCGTGAGGTCGTCGTCGACCTTCTCGATACCGCTCGTGAGCGGGGCGATCGTGGCGGCGAGGCCGCCGGTCGCGAGGATCCGGGGCGTGGCCGGCCGGAGCTCGGCGATGAGCCGCTCGAGGAGGCCCTCGACGAGGCCGACGTAGCCGAACATGATCCCCGAGCGAAGGCAGTCCGCGGTGTTCTTCCCGATCGCCGCCGCGGGTGGCGTGAGTGGCACCCGGAAGAGCCGGGCCGCCCGCAGGAAGAGCGACTCCGCGGAGGCCTCGAGCCCGGGCGCGAACGCGCCGCCAAGGAAGTCACCCTCCGCGGAGACCACGTCGAAGTTCGTCGTCGTCCCGAAGTCGACGACGATCGCGGGCCCGCCGTACCGGCGATGCGCGGCGAGCGTGTTCGCGATGCGATCCGCGCCGACCTCGGCAGGATTGTCGACGCGGAGCCGGACCCCCGTCTTCACGCCGGGCCCGATGACGAGCGCGGGCCGGTCGAGGTAGCGCTCCGCGAGCCGCGTGAACGACATCGTGAGCGGCGGCACCACCGAGCCGAGCACGAGCGCGTCGACGTCGTCGAGCGAGAGGTCCTCGCGCGCGAGGAGCGCGTCGAGCGTGATCGCGAGCTCGTCCTCGGTCTTGTTCGCCTCCGTCGCGGTCCGCCACGTCGCGAGGAGCTTCGAGCCCTCGTAGGCGCCGACGACCACGTTCGTGTTGCCCGCGTCGACGGCGAGGAGCGTGGTCACGCTAATCGTTCGCTTCGGTCGCCCCGGTGCGCATGCCCTGCTTCCCCATCTGCGACTTGAGCCGCTTCGCCACGTTCGGGGGCACGAACTTCTCGATGGGGGCGCCGAAGGCGGCGAGCTCCTTCACGCGCGACGCGGAGACGAAGAGGTACTCGGGGGCCGTCATCAGGTACACCATCTCGATCCCCGCGGCGAGCGTCCGGTTCATGTTCGCCATCTCGAACTCGAACTCGAAGTCCGAGAGCGCGCGGATCCCGCGCACGATGAAGCGAGCCGCCGAGGCGTGCGCGAAGTCGACCTGCAGGCCGTCGAAGCTCGTGACCTCGACGTTGCGGTACTTCGCGCAGGCCTCACGCATGAGCTCGATGCGTTCGTCGGCGGAGAAGACCGTCTTCTTCGCGAGGTTGCGGCCGACGCCGACGACGACGCGATCGAAGAGGCGCGAAGACCGCTCGACGATGTCGAGATGGCCGTTCGTGGGCGGGTCGAACGAGCCGGGGTAGATCGCAACGCGTTCGGTCACGCTGGTCGCGCCTCCTTCACGGAAAGTGCACGCCGCAGGCGAATCCTAGCGTCCGCGGTCCGTACTCTATCGGCCGTGCTCGAGCGCAACGGCCATCCCACCTTCTCGGATGCCGAGTTCGCGCGACGGCTCGCGGCGGTCCGCGCGAAGATGGACGAGCGCGCCCTCGCGCTCCTCCTTCTCTATGGCGCCCGCCACACCGCGGAGATCGCGTACCTCAGCAACTGGCCCGGGACGCGCGAGGCGTTCCTCGTCGTCCCGCGGGAGGCCGACCTTACGCTCCTCGTCCAGCTGTACAACCACGTGCCGAACGCGCGCCGCGTCGCGATCACGGGCGACGTCCGCTGGGCGGGCGCGCGGTCGATCGACGCCGTGATGACGGCCATCGCGGAGCGATCGCTCCCGGACGGCCGCGCCGTCGGCCTCGTCGGCGCATGGCGGTGGCACGACGTCGACTCGCTGCGCGAGCGCTTCCCGCGTCTTCGCTTCGTTGAAGCCGGCGACATCGTCCGCGATCTGCGGGCGATCAAGAGCGCCGAGGAGCTCGCGTTCCTGCGGACCGCCGCGCGCTTCACGGACCTGGCGATGCGCGCGCTCGAGCGCGAGGTGCGGCCGGGCATGCGTGAGCACGAGCTCGCGACGATCGTAGAGTCGAGCTACGGCCGCGAGGGCGGAACGCACGGCATCCACTTCATGGCGACGACGCCCATGCGCGATCCGCAGATCGGCGTGCCGTCGCAGCTCCAGTCCTCGCGCGTCATCGCGAGGGGCGACGTCCTCATCACCGAGATCAGCGCCGAGCACTGGGGCTATACCGGCCAGATCCACCGCGCGTACGCGGTCGGCGAGGCGCCCACCCAGGCGTACCGCGCGCTCCACGACGTCGCCGTCGAGGCGTACGAGCGGATCCGCGACGTGCTCCGCGACGGCGCGACCGTCGGCGACGTGCTCGACGCGGCGGAGGCAGTCCACGAGCGCGGTTACACGATCTACGACGACCTGCTTCATGGAGCGAGCCAGCTGCCGCCGATCATCCAGACGCGCCGCACCAAGCGCGGCGGCTGGCGCGAGGACTTCGTGTTCCGCGAGGACATGGTCGTGGTGGTGCAGCCGAACGTCGTGAAGGACGACGAGCGCATGGGGCTGCAGGTCGGTGAGACGCTGCGCGTCACGAAGGCCGGCGTCGAGCGCCTCCACGACTATCCGATGGAGTTCATCGTCACGGGCGGCTAACTCCCGATCAGCCCGCCCTGGCAGGATCCCGAGGTCCCTTCCTCGGGAGCGCTCGGCAATGAGACCCGGTTCCGCGCTTCGGATGGTACGAATCCTACTCCGAGGTATTGCTAGGGAGGAGGTTTTGTACCATACTCTCGTCGTATAAGGCGAGATACCACGACTGACACCAGAAAGCAGCTGCTCCGCAGGCTGCAGCGGAGCGGCTGGCTGCGCCGTCGGGACCTCGATGCCGACGGCATCCATCCCCGTTGGCTCCGTCGTCTCCAGGACGAAGGCGTGATCGAGCGTGCGCGGGCCGGCCTCTATCGCTCGACCGAGGCGCCCGAGACCGCCGACCAGACCCTGTTCGAGGCCTGCGCCGCCGTGCCCGAGGGCGTCATCTGCCTCACCTCCGCGCTCGCCTACCACCGGCTCACGACCGCTAATCCTTCTGTGATCGAGATGGCGATCCCGCGCGATCACTGGCAGCCGAGGGTGGCGTATCCCCCGATCCGCTTCTACGAGTTCCGGCCTCGCCTCATGCGCCTCGGCCTCGAGGTGAAGCGCGGGCCGCACGGTCAGCAGCTGCGCGTGTTCAACGCCGAGCGGGCGATCTGCGACGCGTTCCGGCTTCGCCGTATCGTCGGAAAGGACATCGCGCTCGAGGCGCTGCAGGCGTATCTGCGCCACCGATCGGATCGCTGGGTCGATGACCTCCTCAAGATGGCCCGAGCGACACGGGTGCTGCGACTCATCCGCCCCTACGTCGAAGCCCTCACGTGACCCGAAGGCTCGACCAGATCCGGAATGTCGACGCGTCAGTGCGCCAACGGCTCTTCACCGTCTCTAAGGAGCAGGGCCGTGACTTCCAGTCGGTCCCTGAAGCTCTACTTCCTCGAACGCTTTCTCTATCGGCTCAGCATCTCGCGCTCTCGCGACAGCTTCCTGCTCAAGGGCGCGCTGCTCTTCTTCGCTCGAGCCGAACCGGAGGCGCGCCCGTTCACCAGACCAACCAAGGACATCGATCTCGAGGCGCTCGCGATGGAGCCGGACCTCGATGGGCTCCGCCGGATCGTCGCCGTGATCGCCGCCATCGCCGCTCCTGAAGATGGTGTGCGCTTCGATCCCGAGAGCGTCTCGGTCGAGTCGATCCGCGAGGACGACCGATACGGCGGACTGCGGGTTCACCTCGACGCCTACCTCGGAAAGGCGCGCGATCGCATCCAGATCGACGTCGGCTTCGGCGACGCCGTGACTCCAGGACCAGTCGTGCTGACGTATCCAACATTCCTGCCC
>VBDU01000008.1 GCA_005883625.1 Chloroflexota bacterium | reverse complement strand
CTGGACGTTGAACGTCGCGATCGCAAGCTGGGCGAGCCGTGGGGCGGCCGTCGTCTCGCGCTGCTGCCCGCGATCGATGCGGCTGGTGGTGGAGGTGACCTCCAGGAAGAAGTTGCCGAAGTTGTAGTCGATCACGCCGACGAGCGGACCGCTGTAGCCGTCGCCGACGTTCAGCTTCGGCATGGCGACGATCGAATCGTCCGCCACGATGCGCTCGGGGTTGCCGTCGTTCGGCCGGAGCAAGAGCCCGCCGCGAGCCGTCCGCAGGCTCGCGTTCGCGCCGCCGTCGCCGACGACGGGCGTCTCGCCGAACGCGTTCGTCGGCCCGACGGCGATCGCGTCGTTGAGCTGGACGAGCATGCCCTCGAGCGACTCCCAGAAGTCGAGCCCATCACTCGCCGGATCGAACGTCCCGCTCGTCTCGACGTCGCCGCTCGCGTCGTCCTCGATGACCGTACTCGGCGGGACGCGGCCACCGGTGCCGACGACGATTGGCGGCGGCAAGGGGTTGCCTCGCGAGACGACTGCGATTGTCGGACCGGAGAGTTCCGTCGTCGTGAGATTGCCGGAGGACGCGCCTCCGGGGCGGAACTCCTGGACCTTCCCGCTCACCGTCACCGCATCGCCGACGCTCACCGTCGTCGGCGAGCTGCTCGTGAACACGAAGATCCCCTCGCTTGTCGCCGGATCGGAGTCGGGATTCGGGTCCTGCATGTAGAAGCCGTTCGAGCGTTTCGCCGTGACGATCCCCTGTACGTTGGAGACGGTCTGACCGTTCTTCGGTGAGACGTGGGCCGCGCCCTGGATGTCGTGGATCGGTACGGACGGGGTGACGGTGGTGAAAGACCAGCTGAAGTTGGCCGCCATGTTGTCCGGCGGATCGTTTGTGTCCTGATCGCTGACGCTCGTCGCGAACAACGTGACCGTGCACTGCTCGCCCGAGGCGAAATTGGCATCCGGGTCCAGCGTGAAGCTCATCGGACCGCCGCTCTGCGTCGCCGAGTGACCGCCGCTCGCTGCGCACGAGATCGAGAACCAGCCCGTCGCCACGTTCACCGGCTCGGAGAACGTCACCGTGACGTTCGCGTCGACCGCGACGCCCGCTGCGCCGCTCGCGGGCGAGACGGCCGCGACGCTCGGAGCGGCATCGGACCCGCAGATGAAGACGGGCGTCAGCAGCGTGCGCGGGGCGGGCGCGCCGGCGATGAAGTCCGCCGCGTTGCTATCCGTGTCCGTGCAACCCGACCCTGCGCGGAATGCCGCGGTCGTATTGCTCAACGTCGGCGCCGGGCCGGCGCCTTCGAAGAAGTTCGCGCCGTCGTACCCGATCAGGTCGACGATCGTCGCCAGTGCCGCGGGCGTGCAGGGCGTCGAGCCGCCGTTGCAACCGAGAGGTGTCGCGGTGTTTACGAGCGCGACCTTGCCGCCGGTCGCGCTCATGTTGATGGGAGTCGCATCCGTAAGGAATGGCCCCGGCAGGGGCGCACCGGTCGCACCGCCGCTCGCCTCCTGTACCAGCAGGTACTGGCCAGGAGACAGGGACCCGCTGAGCGGCGTGATGAGGTTCGTCGCGCTCCCGAAATTCCCCGTCCCGGTGGCGCTCGCGTACTGGAGCGACCAGCCGGTCAGATCGACGAGCGCGTTGCTACGGTTGAACAGCTCGACGTAGTCGTTCGAAAAGGGTGCGGCGCTGTTCCCACCGCCGCCGTAGAGCTGGCTGATGACGATCGTGGTGGACACGGCCGCGGCGCGCCCGGCGAACGGAAGCAAGGACAAAACGAGAAGAGCGACGAGCGACAACGCGATGGAGCGTGCGCGGACCATCCCCACCTCAACCCCGCCTGCGCCTTCGCGTCGAGCGCGGTGCTCAACGGTACCGGAACGAGCCGGTGCGTGACGCTGCTACCGTGCGCGGACGCATGAGCCTCTGGCTCGACGAATCACCTCCCGAGCCGCGACCGGCGCTCGATCACGACGCGAGCGCGGACGTCGTCGTCATCGGGGCGGGCGTCGCCGGCGTTGCGACCGCGTACTGGCTCGCCCGAGCGGGCGCGCGGCCGCTCGTGCTCGAGGCGCGGACGATCGCGGAGGCCGCCAGCGGGCGGAACGCCGGGTTCCTCCTCGCGGGCGTCGCCGAGAACTTCCTCGTCGCGTCGCGACGCTACGGCGAGCCGAACGCGCTCCGCATCTGGCGGTTCACGCGACGCAATCAGGAGCTCGTGCGCGAGCTCGTCGCGCGGCACCGTATCGACTGCGACCTCCGCTGGCACGGCTCGGCGCAGATCGCGGGTGACGACGACGAGTGGGCCGAGATGCGCGCCAGCGTCGAGCGCCTCACCAGCGAAGGCGTCCGCGCGCGCATCGTCCCCGAGGAGCGCACCGCGATCTACGAGGACGACGGCGAGCTGCACCCGGTCCGCTACGTTCGCGGCCTCGCGGGCGCGGCGGAGGCCGCGGGCGCGACCTTCCACGAGCGCACGTGCGTCACCGCGATCGACGCCGGCGCCGTCCGCACCGGGCGCGCCCGCGTGTCCGCGGGCGCCGTCGTGGTGTGCGTCAACGCCTACGCCTCGCACCTCCTGCCCCTGCGGATCCGGCCGGTGCGCGGCCAGATGCTCGCGACGGCGCCGCTCGGGCGGCGAGTCTTCGCTCGTCCTGCGTACGCGCATCGCGGCTATCGGTACTGGCGCCAGCGCGAGGATGGACGGATCCTCGTCGGCGGCTGGCGCGATCTCGCCGTCGACGTCGAGGTCGGCGAAGAGGAGCGCACGACGGAGCCGATCCAGTCGGCCCTCGAGACCTTCCTCCGCGGGCACGCGCCCGACGCCGCGGTCACGCACCGCTGGGCCGGGATCATGGGGTTCTCGCACGACGCGCTCCCGTACGCGGGCAGATGGCGCCAGGGTGTCTTCGCCCTCGGAGGGTTCACCGGGCACGGGCTGGCCTTCGCGACCGCGGCGAGTGCGCTCGTCGCCGACCTCGTCCGAGGCGGCTCGCCGGGGGAAGCCGATCTCTTCGCGACCGACCGTCCGTAATGACGACGACGCGGTTCGCGGCGGCCGCGGTCGGCCCGGTTACGGAGCGGTAGCAACCGGGGCCGAGGAGGCGGATTCGATCCGCCCGCGCCGTTCGTGCGAGGGTCGCGCACCGATAGCGTTCGAATCGCGGTGAGGGTGGAAGCGGACCCGCGGCAAGGCATCGACGCCGCGCGGCTGATCCGTCACGTATACGACGCGGTCGCGTGCGGGATCATCGTGCGCGACGGCGGGGGCACGCTCGTCCACGCGAACGACGCCGCGCTGCGTATGTTCGGGGCGACGCGCGACCAGATCGTCGGGCAGCCGCTCCTCGGCGGCGTCGCGCGATTCCGCGAGGACGGGACGCCGCTGACCCGCGACGACCTCGTGTCCGTCCGCGCGCTTCGCGAGAAGCGCGCGATCCGCGGCGAGGTCACGCGCGTCGTGCGCGCCGACGGCACGGATGTCTGGCTGCTCGGCGAGGCCGTGCCGGTCATGGGCGCTGACGGCGAGCCCGCGCTCATCGTGACGAGCTTCATGGACGTGACCGCCGAGCGCCGCGCCCAGGCCGAGCAGCACGAGGCTGAGACGCGCCTCCGCGCCGCCGTGGCGACGTCGCCCGTCATGCTGTTCGTCCTCGACAGGGACGGCCGCTTCCTGCTCAGTGAGGGTGGCGCCCTCAAACGGCTCGGCCTCGCACCGGGTGAGACCATCGGCCGGTCGGCGATCGAGATGTACGCGAATGTCCCCGCGATCGTGTGGAGCATCGAGCGCGCCCTCGAGGGCGAGGCGGTGAAGACGAAAGTCGACCTCGGCGGCGTGGCGTTCGACGTGGACTACGCGCCGCTGCGCGACGCGAGGGGCGAGACCTACAGCGTCGTCGGGCTCGCGGTCGACGTCACCGAGCGCTCGCGCGCCGAGCGTCATCTCAAGACGGTCCATGCCGTCACCCGCGTCATCGCCGGTGCGAGCCGGCACCGCGACGTACGGCAGGAGATCCTGCGGACCCTCGGCGAGAGCTTCCGCTGGGACGCGGCGGTGTTCTGGCGCGTCGACGCCGCGAGGAACGTGATGCACGTGCGCGAGACCTGGCAGTCCGACGGTGCCGGTCTCGACGCATGGTTCGCCGCGTGCCGGTCGCGGGAGCTTCGCAAGGGCGAGGGCCTTCCCGGCCGCGTCTGGGCGTCCGCGACGTCCGCCTGGATCTCCGACGTGAGCGTCGAGCCCGGGTTCACGCGTGCCCAGGCCGCGACCGACGCCAGGCTGCACACCGTGCTCTGCTTCCCGATCCGCCACGGCGACCGCGTCTTTGCCGCGATCGAGTTTTGGAGCCGCGAGGTGCGCCGGGAGGTCGATCACGACCTCTTCGCCGTGCTCGAGGCGGTCGCCGACCAGATCGGCGGGTTCGTCGCCCGTCGGACGGTCCAGCTCCAGCTCCAAGCGTCGGAGGCCCGCCTGCGTGGGATCATCGACTCGGCGCTCGACGCCGTCGTCACTCTGGACGAGACCGGCCGTATCACCGAGTGGAGTCCCGGGGCGGAGACCCTCTTCGGCTGGACGCGCGAGGAGGCGATGGGCCATCGCCTCACTGAGAACATCATTCCCGAGCGCTATCGCGGCCGCCACGAGGCCGCACTCGCTCGATTCCTTGCCACCGGGGAGCGGACGATCCTCGGCCGGCGCATCGAGATCGAGGCACAGCATCGCGACGGCCACGAGCTTCCGGTCGAGCTCACCGTCTCGGCGACCAGGAGCGAGGGCGGCTGGGTGTTCAGCGCCTTCATCCGCGACATCGCCGACCGAAAGCGCATGGAGGACGACCTTCGCTCGAGTGAAGCGCGTTTTCGGCTCCTCGCGGAGAACTCGACCGACCTCATCACGCGGCTCGATCCCGACGGTCGCCGCCTGTACGTCTCGCCCGCCGCGAGGACGATCCTCGGCTACGAGCCGGACGAGCTGCTCGGCACCCGCGTGGAGGACTTCGTCCATCCGGACGACGCGGCCGACGCACTCACGGCGCTCCGCGCGGTCGCCGCCGACGGCGGCGCGCGCCGCTTCACGCTCCGCATGCGCCGCAAGGACGGCACCTTCGTATGGCTCGAGCTCGCGACGCGCGCCGTGCGCGACGCCGAGGGCGCGATCGTCGAGATCCAGTCGTCGTCACGCGACGTCACGGAGCGCGTGCGCGCCGAGGAGGCGCTCGCGCATCAGGCGCTGCACGACTCGCTCACCGGCCTCCCGAACCGCGCGCTCCTCCAGGACCGTGTCGAGCAGGCGCTGCTCGCGGCGCGACGCCACGGGACGTCGCTCGCCCTGCTCTTCGCCGACCTCGACCGCTTCAAGGAAGTGAACGACACGTTCGGCCATCCCATGGGCGACGACCTGCTTCGTGAGGTCGCGGTCCGCCTGCGGATGGCCGTGCGCGCCGCCGACACGGTCGCGCGGCTCGGCGGCGACGAGTTCGCGATCCTCCTCCCGCAGATCACCGACGTGCGCGAGGCGATGGACGTGTGCGAGCGCATCCGCGCGAGCCTGGCCACGCCCGTTGTGATCGGGAGCGACACGTTGTTCGTCGAGGCGAGCGTCGGCATCGCGCTCTCGCCGGACCACGGCAACGACGTCGACACGCTCATGCGCCACGCGGACGTCGCCATGTACGTGGCCAAGCGCGCCGACACGGATTGCGCGGTGTACGAGCCAGGCGCCGATCGGTACAGCCCGACGGTTATCGAGCTCGCGAGCGACCTTCGCCACTCCATCGAGCGGGGCGAGCTCGCGCTCCACTTCCAGCCCATCGTCGACATGCGCTCGCGGCAGGTCGTCGCGGTCGAGGCGCTCTGTCGCTGGCGGCATCCCGAGCGCGGCATGGTCCCGGCGACGGAGTTCATCGCGCTCGCCGAGGAGTCGGGCTTCATCCGGCAGCTCGGCCTCTGGACCCTGGCGGAGGCGCTGCGGCAGCGCGCGCACCTCTGGCCCGAGGAGGGACGTCGCGGGGACGTGGCGGTGAACATGTCGCTCCGCAACCTGCGCTCGGCCGAGCTTCCCGCGGTCATCGACAACCTCCTCCGCACGTGGAACGTCCCGCCCAGTGCGCTGCGGATCGAGGTGACGGAGACGAGCGCCATGGCCGACGTCGAGCGGACGCTCGCGACGCTCACGCAGCTGCACGAGATGGGCGTCGCGATCTCGATCGACGACTTCGGGACCGGCTACTCGTCGCTCGCCTACCTGCACCGGATGCCGGTCGATCAGCTCAAGATCGACCGCTCTTTCATCCTCGACCTCGAGGAGAACGCGAACAGCCAGGCCATCGTGGGATCCACGATCGTCCTCGCGCACAGCCTCGGGCTCAAGGCGGTCGCCGAAGGCGTCGAGACCGCGCAGGCGTACAAACGGCTCGCCGCGCTGGGCTGCGATCTCGCGCAGGGGAACTACTTCGGTGCGCCGCTCCCGCCGGAGGAGCTCGCCCCGGCGCTCCGCGGCTCTCCCTGGAGCCTCGCCTAGCGCGTGGGCCGCTCGGCCTCCGCGCTGGGCGGGTCGAGCTCAAACGCGAACGCTCGCCGTCGCCCTTCGTCCGCGTCCGGTCGCGCGGATCGCGTACTCGCCTGACGGCGCGGTCCCTCCAAAGACCGCTTCGTACATGCCGTATCGATCCGCGGTCGCCGTGTACTCGACGCGATACGCGGCCCCCTCGATCTCCACGGTCACCGCGGCCCCGGGCGCGAACCCGGAAGCGCTCCAGCGCACGCCTTCCGCGGACGGGCGTACCACGATGCGCGCCTGACCGTACTGGGAGCTGAGGCGCGCGGGGAACGCCCGCTCGAAGTCGGCGAGCGCCTCGCCGCCGACGTTCGCGTAGGCCGTGGCGAAGGCGGTCCCGCGGCCGGTCTCCTCGAGGATACGGACGAGGCCCGCGGCGGTGACGCGCTCGCGCAGCACGCGGGTCGCCTCCGCGGCGACGGTGTACGCCTTCCCGTCGAGCGCGGCGTTCTGCGTCACCCACTGTGCGGGCGAGCCGAGCGCGGCGAGGTCCCCGCGGCCATCGGCAAGGAGCGTGAGCGTGATGGCCGTGTCTCGCGTCGCGTCGTCATCGACACGCAGCCTCCGCTCCTCGAGCGTGGCCAGCCCTTCGTCGAACCAGGCCGGCAACGTCGCATCCGGCCCGACGATCTCGTGCACGAGCGCGTGCGTGAGCTCGTGCCGGACGATCGCGAGGTCGCGGTCGGACGGGACGTTCTCGAGGTTGATGGCAACGGCGCCATAGCGCGGAAGGGTGACGCCCCCGTTCGCCGCGGCGAGCAGTCCGGCGTCGGTCGCCCGCGCGCCGAAAAGCCGCTGAAGCCCGGTAGCGAAGCTGGTCCGGGTCGCGAAGACGTAGACCGCCGGACGGCGAACGAACGATCGCCCGTAGTCGCGCTCGAGCTGCTCGGC
>VBDU01000124.1 GCA_005883625.1 Chloroflexota bacterium | reverse complement strand
CCGGCGTCGACACCTTTGATGAGGCCGCTGCGGAATCCGGCGACGAGCGAGTCGTTGATCGCGGCGCGCGCGTCGGTCTGGCCGAGGAAGTCGAGCATGAGCGCGACCGCGCCGATCGCGCCGACCGGGCTCGCGACGCCCTTCCCGGCGTACTTCGGCGCCGAGCCGTGGACCGGCTCGAACATCGAGACCTTCCCCGGATGGATGTTCCCCGAGGCGGCGGCGCCGAGGCCGCCGATGAGCGCCGCGCCGAGGTCGGTGAGGATGTCGCCGAAGAGGTTCGTCGTGACGACGACGTCGAACTGCTCCGGCTTCAGCACCATCCACATCGCGGCGGCGTCGACGTACATCGCGTCGCGCGCGACGTCGGGGTAGCCGGCGCCGATCTCTTCGAACACCTCGCGCCAGAGCTCCTGCACCGGGATCGCGTTCGCCTTGTCGACGAGCGTCACGTGCCGGCGCGGGAGCTCGCGCGCGCGCTCGAAGGCGTAGCGGACGATCCGCTCGACGCCCGGCCGCGTGAAGCGCATCTCGACGCGCGCCTGCTCGTTGGCCCCGCTGCCCTCGCGCACGCCCGCCTGCGCGTACACGTCCTCGGTGTTCTCGCGCATGACGAAGAAGCGCACCTCGCGCACGCTCTTGTCCTTCAGCGGGCAGAGCCGCTCGTCGTACAGGACGATCGGGCGCAGGTTCACGAAGAGGTCGAGCCGGCGGCGGATGCCGATGAGCACGTCCCGCTCCATAAGCCCGCGCGGCGCGCGCGGGTCGCCGAGCGCGCCCAGGAGGATCGCGTCGAAGCGGCGCAGTCCGTCGATCATCTCCGGCGTCACGCGCTCGCCGTTCTCGAGATAGCGCGCGGAAGACCAGCCGATCTGCTCGCGCTCCGTCTCGAACCCGAAGCGCTGCTCGCAGGCGTCGAGGACCGTGAGCGCGGCCGCTGTCACCTCGGGGCCGATGCCGTCGCCGCCGATGACCGCGAGCTTGTAGCGATCCACGTTTCGCGGATGGTGTCACAAGACCGCTGACGTCAGCGCAGCGCGCTCGTTCAGCGTCGCGAGGACGTCGGCGTAGATCGCGCGCCGCCGCTCCGGGTCGAGCGTCCGCCCGGCCTCGTCGAGGAGCGCGTCGATCCGCGGGTCGCAGAGGCGCTCGTAGTTCGACCCCGCGCCGTTGTTCTCGGCGCGCGGTACCGCCTCGCAGCGGTGCCGCTGGGCGAGATAGCTCTGTGGATCGGCGCCCGTGATGCCCGTCTGCGCGAGCAGGACGTCGAACTCGCCGCGCTTGCGCAGTCCGCCCGACTGCCAGGAGCCCGTGAGCGTTGCGTTCGGGACGTTCTGGATGCGCGCCTCGACGCCGATCGCGCGCCACTCGTCGACGAGCACCTGCTCGATCTGCTCGCGCAGCCGGTTGCCTGTCGTGCTCACGATGCGGAGCGACGCGCGCACTCCGGCTTTCGCGCGCACGCCGTCCGCGCCGGCGAGCCAGCCGGCGCGCTCGAGGACGTCGCGTGCCCGAGCCGGGTCGTAGCCCTCCTGCGCGAGCGCTTTCGGCGCGGCCCAGCCGTAGGGGACCTCGGTCGCCGCCGGACGCGTCCGGCCGAAGAGCAGCTTCTCGACGATGCCCGCCTTCGGTGTCGCGAGCAGCAGGGCGCGCCGTATGGCGATGTCCCCGCTCACCGGCTGCGCCAGGTTGAAGGCGAGCGTCTCGACCGCGGGCGAGATCGCGCTCAACACGCTTATGTCGCGCTCCCTTTCGAGATCCGCGGCGTCGGGCTCGCCGAGACTGAGCGCGGCATCGACCTCCGATAGCCCGCGTTGCGCTCCGCGGTGACGTGGTCGCCGCTTGCGAACTCGGTGATGCGGAAGGGGCCCGTCCCGAGCGGCGCGCGCGCGTAGGCCGCGACCGCGGCCGCGTCGGCGCCCTCCAGGAGATGGCGCGGCAGGAGCGCGTCGAAGCGCGTCGCATAGGCGACATCGATGGAGCGGTAGCGAACGACGACGGTGCGCTCGTCGGGCGTCTCGACGTCGGCCATGCGGTCGTAGCCCTCGCGCGTCGCGACCTTCGGATCGCTCATCACGGTGCGCCAGGTGAAGCGCACGTCGGCGCTCGTGAGCGGCGCGCCGTCGGACCAGCGAACGCCGTCGCGGATCGTCCAGCGCACGACCATCCCGCCCGCATCGTCGAGGCGCGCCGCGCCGTTCGCCGTCGAGGGGATCTCGGTGGCGAGCACGGGTCGCGGCGTGCCCTCGGGCGAGACGCCGACGAGGCCCTCGACCGCCACGCGGTAGACGAGCGCGTTCGTCTGCGTGCCGGTGGAATAGAAGGGATGCAGCGTCTCGGGCTCCTGCCAGGCGAAAACGAGCGTGCCGCCGCCGGCCGCCGGGCCGCGCTGCGGGGCGCACGCGGCGCCGATCGTGATGGCGAGCAGGACGATCACGAGAAGGCGCGACACCTCGTGGCGACCCTGGATGCTGACACAACAGCATTGACCCTCTCGGACTGCCCCTGTAAGGTCACCCTGCACATGTCGCGGCTCGTCCTTTCGATCGTGCTCGCAGTCCTCCCGCTTTGCGGGACGGACCGAGCGCGTTCGGGAGGCGGCGGCTAGCGAGCTCGACACAGCGGACTTCCAGGAAGGCCTCCCGAGATGGGAGGCCTTCTTCATTCCGGGGGCTCATGTCGGGGGCTCCGCCCCCGGCCCCGAGGAGGCGGACGACGAGCGGGACGGGGGAGTACGTGGCGATCGCGGTCGCGTCGCGGGACGCGACGGTCGGCGCTCGCCTGCGCGTCGTGGTGACCGAGCTCGCACCGCCCGCGCGGGTCATGCGCGCCCGCGGTGGGACGGTGGTGGCGCTGCGTGAGCTCGACGCGCCGATCGACGCGCGCGCCCTCGCCGAGACGGTCCGCTCGCGCGTCGCCGCGGCGGTCGGCGATCCCGCGCTCTCGGTCGGCTTCGGCGGCCCGAAGAAGGGCGCGACCGGCGCGCATCTCGCGATGCTGCAGGCGGAGCAGGCCGTCGCCGTGGGGCGCGCGATCAACGGCGAGGGACACGTGACCGCGTTCGACGACCTCGGCCCCTACTGCTTCGTCCTGGGCCGGCCCGAGAGCGACATCCGCGAGTTCGCCGAGCGCATCCTCGGCCCCCTGGCCGATGACCGGCACGCCGACCTGGTGAAGACGCTCGACGCGTACCTGCGGCTGCACGGCTCGCTCAACGCGGTCGCGCGCGAGCT
>VBDU01000051.1 GCA_005883625.1 Chloroflexota bacterium | reverse complement strand
CGCGATGCGCTTCATGATCCAGGCCGTCGGTGGCGCGGCGCTCGTGCGCGTCGCCTCGAACAACGGGCTGCTCTATCGGCTCGAGGCGGCGACGCAGGCGCCCCCGACGACGTCCACCTCGCTCTTCGTGAGCGCGCCGGCGACGGCGACGTACCGCGGCACGCTCACGGTCACGGCGAAGCTGTCGACGGCCGCCGGGGCGCTCGCCGGGAAGACGGTCGACTTCAAGTTCGGCGGGACGCAGAAGAGCGCTCTCACGGCGCTCGTCGGTACGGACGCGATCTCGACGGCGACGTTCAACGTGACCCAGGCGCCGCGCGAGGTGCCATACGACGTGAGCGCCTCGTTCGCCGGTGACGACAGCGCACTCGGCAGCGGCGACAGCGCCGAGGTCATGGTCAAGCCGGCGCTGACGAGCATCACCCCGCAGACGCCGAGCGGCCTGCAGTACTCGGATAACGCCGTCATCGGCACGCTCAAGACCACCGGCGGCGTGACGCTCAACGACCAGCCGGTCGAGATCGTCGTGCATCCCGCCGCCGGCGCCGACCTGCCGCCTCTCGCGACGCAGACCGACTTCGCCGGCCGGATCGTGCTCGACACGCTCGACTTCGGCGGCCTGCGGCCCGGCCACTATGGCCTTCGCATCGACTACCCCGGGGACGCGCGTTACTTCAGCTCGACGGCAACGCTCGAGTTCGACGTCGCGATCGAGACGACCACGGTCGGCTTGACTGAGCTCGGTCCCAAGCCGGTCGGGCCGATCACGCTGAAGGCGACAATCCAGGACCTGCCGCTCGACGGTGCCGCCGGCGATTACTCGCTCGCGCGGATCGACTACACGTTCACGCCCGACGTCGGCGCCCCCTTCGTCAGAACGGCGACCGTCTTGAAGGACGGCACATCGAGTCTCACGCTCTCGGACGCGGATGGGACGCAGCTGGCCGCGGGTCTCTACCGGATCGACGCTCGCCTCGTCAGTGACTACTTCAGCGCCGCCGTGGCCACCGAGGTCCTCCCGGTTTCCGATCCGTCCACCTTCGTCACCGGCGGCGGCTGGGTGCTGACGACAGCGACAGGGTCGAGCGGCGTGCCGACCGGTAAGAAGACGAACTTCGGCTTCAACGTGAAGTACAAGCCGAACACAATGGATCCGATCGGGAGCCTCAACCTCGTGCTCAAGGAGACCGGGATCGACCTCAAGGCGACTTCGTTCAGCTGGCTCGTGATCTCGGGCAACCGCGCCGAGTTCGAAGGCCTCGCCTCGAGCGGCGCGACCACGGGGCTGCACTTCCGCGTGATCGTCTACGACAACGGCAGCGGCGCGACGGACACATTCGAGATCCGCGTGTGGGACGCCACTCATTCGTTCGACAGTCCGAGCTACCGGATCGCCAACACGCTCGGCGGGGGGAACATCCAAGTTCACTAGCGCGCGAGCGCTAGACCTTCGCGAGCACCGCCTCCGCCTTGCGCAGCTCCGCGGCCTCGTCGAGCGAGCGCAGCAGCTCGATGCTCGCCCCGAGGAGCTCGCGCGCCGCGTCGCGGTCGCCTCGCGCGAGGGCGATCTCGCCAAGGAGCCGCTGCACGACCGCCTCGGTCTGCCGGACCTTGCCCGCCCGGGCGAGGCCAAGCGCGCGCTCCGCGCTCTGGTGCGCCTCGTCGAGCTCGCCTGCGGCGAGCGCCGCCGCCGCGAGATCGCGGTACACGCTCGGCAAGAACTTCGTGCCTCCGAGCTCGACGAAGTGGCGTGCCGCCTCCTGCAAGTCCGCGCGGCCGCGGTCGACGTCGCGCGCCTCTACCCGCGCCGCGCCGAGGTTCATGAGGACCACGCTGGCCTCGACGCGGGCACCGATCCGTTCGAAGATCTCCATCGCCTGCTCGTACGACGGGATCGCGGCAAGCGGCTCGCCCCTGGTGCGGTGAAGCTCGCCGAGGTTGTTGTGCGTCGTGGCGATGCCCCAGACGTGGCCGACCTTCTCGCGCAGGGCGAGGCTCTCGCGGTACGCGGCCTCCGACTCGGCGAAGCGGTCCATGCGGCGGTAGAGCATCGCGAGGTTACTGTGGATGTCCGCGATACCGACGAGGTCCCCAAGGCGCTCGTACGCCGCGCCGGTCCGCTCGTAGAGCTCGATCGCGCCGCGAAGGTCGCCCACATTGTTCGCGACGTTGCCGAGGAGCTTGAGGCCCTCGGCGACCGCGTCGTCGGCACCGAGCCGCTCGCCGAGCGCGACGCCCTCGGTAATGACGTCGCGCGCGTCCTCGTAGCGGCCCTGCCGGAAGTGGATCTGCCCGACCTGCACCGCGATCCGCGCGGCCTCCACGTCCTCGTCGTCCGCGAGGATCTGGCTCGCCTCGCCGAGCGTGACGAGCGACTCGTCGTACTCGCCCTTCGCCCGGAGCGTCATGCCGACCTTGCGAAGGAGCCTCGCCACGCCCGGACGCGAAAGGCCAGGCGTCCGCCCGCGCGCCTGGCGGTAGCTCTCGACCGCGAGGTCGTACTTGCCGGTGAGCTGCTGCACGTCGCCGATCCGCTCGAGGATCGCCGCCGCGTCGAGCGGACCGGTGCCGTCCCGCGCGACCCGCAGCGCGGAGGCGTAGAGCGTGAGCGCTTCGGTGTTCGCGTAGAGCGAGCGGGCGCGGTCCCCGGCCCGCGTGAGCCATTCGAGGGCCTTGAGCGGATCCTCGCCACGCTCGTAGTGGTACGCGAGGAGGTCGATGAACTCGTCGAGGCGATCGGGATAGAGCGCTTCGAGGGCGCGACCGATCGCCGTGTGCGTCGAGCGCCGCGTCGCCAGCAGCTGGATCTGGTAGGCGACCTCGCGGATGAGCGCCTGGCGGAATACGTACGTCCGCTCCGGCTCCATCGCCTTCGCGACGACGAACGCCTCCTCCTCGAGCGTCGCGAGATCCGGCGCCAGCGGTCCGTCCCGGACGAGCTGCTCGAGGAGGCGATACCAGAAGTTCTGCCCGATGCACGCCGCGACCCGGACGACGCGGCCGGGCCGGTCGCCGAGCCGGTCGAGCCGGGCCTCGAGCACCTCCTGGACCGTCGCGGGCACGACCGAGCCGCCGCGCTTCAGCTCGCGCGAGACCTCCTCGATGAAGAACGGGTTGCCGCCGGTGCGGTCGAACACCGCGCGCACCGTCGCCTCGTCGGCCCGCCCCTCGAACACTTCTTCGATGAGCGCCCGCGCGTCTCGCTCGCCGAGAGGCGCCAGCTCGAGCGGCTCCGCTTCCCAGGGCACCGACCAGGCGGCGCGGGCGGTGCTGATGAACAGGCCGCGCAGGCCGGTGATATCGCGCGCCAGCTCGGCGAGGATCTCGCGGCTCGCCGGATCGCACCACTGCAGGTCCTCGGCGACGATGACCAACGGCCGCTGTTGCGACGCGCGCTCGAGGACGGTCCGCAGGACGAGGAGCAGCAGGCGCCGGGTCTGCTCCGGCTCGATCGCCGATCTTCCGCTGAAGCCGACGATGTCGAGGAGCAGCTCGGTGGCGCTCTCCTCGGCGGGCGCGCCGAACCGCTCGAGGCCCGCGAGGATCGCGGCGCGAGCGGCCGCCTCGTCGTCGACCGCGTGGATGCGGAAGGCGCCGCGGATGAGCTCCGCGATGAGCGCGTACGGCGTGTTCGTCTCGTAGGACGCGCAGCGCGCCGACATCCGCTCGATGTCGGGGCCGAGCGCGAGACGGAACTCGGTCGCGAGCCGCGACTTCCCCACGCCCGCCTCACCGCGGATGTGCACGAGGCGCCCCGCGCCGGCGACCGCGCCTTCCAGGGCGGCGCGGAGGGTCGCCAGCTCCGCCTCGCGTCCGATGAGCGGGCTCACGTCCGGCTCGATCTCGTCGTCGCGGCGCCGGATGACGCGATAGGCCGCGACGGGCTCGGCCTTCCCCTTCAGCGTGACCGGCGGGAGCGTCTCGAACTCGAACGCGTGGAGGGCGAGGCGTCGCGTCGTCTCGGATACGAGCACCTGGTTCAGCGGCGCGACCGACTCGAACCGCTGCGCCGTGTTCACCGCGTCGCCCACAACGGTGTACGCGCTCTGGACGTCGCCCCCGAGGAGCCCGGCGACGACCTCGCCGGTGTTGATGCCGATCCGCAGCGAGAGACGCACGCCGTGCTGGCGCTCGAGGTCGTCGTTCAACGTCTGGATGGAACGCTGCATGGCGAGCGCGGCGCGGATCGCGCGTTCGGCGTCGTCCTCGTGCGACAGCGGCGCGCCGAACACGGCCATGACCGCGTCGCCGATGTACTTGTCGATCGTGCCCTCGTAGCGTCGGATCTGCCGCGCGAGGGCGTTGAAGTACGAGCTGAGGATCCCGCGGAGGTCCTCCGGATCGAGCTTCTCGGCGAGGGGCGTCGATCCTGAAAGGTCGGCGAACAGGATCGTGACGACCTTCCGCTGCTCGCCGAGCGCGGCCTCGCCGAGCGCGGGCACCTGGAGCGACGAGCTCTCGATCCGCGCCGGCTCAGGAGCGATGGACGGTGGGACGGGCGCGGCCTGTGCGGCGGCGATGGGCGTGCCGCAGGTGGAGCAGAACCGGTCGTTCGCGCGCACCGTCGCTCCGCATGCGGCGCACTTCGCGCGTGCACCCGCGCGCGTTCGTGTCGCCATGGCGGCGTAAGCGTACGAGCAGCCGGACCGGTAGTTTCCCCGCGTGCCGGCGCGCCGGGAGGACGAGCTTGAGCGTCTGCTGCGGGGCGTCCCGTTCTTCCGCGACCTCACCTCCCTCGACGCCGCGCGCCTCGTCGGAGCCCTCGAGGAGACGCGCTTCCCGGCGGGATCGGTCATCGCCGAGGAGGGCGCGGCCGGGGACGCCCTGTATCTCATCGCGGACGGCGCGGTGGACATCAGCGTGCGGTCGCCGGACGGCGAGCTCTCCCTTCGGCGGGTCGCCGCGCCGGGACATTTTGGCGAGCTCGGCATGCTCCTCTCGCGCCGGACCGCGTCCTCGCGCGCCGCGACCGACGTCGTCCTCTGGCGGCTCCCGCGGCGGCGCTTCGAGCAGCTCGTCCGTGACCGGCCGAGCGTCGGGCTGACGGTCGCGGCCGCGCTCGCCGACGAGCTCGACCGCCGCTCGCGAGAGCACGTCGGCGCTCCCGAGCCGGCGCCCGGCGCGAAGCCGATGACGCTCGAGCGCGAGCCGCCGCGGGTCTCCTGGCGACGGCGCCTCCTCACGACCGCGATCTGCGTCGCCATCCCGATCGCCCTGTGGGAGATCGCTCCGCCCGAGGGGATGAGCGCGACGGGGTGGCGCGTCGCACTGCTCCTCGCGGCGGCGACGGCAGGCTGGCTCCTCGAGCCGATCGCCGATTTCGCGGTCGCGCTCCTGCTCGCGGCCGCGTGGGCGGCGACCGGGCTCGTGCCGCTCGCGACCGCCTTCGGCGGATTCGCGACGTCGTCATGGCTCGTCTCGCTCGGCGGCCTGGCGGTGGCTGGCGCGATGGCGCAGACGGGGCTGGTGTTCCGCGGCGCGCTCGCGATGCTGCGCCTGTTCCCGCCGACGGGCGCGGGCCAGATCCTCGCGCTCGTCGGCGGCGGGGTCCTCTTCACTCCGCTCGTCCCGCAGAGCGCCGCACGCGTCGCGACGATCGCGCCGGTCGCGGCGGAGCTCGCGCAGTCGCTCGGGTATGCGCCACGCAGCCGGGGCAGCGCGGCGATCGCCTTCGCCGGCCTCGCGGGCTACTGGTTCTTCTCGAGCATCTTCCTCACCGGCCTCGCGACGAACTTCGTCCTCGTCCAGCTCCTCCCGACGGACCTGCGCCTGCGCTTCGGCTGGACCGGCTGGCTTGGCGCCGCGCTTCCCGCGGGCATCGTGTGCCTCGTCGGTGCGACCGCGGCGATCTTCCTGCTGTTCCGACCCGAGCCGTCGCCACCCGGGGTCGCGCAGGTGGTACGGCGTCAGCAGCATGTCCTCGGACCGCTCACGCGCGCGGAGCGGGTGACCCTCGTCGCCGTCGCCGTCCTTATCGGCGGCCTCGTGCAGCCGTTCGTCGCGGTCGACGCCGCGTGGTGGGGCGTTCTCGCGCTCGCCGTGCTCATGGCGGGCGCGCTCGATCGCGAGCGATTCCGCGCGTCGATCGATTGGACGTTCCTGCTCTTTCTCGGCCCGCTCCAAGGCTTCGGGGACGTGGGCCGGGCGGTCGGCCTCGATCGCTGGATCGCCGACCGGCTGGTCGCCCTCACCGCAGGCCTGCGCGACCCGCTCGTGATCGTCGTGATCCTCGGGGTCGTCGCGCTCGCGAGCCGCATCGTCCTGCCCTCGCGTCCGGCGATGGTGCTGCTCATGGTCGCGATCGTCCCGGCGGCACCCGCACTCGGAATCTCGCCGTTCGTGGCAGGGATCGTGATCCTGCTCATGGCGAACGTCTGGGTCCTCCCCTACCAGGGCCTCGAGTACCTCATGACGCGCGACGCCTCGCGCGGGGAGGCCTTCAGCGATCGCCAGGGGACGCTGTTCGGCGCGGCGCTCACCGTGGTCCGCTTCGTGGCGATCCTCGCGAGCCTGCCCTACTGGAGGGCGCTCGGGCTCGTCTGAAAGAACGTGCTCATCGAGAGGCCGCGCGCGTCGTCAGGGTGCGACGGGTACGGCTTCTTCTCCTCGGCCTCGGTCTTCTCGATCGTGAGCTTCCCCTCGACCGTGTGGACGCGGACGCCGTCGCCCTGGTGGAACTTACCCTGGGGTGACGAACCGCGGTCCCGGCGTCGGCACGCTCCACCTGACCCTGCTCACGCCGTTCTTTTTTCCGCTGCCGACTGAGCGTGTGTTGGACAGTCGCATCCGCATTCAATAGACGCTGCGAGCACGGCGGACGCGATCCGCGCGGTTATCCATCCTCGGCGAGATCGAGGGGATCGCCGTCGTCGGAGCGCAAAAGCAAGGCGGGCGGCCGCGTCGGTCACGGTCGCGCACGCGCCCGCGCCGAGGGCGTCCCCGACGGGATGGTCTACGAACCGACGAAAGTGGGCCCGGCTACAAACGCGGTCAAGCTGTCGCTCATGGCGGGCGGAGGGCGTCCGATTCAGCGAGGCGGCACGTTGTTGTCGATCACCACCGCCTTCGGTAGAAATCCCTCGCCCGCAAACTTTAGGCACGCGTACCCATCGTTATTGCGATCGGGGGGCACGGTCGCGGGCCAGGCAACCTTCGCGAAACCAGATTCGGCCGGCGGACATCCACGGACGTTCGTATCCGGAGGTCCGTTGTCCACGACCACGAGCGTGCCGTTGTCGGTCTGGACACCGCATACGTGCCCGTCTGCATTCATATCGGCCCAGACGGTATCTGGCGAAGCCGCGACGACCCCGAAGCCGGGCGGACAGCTGTCGTCCAATGACGCAGCGGATGACACGTGGGCCAGTGCGATCGAGGCCACGCCTACAAGGCCAACGCTCGTGATTGCTGACCAACGCATCTGACCCTCCTTGTCATTCGGCGGGCGCCCGGCGGTGAATCGCTTCGTCAGCACGGCGAATGCCAGTGGGAGACTTGAAGGAGGAGGAGCTAGCCGCCTCGGCCGAACGAAGGACAAGCACGAGGTGACCCTCCTGTTCTGCCTTTCGTGCGATCGGGGGACCGGCGGACGGGCGTGAATGAGGACATTCGACTCGTGTGAATTTTCTGTGTCTTAGTTGTTGACAGGGGCGAGTTGAGGTCTGCCATCGCGCTGGCCGGCGTACATGACCCCTTCATGTTCGTCGCGCCCCTTGTGCTCGTCGCCCTCGCGAGCCGCGTTGTCCAGGAGCTGGAGTACCTCATGACGCGTGATGTGTCGCGCGGTGGGGTGTTCACGGATCGAACGCTTCGGCGCCGCGCTCACGGGGGTGCGCTTCGCCGCGGTGTTCGCGAGGCTTTCTTATTGGAAGGCGCTCGGGCTCATCTGATGGCCCCGCCGAGGGCAAGCAGATCCTGACTTCGGCGGATTGACATGGGTGAGGGCCCTTACGTACGGCAGGCTGTCAGGCAAGGGGCCGAAAGCGGCTCGTTGCAGGCGGTATCAGTCCGGTGACGCAGTGGGGGAAAAACATGTAGGCGGGGGGCCTGGAGCGTAGTAGCCCAGAAGTACTACTCCTATAGTCCGGGCCAGTCGTACGCGTTCAGGGAAGGGACGCACGCGCGGGAGAGGGAGATGGGTTCGCTCACCATGTCTTTGAGCCGAGGTGCTCGGCCGCCTCGCGGTCGCCGCTTGGGAGTCGTCGCTCGTGCGCTGGTCGGCGCTCTCGTGCTGACCGTCGCGGGCTTGTGGGGTCTCTCGACCGGCACGGCGTTCGCCGTGGTCGGATACGACTCGCATATTTCGGACACGAGCGGTTCTCCGACCCTCGAGCGCGGGGCAAGCGGCTCGCTGACCGTTTTCGCCACCAACCTCGGGTCGACATCCTGGGTCAAAGGTTCCGCGTCGCAGGTCGACCTCGCGAACTGCTGTCCTGTCGCTGCGTCAGCCGACGCGAGCTGGAACAACGGATGGATCTCCGATTCTCACTACGCGACGGCCACCCAAGATGTCGTCGCCAACAGCCAGACCGGTACGTTCACGTTCAACGTCACGGTGCCGCTCGATGCGACTCTGGGCACTCATACGTTCCCATTCGAACTCGTGCTCGCGTCGACGAACGAGGCGCTGCACTCTGAAGGCCAGTCGCTCGCGGTCAAGGTCGTTGACTCGACACCGCCTGTCATCAGCCTCACGGCTCCTGCGGCGGGCAGCACCTCGACCTCAGGCGCGATCACATTGAGCGGGACGGCGGGCACGGCGACCGACGACTCCGCCACGGTCACGTTGAACCTCTGGCCCGGAACGGTCGCCGGGGGGACGCCGCGCCTGACGCGAACGACAACGCGCAACGCCTCGACCGGCGCTTTTTCGGTCGTCGTGCTCCTGGCGAATGGTTTCTGGTCCGTCGAGGCACGGCAGAGCGACGCGTCGGGTAATACCGCAAGCTATGTCACGGGCTGGACCGTAGCGGCGCCCAGCGTCACGTTCAGCCCCGCATCCGTGGCCGCCGGCGCGCACTTCACCGTGAGTGGCAGCGGCTTCCCGTCGACGGCGACGAGCGCGACCGTGAACCTCCTCGACGACGCGACGTTCAACACGCCCTACGGCCTGTGTGTGGGCGACAACTGCGGAACTTCGTCTGTCGCGCTCACTGACGGCAGCTTTAGCTCGACGTTCAAGACGTTCCCTACCCAGCCACTCGGTCCGTACCGGATCTACGTGAGCACGGCCAAGGTTGCCATCAGCAGCGAGGTATTGACGATCACGGCACCCGACACTGTCCCGCCCGCCGCACCGACAGTCGACATCGTGCCGCTCTACGTGAACGCCGCCAACAAGACAGCCGTGCAGATCACGGTCAGCGGTGAGGTCGGCACCACGATCTCCGGCTCGGTGACGTCTAGCGGATGGGCCGGCTCGGCGGCCCTCTCAGGCAGTCTTCCGAACGGATCGATCACCCAGACCGTGGACCTGTCGGGCTTGCCGGACGGCGTCCTCACCGCATCGGTCACCTTGATCGACGCCTCGAGCAACACCAGCGGCGTTGGTTCGGACACGGCGGTCAAGGACACGGTCGCGCCCGCCGCCCCCGGCCAACCCTGCATTCAGGGCTCTGCCGACTGCGCGCCTGGCCATCCGTGCACTCAGGGGGCCGATTGCACGATCACGAACGATCCCAGCCCGACCTTCCTGGGCATGGGGGCTGAGCCGGGCAGCACGGTACGCGTCTACACGAATGGCATCGAGGGAGCCGAGCAGCTCTGCCAGACGACGGCCGGGCCCGACACGAGCTACGTCTGCTACACGGACATTACCCTTCCGCAAGGCACGCGGACCTTCTGGGCAAACGCCACCGATGTGGCAGGGAACACGAGCCAAAACTCCACCGATGGCAGCTGCACCGAGTGCGGACCGAACAGTGGGGGCCCAGGAACCGTCGACACGACGCCACCGACCGGCATCATGACCGCGCCCGCGATCGCTGGACAGACGCCGCCACCGGTCACCGGGATGACGCCCACGCTCACAGCGACCGCCGACGGCACGGGCAGCGCCGTCACGAGCGTTCAATTCCAGGTGAGCAGCAACGGCGGCGCCTGGGGCAACTACGGCAACCTGGACACAACATCGCCGTACTCGGGCACTTCGACGACGGCCCTCGCGCAGGGCCCAACTCAGGCCCGGGCACTCGTGAAGGACAAGGCGGGCAACACAGGCTACTCGGACACGATCAGCTTCACCGTCGACACGACAGCCCCGACGTCGACCATCACGTTCCCTGCGAGCGGCGCCTTCTACAACGCCGCGGGCTGGAACGGAGGCTGCGGGACCGCTGCAGGCGACATCTGCGGCACGGCGAGCGACGCAAGCGGCTCCGGCGTGCAACGCGAAGAAGTCAGCATCAAGGGGAGTAACGGCAAGTACTGGGACGGCTCCGGATTCACGCTGAGCCCTGAGACCTTCATCGCTGCGACGGGAACCACCTCCTGGTCGCTCGCAGTCGCCCTGCCATCGGCGGACGGCTCGTACACGGTACACGCGCGCGCGGTCGACAAGGGTGGGCTCATGGAGTCGGGCCCGACGGTGACCTTCACCATCGACACGATCGCTCCGAATGCGACGCTGTCGACAACGAGCGTGCCATCTGATCCGTCATCGACGACGGTCACATTCGGGTTCATCAGCGACGAGAACCCCCAGAGTTTCCAATGCACGCTCGACGGCGTGACCATCTCGTGCACGAGCCCGCGGATCTACGTCGGGCTTGCCGTCGGCGCACACATATTCTCGGTGGCCGCCGTCGACCGCGCCGGCAACGTGGACGCGACCCCGGCCACGTTCAACTGGACCGTCGCACTCGACACCGATGGGGATGGGCTGCTCGACGACTGGGAGACCAACGGCGTCTGGTACAACCCGACGGCGAACTCGACCTGCGCGTCGGGGACCGCGGGTTGCCAGTTCATCAACCTGCCAGCCATGGGTGCGCTCCCGGGCACGCGGAACATCTTCGTGCAGCTCGATTGGATGGAGGACAGCTGCCACAGCCATCGGCCGAGCTTCGCGGCTATCAAGAAAGTGGTCGATGCCTTTGCGGCCGTCGTCCCCCCCGTCCGACTGCGCGTGGACATGGGCCCCGACAGCCCGCTCGACTACACGAATTACCCAACGAGCTTCACGACCTGGGGCGCGCTCAGCAAGGCGCGCGCCCTCACCCACTACAGCCAGCTCGGGTCGGTCGTCGGCAACCAGTACAACTGGACGCGCCCGACCGGGGACACAACGACGGCGAAGTTCTTCCAGGAGATCAAGGAGGACACGAGCGGGTTCATCGCCTCCGGGCGTGAGCCGTTCTTCCGTTACGCGATCGCGGCGGACCGTTTCGACGCGCCGGGCACGAGCGGTATCTCCCGCAGCAGCGCCGGGAGCGGCGGCAGCGACTTCATCGTGAGCCTCGGCGCCTTCCAGCCCTGGGTCTGCGGCTCGACGACCCACGGCGTCGGCACGCCGGACGACCAGGCCGGCACGTTCATGCACGAGCTTGGTCACGGTCTTGGGCTCGGCCACGGGGGCAACGTCAAGTACAACAACAAGCCGAACTACCTGAGCGTGATGAGCTACGCGTACCAGAACACCGGTGTGATCAAGAGGGATGCGAACGGGAACTACGTCGCCGGCAACTTCGATTACTCGCACGGGACGCTCGCGCCTCTGGACGAAACGGCCCTGAACGAACTCACGGGCCTCGGAGCGAACGCGGCTAGCTTCGGCGTCCGGTACTACTGCGCAACGACGGGCCTGTACGTAGCCACAGCTCCGGGAGACGCGGCCATCAACTGGAACTGCGACGGCTCGACCGCTGGGACGGTGAACACCGACGTCACCGCCGATAACGAGCGCAACCAGGACGGGGTCTGCGTCACCGCCGGAGTGAACGGGGTCATCGATACGACGCCGGCTGGAGACGACTACGTCTGGGTGCAGGCGATCCGCACCGGGACGAACCGGGTCTGCGAGACGGCGGCCACAGGCGATGACGTCCAAGCATGGCCCGTCGGTTTGACCCGGTCAGAGTTCCTGAGCGACAGCAACGACTGGGCCGCGCTCCGGCTCATCACCGGCGCGATCGCGCAGCCCGGCTTCCGCCCGGCCCCGCCGAGGCAGACGGAGACCGACGAGACCTACACGCCGGCCGAGAAGGCGAAGTACGTCAAGTCCGACATCACGATCAAGGTCAACCAGGGCAAGTCGAATACGGTCAACCTCAACCAGGCGGCCGTCTCGGTCGGCGTCGTCTCGACGCCGACGTTCGACGCGAGAAAGCTCGTGACCAAGTCGGTGCGCTTCGGACCGGCCGGCGCCGCCCCAGTCAGCCGTCAGGACAGCGACTTCAATGGGGACGGGTTGATCGATGCCGTGTTCGCGTTCAGCACCCAGCAGACCGGTCTTGCACCGCGCGACACCCAGGTATGCCTCACCGGCACCGTCCAGAACGGCACGACCGAGGTGACCGTCGAAGGCTGCCAGAACGTGACGGTGAAGTGAATCCGGAACACCGAAAACATGCCGACCTGAACGACAACGACGACAACGAGGGAGAGGAGGCAAGGGAAAGATGAACGCTCAACCGGGAACCTGGCTGGCGAACCTCCGCGGGAGGCTCGTCGTCGGGCTGGTGGTGGGCCTGTTGCTCGCGAACCTGTTCCTGCTCGTCGGCAGGGCGCTCGCCGACGTCGGCGACATCGGCGGAAGTCCCACAGGATTCCATCAGCACCTCGCGTGCCGGCTCGTGAGTCCGGGTCACGCCCCGCCGCCCGTCGGAGAACGGTACGGCGAGATCCGCGTGCTCGACCTCCACGTCGGACAGACGCCGGGCACCACCGAGAAGGACAGCTGCGACACGACGGTGGAGCAGTACATCCAGATCGTCATCAACCACGAGACCGGGGCACATCCCTAGATCTCGGGGACGGGCTTAGAGAAGGATGAGGGCGGCCCCAAAGGGGTCACCCTCATTCGCTTTCGGGCCCATCGCATCGTGAACGCCGCGTGCTAGCCGTCGAGCGTGGCGAGCACCGCGTCCGTCCGCTCGACCTCGGCCAGCTCGCCGAGGTCCGCGAGTCGGTCGCGACTGGCGTTCAGCATGGCTCGGGCGGCGGGTTTGTCGCCGCGCGCGAGGGCGATCTCCCCGAGCACGCACTCGGCCATGGCCTGCTGCGACAACGCGTTCTCAGCTCGCGCGTACTCGAGCGACCGCTCCGCGGAGGCCGTGGCGCCCTCGAGGTCGCCGCCGAGGAGGTCGGCGTAAGCGAGATGCCGGTAGACGGCGGGCAGATACCGCGTCTTGCCGAGCGCCAACATGCGGCGGCGGGCGTCTACGAGGTCGCTCCGACCGCGGACGAGATCGCCAGAGCGCACGCGCGCGTTGCCAAGTCCCATAAGGGCAAGGGCGGCCTCCGACTCGGATCCGATCGCGGTGAAGCGGTCCAGCGCCCGCTGCAGCGCCGCGATGGCCGCCGCGAAGTCGCCACGGTAGAGGTGCACCTCTCCGATGTTGTTCTCGCACATCGCCGCGGCCCATGGGTCGCCGACGCGCTCTTCGAGCGAAAACGCCGTGGTGAATTCGCGGAGCGCATCGTCCCAGCGGGCCGCGCGGTAATGGAGCATCCCGAGGCCGTTCCGGACGGCGGCCGTTCCGGCGATGTCCCCGCCGCGGTCGTAGATCGCCAGGCAGCGCTCGTAGAGCCGGAGCGCCCCAGGGAGATCGCCGAGGTAATTCAGGACCGCTCCGAGATACTTGAGGCCTTCGGCAAGGATGTCGTCCGCGCCCAACTGGCGCGCCACGTCGATCGCCTTCGTCAGCATCTCCCGCGCGGCCGCGTAGTTCCCCGATCGGCTTTGGACCTCACCGATCCGAACGCCGAGCCGCGCGACTTCGACATCGAGCTCATCGCCGAGTGCCGTCATGCCCTCCGCGAGCGCCGCGAGCGCGTCCGAGTACGCTCCCTTCCGCGCGAGCGCGGTCCCGAGCTTGCGCTGCAGCCTCGCCACGCCCGCCGGGCCGAGCCCGTCCCGTTCGCGCGCGGCGCGAAAGCTGACAAGGGCGTCGTCGTACTTGCCGACGACCGTTTGCACGTCGCCGATCCGCTCCAGGATGCCGGCGGCGCCGACCGGCAGGTCCCGGTCGCCCAGCCGCTCGAGGGCCGCCCTATAGGAGGCGAGCGCCTCTTGATTCGCAAAAAGCGCCTTCGCGCGGTCGCCCGCCCGGCAGAGCCAGTGCACGGCCTTCGCGTCGTCGTCGCTTCGTCGGTAGTGGAAGGCGAGCTCGTTCACGACTTCATCGGTGCGGTCGGCGTGCAGCTCCTCCATCGCGTGACCCACCCGACCATGGAGCTTGCGCCGCTGAGCCTGGAGCTGCGTGCTGTACGCCACCTCCTGGATGAGCGCGTGCCGGAACAGGTAGATCCGCGCCCGACGAACGGAACGAATCTCGATGAAGCCCTTTTGCTCGAGCGAGCGCAAGTCCGCGAGGAGCGTCGGCGTGGAGGCCACGCGCGCGAGCACCTGATGCTCGAACGTCCTGCCGACGACCGCCGCCGCCTGCAACGTCCGCCGCGCTCGGACATCAAGCCGGTCGAGCCGGGCGATCAGGAGCTCCTGAACGGTCTCGGGCACCTTTTCCTCGAGCTCCCCGAGGATCGTCCACGTGCCGTCACGCTCCACGACCGCACCCGACTCCTTGAGGGAGGTGACGATCTCTTCCGCGAAGAACGGATTCCCTCCGGTCCGTGCGAGGAGCGCGTCGCCCAAGACGGGATCGACCGGTCCGCCGAGCAGGCCGCCGATGAGCGCGTGCGATTCTTCGTGCCCGAGCGGCTGGAGGGCGATGCGCATCGCCGGCCAGGCCGGTTCCCACTCGGGCCGGCTCGTCGCCACCAGCAGGCAGCGCAGGTCCATGAGCTGGGGCGCGACCTGGGCCAGGACGGCGGCGCTGACCGGATCGACCCAGTGAAGATCCTCGAGGATGATGACCAGAGGACCCCGCTCGGCCCGCCGAGCGAACAGTCGTCGAAGGAGCTCGACGACGACCCGATGCTTGGTCTGAGGATCGAGCGTCGAGCCCTGCCCATACCCGAGGACCTCGAGCATCAGCCTGACGCTTGCGTCGTCCAGCGGGCGATCGGACACCGTTCCGTCGGCGAGGGCGGCGCGCGCCGCGGCCTCGTCAGCACGAGTGCCGAGGCCGAGCGCGTTGCGGATCAGCCGTGCCACCAGCCGGTACGGGGTGTCGGTCTCGAACGAGCCGCACCGCGCGATCACGAGGTCGTGCCCGGGGGGAAGTCGCGTGCTGAACTCCTTGACCAGCCGACTCTTCCCGACGCCAGGCTCACCGGAGATGCAGGCGGACCGGCCGCCGGCGGTCGCGATCTCGGTGAGCGCGTCGTGCAATAGGGCGAGCTCCTTGTCTCGCCCGACGAGCACGGCGAGCTCGGGGACGGCCCGGTCCTCGTCGTAAGCGCGGATGATCCGATATACGCGCACCGGGGCGCTCTTTCCCTTGACGGTCACCGGCGGGAGCGTCTCTATCTCGAAATCGTTCTTGACGACGCGATAGGTGACCGGACCGATGAGGACCTCTCCAGCGGGGGCCGCCGCCTCCAAGCGTTGCGCGAGGTTGACGGTGTCACCGACGACCGTGTACGCGGATTGGACCTCGCCGGCGAGCAGTCCCGCCACGACCTCGCCGGTGTTGATCCCGATGCGAAGCGCCAGTCTCACGCCGTGCTGCCGCTCCAGGTCGTCGTTCAGCTGGGCGATCGCCTTCTGCATGGCGAGCGCGGCGCGTATCGATCGTTCGGCGTCGTCCTCGTGAGCGACAGGGGCGCCGAAGACAGCCATGACCGCGTCGCCGATGTACTTGTCGATCGTGGCGCCGAAGGCTTGGAGCTGACGAGAGAGTGCGCTGAAGAACGACGCGAGGACGAGACGGAGCTCTTCCGGATCCAATCTCTCGCCGAGGGTGGTCGAGCCCGAAAGGTCCGCGAAGAGGACGGTGACCTGTCTGCGCTCCTCCGCGAGGTCCTCGACCGCTCGGCCGGGGACCTGGAGCGAAGGCCCCGAGCCTGCCGTCGCGGACGTGGCGGGAAGGACGGCGGCGCCGCACCGAGGACAGTACTTGTGGCCGCGGGCGACGGATCGCCCGCAGGCCGAACATCTCGGCTTGAGCGCGGCGACGCCTCGACGTGTCTTGCCCTCAGCGGGTGGCATGCGCCTCACTCTACTGATGGCACAACATCGGTCGAGCGCTCAAGCAGGTCTCCGGGACGCCCAGCAGCGGGGCGGCGAAGCGGCGTATCGGGCGAGCGGCCTAGGGCGCGACGGGTACTGGCTTCTTCTCCTCGGCCTCGGTCTTCTCGATCGTGAGCTTCCCCTCGACCGTGTGGACGCGGACGCCGTCGCCCTGGTGGAACTTGCCCTGGAGCAGCATCTCCGCCAGCGGATCCGCGATCTCGTTCTGGATCTGGCGCGCCAGCGGGCGCGCGCCGAAGTTCGAGTCGTAGCCCACCGCCGCGATGTGGTCCTTCGCCTCGTCGGTCACGACGAGCGTGATCTCCTGGGACGCCAGCTGCTTGCGCACGCCCACGAGCTCGAGCTCGACGATCTGGCGGATCTCGGTCCGGTTGAGCGGCTGGAACACCACGGTCGCGTCGATCCGGTTGAGGAACTCGGGCCGGAAGAAGCGCTTCATCTCTTCCTGGACGCGCTCCTTCATGCGCTCGTACGCGGCCATGGCGTCGGGATCCTCGCCGGTCGCGGTCGTCGCCCGGAACCCGAGCGCCGCCTCGCTCTTCAGCATCTTCTGCGCGAGGTTGCTCGTCATGATGATGATCGTGTTGCGGAAGTCGACGCTGCGGCCCTTCGCGTCCGCGAGGCGGCCCTCGTCGAAGATCTGCAGGAGCATGTTGAAGACCTCGGGATGCGCCTTCTCGATCTCGTCGAGCAGGATGACGCAGTACGACTTCCGGCGGACCGTTTCCGTGAGCTGGCCGCCCTCTTCGTAGCCGACGTAGCCGGGCGGCGAGCCGACGAGGCGCGACACGTTGTGCCGCTCCATGTAGTCGGACATGTCGATCTTCACGACGTTCTCGTCGCTGCCGAACATGAACTCAGCGAGCTGCTTCGCCAGGTGGGTCTTGCCGGTGCCGGTCGGGCCGACGAAGAAGAAGACGCCGATCGGCCGGCGCGGGTCCTTGAGGCCGGCGCGAGCGCGTCTGACCGCCCGCGCGACGGTCGTGACCGCCACCTGCTGTCCGATGACCTTCGCGTGGAGCGCCTCCTCCATCTTGAGGAGCTTCTGGGTCTCCTCCTCGGCGAGCCGGCGCACCGGGATGCCCGTCCACATCGAGACGACCTCGGCGATGTCCTCGTCGGTCACCTCCGGTCGCTTCTGCGACTGCGCGAGGAGCCAGTCGGCCTTCGCCTGCTGGAGCTTGTCCTGCTGTTGGCGCTCCGCCGTGCGTAGCGTCGACGCCTGCTCGTACTGCTGCTGCTCCATGGCCTGCTCTTTGTCCGTGACGATGCGGTCGAGCTCCTTCTGCGCCTCCTTCACCTCCGCGGGGACGGTGGAGTAGCGCAGGCGGACGCGGCTCGCGGCCTCGTCCATGAGGTCGATCGCCTTGTCCGGCAGGAAGCGATCCGTGATGTAGCGGGCCGAGAGCTCGGACGACGCCTTCACGGCGTCGTCGGTGATCGAGACCTTGTGGTGGTCCTCGTAGCGCGAGCGGATGCCCATGAGGATGTCGACGGTCTCCTCGATCGTGGGCTCCTCGACCATGACCGGCTGGAACCGGCGCTCGAGCGCCGCGTCGCGCTCGATGTACTTGCGGAACTCGTCGAGCGTCGTGGCGCCGATGCACTGGAGCTCGCCCCGGGCGAGCGACGGCTTCAGGATGTTCGCCGCGTCGACCGCGCCCTCGGCGGCTCCGGCACCGACGAGCGTGTGGAGCTCGTCGATGAAGAGGATCACGTCGTGGGCGTGCCGGAGCTCCTCGATGATCTTCTTGAGGCGCTCCTCGAACTCGCCGCGGTACTTCGTCCCGGCCACCAGGGAACCGATGTCGAGCGTCAGGACGCGCTTGCCCTGGAGCGTCTCGGGCACGTCGCCCTTGACGATCCGGTGCGCGAGGCCCTCCGCGATGGCCGTCTTGCCGACGCCCGGCTCGCCGATGAGCGCCGGGTTGTTCTTCGTCCGCCGGCTCAGGATCTGGATGACCCGCTCGATCTCCTTCTCGCGGCCGATGACCGGGTCGAGCTGACTGGCCTTCGCCATCGCCGTGAGGTTCACGCCGAGCTGGTCGAGCGTCGGCGTCTTCGAGCTCCCGGACTTCCCGCCCGCGGCCGCCGCCTCGCCCGCCTGCGCGGGGTGCTGCTGACCGAGCGTGGCGATGACCTGGTGGCGGACCTTCTCGAGCGAGACGCCGAGCGATTCGAGGACGCCCGAGGCGATGCCCTCGCCTTCGCGGACGAGACCGAGGAGCAGATGCTCGGTGCCGACGTGGCTGTGGCCGAGTTTGCGCGCCTCGTCGATCGCGAGCTCGATGACCTTCTTCGTGCGCGGCGAGAGCGTGATCTCGCTCGGCGAGGTCGTCGAGTCGCCGCGGCCGATGATGAACTCGACCGCGGTCCGGACCTTGGAGAGCTCTACCCCGAGCGAGTCGAGGACACGAGCCGCGACGCCCTCGCCCTCGCGCACCAGGCCGAGCAGCAGGTGCTCGGTCCCGATGTAGTTGTGGTTGAAGCGGATGGCCTCGTCCTGGGCGAGCGCAAGGACCCTCTTCGCGCGGTCGTTGAATCGATCAAATGGTCCCATCTCGCGCTCTTCTAAAGGTATATCGGCCCAGACATCGTCAGGTTCCGATTATACGTTCGCATCCCGCTTTGTCCGGCTTCCGTACGCTCAAACGCGCTCGGCTTGCCGCATTGAGAGCGAGATCCGTCGCCGTTCGGGATCGATCGACACGAGTCGGACACGGACGGCGTCGCCAAGGTGGACGACCTCGTCGGGCGTCGCGATGCGGTGGTCGGCGATCTCGCTGACGTGGACGAGCCCTTCTATTCCCGGGCCGATCCGGGCGAACGCTCCGTAGGGCATGACCCGCGTGATCGTCGCCTGGACGGTCTCGCCGAGCCGCAGCTCGCGCACCGCACGGGCCCACGGGTCCTCGGCAAGCTGCTTGATCGATAGCGAGATGCGCTGGCGCTCGCGATCGATGCCCACGACTTTCACCCGAACGGGGTCCCCCGCCTTGTGGAGCGTCGTCGGCTCCACGCCCTTGTCCCACGTGATCTCAGAGCGGTGGACGAGCCCGTCCGCCACACCGACGTCCACGAAGACGCCGAAGGTCGTGACGCTCGCGACGATCCCGTCCAGCACGTCGCCCTCCGCGAGCTGCTCGGCCGCGCGCGCTTTTCGCTCTTTGCGAAGATGCTGCGCGGCCGCTTTCTCCGAGAGGATGAGCCGATCGCGGCGCGCGTCGGCCTCGATCACCTTTAGCGGCAGGCGCTTGCCGACGAATGCGCGGAGCGCGTCGGGCACCGCGCCGCCCTCGCCGGCCGGCGCGAGGTTGCCCACGGTAGCGAGCTGCGACAACGGAACGAACCCACGCAGGCCGACATCCACGACGAGTCCGCCGCGATTCGCCTCGACGACGGGCGCCTCGATCACCTCGCCGCTCTTCACGAGCTCGCTCATGCGCGACCACTGGCGCCGGTTCCGCGCGCGCCGAAGCGAAAGGATGACGCGTCCGTCCGGGCCTTCCGGCTGCAGGACGGAGGCGATGACACGCTCGCCCGTCGCGAGCGAGATGCCTTCGGCGGAAGCCTCGCGCGCGGATAGCACCCCCGCGGAGCGTCCCCCGAGGTCGACGAGCACCTCGTCGCCGCTGATCGAGGCGACGGTGCCTTCCACGACTTCGCCGGGCCGGAGGGGGCGGAGGCTGCGCTCGTCGGCTTCCGCCGACGCGAGAAGCTCCTCCATCGTCTCGGGATCGACGGCCACACCGAGCAGTCGGGCAAACGACGTGCCACCTGTCGAGGGGGCTGCGCCCCCTCGGACCCCCGGTGCGAGCGCAAATTTTGGGGGCCGGGGGGCAGAGCCACCCGACGACTAGACTCCTGCGAGCACGCAGGTGGAGGGGGCTCCGTCAACTCGACGGCGCGATGGCCAGAGCGTCTCGCGCATATCGCCGCCCTTCTCCGGGCTGAGGGCGCGGCCGTTCTCGCGACCTCCGGCGATTCCCTCATTCCGCTGTTCACGCACCGGCTCTCGCCCGACATCGACTGGCGTGCGATGCTCGAGCCCGACCTCATCTCGCGCGCGCTCGCCGGCGCGCCAAGCGGAATGGCGGTCGCGGCCGGGCGCTGGGACGATCAGGCCGGGTTCGCGCTCCTCGCCAGCATCGAGGTCACGACCGAGGGCGCGCTGCTGTGCGCCCTGCGTCACACGATCCCGTTCGACGCCGTCGAGCTCGCGAGCGCCCGCGCCGCCGCCGAGCTCCTCGCCCTCTCTATCGCCGACGGGCGCGCGGTGGGCCAGGCGCAGCGTGACGTCGCGTCATCCGCGGACCGGCTCGCGCTGCACAGCGAGCTCCTCCGCGGCCTCGAGGAGGCGCGCGACGTCTCCACGCTGCTCGCGCGCGCGGCAGATGAGATCGCGACGCGGATAGGCGCCGCGGCGACGTCGATCATGCTCGTCGAGGGCGACACGCTGCGCCTGCGGGCTTCGGTCGGCCTGCCGCCGGAGATCGCGCTGGGCTACGAGCAGCCGCTCGACGAAGGCATCGCGGGATGGGTCGCGACGAGCGGCGAGGCTGTCCGCTTGCGCGGGCCGGTCGCCGAGGCGCGGTTCCAGGGGAGCGATCCGAACGCCGGCGAGTCGATCATCCTCCCGCTGCGGGCGAAAGACCGGGTCCTCGGCGTCCTGAACGTGAAGCGGCCCACCGGCGAGCTTGGCTTCGACGAGAAGGTCGGCGTGCTCGAGACCATGGCGAACGATCTCGGTGTCACGCTCCGCGCCGTCGGCGCCATCGCCGGCCTGGAGCGGGAGCACCGCGCGGCGATCGCGCTCGCGGACGCGACGAGGAGCGCGGCGGCGGGTGACCCCGAGGCCGCGGTGAGACGGGTCGCGGAGGGTCTCGGGCACGACGCGGTCGCCGTCCGCGGCGCCGACGGCCGGATTCTCGGCGTGCATGCCAAGGACGAGCCGTCGCGGGAAGCGGCGCTCGGGGCGGCCGCCCGAGTCGCCCCGGCGGGTCCCGGCTCGGTACGGGTCGGCTTCGCGCGCGAACGCCGGTACGAGGCTGAGGACGCCGGCGAGGCCGCCCGGGCCACCGACACTCTCGCGTTCCTCGGGCGCGCGGAGGGAGTGGTCAGCGCCCGGCCCGGCGAGGTGCTTCGCGTGCTCGCCGTCGAGGATCACCCGGTCATGCGTCTCGGCGTCCAGGCGCTCCTCGAGCGCGAGGGCCTGATCGTGGCGGGGATCACGGCGACGTGCGCGGAGGCGATCGACCTCGTCCTCGGGGTCCAGCCGGACGTGGTGCTCCTTGACCTGAGCCTCCCCGACGCCTCCGGGGCGGAGGCCGTGGTCAGGCTCCGGGCGGTCGCTCCCGCGGTCCCCATCGTGGCGTTCAGCATCGAGCGCGCGCCCGATGTGATCCGCGCGGTGCTCCGCGGCGGCGCGAACGGGTACGTGTCCAAGGAGGCGCCCGCGGCGCAGGTGGCGGCGGCGCTTCGCGCCGCGGCAGCCGGGCTCGCGGCGCTCGGGTCGCTCGAGGCACTCGCGCTCAGCAGGCCCGAGCCGGTGGCGCCCCCTGAGGCCGCTGAGGAGCACGCCGAGAACGGCGAGCCCGCCGAAGAGGTCGTCGAGCCGGCCGCGATCCACGAGCCCCTCACGCCCCGGGAGCTCGAGCTCCTCCGTTACCTTGCCGAGGGCTACACCAACAAGGAGATCGCACGCGCGATGGTCCTCGCCGAGGACACGGTCAAGAAGGGCGTCCAGACCCTGATCGCCAAGCTCGGTGCCACCGACCGCACCCATGCGGTGGTCCTCGCGCTGAGAAGGCGACTTATCGAGTGACCAAGCGGACCGGGTAGCGTCCGAAGCCACCCGCCGTCCGAACGGGTATCGCCAGGTGGGGTAGAGCCCGCCTGAACGGCGCCCGAGGGCTCAGATAGGCGCTTCCGAATGGGTATCGCAAATGTGCACGAACGGGGATTAACCCTCCCCGTGTCATCGCCCAAAGTGCGCGGCGCCGGTTGCGGGGAGGGGGAACTCTCAAGCTGGGGGTCGGTGGGCCGCCGTCGGCGGAGGGGGACGCGCACGTGGACTTCGTGGGCCTATGGGCTCGGCGGCTGGACGGCGACGAGCTGGCGCGTTGCGCGCTGATCGAGCACTACGTGCCGATGGCCTCGCGGATCGCGCGCGCAATGAACGTCCCCGTCGGAGCGGTCGCTGGGGCCGATGACCTGGAGTCGGCGGCGCTCATCGGGCTCATCGACGCCGTCGACCGCTTCGAGCCCGATCGTGGCGTCCCGTTCGAGGGCTACGCGACGCTGCGGATCCGCGGGGCCGTCCTGGACGAGGTCCGCCGCGTCGACGACCTTGGACGCGCCGACCGGCGTCGGCAGCGGGCGCTCGTCGCGACGGGGGGCGAGCCCCGCGGGGTAGCGACCGTATCGCTCGACGAGCTCCTCGACCGCGGGTTCGCGGGCGGCGCCGTCAACGACGATGTCAGCGAACGCTTCGACGCCGAGGACCTGCGGGGACGGGTGGAGAGCGCGCTGGCGTGCCTGCCGGTACGCCAGCGCGAGGTCCTCGCCCGCTACTACGGGGACTCGCTCACCCTGCGCGAGGCCGGCGTCCGGATGGGGATCAGCGAGGCCCGCGCGTGCCAGCTGCACGGGAGGGCGATCCAGAACCTCCGCAGGGAGCTGGCCGTCACGATTCGCGAGGTCGCGCCGCCGCAGCAGATCAGCCCGCCCGCTCCGCTCGCCGCGTAGCGCGAAGGCGCCCTCCGGGCGGCTGCGGCGCCTGGCGCCCCGTTCAGCTCGCCAGGGCGAGCCTTCGCTGTTCGGGGAGGAAGGCCTCGGCGCGGAGCTCGATCCTGCCGAGGTCGGTGAGCCACACGGCGAGCCCGAGGGGGCGCACGAGACGCAGGACATCTTCGCGCCGCACGTGGCGCGCGCCGTCGGGCCGGTAGAAGAACGGCGCGAGGTCCTCGAAGACCGGGTGCGCGACGGTCTCGAACGTCAGGTGCCCGCCGGCGTGACGCGGCGCGTCGCCGGCGAACGCGCCGAGTCGCTGGTATTTCCAGCGAACGTAGTCCGCGCGCTTCGGCTCGTGCGCGATGCGCAGTCGGCGCTGGCCTTCCGCGCCGACGAGCCGGCCGTCGCCGAGGAGCGAGCCAAGGATCACCTGGAGCTGGATCGGGTCAGGAGGAATGCGCCAGAGGGCGCGGCGCGGGTGCTCGACCACGTCGATGAATGCGGCCGCGCCTTGCTGCCTCCGCCTTCCGGTCGGAGGAATCCGGCGAAAAACAAAACGACCTCAACGCTCGCGCGTCGAAGTCGTTTGATCCCGGCCCTGACCTATTTTCCCGGGGACCGACGTCCCGAGTATCTTCGGCGCTGGCGGGCTTAACTGCTGTGTTCGGGATGGGAACAGGTGTGACCCCGCCGCTCCAAGGACCGAGGCTTCAAGTGTAGCGACCGCGGCGGGAACGCCGCAAGTCAGCGCCGATGTCGTCGGCATGGAAGACTCACCTGGACGACCCGCCACCCTTCGGATCCGGATCGCGGCATGGCTCATCGACTCGCTGATCGCCGTGCTAGCGCTCGGAGTGGCCACCGTGCTCATCTGGCCCGATCTCGTGACGATCTCGTTGTCCGCCATCCTCGACGACGATGTGCGGGAGCTTCCGAGCTATCACCAATTCGTCGCGGTCGCGGCGCTGACTTTCTTCGGCAGCGTCCTCGGGATGCTGGGGCTGCGCTCGCCCGCCGCCGCTCTCGCGGGCTTGCGCAT
>VBDU01000050.1 GCA_005883625.1 Chloroflexota bacterium | reverse complement strand
TCTCCGCGCGCGCAAGGGCCCGCTCGGCCTGGTCGATGAGGGCGGCGCGGAGGCTCGGGATCGCGCTCATTGAACGAAACGTAGCCGCGCCGTCAGGTCGGGTCGCCTCCTACGCGGGTGAGACGGCCTCCCCAGGCGAGGTGGACCCCAGGACGACGTTGTAAGCGAAGGCCCAGAAGCCCATGAGGAAGGCGACGGTGGCGATGACGCTGCCGTAGTCGTGCACCACGACCGCGGGGAGCTGGCCGAAGAAGTAGGCGACGAGCGCGACCACGGTGATGCGCAGGATGTTGAGCATCGCGATACCGACCACGCCGAGCGCGGCGACCTCGAGGCGCGAGCGGAGCGTGTACTGGCCCTGGAGGCCGGTCGCCATGGAGAGTGCGAGGAAGAGGACCGTCTGCCAGCCGACGCAGTTCCAGGAGATGTAAAGCGCGAGGCTGCCGGGTCCGCTGCCGATATACAGGAGCGAGCGGTCGTATCCGGAGGGGATGCCGAAGAGCGCGAGCGCGCCGTGCACGAGCCTGCCCTCGACCGGCGCGATCCACTGGCCAAGCCAGGTGTCGAAGCCGGCGGCCATCGCGAGGTTGGTCAACAGTTCGCCGAAAGTCGAGAAGAACGGGAGGATGAGCAGGGCGATCGAGGCCGTGGCGAGGAGCGTGCCGATCGGACGCGCCGCACCGGTGAGGTTCGAGTCGGCGCGAAACGCGGTGGTCACGGCCGCCTCCGCTTCCACCAGCGCGCGCCGAACGGCAGCGCGGGCGCGAGAAGGAGCAGGCCCGCCACGCCCTCGGGGACGACCGTCGCAACCGTGAGCTTCGATGGCTGCGATCCGCCGTCGTACGAGAGCCAGGTCGCGCAGTTCGCCGGATCGTTCGGCGCGACCACTTCCAGCTCGAGCTGGTCTCCGGCGGTGAACGTGACCGCACTCGTGGCGAACGTCGTCGACACGAGCGTCGCCGCGGTCGGCCCGATGACCTGCGCAGTGCCGGAGCCCAGCGTCTTGCCGGGCCTCAGCGCGAGGATGATCGCGCCGCCGCCACCGGCCACGTTCGAGGTCCCGGTCTTCGTTCCGGTCGCCGCCGGTGGGCCCGACTGAAGCACGTCGTCGTGCGCAACCGAGACGAACGTCGACCCGGTGCCTGCCACCTGATCGACTCGCTCGGTCATGCCGGTCGGCGCCGTCCAGTTGGGGTTGTTGGGGGCGACGCCGTACGCCGTCACGATCATCTCGTTCGCAGCGGTCGTGGTGATGCTCGGGGCGGGGAAGCTCGTCACGCTTCCCGTGCCGCTTCCCCACGTGCCGTTCAGATCGACCGGGTTGTCGTTGTCGACGTTGCTGTAGACGGTGATGCCGCCGGCGGCATAGCGGTTGGTCGAGCCGGTCCAGCTGAACGCGTAGGACGAGGGGTCTCCCCCGGCCACGACGTGGTAGAAGACGCCGAAGTCCATCGTCGACGAGTCGCCGACGTGCTGGACCCTCGTCCATCCGGACGGCGTGCCGAGGAATTCGCTGCCGGTCTTCCCGATCGTGGCGACGAGCACGTCGCCGGTCGCGGCGCCCGCGGGAACGTTGACCGCAAGGTGCAGGTCCGCGACGCGCCGGCGGCCGATCGCAGGGTCAGCTGCGCGGTCGCGCCGATGTCGTTGTTGCCGCAGGAGCCGGTCACCGTCCCCGTCGCCCCAGGCGGAAGAAGGCGGAACGAGTGAGCGGCGTTGTTCGTCGCGTCTGTCGATCCGGCTCCGCCGCCCGTCGACGTCGCCACGACGTCCAGCTGGAAGTCCCACGGGGTGCTGCAGATGAAGTTCGTCGCGTCTGCGAACGCGACCACGCGCATCTCGTTGCCGTACGTCGCGTTGACGCTGGGCGCGATATGCGTGGAGCTTCCGCTCGTCTCGCTCTGTACGGCGTGGTCGTCGATCGGCGTGACGGTGTCGACGCCACGGAACGCCTGGATGCCACCGGCCGATTTCTGATTGCCCGTCGACCACGACCAGGTGTAGCTGGCCGGTTCCGAGGCCCCCGCGACGAGGCTGTACACGGCGAGCGTGATCGAGGTGAGGCTGTCGATCCTGTCGATCAGGTTCCAGCTCGCCGACGGCTTCGTGATTGCGCCGTTGTTCGTGCCGCCGCGCACCGAGATCGTCGCGATGAGAACGTCACCGCTCGCGACACCGGTCGGCTTAGGGATCGCGATGCTCGAGGCTGAACCGGCCCCGAAGCCCGACGCCGCCACGAGTGTGGGCGTCGGGTTGTCGTTCTCGAGGTAGAGGTCGGCCGTCGCGTTGCCCGCGCTCAGCGTCTGTCCCGCGGAGAACACGTCGGATGCGTAGCGGCACGTCCAGCTGTAGCCACCACCGCCGGACCCGTACGTGGTCGGACAGAAGGCCTGCGCCCCGGAGGGGGTGTAGCCCTGTTTCATGTCGGACATCGGCGAGCTATAGCCGGTCGTCCGCGCGAAGGTGAACACGCTCGTGTTGTTCGTCACGGCCTGCGCCGGTACGGCGTGCGCGAGAAAGGCGACATTGGTCCCGAGGCCCAAGGTGAAGGCGAGGGCGAGCGCGGTGAAGCGGCGGCGCAAGCGCAGCCAGCCGAGGGCGAGGACACCGAGCGGCACGACGGTGCCGAGGACCGCGGGCACCATGACGGTTTGCTCGTTGAGCCCGTCGCTCTGGGCGACGGCGCGCACAGAGAGCGCGCCCACCGTGATGATCCCCGTCGCGACCACGACCGCTGCCGCGGCGAGGCCAAACTGCGCCAGGCGTGACGGCTTCTTCGGCGTGTCGCGGCGGCGCCTGGGCATTTCCCAGGGCATGAGCCGGGCGAGCCGGAAGCGACCCAGCGACTCGGTAACGTGTCCCGACTTC
>VBDU01000049.1 GCA_005883625.1 Chloroflexota bacterium | reverse complement strand
AAAGCAGAACTCGAGCTTCTCCTTGAAGCTCAGATTGGGCGAGCTGATCACCTGGAAGAAGTACTTCTTGACGTTGTAGGTGTGGCCCTCGGCCCAGCGCATGCGCTGCTTGACCAGACGGCGCACCGTCGAGACGCACTCCGCGGGGGCCTGGATGTAGGGGGTGTAGAGCACCTTGTACCCCGCCAGGTAGAGGCGAATGGTCAGCTCCCAGTCCTCGGTGATGGACGTCGACCAGCCGAGCTTTCGCAGCACGTCGGCGCGGATCATGTAGACCGAGCCCGAGATCATCTTCATGGCGCCGAAGAGCTCCTGGCCGGTGCGCTCGAGCACGTAGCTGCCGGCGAACTCCGCGCGCACGCCCTTGGTGATCCAGTTCTCGCTCGCGTTGAGCATGTGCCACTGGTAGCCCTGGACCGCCGCCAGGCGGTCGCCGTTCTGCGGCACGCCGCCGACGGTGTGGCCGTCGCCGTTCGAGACGCCCTGGCCGTTCCCGTCCCTGGGGCGACCGAGCCGGCCGAAGTAGTCGAGGAAGTGCCAGATCGCGTCGGCCGGCGGGACGAAGTCCGCGTCGAAGATGAGCACGTACTCGGTGCGCGGGTTCATCCGACGAAGCGCCTCTTGCAGGGCGCCGCCCTTGAAGCCCTTGCGACTTGATCGGTGGATCACCCGGACCTGGGAGCTCTTCCAGCGCTCCAGGAGCGCGGTCGTCTCGTCGGTGGAGTCGTCCACCACGATGACCTCGTAGCTCTTGTAGTCGAAGGAGGTGCATGCGGCGAGCAGCCGGTCGACGACGCGGGCCTCGTTGTACAAAGCGACGTGCACGGAGACGAAGGGCTGCTGCTCGGCCGGCAGGCGCAGCTCGCCCATCCTGAGCCAGGGATCGCTCACCACGACGGACCCGATGGCGTCGAGCGGCTCTCCGCGCAGCGTCCGGTAGCCCTCTTTGTGTGCGCCCCGCGCGGTGTCGGCGCCGTTGCTCTCGTCCGGCGCAACGTTTCCGCCGCCGGTCTCGCCGTGTTCCGTCACCCGTCGCGCGAGCGTCGAGAGGGGGTTGCCGAAGAGCGAGAGCAGGATCACGGCGGCGGAGGTCACGTAGTACTTGAGCGCGTACAGGAAGAAGAAGAGCCCGCAGCAGAGCGCGAGGACCGAGAAGAGGTACTGAGGCGCGAGCGCGGCACGCAGCGCGAAGGCCAACGCCGCGAAAAGCCCCGCGGAGATGGCCCCGAACACGGCGGCCGACCGGAGCGACGGATCCGGGATGGCGAGCACCGGTCGGGTCCCGGGGCCCGTCCACGCCCGAAGAAGGGCGTCCTGGACGTGCTCGACAGGCGCTGCGACACGGAAGAGCCGCAGCTGCGTGCGTCGTTCGGCCTCGGCGAGGGCGCCTTCATCGAGCGGGTCGGCCATCGCGACGACGCCTTCCTCGCCGCTCGTCGCGATGATCACCACGCCGAGCGAACGACCCAGCTCGATAGGCAGACGGCGCGCGGCGATCGGGTCGACCGGGTCGACGAGGTGCGCCGAGGAAAACCGCGCCTCCGTCGGCGCGATCGCAGCGCCGAGCTCGGGATAGGGACTCAGCGACAAGAGCGGAGCGACTCTCGCACGCTCGAGACTTTCGGTGAGCTCGCGCTGCGTCGTGAGACCGCCGCTGATGAACGTGTCCGCCAGAGACTCCTCGCGGCAGTACTCGGCGAGGGCGGCGTCGACCTGGTCCTCGGCGATCGTGCCGCTTTCGAGAAGGATCTCGATCGGACGACGCCACGCCTCGGGGATCCAGCCGAAACGCTGGCGCGTCGCGGTCGCCGAGACCGCGGTCCGAATGGCGTGCAGGAGCTCGTCGGACGTCGCGTCCTTGGCCACGCGCCCCGCGGGCGCGCCGAGCCACGCCTCGTGCGACGCCGGGTCCGGCGGGAGGAAGACGATTCCGGTCTCGGGAAGCTCCGAAGAAAGCGCCCCCGCATCGAGCCCGCCCATACCCGGCACCGAGCCGTCGACGAAGAGCAGATCGGGATGCAGCTTCCGCGCGAGCTCGAGGGTGGAGCGACCATCAAGTGTCTCTCCGACCACCTGGACCTCGCGATCGAGGGCGAGCACCGCGCGCAGGTCTTCGCGGCTCGCGGGGTGACCCTCGGCGACGAGGACTCGGATCACGCGTCGGCCTCTTTGCGTGCCCACGCTTCCATCTCGCCGACGTCGAGGTAGAAGGCGAACGGGCCGACGCGGAACGTGCGTCCAAGCCATTCGAGCGCGCCGAAGAGACGTGGCGCGTAATAGCGCAACCGATTGAAGATGTAGGTGACCGTGAGATACGAAGGGGAGCGCGCCCAGCCATCCCACCGCAATCCGGCGCGTTCCGTCGCGGCGCGCAACGTCGCGGGCGTGAAGTAAAAGAGGTGCTCGCGCGGCTTGTAGTGATACCAGCGGCGTCCGAGGACCTTCGCCTGGAGCCCGGAGGCGTTCGGCGTGATGACGTGGACGAGACCGCCCGGCCGAAGCAGCCGGCGCGCTTCAGCGAGCACGGCGATCGGGTCGGCGAGGTGTTCGAGCGTGTCGTAGAGCGTGACGACATCGAAGGTCGCGGGCGGGAGTCCGAGCGAGGCCAGCGGCCCCGCATGCACGACCGCCCCCCGTTTCCGGGCCTGAGCGGCGGCGTAGGCGGACAGCTCGACGCCTTCCGCATCCCATCCGGCCGTCGTTGCTTCGAGCACGAGGTCGCCGAGCGCGGCACCGATGTCGAGGAGCCGGCCGCGCGTACCGTAACGCCGCTCGAGCGAAAGGACCCGGCGGCGGAAGGTGCGCCGGTTCACCGCGGCGTCGAGGAAGTAATTCGCGTAGCCCCCTTTGGGGTCGTCCGTCGTGTAGTAGGTACTGCCGTAGACGGCTTCGGTCGCCGCTGGACGCGTCTCCTGCCGCACCAGACCGCAGCCCAGACACGCCACGATCAGCGCTCCATCGACGCGGAAGAGCGCTCGCCTCAGGTGCTCGTCGCAAAGCGCGCACGGATTCGGGACGTCGGCGACGCGCGGCGCGTCCTCGGTGTAGATCGCTCCCACGACCGCGCTCACGGGCCCGTGCGCTCGAGGACCATGTTGTAGGCGAACACCCAGAACGCCATGAGGAATGCCACGGTCGCGATGACGCTGCCGTAGTCGTGCACCACGATCGCGGACACCTGGCCGAAGGCGAACGCCACGAGCGCGACGACCGTGATCCGGACGACGTTCAGGCTCAGGATGCCGGCGATCCCGAGCAGCGCCGTTTCGATCCGCGACCGCACGGTGTACTCACCCTGGAGCCCGGTGAGCAACGACGCCCCGAGAAAGAACACGGTCTGCCAGCCGACGCAGTTCCAGGAGATGTACAGCGCGAGGCTGCCGGGTCCGCTGCCGACGTACAGAAGTGACCCCGCCGCCGCGGACGGGATGCCGAGCAGCGCGAGGGCACCGTGCACGAGGCGGCCCTCGACCGGCGCGATCCACTGACCGAGCCACTCGTCGAAGCCCGCGGCCATGGCGGCCCGCGTGAGCAGCTCGCCGAACGTCGAGAAGAACGGCAGGATGAGGAGCGCGATCGATGCCGCGGCGACGAGCGTGCCGATCGGTCGCAAAGGACCCACGAGATGCGGGCGCGCGACACTCCCGGCCGCGCTCGCGGCTCGCCCTCCCGCTCGACCACCCACGGCGCGGCGCTCCTCTCCTTATTCGGAGCCCGTCACCCCCACCGCCGCCGGGAGCATCCGCCGCGGGTTATGCCCGCCGTGTCACAGCCACGGAGCAACGGCCGGTAAATGTTGGTACTAGGTCTGCGGTACCGAGATGACCCCCCGACCCCGTCGGGCCGACCTACCGGCGGCGCCGCTTGCGCCTGCGCTCCGGTTTGGGGAAGTACGCGCGCCGGCGCTGCTCGCGCTCCCAGGCCGCCTCCTGCGGCGGCAGGTAGAAGAGGTACATGTACGCGAGCGCGGCGATGTTGACGACGACGGAGAGCGTGAAGATCCAGAACGGCGTCTTCGCGATGAGCAGCACGAGGAGCCAGATGAGGAAGACGACGTTGATCCAGAACGCCCACGGCTTGAGCGCGTTCTCCGCGGGCGCGAGCCGAACGCGCCAGTTGTACCAGAGGATGTTCGCGACGAGCGCGACCCCGACGGCCACCACCGCCGGCCAGTAGAAGCGCGATTCGCTGTTGAAGGGCGAGAAGAAACGCTCAACGAAATGCGCGGGATCGAAGGGCATGGGCTGGCTATACTAAATGGCGCTGCGGGCTCTCCTCTCCGTCTCTGACCGCACTGGTCTCCACGTGTTCGCGCGCGGCTTGCGCGACCTCGGCTGGGAGCTCATCGCCACCGACGGAACGCGCGCCGCGCTGGCCGCGGAGGGCATCAGCGCGCGCTCGATCGAGGACGTCACCGGCACGCCCTCGCTCCTCGGCGGTCGCGTGAAGACGCTGCACCCGAAGATCCACGCGGCGCTCCTCGCGCGCCGCGACGACCCCTCGCACCTCGATGAGCTCAAGCAGGCGGGCATCGAGCCGATCGACCTCGTCGCGGTCAACCTCTACCCCTTCGGAGAATCCGCGGCGGCCGGGACGCACGGGGCCGAGCTCCTCGAGCACATCGACATCGGCGGGTCGACGCTCCTTCGGGCAGCGGCGAAGAACTACGAGCACGTCGTCGTCGTGGCGCGGAGCGAGCGCTACGGCGCCGTCCTCGACGAGCTCGCGCAGCGCGGGTCGGTCTCGCTCGAGACGCGCCGGACGCTCGCGGCGGAGGCGTTCTCGCACACCGCCGCATACGACGCGACGATCGCGTCGAAGTTCGCGGTCGAGGCCGGCGTGACCTTCCCCGACGAGCTGACGCTCTCGCTGCGGAAGATCCGCGACCTCCGGTACGGCGAGAACCCTCACCAGCAGGCCGCCTTCTATGGCGTCCGTGGCGAGAGCGGCGCGATGACCTCGGTGCAGCAGCTCCACGGAAAGGCGACGAGCTTCAACAACATGCTGGACATCAACGCCGCCTGGCGCGTCGCGTCGGACTTCACGCAGCCGACGGCCGCGATCGTCAAGCATCAAAACCCGTGCGGCATCGCCTCCGATAACGAGATCACGAAGGCCTACCGCCGCGCGTTCATGTGCGACTCGGTGTCCGCGTTCGGCGGCATCGTCGGCGCCAACCGCATCGTCACGCGCGAGCTCGCCGAGGCGATGGAGGGCACGTTCTACGAGGCGATCATCGCGCCCGGGTTCGAGGACGACGCGCTCCCGACCCTGCGACAGCGGAAGAACCTCGAGATTCTCGCCGTGCCGAATTTCGCGATCGTCGGCTCGCGGCACCGCAAGATCGAGCCGGGCGTTCACGACTACAAGCGCGTCGCCGGTGGGATGCTCGTGCAGACGCCGGACGACTCCGCGGTGGACGAGGGCAACTTCAAGGTCGTGACGGACCGCAGCCCGACGCTCGAGGAGCTGACCGACCTTCTCTTCGGCTGGCGCTGCGTGAAGCACGTCACGTCGAACGCGATCGTGCTCGCGAAGGGACTCGTCACGGTCGGCATCGGACCGGGGCAGGTCTCCCGCGTCGTCGCGGTCGAGACCGCGGTCCGCAAGGCCGGAGAGAACGCGCGGCTCGCGGTGATGGCGTCGGACGCGTACTTCGCGTTCCCCGACGGGATCGAGGTCGCGGCGCGCGCCGGCGTGACCGCCATCATCCAGCCAGGCGGCTCGCTCCGCGACGCGATGATGATCGACACCGCGAACAAGTACCGCATGGCGATGCTGTTCACGGGACGGCGCCACTTCAAGCACTGATGGACCTCGCGCGGTCCCTCCTGTTCGTGCCGGGACACCGCCGGAACATGGTGGACAAGGCGCTGGGCCTCGCCCGTCTCGACGTCGCCATCCTCGACCTCGAGGACGGCGTCCCGCCGGCCGAGAAGAACGCCGCTCGCGAGATCGTGGCCGAGGCCCTCGCGCGCCCGCACCCGGCGCGTCCGGCCCGCTTCGTTCGGGTAAACCCCGTGCGGAGCGACGATTTCGCGGCCGACATCGCCCGGGTCGTGCGTCCCGGTGCCGCGGGGATCGTCCTCCCGAAGATCGAGTCGGCGGAGGACGTCCTCGCGGCCGACCGGCTCGTCGCGGCCCGCGCCGCGGGCGTGTCGCTCGTCGCGTCGATCGAGTCGGCGAAGGGGCTGCTGAACGCGCCGGCGATCGCGGCCACGAGCGCGCACGTGAGCGGGCTCATGTTCGGCGCCGAGGACTGGGCGAGCGACCTCGGCCTTCCCGCCGGGCGCGAAGGCGAGGGCCGAGAGCTCCTCTACCCGCGCTCGGCCGTCGTCGTCGCGGCGACCGCCGCGGGCATCCTCGCGTTCGACAGCGTGTGGCCGGACATCCGCGACCTGGCGGGGCTGCGAGACGACAGCGTGCTGGCGCGCCGCCTCGGGTTCAGCGGAAAGACCTGCGTCCACCCGGACCAGATCGCGGCGATCAATGAGGCGTTCACACCGTCCGACGCCGAGGCCGCGCGCGCACGCGGGATCGTCGCGGCGTTCGAGGAGGCGACGCGCCGTGGCGCGGGGGTCACCGAGTTCGAAGGCCAGCTCGTCGACCGGCCCGTGGTCGAGCGCGCGCTGCGCGCGCTGCGCGCGTGGGAGCTCGCTCGGTCACAATCGGTCTGACACGCGAGGGGAGCAGCCAGTGACCGTCCGCTTCGGCATCAACTTCTTCTCGACCGTCCGTCAGGAGCAGAAGCCCGGCGAGCGCTACTTCGACGAAGCCCTCCGCCTCTCGGTCCTCGCCGACGAGCTCGGCTTCAGCCATGTCCGCACGGTCGAGCACTACTTCCGGCCCTATGGCGGCATGACGCCGAGCCCGATCGTGTTCCTCACCGCGGTCGCGGCGCGCACGACCCGCGTGCGCCTCGTCACGGGCGCGGTCCTTCCGATCTTCAACCACCCGATCAAGGTGGCCGGCGAGACCGCGATGCTCGACTGCATTTCGCGCGGCAGGCTCGACGTCGGCTTCGGCCGTGCGTTCCTGCCCGAGGAGTTCGACGCCTTCCAGCGGAGCATGGACGAGAGCCGCGCGCGCTTCGAGGGCGGCATCGCGGCGGTGAAGCGTCTCTGGACCGAGACCGACGTCGTCTACGAGGACGACTTCTACCGCTTCGGTCCGATCACCTCGAGCCCGCGGCCGGTGCAGAAGCCGCATCCGCCGATCGTCGTCGCCGCGGTAGGTACGCCCGCGAGCTTCGAGTGGACCGGGCGTCAGGGCTACCGGCTCATGGTCGTGCCCTACCTCTCGAGCTTCGAGGCGCTCCGCAGGAACCTCGCGCTCTACCGCGAGGCGTTCGCCGGTTCGCAGGGTCGCGCGGCGCCGCCGGTCCAGCTCTCGTTCCACATGCACGTCGCCGAGACGGACGCCCGCGCCATCGCTGAGGCGACGCCGCAGATGGACCAGTACGTCGCGCTCTTCAAGGCGAGCGCGTCCGCCTGGCAGACCCGCTCGTCGAGCGCCTATCCCGGGTACGCGGAAGTGATCAAGGAGCTCGACACGATGACGATGGAGCGCGTGCTGCGGGAGCAGCGCGCGTTCGTGGGCGCGCCCGACGCCGTCGCCGAGCTCGTACGGGGTGCCCTCGGCCTCTTCGGCGACGTCGAGCCGAGCCTCTCCCTCCTCTGGGGCAACTTCCCGTACGAGCAAGCCGAGCGGAGCCTGCGCCTCTTCGCGTCTGACGTCATGCCGCGCTTCGCCCCCGAGGAGGTGCGAGCCCGGGGGCTGGGGGGCGGAGCTCCCCAACCGGCGGGGGGCGGAGCTCCTCGGGAGGTGCCAGGCCGGGGGCTGGGGGGCGAAGCCCCCCGACGTCTCGTGTGAAGCTCGCGATCTTCGACGAGCGGCGGCTCGGCGTCGTCAGCGTGGACGAACGGTCGATCGTCGACGTCACGGACCTGGTCCCCTTCTACGATCCGGATCCGCTCTCGGGATGGTGGCGCCGTCTCTGCCGCGACTTCGCCGAGATCGCACCGCGATTCGGTGACGCGCACGGGCCGGCGCGGCCGCTCGCCGAGGTGCGCCTTCAGGCGCCGGTCCTGAATCCGAGCAAGGTCATCGCCTGCGCCGTGAACTACCGCGAGCACGCCGAGGAGATGCGAAGCCGGATCCTCGAGCGCACCGGCACGGACCAGTCCGCCTGGATCCTGCAGTTCGACGTCTTCCTGAAGGCGCCGTCGTCGATCGTCGGTCCTGCCGACGCGATCCTGCTCCCGGAACGGCCGCTGCGCGAAGGACGGGAGATCCATCACGAGAGCGAGCTCACGCTCGTCATCGCGCGTGGCGGGGCGCAGATCGCGGAGGCCGACGCGCTATCGCACGTCCTCGGCTACACGATCGGGCTCGACATCACCGAGCGCGGCTCCGGTGATCGGTCGCGTCGCAAGAGCTGGGACACGTTCACGCCGCTCGGGCCCTGGGTCACCACGGCCGACGAGATCGCGGATCCCGGCGCGCTCACCATCCACCTCGCTATCGGCGGGGAGACCAAGCAGCACGCGAGCACGCGCGATCTCATCGTCGGGGTGCCCGGCATCGTCGCGTACGCCTCGAGCGTCATGCGCCTCGAGCCGGGCGACGTCATTCTCACCGGGGCGCCCCAGGGCGTGGGCGAGATCCACGACGGCGACGTGGTCGAGGCCACGATCACCGGGCTCGGCCGCCTGCGCGTCCCGGTCCGCGCCGCCGGGCCTGTCCATGCCTGACCGCCTCGGCGGCCGCGTCGCCATCGTGACCGGCGGAGGCCACGGCATCGGGAAGGCGTACTCCCGCGCCCTCGCCGCCGCGGGCGCGAGCGTGGTCGTGGCCGACGTCGACGGGGCCGCCGCCTCGGCTGTCGCCTCCGAGCTCGGCGCGCGCGGTCATAGCGTGCGCGCCGACGTCGCCGACGAAGGGAGCACGAGGGCGATGGCGGAGTCCGCGCTGGCGCGCTTGGGGCGCATCGACATCCTCGTGAACAACGCGGCGATCTTCGCCACCATCCCGATCACGCGCGGCACGATCGAGGAGATCACGGTCGAGGAATGGGACCGCGTCATGGCGGTGAACCTCCGTGGCGTGTTCCTCGCGTGCCGCGCCGTGCTCCCGGCAATGAAGCACCAGCGGTACGGCAAGATCGTGAACATCTCGTCGGGCACGGCGCTGTCGGGATCGCCGACGCGGATCCACTACGTCGCGTCGAAGGGCGCGATCCTGTCGTTCACACGCACGCTGGCGCGAGAGGTCGGCGCGGCCGGCATCACCGTGAACGCGATCGCCCCCGGGAGCACGCTCTCGGAGGAAGCGCCTACGCCCGAGATCCTCGCGATCCGCAACGCGCGCGTCGCCGACCGCGCGATCCCGCGCGTGCAGGTGCCGGAGGACATCGTCGGCGCGGTCGTGTTCTTCGCCTCGCCGGAGAGCGACTTCATCACCGGCCAGACGCTCGTCGTCGACGGAGGCGCAGTGCTGCACTGACGCCGGCAAGGCGCGGGCGGCATGAACGCAGGACGTCTTGTCGAGCGCACCGACACGCGCGCGTCGCGTGGACATGTCGACGCGCGCCCGCTCGGCGCGACCGGCGGACAGGCGCGTACTAGGACCTTTCTCCACGCCCGCGGAGACCGTTGCGCGATGGCGGCGCGTGGCGCGCCGCGTCAGGGTGACGGGCGCGAGAGGACGGCCTCTCCCGCGAAGGGGAGTGTCGGGTTGCGCGCAGGCAGCAAGTACGCCCATGTGAGCTTGAAGCCGGTAGCGGGCGTCGGTATCCCGCGGGATCGGCGCGAAGACGCTCGCACCGCGTTCCGCTCGATCCTCGTGAGCGCCTTGATCGTTCTCCTTCTTCTGCTCTTCCTCAAGATGCCGCTGCACGTCCTCCTCGACGAGGCGTTCCGCGCGCCCGGTGAGCTCGTGACGCTCGTCTCGACGGCCGTGACCGCCGCGCGGACCGACCCCGCGGCCACGCCGTCCGCGGCGACGGCCGGCCTGCCTGCCGGGACCGCGGCCGTCGCCGCCACTCCCGCCGGCGCCGTCTTCGCGGTCCAGCCACCCGGCGCTCGCGCGCCGACGACGCCGCAGCCGACACAGGCCGCGGCGCCCGGCGCTGTGCCGCGTCCTCCTGACGCGAGTCAGCAGCCGGTGTCGACGTCGCCTTCGAGTCCGAGCGCGCCGGCGGTCCCCACCTCGCCGTCGACCGCGGCGCCGTCGTCGGGGGGCGGTGCGCCCGACAGTCCGGCTCCGACACCTGGCGCACCGGTCAGTCCGATCACGACACCCACCTCGGCACCGTCGCCGATCACGAGTCCGCCGGCCGCGCCGACCGCAGACCCGAGCGCATCGGCGGCTCCGACGCCGTCCTCGTCGGCGGTCCCCACAGCGGCGCCGGCGCCGACGCTCACGCCGACGCCGGCACCGACCGCTGCGCCGACCCCGCTGCCGACCGTCGCACCGACGCCTGCGCCGACTCCGAGCCCAACGCCTGCGCCGACTCCGAGCCCAACGCCTGCGCCGACCGCGACGCCGGCGCCGACACCCACACCGACGCCGGCGCCGACACCCACACCGATCCCGGTGCCTACGGATCTGCTCGCGAATCGTGGCTTCGAGTCCGGGACCGCTGGTTGGACGCTGGATCCGCACGCAAGCCTCGATGCGAATCCGGCGGATGCGCACTCAGGAAGTGGTGCACTGAAGCTCGTCGCCACGGCCGCGTGGCAACCGACCGCACAGTACGTTCCCGTCGTCGCCGGACAGACCTACGCGATCAGCGGGTGGATCCGCTCGGCGTCGGGAGTCGGCTTCGTGACGCTCATCAGCTCCAACGTCAACTGGGTCGAGTTCGGCCCGCACTTGGACCTGACCGCGGCCGGGACCGGCGGTTGGGCCCACGTGAGCGGCACCTACGTCGCGCCTGCCGGGGCGGTCCGGGTCTGGATCGGGCTGCAGAGCTCGGGACCCGGGACGTTCTGGTTCGACGACCTCAGCCTGACGCCGCTGCCGTAGCCGTCCCTCTACGCTGCCGCCGGGATGCGGCTGTCGTTCGCGATCGGGGACTACGACCGCGTGCGCGCGCTCCGCGAGGGGCGCGTGCGGGCGGACGGTCTCGAGCTCACGTTCCTGCCGCTCGGCCCCGAGGAGATCTTCTTCCGCCAGCTCGTGCACCAGGAGTTCGACGTCAGCGAGATGTCGCTGGGCTCGTTCGTCGCCGGTCTTTCTCAGGGTGAGTTCCCGTTCGTCGCGATCCCGGTCTTTCCCTCGCGCGCGTTCCGCCACTCGGCGGCGTATGTGCATGCCCGCGCCAACCTCGCGAGGCCCGAGGACCTGCGCGGAAAGCGCGTCGGCGTCGCCGAGTACCAGCTCACCGCGAACGTCTGGCTTCGCGGCATCCTCGAGGACGACCACGGCGTACGACCGTCGGAGATCCAGTGGTTCAGCGGCGGCCTCGAAGAGCCCGGCCGCCGCGAAAAGGTGAGCATCCCGCTCCCCGCGGACGTCACGGTCGAGCCGATCCCGAAGGACGAGACGCTCTCGCGGATGCTCGAGCGCGGCGACCTCGACGCGCTCTTCACCCCGCGCCTGCCCGACCCGTGGAAGCGCGGATCGGCGAACGTGCGCCGGCTCTTCCCCGATCATCGCCGCGTCGAGGCGGAGTATTTCCGCCGCACCGGGATCTTCCCGATCATGCACACGGTGGCGATCCGCCGCTCGGTGTACGAGCGCGATCCCTGGATCGCGCAGAGCCTCACCAAGGCGCTCGCCGAAGCGAAGCGGCTCTGCGCGTCGTCGCTCTACGAGACGGCGACCCTCGCGGCCTCGAGCCGAACCGTACGACGCTCGCGACGTTCTTACGCTACGCGGCGTCGCAGGGCCTGGCGGAGCAGCGTCTCGCGGTCGAGGACCTCTTCGCGAAAGAGACGCTCGACACGTTCAGGATCTAGCGGCGCATCCGTTCCGCGAGCAGCCGCGCCGCGCGCCCGATGTGTGGCAGGAGCGACGCGACGCCGGTCATGCCGAGGAAGTACAGGCCGGGGACCCTGGTCACGCCGTCGTAGTGACGCGGCAGGCCGTCGTCGTCGAGCGGCGCCCCTTCGATCCAGCCGTGGTCCTGCACGTAACCGGTGGCCCAGACGACGCAGGCCGGGCGGACGCGCCTGCCGTCGTCGAGCGCGAGGCCGGCGCTGTCCGCGGCGATCGCTCGGCCGACGACGTCGACGCCACGCGCTTCAAGGCTCCCGAGGCTGGGGACGACGAAGGCCGCTCTGCCGACCGGTCCGCGAGGCGTCCTCCGACGCAGCGATGCGCCGACACGCTCGCCCAGACCGAGGAGGCCCCAGAAGAGCCGTGTCGCGCGTAGCCACGCCGGCGGGGTGCGCAGCCGGCGACCGCTCGACAGCGCGACGCGGTGAGTTCGCAGGAGGTCTTCGGCGATCTGGGCGCCGGAGTTCGCGCCGCCGACGACGAGGATGTCGCCCGCCAGGAGCTGCGAGGGGTTGCGGTATTCGCTGCTGTGGAGCTGAACGATGTCCGAGGGAAGATCGGCGGCGAACCGCGGAACGCGGCGCTTCTGGTACGGACCGGTCGCGACAACGACCTGACGCGTCGAGAACGTGTCTTCCGCCGCGGACACGGCCGCGAACGCGTCGCCTTCGCGCCGCAGCGCGGTGATGCGCGTCGCGTAGCGGACCGGGAGGGAAAAGTGCGCCGTGTACCGCTCGAGGTAGGAGACGACCTCCTGTTTCCCGGGAAACGTCGGCCCAGCCGCCGGGAAACGAAGTCCGGGGAGGCCGTCGACGCTGCGGGGCGTGAAGAGCACGAGCGAGTCCCAGCGGGAGCGCCACGAAGGCGCGACCTGGGGACTCGCCTCGACGATGACGAAGTCGCGGCGCTGCGCCGCGAGCTGGCGGCCGATGGCGAGCCCGGCCTGGCCCGCGCCGATGACCAGGACGTCGTGCCGTTCGTTCCTAGCAGACCCCCGCGACGCTCGTGTCGGCGAATTGCTCGAACGTGATCGCGCCGCTGGTGAGCTTGTAGTCGAGCGCGATCTTCATCTCGGCGTCGAAGCCTGCCTTGCTGATGCAGCCCGTTCCGAAGCCGGTCTTGATGTGGTCGATGACCTTGACGACCAGCGCCTTGTCGAGCCCCTGGAACTGTTCGGCGGCCTTCGGGCTCGCGAGGATGGCGTCCGCGATCGCCGACGCGGTGCTCGCGCGGATGAAGTCGAGCCCCTTCTTCTGCACGTTCGCCATCCGCTTCACGAGGTCCGGCTTCGCCTGGATCACGTCCTCGCGCGTCACGAGGAAGAGCGCCGCGGCTTTGTCGGAGCCGGTCCACTCCTTCGCCTGGCCCGGCTGGTACGGGTCGAGGAGGAAGACGCCCACGTTGTCGGCGAGGACCTTCTGCGCGATCGGCTCGAACGAAACGATCGCGTCGACGCGCCCCGACTGGAGAGCGGTGTAGAAGACGGCGTTGTCGCCGCCGAGCGAGACGAGCTCGACGTCCTTGTCCGGATCGAGGCCGGCCTTCTTGAGGTAGACGTTCCCCAGAGCCCACGATCCGGAGCCGGGCGTGGTGTAGCCGATCTTCCTGCCCTTGAGGTCCTTGACCGTCTTCACCTGGTCCTTCAGCTGGCTCCGCACGATGAGCCCGAAGAACTCCTGGTCGTGGAGCTCGATGACCGCCTTGAACGGCGAGCCGGCGAGCCGCGCGATGGGGATGTGCACGAACGCGTAGAGGCCGAACTCGTACTGCTTGGCGATCATCGCCTGCCGCAGGGTGCCGCTCGAGCCGATGACGAACTCACCGAGCTCGATGTTCTCCGAGCCGAAGAAGTCCTTCGCGATCGCGACGAGGGTCGGGAGGTTGAGCTCCGTCGAGTTGATGCCCGTGAGGGTCACCTTGTCCTTGGGAGCCGCCGGTGTGGCCGATGCCGCCTGCGTCCCGGCCACCGACGGCGTTGGTGACGCCGCGGGCGCGCTCGCGCACGCGGTGATGACGACCGAGGACACGACGAGCGCGACGAGACACACTCTCATCCCCGTGGACCCCCTATCCGCCGAGTGCCGCTTGCGGCCGCCAGCGGAGCAGCCGCCCTTCGAGACGCTTGGCGATCTCGACCAATGTTACGGCGAAGACCATGAGGATCAGCAGGATCAGGTACACGCGCTTTGTGTCGAGGAGCCCGGCGGCGATCGAGAGGCGGTACCCCAATCCAGAGGACGCGCCGACGAACTCCCCGACGACGGCACCGGTGAGCGCGAACGAGACGCTCGTGCGGAGCGCCGCGAAGATCCAGCTGAAGACCGACGGCAGCACGACGAAGCGCGCGAGGTCTCCGCGCGTGCCTCCCATCACCTGCACCGCCTTCACGAGCTCCGGGTCGACGGAGCGGATGCCGAGATACGTGTTGAAGAAGACGACGAAGAACACGGTGAAGAGGCTGAGCGCGATCTTCGACGCGATCCCCAGGCCGAGCCAGGGGAGGAGGATCGGCGCGACCGCGATGCGCGGCAGCGAGTTGAGCGAGACGAGCACCGGCTCGACGACCTCGGAGGCGCGGCGCCAGTAGCCGAGGAGGAGTCCGAGGGCGCAACCGCCGATCATCCCGAAGACCAGCCCGACCATCGACTCGGTGAGCGTGGTCGACAGGTCCCGCCAGAGGAGACCCGACTGCGAGTAGGGCACGATCTCGGCGAGCGCGCTCGAGGGCCGCGCGAGGATCGCCGGCACCACGAGGACGATCCCCAGCCCGAAGCCGCCGGTCACGAGCTCCCACACCGCGAAGATCGCGAGGACCAGCGTCACGCGCTTGAGCGACAGCGCGAGCGTCCGGTTCATACGGGACCTGCGGGGGGTCCGAGGGGGGCAACGCCGCCCTCGACCGGCGCCCGGAACTCGTCGCGGAGCGCGTTCCAGATGGTCGCCTCGAGCTCGACGAACTCGGATGCGCCGCGCAGCGCGAACGCGTCGCGCGGGTAGGGAAGCGCGATGTCATAGACCGCCTTCACCGTGCCCGGCCGTCGCGACATGACGACGACGCGCTGAGCGAGCACGATCGCCTCGGCGAGGTCGTGCGTGACGAACAGGATCGTCCGCGGCGTGAGCTCCCAGATCCGCAGCAGCTCCGACTGCAGGAGCATCCGGTTCTGCGCGTCGAGCGCGCCGAACGGCTCGTCCATGAGGATCACGTCCGGGTCGTACGCGAGCGTCCGCACGAGGGCCGCGCGCTGGCGCATGCCTCCCGAGACCTGGTGCGGGTAATACCGCTCGAAGCCCGCGAGCCCCGCCATCACGAGGAGCTCGCGCGAGCGCAGCGCGCGCTCACGCTCGTGGACCCCACGGATCGCCAGCCCGACCTGCACGTTCTGCTCGATCGTCTGCCAGGGCAGGAGGGCGTCGCGCTGGAACACGTAGCCGAGGTTCAGCTCGCGGCGCGAGCGCGTGCGCGCCTCCGCGCCGTCGATGAGGATGCGGCCCGACAGCTCGGTGGCCTCGGGATCGAGCAGCCCGGCGATCGCGTTGAGGATGGTCGACTTGCCGCAGCCGCTCGGCCCGAGGACCGCGACGAACTCCCCTTTCGCGACCGCGAGGCTGACGTCCCGGACCGCGTCGACGCCGCCGCGGTAGCGGATGCCGACACGCTCCAGCGAGACGCTCACCCGTCGCGGGGGCTCGGCCCCCGCGGCCCCCGAAGCCGCGTCAACGTGACGCGATGCGCACGTCGACGACGACGGGTCCGCCGGCGTCCATCGCCTTCACGGCCGCGGCGAACGTCCGCGCGAGCTCGGCCGGATCCTCGACCGGGCCGAACCCCTCGGCGCCGAGGTCGCGCGCGAGGCTCGCGAAATCGACCGCCGGCTGCTCCATGCGCTGGCCGACCCAGCGGTTCTCGCGCGGACGCTGTCGTGTGACGGCGACGCGGTCCTGGTGCTCCTCGTCGTTGAAGTACGTCTGGTTGTTCGCGACGAGGACGAGAACGGGGATCCGGTGGTGCGCCGCGGTCCAGAAGGCCTGCGGCGACGCGAGCGTCTCGCCGTCGCCGAGGACGCCGATGACGGGCCGGCCGCTGCCTTGCGCCGCGAGCGCGGCGCCGACGGTGATGCCCGTGCCCGACCCCACCGCCGCGCCGCCGTCGTTCCCGAGGAACGTCCCCGGGCAGGCGAACTCCCACGTCGCGGCGGGCCACGGGCCGAGCGGGCGCTGCGCCACGATCGCGTCGCGCGCCCGCTCGCCGAGCGCCGCGCGCAGCTCGCCGAGCGCGCGGGCGAGATGGATCGGCCGGCCGTCGCGGCGCGCCGCGTTCGCCTTCGCCCACTGGGCGCGATGACCGCGCGATCGCTCCGCGAGCTCTCGGGCTCGATCCTCCGCGGCGCGGCGCGCCGCCGGGCGGTCCGCAAGCCCGCGCTCGACGGCGACGCGCAGCGCGGGCACGGTCTGGTCCGCGCTCGCGGTGATCGCGACGTCGGCGTGCGGCAGCTCCTGGTAGTCCGCGACCCACGAGCGCGTCGCGTAGGGCTCGAGCGTCACGTTGATGAGCCGCACGGGCTTCCCCTCGCGCTCGCGCAGCGCGCCGGCGACGTCCACACGCTCGAGCGCGAGGATGACGTCCGCGTCGCGGACCGCCTCCGCGAAGGCATCGTGGGACTGCGTCCGCGACGCGCCTTGATGGAGCGGGTGATCGGTGGGAAAGGAGACCGCGGCGGCGCCGTCGCTCGCGACCGCGGCGCCGAGCGACTCCGCGAGCGCGACGAGATCCGGCCACGCGCCGGTCCGTCCGAGGAGGATCGCGGGGCGCTCCGCCTCGGCGAGCAGACGCGCGGCGCGCGCGAGCGCGTCCGGATCGGGCGCCGGAGCGGACGGCGCCGCGATGCGCGCGACGTCGGGGAACGCGACCGGGGCCTCGAGCCGCTGCTCCTGGAGCCCCGCGTCGAGGCACACGTACACCGGGCCGCGGGGCTCGAGGTTCGCGAGCTGCCACGCGCGGAGAAGGGCGTTCGGGAACGCGGCGACGCTCGACGGCTGGTGCTCCCACTTCACAAAGTCGCGGACGAGCTCGCCCTGCTTCTCCGAGGTGTGGATCCAGTCGATCCACGGTCGGCGGGCGGCCGCATCCATCGGCCCGGTCGCGCCGATGACGACGACGGGCATCCGGTCGACCCACGCGCAGAAGATCGTCATCGTCGCGTGCATGAGGCCGACCGAGCTGTGGACCGCGGCGGCCATCGCGCGGCCGGTCACCTTCGCATAGCCGTGCGCGATCGCGACGGCGACCTCCTCGTGGTTGGCGAGGATCATCGCGGGCCGCTCGTTCCCGAGGTAGTTGACGATGCTGTCGTGCAGCCCGCGGAACGACGCGCCCGGCTCGAGCGCGATGTAGGGGATGTCGAGGCGGCGGAGCATCTCCGCGACCACGTCCGAGCCCCACTCGGGCGCGGCCGGACGCGCGGCGGCAATGCTTGGAATGTCGCGCCTGGTCAAGACGGCGATAGTACGAGCGCGCGTTCGAACACCTCGCGATTCTCGTCGAGGTATTCCGCGTCGCGATGCATGCCCGCGCGGATGCCCCACGCCGACAGCTTCCCGAAACCCGGATCGCCCGTGCGGGCCTGTTCGTCGATGAAGTCCCCTACGAAGATCAGCCTGCGGCGCAGCACCTCGAGGAGCTCACTCCGGTCCGCAAGCCCGTAGCTGTCACAGAACACACGGAGACGGCCGGCCCGTTCGGCGAGCGTGAAGAGCTCGGCACGCGAGTACAACGGGACCCACACGTACGCGGCGTTCGCGAGGTCCCAGATGCGGGTGCCGGGTCCGGCGAGATCCCAATCGAGCATGACCGCGAGACGGCGGCTGCGGAAGACGGCGTTCCAGGGCGACCAGTCGTTGTGGCAGATGATCTCGTGCGCCGTCGGGGCCACGAGCCGCCAGCGCCCGTCGGGCGGCGGCGCGAAGCGAGCGACGACGTCGTGGTAGCCCCGCAGCAGCCGCGCCGATCGCACCAGGCAGTCCTCGCCCCGAAGCCAGTCGGGCAGCGGGTCGGGCCATCCGGCGTGTGCCTCGCCCTCCACGTACTCGAGGACCTCGCGCCCGCGCTCGTCAAGCCCGCGGGCGCGGGGCGCGGCGTCGAAGCGTTCGCGCTCGAGGAAGCGCAGGAGGGCGTGGACCGCCGGCGTCCACGGCCCGGCCCGCCGCCGGACCGTGTTCCCCACGCGGACGGCGTCGCTGAGGTTTCCGCCGAGAAACGCCTCCTCGTCCACCGTCCGGATCGTGTCACGATCCGCGACGCGGCGGCTAGCCCAGCTCGATGTAGCGGAAGGCCTCCGCGGCGCCGAGATCCCACGCCGAGCCGGTGTTCTTCGCCCACCAGCGCATGCGGCCGGCGAATCCGCGCCGCCCGCCGACCTGACTTACATGGGCGGATAGAGCGTCGATCTTTTTGTCGATGGTCCCCGAGATGTCGAACCACGCGTTCGGGTCGCGCGAGCCGAAGAGGAGCACGTGGCCGACGCGATGCTTGCGGAGCTTCCCGCCCTTCAGCTGCTCGGGAAAGAAGAGGTGGTCGCGCGCCGCGATGATCCCGTCGAGCGCCGCCCACCCCGCGACGCGGTGGTCCGGGTGTATCTGGTAATGGCCCCAGGGATCGTTCGTGAAGACAAGGTCCGGCCTGTGCTCGCGGATGACGCGGCAGACCTCGCCGCGAAGCTTCATCGTGGCCTCGAGCTCGCCGTCCTGGTGGCCGAGGAAGACGAAGCCCTTCACGCCGACCGCCTCGCCGGCGGCGCGCTGCTCGCGCTCGCGCGTCGCCGCCATCTTCGCCGCCGTCATCTTCGGGTCGTGCGTGCCCTTCTGGCCGCTCGTGAGCACGCAGTACGTGACGTGCGTGCCCTCAGCGGTCCAGGACGCGATCGTCCCCGAGCAGCCGAAGTCGACGTCGTCGGGGTGGGCGAAGATGGCCATCGCGCGCTTGGGGATGACGAACGGATCCGGCGGCAGCGCTAGACCTCCACGCGGTCGGGGGGCTGCGCCCCCCGGCCCCCGGCAGCGGCAGCCAGCACCTTGTCGTAGAGCTCCGTCATCCGCTGGCCCACGCGGCTCCAGGTGAACCGCTCGGCGCGTTCGCGCGCTCCGTGCGAGAGATGCGTCCGCAGCCGATGGTCGGTCAGCACCGCGTGGATCGCCTCGGCGAGCGCGGTGTCGTCACCGGCGGGCACGAGGAGTCCCGACTCGCCGTCCTCGATGAGCGTCTGCAGCCCGCCGACGCGCGTGCCCACGACCGGGGTACCGCAGGCCATCGCCTCGAGCGCGACGAGGCCGAACGACTCGGTGAGCGACGGCACCGCGCAGACGTCCGCGGCGGCGTAGTAGAGCGCGAGCTGCTCCTGGTCGCGAGACCCGACGAAGGCGACGTTCGCTTCCATGCGGTGCTCGTGCACGAGGCGCCGCAGCTCGAGGATCTTCTCGGTCTCGGGAGCGTCGTCGCCGGGGTCGAGGGCGCCACCGACGACGAGGAGGCAGACGTCGCTGCGCAGGTCGGGGTGGCGCTGGAAGAGGAGTCCGAGCGCGCGCAGCAGGACGTCGATGCCCTTGATCTGTTCGATGCGACCGACGAAGAGGACGAGGCGCTCGCATTGGTCGCGGCCGAGCGCCTCGCGCGCGTCGGCCTGCCGGACCGGCTTGAAGACCTCCGGATCGACACCGCACGGGATCACCGCCACGCGTGACGGATCGGCGCGATAGAGCTGCCGCAGCTCCGCGAGCTCGATGGTGCTCGCGGCGACGATCGCCGCGGACTCGCGCACCGCCTCGCGCTCGATGGCGACGCGGACGTCGCTCTCGCCGTCGATGTCCTCATCCAGCACCTCGCGCTTCACGAGGCCGAGCGTGTGGAACATCTGGATCCTCGGCACGCGCCAGTGCTCGGCGAGCGTGCGGGCCACCTTCGCCGAGAGCCAGTAGTGGGCGTGGACGAGGTCGTAGCGCTTGCCTTCGGCGGCCACGTGCTCGAGGAGCTTCTCGCCGAACTGGTCGAGATGCTCGTAGACGGCCATCTTCGGCCAGTACCCGATCGGTCCGGACTCGACGTGGATGACGCGTGCGTTCGGGCCGAGCTGCTGGATGCGAGGGTCGTACCTCTCGCGCCAGCGTGTGAAGACGTCGACCTCGATGCCGCGCGCGCCGAGATCGCGCGCGAGCTCGCGGACGTACACGTTCATGCCGCCCGAGTCGCGGCCGCCGAGCTTCGCGAGCGGGCACGCGTGGACGGAGAGCATCGCGACTCTCGTCATGGGCGCGTCGCCTCGAGGCGCACGAGCCAGTGATCTTCGGCGCCGAGGTCGTACTTGTACGGCTCGTTCCCGCGGAGAAGGTCGTACGTGTGCAGCCCCTCCGCGATCGCTTCGCGGATCGCGTACGCATGGCAGACGATCCCGACCGAGAGCGCGCTCAGCGCCGGGTCGTATGCCGCGTTGTACAGGGCGAGCGTCCCTTCGTACGCGAACGCGTAGAGGACGGCGGCGTCCTCGCCGTCGACGCGCAGCACGCCCAGGCGCAGCCATCCCGGCGCCGCGAGCGCGTCGGCCACATCGCGGAAGAAGCGCTCGCGCTCGGCGGTCATGAACGTCCCTTTCTCGCCGTGGGAGAGGCGATGGAGCGCGACGAAGCGGTCGAGGACCGCGGCCTGCTCGGCGGCGGTCGCGAACCGGAACGTCACGGTCCGACCCGTCTCGAGACGGCGGATCTTCCGCCGCAGCTCGTGCCGCTCCTTCTTCGTAAGGCCCTGCACGAGCCCTTCGAAGTCGCCCGCGAGCGCGACGCGTGGCGCGGTCACGAGGCGCTCCGTCCGTACGCGGTAGCCCGCCCGCTCCAGCGCGCCCGCGACGACGGCGAGCGTCGGCACGTCCTCGGGCACGTACTCGAGAAGCACGCGAGGCGCCGCGTTCGCGACGAGCCAGCTGCCGAGGGCGTCGGCCGCCTGGCGCTCTCGTCCCGCCGGCGCGAGGACGTCCTGCTCGTCGGTGAGCTCGCCGCCCGCGAACGAGATGATGGCGGCGTCGCGGGCGAGGGCGATCACGCCGACCGCGGGATCGCCGACGGCGAACGTGAGCTGCTCGCGCGGATCGTGCGCGCGCGCGACCGCGAGCCACTCGGGGGTGAGGAAGACGACAGGACGTGCGCGACGCCGCGCCAGCTCCGACCACTCTCGGCCGAGCGAGCGCGGGTCGCGCGGAATACAGACTGGGTCGGTCGAGGTGAGGATCATCCGAGTCTAGACAACGCGCGCGAAGGCCGGATTATTCGGGGCCGGTGGGCGGAGCCTCCGACAATAGAATCCCGGGGTGCCCGCGCCGCGGGTGATCGTCGCTCCCCAATCGTTCAAAGGCAGCGCCGACGCGGTCGCCGTGGCCGCGGCGATCGCGCGCGGGGTCCGTCGCGCGTGGCCCGACGCGCGCGTCGACGAGCTTCCTCTCGCCGACGGCGGCGAAGGCACCGTCCGCGCCCTCGTGCGCGCGACGAACGGCACGACGCATCTCGCGCGCGTCCACGATCCCCTGGGTCGCGAGATCGAGGCGGAGTGGGGACTCTTCGGCGACGGGAAGACCGCGGTCGTGGAGATGGCCGCCGCGAGCGGACTGCCGCTGCTGCTGCCCGAGGAGCGCGACCCGCGCGTGACCAGCACGCGCGGCACGGGCGAGCTCGTCCTCGCGGCCGCGCAGAGCGGCGCGCACCGCATCGTGATCGGCATCGGCGGCAGCGCGACGAATGACGGCGGCGCGGGCCTGGCGCGCGCGCTCGGCTACCGCTTCTTCGACCGCGCGGGCCGCGAGATTCCCGAGGGTGGCGCCTCGCTCGCGCGGCTGCACCGGATCGATGGGCAGACGGACCCGCGGCTGGTGCGCCCCGCGATCGACGTCGCCTGCGACGTGCGCAATCCACTCCTCGGTCCCGAGGGTGCGTCCGCGGTCTACGGGCCGCAGAAGGGCGCGACCCCCGAGATCGTGCGCGAGCTCGACGCGGCCCTCGCGCGGTACGCGGACGTCCTCGAGGCGTTCGTCGGCCGCCGGATCCGCGACGTGCCGGGCGCGGGCGCGGCGGGCGGGCTGGGCGCGGGGCTGCTGGCGTTCCTCGACGCGCGCCTGGTCTCGGGCGCGGAGCTGGTCCTCGGCGCGGTGCGTTTCGCCGACCGTGTCCGCGGCGCCGACCTCGTCATCACCGGCGAGGGGCGCATCGATCGGCAGAGCGCGTACGGCAAGCTCACCGGCGCGGTGACCGCGGCAGCGCGCGCCGCGGGCGTGCCCGTCGTCGCGGTCGTCGGCGGCGTGGGCGCCGGCCACGAGTCCGCGGGCCTCGGCGACATCGCGGTGGCGAGCGAAGGTGTGTCGCTCGAGGAAGCGATGGCGCGACCGCTGCCGCTCGTCGAGCGCGCGGCGGAGCGCCTCGTCCGCGCGCATGCGACCGCCGGGCCGAGGGACTAGCGTTACGCGCGATGGTCCAGCAGGCCGTCCCGCCCGAGCGCACGGTCCCGACCGACCGCCCGACGAGCCTCGAGCTCGTCCGCATCACCGAAGCCGCCGCGATCGCCGCGGCGCACTGGATGGGCCACGGCAACACCACCATGGCCGATCAGGCCGCGGTCGAGGCGATGCGCAAGAGCATGGAGGACGCGAACTTCCACGGGACGATCGTCATCGGCGAGGGCGAGCGTGACGAGGCGCCGATGCTCTACATCGGCGAGCGGGTCGGCCGGGGCGAGGGCGCGGAGGTTGACATCGCCGTCGATCCCCTCGAGGGCACGAACCCGGTCGCGAAGGGCCGCCCGAACGCGGTCGCCACGATGGCCGTGTCCGAGCCCGGCGGGCTGCTCCACGCGCCGGACACGTACATGGAGAAGCTCGTCGTCGGCGCGCCGGCGAAAGGGAAGGTCGACCTCGACCGGCCCGTCGCCGAGAACCTCCGGATCATCGCCGAGTCGCTGAACCGTGACGTCAACGATCTCACGGTCGTCATCCTCGACCGGCCGCGGCACGCCAGGCTGATCGACGACGTCCGGCGGGCCGGCGCGCGGATCAAGCTCATCGAGGACGGCGACCTCATGGGCGCGCTGTCGGTCGCGATCGCCCTCACGGGCGTGCACGCCGTCATGGGCACCGGCGGCGCGCCGGAGGGCGTGCTCGCGGCCGCCGCGCTGCGCTGCATGGGCGCCGAGATCCTCGGCCGCCTCCGGTTCCGGAGCGACGAGGAGCGCGCGCGTGCCAGGAAGATGGGGGTCGCCGACGAGACGCGTGTCTACCGGACCGAGGACCTCGCGAGCGGGAAGGACATCCGCTTCATCGCGACGGGCGTCACCGACGGTGACGTGCTCCAGGGCGTGCGGCTCTTCGCCCGCGGCGCGCGGACGCACTCGATCCTCCTCGACCGCCGGATGGGGAAGCTGCGCTTCATCGACACCATCCACTACGAGGACATCGACAACCCGCCGATCATCCGCCTCCGCTAGGCTGGTCCCCTGTCGATTGCGGATTGACGCGGGTGCGCGGCCGTTCTACCGTCCGCGCGTGCCGCAGGTCCGCACCCGCCGGCGTCGGCCGGTCCCGGTCACCCCGGCGCTCCGTCAGCTCGGCGACAAGCTGCGCCAGGCGCGCACGGAGGCCGGTCTCTCGCAGGCCCAGCTCGGCGCGCCATATTTCACGCGCGCGCACGTGAGCGCGATCGAGCTCGGGAAGATCCGGCCCGCGATGCGCTCCCTCGAGCACATGGCGCGCAAGCTCGGCAAGCCGGCGTCCTACTTCCTGGATGACCCGGGCGCCGCGCGCGCACAGGGCGAGCGCCGCCTCGAGATGGCGGCCATGGCCGGGCTGCTCACGCTGAGCGGGGCGGCCGAGGCCAGACGCCGGGCGCAAAAGCTCCTCGACGAAGAGGGCCTCACCGTGCGCGAGCGCTGCCAGCTGCACCTCTATGCGGGGTCGGCGCTGAACCTGCTCCAGCGCGGCGCCGACGCGCTGCGCGACCTCGCGATCGCGCAGCGGCTCGCGGCGCAGCTCGGCGACGCGGCGCTCGAGCGCGGCAGCGACTATCAGGTCGCCGTCGCGACGAGGATCGAGGGCAACGCGCGCGAGTCGCGGGCGATGCTCGAGGCCCTGCTCCGTAACGTCGAGCAGCTCAAGCCTCCGGACCAGCTCCTGCGCCTGCGCATCCTCATCACGCTCGGCGCGTGCGCGCAGGACCTCGGCGATCCCTCCGCTGCGACGACGTACTACGCGCGCGCGCTCGAGTGGTCGAAGGACATCGGCGACCTGACACGGCTCGTGGCGATCTACCAGGGCCTCGGCAACGCGCATCGCGCGCTGGGCGACCACGACGCGGCCGCGGGCTATTACCAGCGCGCGCTCGGCGCCGCCGAGCTCGCGAGCGATCTCGTCGCCGTCCATGTCATGCACAACGCGCTCGCCGTCCTCGCGGCCGACGACGGCCGGATCGCCGCCGCCTACGAGCACGTCGCGCGGGCGATCGAGATCGCGAGGGTCTCCGGTCCGAGCGCGTTCCTCGCGCACTACCTCGCGACGCGCGCCGAGGTCGCGCTCAAGGCGAAGGACTGGCAGCTCGCGCGGTCGAGCGCGGAGGAAGCTCTCGCGGCCGCGAACGAGCGTGGCGCCGAGTCCGCTCGCGCCACCGCGGCCGCGGTGCTCGTGCTCGCCGAGCTCGACCTGCGCGACGGCGACGCCGCGCGCGCCGAGAAACGTTTCCGCGAGGCCGCCGCGGCGTACCGCGCGCTCGGCGCGACCGCCGAGCTCGGCGACGTCCTCATGCGCCAGAGCCGCGCCGCGAAGAAGCGCGGCGACCTCAGGGCCGCGGAGCGCTACGCCGCCGAGGCGTACAAGGCGGCGAGGCCGGTCAGCGCGAACGTGGAGGCGTAGCCCACCTTCATCGCTCGTGCCGCCGGTCGTCCATCCGGGACGGCACGGCCGCGACGAGCACGGCGGCGCCAAGGAGCGCGCACGCCGCGCCATAGGCGAAAGTCGCGGCCGGCCCTAGACGGTCCCAGAGCTGACCACCGACGACGCTCGCGAGGAGCGCCGAGAGCCCGACGGTCGCGCCGTAGAGGCCGACGCCCGAGGCACGCAGCGGGCGCGGCACGAGATCGACCGCGAGCGCCTTGCCCACCGCTCGGAACGCGCCCTGATGGACCCCATACAGCACGAACAGCGTCGCCACGAGCCAGGCGCTGGCCGCGATCGCGAGCCCGGTGTAGGTGACGACGAAGACGACGAGGGCTGCCAGCAAGAGGCGTTTGCGACCCCAGCGATCGGAGAGGCCCCCCGCGGGATAGGACGCCAGCGCCGCCACCAGGTTGTAGCCCGCGTACACGAGGAGCGTCTGTTCCGGCGCGATACCGATGGCCGTCGCCTTCAAGATGATGAACGCCTTGCTCAAGTTGCCGATCCCGAACGCGCCCACCGCGAGCAGGTACCGCCAGTAGCCACCCGGAAGCTCGCGCAGCGTGATGCGGTCTTCGGGCGTCCGTGCCGCCGGCGGGGATTCACGCACCGTCGTGACGAGCGCGAACGCGACGATTCCTGGCAGAAAGGCGACGAAGAACACCGCGCGCATGTCGACGTGGAGGAGGTACAAGAGGCCGGCGGTCAGGAGCGGACCGAGGACGGCGCCGAGGTTGTCGCCGAAGCCTTCGAGTCCGAACGCGGCGCCGCGGCGAGGCTCATCGATCGCGTTCGCTATGAGCGCGTCCCGCGGCGCGGACCGGATGCCGGTACCCAACCGATCCACGAAGCGGCCCGCGAGGACCTGCGGCCACGCGACGGCCAGCCCGATCGCGGGCTTTGCGAGCGCGGCGAGCGAATAACCAAGGAGGGCGAGCGGCTTGTTACGCCGCAGCCGATCGGCGAGGGTGCCCGAGATGCCCTGGACGAGATTTTGCGTGCCCTCGGCGATCCCTTCGACGATGCCGACGACGCTTACGGGAGCGGCAAGCTCCTTCGTGAGGAAGAGCGGCAGGACCGGGTAGAGCATCTCCGTCGAGATGTCCGCGAAGAGGCTCGTGAACGCGAGCAGGACGACCGACCGCGGGAAGCGCGCATGCCGCATCAGACCGCGCTGACCCTACCGGACATGCGCCCCAAACGTAGACCGCCGGCGGCGAAGACGCGTCTGCGCCTAGTGGACCACCTTGTTCGCACGTGCCCCCGCGACGGATGCGGCGGCATCCCAGAGGACCGCCTGGCGGCTCGTCACTGGATCACCTTCGTCGCGCGGCCGACGATGGATGCGGGGATCAGGAGGCCGAGCTCCTTCGCGGTCTTGAGGTTGACCACGAGCTCGTTCTGCGTCGGCTGCTCGATGGGCAGGTCCGCCGGGTTTGCGCCCTTGAGGATGCGGTCGACGAAGCTCGCGGCACGTCGGAACGTCTCGAGACCGTTGTCGCCCGTGGCCATGAGTCCACCGTCGTCGGCGAATCCGCCCACGACGGGGTACGCCGCGGGGATCCGACGGCTCGCCACATAGGCGATGATCTCGCGTCGCCGATTGATGATCTCGATGGGCACGTTCGTGACGAGGAGCGCGTCGGCGCCGCTCGTCGTGGCCAGGTCAAGCGCACGGGGAAGGTTCGACGCGTCCGTGACATCGACGTCGACGCGGATCACCTCCAGCTTCAGGCTCCGCGCGCCCTCCTCGGCGATCTTCCTCTGAGGCTCCCGCGAGAGATCGCTGTCCGCGAGCATCGCGATCCGTGTGATACCCGGGAAGGCCTCGCGCAAGAGCTCGAGGCGCTTCAGTGTGGTGACGGACGTCAGGCTTCCCAGCCCGGTCACGTTGCCGCCGGGGCGGGCCATGCTCTGCACCACGCCGGTCTCCACGGGATCCGACCCGAGGAGCATGACGATCGGGATCGTGCTGGTCGCGCGCCTTGCCGCGCGGATCGCGACCGCGCCGCTCCCGACGATGACGTCCACGGGCAGCTTGGCGAACTCGGCAGCGATCTCGTCGAAGCGCTCGCTCCGATTCTGGGTATAGCGCCGTTCGATCTGGATCGTCCGCCCGTCGATGTAGCCGAGGTCGCGAAGACCCATGTCGAACGCGTCGAGCAGCGGGACCACCGCGGGATCAGGCGGGTTCGTCCCCTGGAACAGACCGAGTCGCGGGACTTTCTTGGTGGGGACGGCTCTGCCCGTGCATGCCCAGAGAGCGATGACCGTGGCCGCCGCCCCAGAACGTGCCAGCAGCGCGCGTCGTCTCACGGGATCACCTGTGTCGCGCGGGTGAGCACCGACGCTGGAATCGTCAGCCCGAGCTCTCGTGCCGTCCGGAGGTTGATGATGATGTCGAACTCGGTCGGCTGCTCGACCGGGATCTCCGCCGGATTCGCCCCCTTCAAGATGCGGTCGACGAAGTCGGCAGCGCGACGGAATGAGGCCACCCCGTTGGTGCCGAAGGACATCAACCCGCCGCTTTCCACGAAACCGCCGATCGACGTGTACGAGGCCGGTATCCGACGAGCCGCGGCGTAGGCGACGATCCTGTCCCGGAGCTTGACGATCTGGAAATGCGCGGGCGGAACAAGGAGCGCGTCCGCCCCACGGCTGGTCGCGAGCTCCAGCAGGCCTGGTAGATCCGCCTCGTCTCGCAGCGGAAGAGGGATCAAGCCGATGCGGAGGCTTCGCGCGGCGCTCTCGGCGGCCATGAGCATCCGTTGTCCAGAGGGAATGTCGTCCGTCAACACGGCGACGCGCATGGCTTGTGGGAAGGCCTCGTGCAGCAGCTCGAGCTGCTTGACGGTGACCAAGGAGGTGAGGATCGCCATCCCGGTCACGTTCGTGCCGGGACGCGCAAGGCTCTCGATGAGGCCGGCGTCGACCGGGTCAGAGCTCAGCAGCATCACGATGGGGATCGTCGCCGTCGCCCGCTTCGCGGCCTGCTGCGCGACGGCGCTGCTGGACACCATGACGTCGACGCGCATCTTCACGAACTCGCTCACGAACTCTTCGAAGAGCTCGTCTCGGCCCTCGGTCGCGCGCCACTCGATCTGGATGTTCTTGTCGATTACGTAGCCGTGGTCGCGGAGGCCATCCTGGAAGGCGTCGCGAAGTGGCTGCGTGGGCGCGTCGATGACCGAGGACGCGAGATAGCCGATCCGTGGGATCGGTCTCGCGGGCGCGCTGGTGCGGGCGCACGCCGAAACGGCGGCGATCGCGGCCGCGGCTGCAGAGCGCTGCAGGAGCACGCGTCGTGACAGACGCACGCTGGCTCCTTCCCTCCGAGCGGCGATGCTACGCCCGGTCTGATGGCGCACGGCAAACTCGGCAACGGTGGCAGTGTTCGGTGGACAACGAAGGCGCTTCGCGGCGGGTCTATCCTCGCTCCGGCGCCCGATGCGATGAGGAAGAGACACGGACAGCTGTTCCGCAAGTACGTCCTCGTCTTCGTCGCGCTCGTCGGCGGAATTCTCATAGCGAGCAGCGTCGTGCAGCTCCTCTTCTCGTATCAGGAGAGCCAGAGCGCCGTCCTCCGTGTCGAGCGCGCCGAAGCGGCGCGCGCGGCGCTGCGGATCTCGCAGTTCGTCGACAGCGTGCGCGTCGAGCTGCAGGCGATCCTGCCGCCGCCCGGTCTTGGCGATGTCCCGCTTGGCGACCGCCGTGCGGACTACCTCGGCTTGCAGCGGAGGGCGCCGGAGATCGAGGAGGTGACGTTCATCGACGCCGCCGGCAGGGAGCAGCTGCGGGTCTCGCGGCTCGCGCTGAACCTTCAAGGAGAGGCGATCGACCGGACGCGCGATCGCGAGTACCTCGAGACCCGCGGGGGAACGCCGTTCTACGGGCCGGTCGAGTTCCGGGGCGGATCCGAACCGCATTTCCACGTCGCCGTGCCGGAAGGGAAAGCCGCAGGAGTCACGGTGGCGGACGTCAACCTCCGCTTCGTCCTCGAGCCGGTCTCGTCGATCAAGGTCGGTGACAGCGGGCACGCGTACGTCGTCGACGCGGCGGGGCGGGTGATCGCGCATCCTGACATCAGCGTCGTCCTGCGCCTTACCGACGTGTCGACGCTGCCACAGGTCCAGGCGGCGCTCCAGGGCGCGAGCCCGGACGCGCGGTCAATGACGACACGGGACCTCGCGGGCCGCTCCGTGCTCACCGCCTCCGAGTCCATTGCCGCGACCGGCTGGTCCGTCTTCGTCGAGGAGCCGCTCGAGGCCGCGTTCGCGCCGCTCAACGCGTCGCTGGTTCGCTCGGGGCTGCTCATCCTGCTCGCGCTCGCGATCGCCGTGGCGGCAAGTCTCGTGCTCGCGCGCCGCATGGTCGTACCCATCGAAGCTGTGCGCGCGGGCGCCGCGCGTATCGGCGCGGGTGCCCTCGATCAACGCATCGACGTTCACAGCGGCGACGAGCTCGAGGACCTCGCGGACGAGTTCAACCGCATGACCGCCCAGCTTCGCGAGTCATACGCCACGCTTGAGCAGAAGGTCGAGGACCGAACCCGCGAGCTCGCGTCCGCGCGTGATCAGCTGCAGATCGCGAGCAAGCACAAGTCCGAGTTCCTCGCCAACATGAGCCACGAGCTTCGCACACCGCTGAACGCGATCATCGGCTTCTCCGAAGTGCTCCTCCAGAAAATGTTCGGTGACCTAAACGAACGCCAGGAGGAGTACATCCGGGACGTTCTCGCGTCGGGGAAGCACCAGCTGTCGCTGATCAACGACATCCTCGATCTCTCGAAGGTCGAAGCCGGCCGCATGGAGCTCGAACGTTCGTCGTTTTCGCTGCCCGCCGCGCTCGATAGCGCCATGACCCTCGTACGCGAACGGGCAAAAACGCACGGCATCGAGCTTTCCGTCAGCGTCGGTGAAGGCGTCGATATCGTCGATGGTGACGAGCGCAAGATCCGCCAGGTCGTGCTCAACCTGCTGTCCAACGCAGTGAAGTTCACCCCGGACGGGGGCCGTGTGGAGCTCATCGGGTCGCGCTTGAACGGCGAGATCAGCGTCGCCATCCGGGACACGGGCGCCGGTATCGCGCGGGAAGAACAGGATCGGATCTTCGTCGAGTTCGAGCAGGCGAGCTCGGCGCGCGGAAAGGAAGGGACCGGCCTGGGTCTCGCGCTCGCCAAACGATTTGTCGAGCTGCACGGCGGGCGGATCTGGGTGGAGAGCGAGCTCGGCAAGGGCAGCACGTTCACCTTCACACTTCCGCGCGCAGCGTCCTAGTGCGCAGGCTCGGTGAACCGGACGCGGATCATTTGATCAATCTGGTGGCCCGGGCGAGCACGGATGGCGCGATGGTGAACCCGAGCGCCTCGGCGGCCTTGAGATTGACCACCAGCTCGAAGGACTTTGGCGCCACGATGGGAAGATCTCCAGGATTCGCGCCCTTGAAGATGCGGTCCGCGTATTCGGCGAATGTCTGGGCATCCAGCGACGTGCCGTAGCCGACCGGCGCGCCCGCCTCGAGGAACCCGAATTCGGTACCGAAGATCGCCGGCAGCCTCCGCTCCTTGACGATGGGGACGATCTGCTCCGGTGGACCGGGCGTGCCCATGGCGACCAATGAATCGGAGCCATCGTCGAGTGTTCTCTTTGCCTTGGCGATGAAATCCGAGCCGTCGCCGGTGACGAGAATGGCCACGGCCGAGAGGCCCAGGCGGCGGCCGGCCTCGAGCGCCGCTTCCAGGTTGCGGAGGTGAGGGGCGAAGTTCCCGTAGACGAGGATCGGGCTCTTCACCCAGGGAAATGTCTCCTTGAGAAGCTCGAATCTCTTGGCGGTGATGTCAACGAGCAGACCGCTAATGCCGGTGATGCTGCCGCCCGAGTGCGCGAGGCTCGCGACGAGACCCGTGTCCAAGATGTCATTCGAGCTGGCGAGGACGATCGGGGTGGTGGTCGTTATCTGCGCGGCGGCGGCCGTGGAGTTGCTGTTCGACGTGCCGATGATGTCCACGCGGATTGCCTGAAGCGCCTTGGCTGGCGCTATGAAGTCCGCGACGCCCGTCGCGAGGTAGTCGGCCGGACTCGCGACGATCCACTCGAGATTCTCGCCCTGGCGGTAGCCACGTTTCTCGAGCGCCTCCAGCATCAGGCCCTCGATGAAGCAGAAGTCGCTATTCACCGGGCGGGTCTGCACGGTCTTGACGGCCGCCCCGTCCGCGACGACGTATTCACCCGCGTGCTCGCACTACGCGACGCGTTGGATAAGCGAGCCGATGCGGTATCTGCGTACCGATGCCTTTGGAAGCCCGGTCGGCGCGCCGCAGACCGCGCCCAACACGGCGGCGCCTGTCCCTCCAACGAGCGCGCGTAGCAGAACGCGGCGCCGGACCACGGTCTCCTGCCTTCCTAAGGCCGAACGCTAGCACCGACACCAATCGCCGATGCTCGGGCTTGCTAGTCCTTCCGCTGATGCTCCGTCGCCGTGATCACGTTGCGCAGCAGCAGCTCCGTGGTGACCGCGCCGACGCCACCCGGTACCGGGCTCAGCGCGCCCGCGACGGCCGACACGCTCGCGAGGTCGACGTCGCCCACGATCCCCTGCGGCGTCACGTTGATACCGGCGTCGATGACGGTCGCGCCTGATCGCAGGATGTCGCCCTTTACGAAGCCCGCGCGGCCGATGCCGACGACGACGACGTCGGCGGTCCTCGTGATCGCCGCGAGCTCGGCCGTGCCGCGGTGCGCGATCGTGACGGTCGCGTCCTCGTTCAGCAGCAGGTACGCCGCGGGACGGCCGATGACCGTGCTCCGGCCGATCACGACCGCGCGCGCGCCGCGCAGGGAAACCCCGTGGAACTTCAGGAGCTCCACGATCGCCTCCGCGGTCGAGGGCACGAAGCGCGGCCGGCCGTCGGCCAGCAGCCCGACGTTGAACGGGTTCATTCCTTCGACGTCTTTCTCGCGCGCGATGTGATCGACGAGGTGCCCCTCGTCGAGCTTCCCGGGGAGCGGCGTGAGCAGCAACATCCCGTTCACGCGTGGATCGGCGCCTAGCCGTTCCAGCGTGCCGGCGACCGTGGCCTCGGCGGACTCGCGCGGCAGCGACACGTCGTCAACGACGATGCCAAGCCGCCGGCCATGGCCGACCAGACGCTGGAGGTACGTGTTCGCCGCGGGGTCGGCGCCGACGGACACGACCGCGAGCCGCGGCTCGACCCCGCGGTCGCGGAGCCGGGCGGTGCGCTGGGCGGACGTGGCATGCAGCTCCTCGGCGAGAGGCTTTCCGTGAAGGAGGCGCACTAGTAGCGATCCGTCAACGGGCGATACGCGACTCGACGAAGTCCATGATCCGCTTTCGCTGCTCGTCGGTCCCCTCGAGCGCGCGATCGAGGTCTTCGGACAGCGACTTCACCTGCGCTGCGTCCTTCACCGACGCGAGATTGATCATCACATTCAGCGCTGCGCCACGAAGGGCGGCCTCGCCCATGAGCGCGCCCACCCCGATGTCGCTCACCGTCGCCGGCGTCGCCGTGGCGGTGCCGCGCTCGCAGGCGTCGAGGAGCCGGCGGCTCGTCTTCGCGATGTCGAGGGGCACGCGCGCCGCCGCGAGGAGCGCTGCCTGCATCCGCTCTGTACGCGCGCTCTTTTCCTCGTCGGTCTTCCGCGGGAGCTTCATCGCCTCGGCGACGCGCGCGTACGCGGCGCTGTCGTCGTCGACGAGACGGAGGAAGTCGGCGCGCAGGTTGTCCATCTCATCCACGAACGCCCGCAGCTGCTCTGACTCGTCCTTGCGCGCGCTGATGCGCCCGACCATCGCGGCGAGCGCCGCGCCCATGGCACCCGCGTACGCCGCGGCGCTCCCGCCTCCCGGCACCGGCCGGTCCGAGGCGAGGTCGTCGCTGAACGCGCGCACGGTCCGCTCGACGAGTCGATCGGTCATGTTTGGGAAACGCGGAGAGTCTACGTGCTAGCATCGTGCGAAACTTCATACGCGAACCTTTCATCCAGAGAGGCTGAGGGAACGGCCCGACGACGCCTCGGCAACCGGCGGAGACCCGCTGCGGTGCCAAGTCCGTCCCGGAAGGGAAAGATGAGGGGAGTCACCGAACTGGGAGACCTCTCATATGAAAGGAGAGGTCTTTTTCGTTGAGCGGGCTCGCGGCACTCCTCAAGGCGGGCGAATTCGTCGTTACGGCGGAGCTCAATCCGCCCAAGAGCGCCAGCGCGGAGGTGGTCCGCCGGCGCGCGAGCGCGCTCAAGGGGGCGGTCGACGCCGTGAACGTGACCGACAGCAACCGCGCGGTCGCGGCGATGGCCGCGATCCCCGCCGCGATCCTCGTCCGCGAGTCCGGCGTCGAGCCGATCGTGCAGATGACCGGCCGCGACCGGAACCGGATCGCGCTCCAGGCCGACGTGCTCGGCGCGGCCGCGCTCGGCCTCGAGAACTTCGTGTTCATGAGCGGCGACGATCCAAAACAGGGCAACCATCCGGATGCGGTGAACGTGAAGGACCTCGATGGTGTGGGCCTGGTGAAGATGGCGGCCGGGATGCGTGACGGAAAGTTCATCTCCGGCGACGAGATCCGGTACGCGCCCTCGTACTTCGTCGGCGCGACCGCGTCGCCCTTTGCGAAGCCCATGTCCGCCGACATCACGAAGACCATCGAGAAGGTCGAGGCCGGCGCCGAGTTCCTCCAGACGCAGCCGGTGTTCGACCTCGCGACGTTCAGTCAGTGGCTCGCGGAGCTGCGGCGGACCGATGCGCGTGAGGTCGCCGTCATCGCCGGCGTCCTCATCCTGCGCTCGGGGGAGCAGGCCGACCGGCTCGCGAAGGTCCCCGGGGTGGCGCTAGGTCCCGAGGTCGTGGAGCGCATGAAGAAGGCGGCCGACGGCGAGGCCGAGGGGGTCGCCATCGCGGTCGAGATGGTCCGAGCGCTGAAGGCGCTCCCCGGCGTGCGCGGCGTGCATCTTTACGCGATCGAGTGGCCCGAGGCGGTCCCACAGGTCGTCGAGAGAGCGGGACTCCTGCCGCGGCCGGAAGCGAAGGTGGCGGTGTCGTGAAAACGACGGTGATCGGCGCGTACCCGAAGGTCGGCGACGACGCCGCGGCGCAAGAGCTGCGGCGCGCACTGCATCGGCACGACCGGGGCGAGATCGCGGACGGAGATCTGGACGCCGCGTACGACGCGACCACGCGCGCCGCGCTCAAGGAGATCGAGGACGCCGGCGTCGACGTGACCAACGACGGGCAGATCCGCTGGGACGATCCTCTTGCGCCGTTCGCGCGCGCGTGGGGCGGCGTCTCGCGCGGCCCCCTCGAGCGCTTCTACGACAACAACACCTACTTCCGCCAGCCCGTGATCAAGGGCCCGATCCGTGCGGACGGGCTCACGCTCGTGAAAGACTTCGCCTTCGCGCGCGCCGCGGTCACGCGCGCCGAGCTCAAGGGTGCGGTCTGCGGGCCGCTCACCTTCGCGACGCTGGCCGAGGATCGCCACTTCCCCTCGCTCGAGAAGCGCGTCCTCGCTGTCGCGGACGCGGTGGCCGCGGAGATCCGTGGGCTCAAGGACGCCGGCGCCACGCTCGTTGACGTCGAGGATCCCGCCCTTGTCGCGCTGCCCGCGCACATCGAGCTCGCTCGCGAGGCCTACGGCAGGATCGCGGGCGCGGGGGTCGCGATCTGTCTCGTGACCTATTTCTTCCCGCCCGACCGCATCCTCGAGTCGCTGGCCTCGTTCCGTGTCGCGCAGATCGCGCTCGACGTGCGCAGCCGCGAGACGACCGCGCTTGGCCGGCTCGACGCGTTCCCGAAGACCACGACGATCGTCCTCGGGGCGGTGGACGCGCGGAACACCCGGCTCGAGACCCCCGATGAGGTCGCCCGGCTCGCCGAGGGCGCGCTCCGCCTCGTCTCGCCGGATCGCCTCTGGCTCGCGCCGACGACCTCGCTTGAATACCTGCCCCGCGACGTTGCCCGTGCCAAGCTCGCCGCGCTCGTCGCGGGCGCGAAGTCCGCCGGAGGTGTCGAAGCATGAGCGAAGTCCTTCCGACCACGACGGTCGGGTCGTTCGGCAAGCCGGACTACCTCACGAAAGCCCGCAGCCAGCACGCACGCGGAAAGCTCGGCGCCACGGAGCTCGAGGAGCTCGAGCGCAAGGCGACGGCGGAGTGGATCCGCCGCCAGGAGCAGCTCGGCCTCGACGTCCTCGTGGACGGCGAGATGTATCGCGGTGACATGGTCGCGTACTTCGCGGAGCGGCTCGAGGGGTTCAAGATCGGCGGGCTCGTGCGCGCCTATGGGAACCGCTACTACCACAAGCCGATCATCGCGGGCCGCGTGAAGCGGCCGGCGCCTATGACCGTGTCGTGGTTCGAGTACACGCAGTCGCTCACGAGCAAGCCCGTGAAGGGCATGCTCACGGGCCCGTACACGCTGCTGGACTGGTCGTATAACGAGGCCTACCCGACGCGGCGTGAGGCCGCGCTCGCGCTCGCCCAGGTCGTCCGCGAGGAGGCCGAGGATCTCGAGCGCGCCGGCGCGACGTACATCCAGATCGACGAGCCCGCCATCCACGCGCGCCCCGAAGAGATCGACATCGCGATCGAGGCGATGGGGCTCGTCACGCAGAACCTGAAAGCGAAGACGATCTCGCACATCTGCTACGGCGACTTCGCCGCGATCTACCCGCGCGTCCTCGAGCTGCCGGTCGACCAGCTCGACCTCGCGATGGCGAACTACGGCTACCGCTGGCTCGACCTCTTCGAGCGCGAGCCGTTCACCAAGGAGCTCGCGATCGGCATCGTCGACGTGCACGCGCACGAGACCGAGACCGTCGCCGAAGCCGCCGAGGGGATCCGCAAGGGACTGCGCTTCGTCCCGGCCGATCGCCTCTGGCCGCATCCGGACTGCGGCCTCAAGACGCGGACCGTGGACGAGTGCGTGGAGAAGTGCCGCATCGTCGTCGAGGCGACGAAGGTCGTGCGGAGGGAGCTCGCGAAAGTGCCGGCCTGATCGGACCCTCGGCGCGCGGTCTGCTGTAGTTAGAGTGATGGCCACGTCGGACCGGTCGGGACCGCGCGTCCTCCTCGGAGCGGCGCTCGTCCTCGCGCTCGCGGCCTGCGCTCCGATGCCGCCGGCCACGCCGGACCGCCCGTCGTCCGCCCCAAGCGTCACGTCTTCGGCGCTCGTGCTCGTGGACGTCGATGGATCGGGGATGGGACTGCGCGGGCGACTCGTCGATCCGCGGACGCTGAGCGACGTCGCCGGGAAGCCCGTTCTGTCGTTCGGGCATAACTACACCGCCGTCACCGCGCCCGACGGTCGGACCCTCGCGGCCGTGCTCTGGCCCGGCGGGTCCGCCAATCGCGGCGGCGTGCTCCACCTGTTCGATCTCGCGAGCTGGACCGATCGAGCGACCGCGGTGACGTTCGACGATCACGTCAGTCAGCTCTTCTTCGCACCTGATGGCAGGCAGCTCTACTGGGTGCGCCCGGGCCCGATGGCAGGGGAGCCGATGATGAATCCGGATCCCGGCGTCTACCGCTACGACCTCGCCTCGGACAGCCAGAGCCGGGTCGCCGAGCTGCCAGCCGCGTTCCTGCCGCTCAGCGCGGCGCTCGCGGGCGAGCGCCTCGCGATCGTCGGCTGGACCACCGGCGGGAAGATCGGACCCTCGCGGAACACCGAGGTGTACGTCGTCGACCTCCGGGGCGGGACGGTGGTGAAGCGCGAGCTCGCGGGCGTGCGGGCCGGGCAGGTCCAGGATCTCGCTGCCTTCGACGACGTCCGCAACGTGATGCCCGCCGTGGCGTGGGATCTGCCGCGATCGCGCGCGTTCGTCGTCGACGCCGAACAGGATCGCGTGGCGATCGTCGATCTCGCCTCCGCCACGGTGCGTGGACCGACGGCGATCCGGCCACGACGGTCGCTCGTCGATCGCATCCTCGACCTGATCTCCACGCCGGCCGCCGCGAAGGCCCAGGCGAGCACCCAGCGTGTGGCGGTCGTGAGCGCCGATGGCCGGCGCCTCTACGTGAGCGGATTGCGGATCGACCTCCCCAGCGCCGACAGAGAGGGCAACGTCACGCCGCTCGACCTGCTGGCCGTCGACACGATGGACCTGGCGGAGATCGGTCGAATGGATGTCGCCGGTACCGACCTCGCGCTCACACACGACGGACAACGGCTGCTGATCCTCACCAATCGATTCCCGACGGGACAGCCGTCGACCG
>VBDU01000048.1 GCA_005883625.1 Chloroflexota bacterium | reverse complement strand
GCTTCCTCGCCCGTGTCACCGACGCCGTCGCGCTCGCCCTCCAGCGCCTCATCGACGCGTTCATGTACCCGGGGAAGACGGCGTGGAACTGGCTCGCGAGCTTCGACCGGATGCGCGCGCTGCACCTGCGGCCGATCGCCGCGCCCGACGCGCGCCCGCTGCGGCTCGCGCCAGGCGAGCCCGAGGACGCCGAAGAGGCCGCGCGGTAGTCCCTCGCTAAAGCACGACGAACGTGGCGTGCGCGGTCGCTGCGCCGCACCGCACGTCGATCGGCCAGGTCCCGGCCGTCGTGTTCGTGCCGATGTTCCAGGTCCAGCTGACGTTCCCGTTCCCGTCGGCGGTCTTTGGGATGAGGCCTTGCGCAGTGCTCGGACCGCTCTTGTACGTGACGACGATCGTGCACGCGGCGTTCGGCGCGGTCGCGACGTTGACCTGACCCGTTCCGCCCGGCGAGACCGGTGACTTCACGAACGTGAACGTCACGCCGGCGGCGGGCGGCAGCGCCGGTGCGAGCGTCGGCAGCGCGGGCGCCACCGTGGGCGGAGGGAGCGTCGGCGGAGCGAGGGTCGGCGGCGCGAGCGTCGGGAGCGGCGCGGGAGCAAGGGTCGGCACCGCGGGCACGGGCGGGACGGTGGTCAGCCGCGGCGTCGGCGGGGTGGTCGGCAGCGTCGGCGTGCTCAGCGGCGCGACCGTGGGCGCGGCTGGCAGGGGAGCCGCCGGGTCGGAAGGACGAAGGCTGCCCACGGGTGACACCGGCGAGGGCACCGGGGCGTTCGATCGCGCGCCGGCTTGACCAGCGATCGGTCCATCGCCGGCGGGCGCGCAGGCCGTGAGCAGCGCGACGATCACGAGCGCCGCCGGCAACAGGCAGCCAAGGCGGCTCGTGTACGACACGCCGGTTCCGGGAACCCCCGCCGTCGCGCGCGCGCCGCGGCGCCCGAAGGTCACGCGCGCGCCGCGCCGCCCGGCGCTCAGCGATGCGCCGCGCTTCGAGAGATTGAGCGTCAGCCCCTTGGCGATGCGGACGCGACGGAAGAAACGTAACGGCATCGAACGCGCCACCCCCGCCCACAGCCTACCCGCCGCTGACCCCTCGCACGAGCGCCCGGGGGCTAGAGTCGGGCGGGAGATGAAGGTCGCGATCCTCCTCGCCGCGGCGGTCCTGTCCGCGTGCGCGGTACCGGCCCAGACGCCGCCGGCGCCCTCGCAGCCGCCAGGTAGCGCGTCGCCGGTCGCGGTGGCGACGCCCCTTCCCTCGCCCAGTGTGGAGCCCTCGCCCACGCCGGACGTGACCGAGCCGCTCATGGTCGCGCAGCCCGGCCTGCCGTACGTCACGCCCGACATCCGCTCGCTGGGCGGGCGCGAGTTCGTGTTCATCGGCGGCAACGCCGACCTTTTCGTCGACCGCGCGATCCCGGACGCGGACATCGGGGTCGTCTGGCGCCAGGTCGATGACGACGTGCGCGCCGTTCACCACGAGTTCGGCTTGCCCGTCCGCGCCGGTCCCGAGATCTTCGTCTTCTCGTCGACCGCGTCGTACGCGACCGGGCTGAACCGCATCTTCGGCTATGCGAGGAGCACGGCCGACTTCGTGGCCGACAACTCCGTCTCGTACTTCGAGCCGTCGTCGCGTCTCATCGCCGTGAACTGGGAGGCGGTGAAGGATCGGCGGCCGGTCGCCGCGATGCGGCACGAGATCACGCACTGGGTCACGCTCAACGCGTGCGCGCCGCGCTGCGACCTCGTGCCGGCGTGGTTCAACGAGGGTCAGGCGCGCCTCGCGGAGGCGACGATCCCCGGCGCCGACTGGCGGCTCGTGCGGATCCGCTACGAGGCCGCGTCGATGGCGTCGACCGGGACGCTGCTCCCGCTGAATCTTCTCGTGGGCCAGCTGTCGTTCAACTCGTTCGTGAGCTGGGCCGGTTACTACAAGTACCAGCAGTCCGCGCGCGTCACCGAGCTCCTTCGCGAGGACATCGGTGGCGAGACGCCGATCGCGGTCGTGTACGAGCGCTTGCGCCGCGGTCAGAACATCGCGCAGGCGTACGCCGGGCTCACCGGCAGGACGTGGGACGCGTTCACCGCCGCGCTACCCGTGCGCATGCGCGCGCTCGGCGAGGGTCCCGGGATCGTCGCGCTGCCCGTCGCGCCGGACGGCGCGGGCGCGAGCTACCTCGTGTACGGGTTCCCGTCGGAGGCGCCGCTCACGGTGACCGCCGTCGGTCCGGTGATCGAGAACTGGGCGCTCAACGCGTCGCCGTTCGGCGCGGTCTTCGACACGCTGCTCCCGCCGCTGCCGCGCGGCACATACGCGCTCACGGTGAGCGATGGGACGACGACCGTGAAGGCGACCGTGAAGAAGTCGACGCTCGGAAGCGCGCTCCGCTAGAGAGCCTCGCGGTCCGCGACGTCATCGTGCAATCCGCCGTGCTCGCCTTCGCCCACGCATACCGCGTCGCGTTCTTTGTGACCTGGCTCGCGATCCTCGCCGCCATGGCCCTTCCCGGCCGCGGCGCGCTCAAGGTGGACCCGGCCGCTCTCGCAGGTGGCGGCTAGCCAGCCCGAGCTGACCGGCCGCCACCTCCTTTATTACTGGTGCGCCGACACCTGCGCGCAGGCGACGTCGTACTGGCTGACGGACTGCGGGTTCTTCGAGTTCTGCGGCTGCTCGCCGGCGTAGTGCGTGCCGGCGGTGCCGTCGGGGTTGAAGGCCGAGCCCGGGGCGGAGCTTGATTGGCCTGGCCGCATGGGCTGGTCCTCGCATGATTGGTTGGGCTGTCCGGCGATCGCCGGCGCAGCCGCCGCGAGCGCGAGCATTGCGCCCAGCGTGAAGCTGAGCGTCGTCTTGCGGATCATTCGAGATCCTCCTTTTGCCGCTGGATGCTTCGCCGAGCCGCAAGAAATGCGCCGCCACGGACAGGACGAGGAGGACAGCGCCGGGCCGTTCATACGTGCGCCAGTGCCTGCCGGATCACGCAGCGACACACCCGTGCGCGAGTCGTTGACGTCGCGTGACATAGGCGGATCCGCACGCGTCACGTTCTTCGTGACCTGCCTCGCGATCCTCGCCGCCATGGCCCTTCCCGGCCGCGGCGCGCTCAAGGTGGACCCGGCCGCTCTCGTCCGCGAGTGAGCTCGTCGGCGTCGCCCTCGGGTGCCGGCGCGGCGTCAGCGCGCTCGAGATCGCGGTCCACGAGCCGGGCGACGTATGCGCTGCGGCTCAGGCCCGCCTTCTTCGCCGCCCGGTCCAGCTGGCCAAGACGCTTCACGTTGAGGGACACGAAGACCTTTGGCACTCGCGCGAGGATAGAGGGCGAGTTCCTTCGCTAGGAACCAGTCGCTGGACGCTCGCCGGTATCGCGAGGCCGGCGGGCGCGCCGCCGGCCTCTCGGGTGCCCGTCGTGTCGCGGGGTCAGGGACATCCGGCAGCGGACATCGCACCCCTTGCCGCCGCGATGATCGCGTCTGCCTGCGGGACGCTGAGCTTCTTACCCGATTGAGCTTCGGCATCGTTGATGAGCGCCTGTAGCTGGTTGCACGCGGCGGTCAGGTTGCCCGAGGCGAGCGACGCCTGTGCCGCGGCCACTTTCGCGAGCAGACTCGTCGCGGTCCCCTGCGGCAGTCCCAATCCCATGATGAGGGTGCCCACGCTGCCGATCCGTTCCACGGCTGAGGAGAAGGTCTCATCGAACGTGGGATCAGAGGTCAGAGACAGACCACTCGGCGTCACGCGCGCGATGGTGACGTTCGAAAGAAGCCTAGGTCGGGCGACAACGTTTTCGTGCCCGTGACCGTTCCTGCCGGCGAGTTGATGGTGAAGGTCGAACTGAAGGTGATGGCGGTCGCAGGAGGATTCGGCTGGAACGTACCCGATCCGCTCTCGGTGAACGTTCCGGGGTACGGACCCGATGCGAAGCCCGAGACGGAAAAGCTGACGCTCTGCAGGCTGCGCCCGCTGCAGCTGAAGGTGAGAGTTATCTGCCCGCCCGGGAAGCCGGCGTAGGTGGGGCCCGCCCTGAGGTCCTCACCGGACAGGTTCGCCGTGGCCGTCGTCGAGCCGAGCGCGGGCTGCGGAAGCAGAACTGGCGCGGACAGCGCCAACGCGATCAGTGAGGTGAGCAGTCGCCTAGGCATGGTGTCTCCCCTCAGATCCCAATCAGTCGAACCGGTGGAGCAAAGCGGCATCTCTGGATCCTGTCAACTGACGACGTCCGTGTCTCGGCCGAGGGTCGTGCCGGCCTTCTTCGCGACGCGGGCAACCTACGCGGCGGCGAGCAGGTCCTTCACGATGTCGCGCTCCTTCTCGAGCTCCGCGACGGTCGCGGCGATCTTCGCGCGCGCGAAGTCGTCGAGCGTCACGCCCTTCACGATCTCCCAGCCCCCGTCGCCGCGCGAGTGGAGCGGGAAGCTCGAGACCAGGCCCTTCGCCACGCCGTAGCTCCCGTCGGAGACGACCGCCGCGCTGAAGCAGTCGCCCTTGGGCGTCGGCGTGACGAGCGAGCGCACGTGGTCGATGAGCGCCTGCGCCGCGGAGAGCGCGCTCGACGCGCCGCGCGCCGCGATCACCGCGGCGCCGCGCTGCTGCACGAGCGTGATGAACTCGCCCTCGAGCCACCTTCGGTCCAAGACGCTAGCCGCAGGCTTGCCGTTTACTTCCGCGTTGGTGAAATCCGGGTAGAGCGTCGCGCTGTGATTGCCCCAGATCGCGAGCTTGCGCACATCGCTCACCCGCGCGTTGGCCTGCTTCGCGAGCAGCGCGCGGGCGCGGTTGTGGTCGAGCCGCGTCATCGCGCTCCAGCGCTCGTCGGGCACTTTCGCGCCGGCGGCGTGCCGCGCGATGAGGCAGTTCGTGTTGCACGGGTTGCCGACGACCGCGACACGCGCGCCCGTCGCGGCGTGGTCGCGGATCGCCGAGCCGTCCTCGACGAAGATCGGGCCGTTCCTGCGGATGAGGTCGCCGCGCTCCATTCCCGGACCGCGCGGGACCGAGCCGACGAGGAGCGCCCAGTCGACGTCCTTGAACGTCTCGGCGCGGTCGGCGCTCGCCGAGACTCGGGAGAGCAACGGGTACGCGCCGTCCTCGAGCTCCATGAGCGTGCCTTTCGCCTTGTCGATGACCTGCGGAATGTCCGCCAGGCGCAGGTCGACCTCGGTGTCCGGTCCGAACATCTCGCCGGCCGCGATGCGCGGGAGCAAGGCGTACGCGACCTGGCCGGTGGCGCCCGTGACGACAACGCGCACGGTCCTAGCCAACTCCGGCGGTCCCTTGCTTCGCGTCCGCGCCCCCGTACACGGCCTCGGCCTCGATCTCGACGAGGATCTTGGGATCGATGAAGTCGACCTTCACGATGCTCGTCGCCGGGCGGATGTCGCGGAACACCTCGCCGTGCACGACCGCGACGCTGTCGATGTCGCTGACGTTGCGCACGTAGAGCCGCGTCATGATCACGTCGCCCAGCGATCCGCCGAGGTCCTCCAGCGCGGCCTTCACGATGTCGATCGCACGCCGGGTCTGCTCGACGACGTCGTCCGAGACGACCTGCCCGTTTTCGTCCAGCCCGGCGGTGCCGGCGATGCGGATGACGTTCCCGTGCCGCACCGCGCGCGAGTAGCCGAACTGGAACTCGAACTTCGTCGAGGTCGAGTAGAGGAAGCGGCCTTTGCGGTTCGGGTCTTCGGTCGGCATCAGTGCACTCCCACGCGCGCGCCCATCCGGCGGATGACCGCGTCCGCGAACTCCTTCGTCCCCACCGCGCTCGGATCGTCGCGGTCGGCCTTGAGGTCGTAGGTGACGTCCTTCCCTTCGGCGACGACCGACGCGGTCGCGCGCTCCAGGCGGTCGCCGGCCTCGCGCTCGCCGATGTGCCGCAGCATGAGCACGCCCGCGAGCATGAGCGCCATGGGGTTCACCTTGTTCTGCCCGGCGTACTTCGGCGCCGAGCCGTGGATCGCCTCGAACACCGCGACGCCGCCCTCGCCGATGTTCGCCCCTGGCGCCACGCCCAGCCCACCGACGAGACCGGCCACGAGGTCGGAGACGATATCGCCGTACAGGTTCGGGAGCACGAGGACGTCGTACAGCTCGGGCTTCTGTACGAGCTGCATGCACATGTTGTCGACGATGCGGTCCTCAAATTCGATGTCCGGGTACTCCTGCGCGACCTCGCGGGCGATCTTCAAAAAGAGTCCGTCCGCGAACTTCATGATGTTCGCCTTGTGCACGGCGGTCACCTTGCGGCGCTTGTTCGCGCGCGCGTAGTCGAACGCGAACTTCACGATCCGTCGCGAACCGAAGACGCTGATGTACTTGATCGCGATCGCGGCGTCGGTGGGGATCTTCGCGTGCGCGGTCGCCTCGATCGTCGCGCGGATCTCCGCGGTCTCGGGCGTGCCGACGTCATATTCGATCCCGGCGTAGAGGTCCTCGATGTTCTCGCGGACGACGACGAGGTCGACGCTCCCCATCGGCGCCCGCACCCCGGGATAGGTCTTCGCCGGGCGCAGGTTCGCGTAGAGGTCGAACTCCTTCCGGAGCGCGACGTTCACCGAGCGCATGCCCGTGCCGAGCTCGGTCGTCAGCGGGCCCTTGAGACCCACCTTGTTGCGCCGGATCGAGTCCAGCGCCGCCTTCGGGAACGGATCGCCGTGCTTCTGCAGCGCGGGGAGGCCGATGTCGTGCACGTCCCATTCGATGGCCACACCCGTCGCCTCGATCGCGCGAAGGGTCGCCGCGACGATCTCAGGGCCCGTGCCGTCGCCGGGGATGAGCGTGATGCGATGTGTCGCTATGGCGCGCCCTCCCCTCGGCCTGTGAGACCGGCATCCTACGACGGTGGCGTCGTCGGTGCCGCCTCGAGCCGGTGATCAGGCGGGGGAGCTGGGTCTGATCTGAGCGCTCAGCGCGTCAACATGGCGAGGTCCAGCGGCACTCCCGCGTCGGGCCCGGCGGCCGCCACGCTGGACACCCGCGCGAGCGCGGCCGCCGTGTCCTCGCCGTACAGGCCGTTCGCCGGCAGCCCGTTCGCGTCCTGGAACGCCAGCACGGCTGCGCGCGTCAGCGGCCCGAACGTGCCCTCGCCGCCGGCGCGGTCGTCCTCGCTCAGGAATCCGAGCGAGACGAGCCGCGATTGGAGGAGCGCGACCGCGTCGCCCTCGGCGCCGAAGCTCAGACAGGCGTCGCAGTCCATGGGGATCGAGGTCGCGCTCACGTGGGCATCGCCGGCGCAGGCGCGGACGAGGGACATGTAGTAGGTCCAGTTCCAGAACGGCCCCGGGTCGCGGTGGTCGTTCCCGGGCAGCTCGTTGTGGCCGAGGATGTGGTCGCGGTCGAGAGGGATGCCGTACCGGTGCCCGATCGCGCAGGCGAGCGCGGCCGAGCTGCGGTACTGCACGTCGGTGTGACCAATCCCGAACCGCACACCGAACTCGTGCTCGATCCCGATTGTCCAGGCGTTCGCGGAGCGCGCGTGGTACGCCCGGTCGGACTCGGCGACGAACTGCGTGATCCCGCCGTCCCACGCGCGGACGAGGTAATGCGCGCTCGCGTTCGAGCCGGGTCGCCGGAACCAGTACACGACCGAGGAGTAGGGCGCTTCCGTCTCGTGGATGACGATCGCGGTGATCCGCGCGCCGCCGCGGCCGACGTCGTAGTTGCCCTCCGCCGCGGGGACGAACGTGAGCGGCGGATAGCCCGCCGGCAGCTCGGCGAGCGCCGCCCGTGACGGGATCAGCAGACCGCCCAGCAGGAATACAACGACGAGGAGCGAACGCAACATGGGAATGCGCGCACGCTAGTGAGCGGCGGCGTGTACGGACAAGGTCCCGGGTACTCATCTCCTAGTCGCGTTGCAGTCTGGTCTCCTCTAGCGGAGCGCTCGGACCGCCGCGACGAGCCGTTCCGTGTCCGGAATGAGCGCGCGCTCGAGCGATTCGGCATACGGGACCGGTGTCGGCGGGATCGCAACCCGGCGGATCGGCGCGCGGAGCGCGTCGAAGCATTCCTCTGCGATGATCGCCGCGAGCCCCGACGCGACGCCCGCGTTCTCGTGCGACTCGTCCGTGACGACGACGCGGCCGGTCTTGCGGACCGACGCGAAAATCGTCGCGCGGTCGAGCGGTTCGAGCGTGCGCGGATCGACCACCTCGACCTCGATGCCATCTTCGCGCGCGAGACGGTTCGCGGCCTCGAGCGCGCGCGATACCTGGATGCTGGTCGCCACGATCGTGACGTCTCCGCCGGAGCGCTTCACGTCCGCCTGGCCGAACGGGATCTCATGGCGGCCGGTCGGGACGGGGCCTTCGAGCTCCATGAGGCGCTGGTGATCCATGAAGACGGTCGGCCCTTCGCTGCGCAGGGCGGCCCAGCGGAGGAGGCCCTTCACGTCGGCGGGCGACGAGGGCATCGCGACCTGCAGGCCCGGGCTGTTCCACCACCACGCTTGCGGGCTGCCCGAATGCTGCGGCCCGCCCCCGCCGCGGATCCCGTAGAGCATGTGGAAGACGACCGGCGCGCGGACGCGCCCGCCGGACATGGCCGCGATGACCGCGGCCTCGTTCACGATCTGCGGCACCGCTTCGTAGGAAAAGGTCGCGGTGCTCATCTCGACGATCGGTCGCAGCCCGGCAAGGGCCGCGCCGACCGCCACGCCGCAGTACGCGAGCTCCGAGATGGGCGGCCACACGATGCGCGAAGCGTGCTTGCGCGTGACCGGCTCCATGACGTGGGCGCTCGGGGTGTGCCCGGTGAAGCGCGCGCCGATGAGCACGACCCGCGGGTCCTCGGCGCAGATCTCGTCGACGGCCTCGGCGAGCGCCTCGGCGAACTTCAGCGTTCGCGTCGCGGCGGGCGCGCGCACCTCAACCGACACCGGCGAGTGCCTCCGCCTGCGGCAGCGGGCTCTCGAGCGCGAAGCGCGCGGCGCGGTCGACCTCGCCGCGCACCTCCGCGTCGATCGCGCGAAGAGCGGCCGCGTCGATCGCGCCGTGCCAGAGGAGCTTCGCTGCGTAGGCGATCACCGGGTCGCTCTCCATCGTCCAGGCGCGCACCCCGTCCGGCGCGCTCGCCGCGTCGAGCGCCCAGGCGATGTCGGTCGTGCCGCCGACAAGCTTGGGGAAGGCGCCGTAGTTCCCGGGCCAGCGCGTGGTGCGCGACTCGACGAAGAACGGTCCCTCGCCGCTCCGCACACGCTCGAGGAGACGGCGCACGAGCGCGAAGACGGCCTCGACGTCGGTCCCGTCCACGGTCGCCGTCTCGACGCCGAAGGCGCGCGGTACGTCGGAGAGCGCCTTCGCCGCGTGCTCGCTCGTGGGCGAGCCCCGCCCGGCGCGCTCCGCTGCCGAGACGCTGTTGTTCTCCATGAAGAACACGAGCGGCAGCCTCCAGAGCTGCGCGAGGTTCAGCGTTTCGTAGAAGACGCCCTCCTCCATCGTCCCGTCGCCGAAGAAGGCGAGCGTCGCGCGCTGTCCCTTCCGGCGGCGCACGGCGAACGCGACCCCGGCGGCGATCGGCAGCGATCCGCCGACGATCGCTGACGTGTGCGGGATGCCGAGCTCGGGCGCAGCGACGTGAAAGGTCCCGCCGCGCCCGCCGAGATAGCCACCGGAGCGGCCGATGATCTCCGCGAGGACCTTTCCCGGGTCGCCGCCCTTCGCGATCACGTGACCGTGGTTGCGGTGCGTCGTGAAGACATAGTCGTCGGGGGCGAGCGCGGCGGATGCCCCGGTGCCCGCGGCCTCCTGTCCGATGTAAAGGTGGTAGTGCGCGCGGATCTCGCCGGTCTCGGCGAAAGCGATGCAGCGCTCCTCGACCCGGCGGATGCGCAGCATGGTGCGGAGGAAACGCAGCTGGAGGTCCCGATGCACGAGAGCCGTACTCTAGCCGCGATGGCCGACGGCGAGCTCATCGACCGCGAGCGCAACCGCCGCGAGTTCGCCCAGCGGCAGCAGGAGTTCCGTGAGCACCCCGATCGCGCGCGGATCTTCCAGCGCGCGCGGATCCGCATCGTCGACAACTACCGCAAGGAAGTGCGCACCGGTCCGTTCACGTTCGAGAGCGACGAGCACGCGCCGATCGGCGAGGGGAGCGCGCCGAGCCCGCTTCAGTACTTCGTCGCCGCGGTGGGTCTCTGAATGCTCAGCCAGCTGACGCGGTTCGCGTCGGTCCAGGACGTCGCGATCGACGCCGCGGAGATGGAGGTGCGGGCCACGTTCCCGCAGCTTGGCAAATACGGCCTTGATCCTTCGGTCGGCGTCGCGATGGAGCGGCTCGAGTACGCCCTCGACGTCAGAAGCGATGCCCCGCGCGAGAGGGTGGTCGCGCTGGTCGAGACCGCTGCGCGTTACTGCCACGCGGCGCAAAGCCTGCGCGTGGCCGTCCCTGTCGAGGGAACGCTCCGTCTGAACGGCGAGGAGCTCGTCCCGGTGAGTGAGGACGGCTAGGCGCGGAGCTCGCGACTAGGTTCGCGCGGTGGCCGGTGCCTCCACGCGAAGCGCTTCCTTGAGCTTGGCGAAGTCCTTCGAACCGACCGCGATCCGACTCGAGGCGAGCGAGTACGCGAAATCGACGTTCACCTCGGCGCCGGCGACCTGGCGGAAAAGGCGGGCCGCTGTCCCGGGCCGATCCTCAACGTCGACGACGACGACGTCGTGTTCCTCGCGCACCTTGAAGCCCGCGCTCTCGACGGCGCGGCGCGCTTCCACGGGGTCGCTCGTGAAGATGTGCAGGATCCCTTGACCGGTCTCGCAGAAGCCGTCGATGTTGATGCCCGCCTTCGCGATGGCCTCGGTGGCCTTGGCGAGCATGCCGGGCCGGTCCTGGCCGAGATCGATGGCGAGATCCTTGCCGATCGTTTGCATGAGGCGATGTACCTCCTCCCCACGGGTACTCACGCCCAGCCGTCCCCGCGCGTGAGGATGCCACCAGGATCCACGGCAGTAAAGGCGGGCGGCCGACCGCTCCATTTTCGGATTCGACGACGTTTCGCAGCCTGATCGCCGCACAACGCGTCGCAGCGAACGTCAAGAGGGCGCGCCCATTGCAGCCGCCCCTCGCGACCAGGCGACGGTCTGGTCAATGAGACCGGGCGGACGCACCTCCGCCGCACAGAAGGCAGGGAGTCATGCGAGCAACCCTCGTGACGGTGACCATCCTCGCGTCGCTGCTGCTCGGATCGATGACCGCGTTCGCGAACCCATCGCCGCCGACGAATGGCGGGAACGGTGCCGGCCAATCCGGTCAGTGCACCGGTCCTGCGGCCGACCGGCCGCATTCCTGCAAGTCTCCGCCGTAGTCGACGAGGGCGGGAGAGGTGCGCTCCCGCCCCTTCGTTTCTCTGTGAGCTAGCGAACGCCGGGGATCGGAGCGCGCTCCGGGATCGGGCCGGTGTACTTGAGGACGGTGAGGCCGCCGCCGTTCCCATCGGTGACGTAGACGAGGTTCGTGTCCGGATCGACGAAGACCTCACGCGTGTGGCGGTCGAGCGCGGAGTCCGCGTACGGCGAGGTGTTCGGGGTCGGCGCGCGGAGGTACTGCGGCGAGATGAAGCGGCCGACCTCCTTCGGCTGGTAGGGATTCGAGATGTCCCAGGCGCGCATGCCCTGCCCGTACCACGCCTGGAACACGAGGCTGCCGTTGCCATACGGAGGGAAGTACGGCTGGTGGGCGGACTGCTGGCCGGGCGGGCACACGAACTTGCCGCTCGCCGCGTCGTACTTGTCGTCGACCTCGGGGATGCGGATCGTCGAGAGGACGGTCATGTGGGCGGGATCCGTCACGTCGACGACGCGATCGAGACCCGCCGGGCAGGCGAAGATCTCGTCGTTCGTGAGGAGGATCGACGCGTTGCCGCTCGCGTGCGGCGAGACCGCGGCGGTGTGGGCGGCGCCGAGCGAGCCACCGTTGTACGGCGGCACGTAGTCGTAACGGCCGAGCTGCTTGACGTTCTTCGGGTCGCTCGCATCGAGCGAGAGGATGCCCGCATCGCGCCAGGCGACCCAGAGCCTCGTGCCGTCCTTGTTGACCTCGTGGCACTGGATGATCTGCGGCGTGCCGTCGGGGTTCTTCACGTCGTCGCTCGCGTAGGTCTCGCCGTCGAACTGCCCGGTGATGTGGAAGACGGATGCGAGCGTCGGGCTCTTTGGGTCGGAGTAGTCGACGACGGAGAGCGACTGCGCGGTGCCGACCGGCTTCTTCGTCTGCGTCGTGGAGGCGCAGCCGTAGACGTAGCGGTCGTCGATCTCGAAGCCGTGCGTCGCGGCGCCCGGGTTCACGAATTCGCCGAGCTTCACCGGGTTCGCCGGATCTTTCACGTCGTAGAAGACCCAGCCGCCCTTCACGCTCTGTCCGGCCGGGACCTGGATCGGGTTCGCCGCGTTCGCGTCGTAGCCGATGACAAGGATGTTCTTCTGCGCGTTCAGCCGGAGGTACGCGGTCCGTGTTCCGGGGTTGTTCGGGATGAACGCGAGCTGCTTCATGTTCGCGGGGTCCTTGACGTCGGCGATGATCACGCCGAAGAGCGTCGGCGGGTATCCCGCGAGGTACGCGATCCCCTTGTAGACGCGGGGCGTGTTGAAGCCGGCGCCGAACGACCCGGACGCGAGATGCGGCCCCGGGAAGTAGCTGTGCCCGAGGATCTCGAAGTTCATCGTCTGTGACTGGGTCCTGAGCTGGTCGAGCGTCAGGGTGAAAGCGTTGGGCGACGCGGCCGCAGATGCCGACGGCGCCGCGGAGGCCGCCTGGCCTCCCGTCGGTGCGGGCGATGCCGCCGGTGCCGTGGGCGTGCCGCACGCGATGACCGAGCTGGCGAACAGGACGAGCAGGCGCCGCAGGTGCATACGATCTCCTCCCCTCAGGTGCGCGGGAGAGTTATACGCCTGCGGCGAGCGTCAGGCGGCGACGCGGACGAGGCGGGAGAAGATCCGGGCGAGGACGGCGAGGACGAAGACGACGAGCATCATGACCATGCCGAGCGCGGCCGCGGCGGTCGTGTTCCCGTCGGTGTACGCCGTGTACATGATCACCGAGACGAAGCGGGCCTGCGGCGACGCGAGGAAGATCGATGTCGACAGCTCGCGGAACGAGGCGGCGAGGATCGTGACCCACGCGGCAAGAAGGCCCGGGAGGATGAGCGGCAGCACGATGGCGCGGTAGGTGCGCAGCCAGCCCGCTCCCGAGAGCGCCGAGACCTCCTCGAGCTGGGGGTGGATCCGGAGGAGCGCGTCGGAAGCCAGGCGCATGCCGTACGGCAGGAAGAGCGTGATGTGCGCGATCGTGACGATGAAGAGCGTCCCGTAGACCGGGATCGGGAGGGTGAGGTACACGAGGAGGACGCTCACGCCCATGATCGTCCCGGGCACGCCGATCGGTGCGAACGCGAGCGTGTCCAGGGCTGCGCGGCCGGGGACGCGCGAGCGGACCGCGATCCAGGCGGCGATCGACGTGAGCAGGACGACGACCGTCGCGACGAGGACCGAGTTGATGATCGAGTTGCGGAAGGCCTCGACCATCGCGCTGTAGCTCAGAACGTACGCGTACTGCGCGAACGAAGCGCGCGGGATGGCGTCGAGCGAGAACTGGCGAACGAACGGGAAGAGCGACAGCCAAAAGACCGAGAGCAGCGGGAGCGCGAGCGTCACGAAGAAGAAGACACCACAGACGAGCGCGATGACGTGGCGCGCGCGACCGAGCTGAAGCGGCTGGGGGCGGTAGCCCTTGCCGGTGATCGTCGCGAAGGCGAGCGCGCGCGCGGTCGCGGAGCGGTAGACGTACACGCCCGCGATGCTGACCGCGAGGAGGATGAGACCCAGCGTCGCTGAGATCCCCAGCTCCGGCGGCCGGTGGAGCGTCGCGGTCGAATACACCTCGGTCGTGAGCACGTTGATCTTGCCCGGCAGACCGAGGATCAGCGGGACATCGAACGACTCGAGCCCGCGGACGAACACGATGAGCAGCGCCGACAGGATCGCCGGGCGCGAGACGGCGAGCGTCACCGTCCGGAGCCGCGCCCAGATGCCCGCGCCGCTGAGCGCCGCGGCCTCCTCGAGCGCGGGGTCCATCGTGCGGAAGGCAGCGCCCATGATGAGGAAGACGATCGGGTAGAGATGGGTCCCGAAGACCCACGTCATCCCGGCGATCGTGTTGATGTCGAGCGGCCCCTGCGTGACCGGGACGAACGACTGGAGCAGGCGGTTGAGCGTGCCGATGCGGACGTTCGCGAGCGCGTTCCAGCCGAGCGCCATGAGGACGCCCGGCACGAAGTAGGTAGCCGCGGCGAGCAGAGTGAAGCTCGTCCGGAACGGCGCGTTCGTGCGCTCGACCACCCAAGCGAGCGCGGTCCCGAACGCGACCGCGAGGAGCGTGCCGCCGCCGGCGTAGAGCGCCGAGCTCCACGCCGCCGCGGCAAGCTCTCCGCTCAGGAAGACCTCGCGGTAGTTGTCCAGCGTGAACGCGTATCCGATCGCCTGGCCGGTGAAGTCGTAGCGGCGGAAGCTCGTCACGACGAGGAGCGCGAGCGGGCTGAGGACGAGGTAGCCGACGACGACGGCGACGCCGGCGAGGATGAGCGTCTCGATCCCGAAACGCGGACGGGCGAGGCCGACGAACGGCCTCGCCCGCGGCGCTAGCGCACCGGTGGTCGCCACGAGGTCACTTGAACAATTGCTTCATCTTGGCCGCGATCACGTTTTGCTGGTCTGATTGCATCGGCGCCGCCGCGTACTTCTTCAACCCGGAGACCAGGTTCGGCGGATCGTTCGGAACATCGATCCGCGTGGTGATACGGCCCATGCTCGTGAGGTACTTCTGCGCGTCGAAGGAGATGAGGAAGTTCGAAAGCAGCTTCGCCGCGTTCGGGTGGGGCGAGTTCTTCGAGATCGCGTATTTGCCGAGCTGCACGACGACCGGCTCCACCGCGATCCATTCGGTCGGGGCGCCGGCACGCTTGCTGCGCTCCGCCTGGTTGAGATAGTTGTTGAGCGCGATCGGGAACTCGCCGGCGACGACCTTGTCGTTGATGTTCCCGTGTCCGGTGAGGTTCGTGACGCCGGCGGTGTTTACGATCTTCTGCAGCAGATCGTCGGTCTGCTGCTGTCCGCGGATCGCGACGAGGCCCGCGTACCACTCGTAGTCGCTGTTGTCCACGAGGATCTGGCCCTTGTATTTGGCGTTCGCGAGGTCCTCATACGCCTTGATCTCGCCCTTCTTGATCTTGTCGGTGTTGATCTGGATGACGTTCCAGTTCGCGTAGAGGCCGATCCACTGGCCCGCCTTGTCTTTGTAGTCAGGATCGATGAGCTGCGCGTTCGGCGGGAGGTACGAGAGGGAAAGGCCGGGCGCCGCGAGGAGATGCGCGTTCTGCCCGAGGAGGACGTCGAAGTTGTGCTTCCCGGACTGCTCCTCGGTGAGGACGCGGCTCAGCAGGCCGTTGTCGTCGCCGCGGATGTAGTTGAGCTTGATGGTCGGGTACGCCCTGTTCCAGATGTCGATGAGCGGCTTCGCCTCGGCCTCGTTGATCGTCCCGTAGAAGTTGAGCTCGGTCTCCTTCGCCGCGACCGCCGCGTCGTAGAGCTTCTTGGCCTCGGCGGCCTCGTCGAACGTTGGCGGCTTCGTCGCGACCGGCGTCGCGCTCGCTGCGGGGGTCGCCGAGCTGCTGCCGGCGCCGCCGCACGCGGTGAGGGTGATGAGGATCGCCGCGCACAGCGCGAGCGGGCGTGGGAGCGAACGTCCACCTACCATCTGTCCACCCCGTCTCTGACCGGAATTGGTTAGTCCATTAGTCTTCATTGGACTGACCATTCGGGATCGCGGGCGAGTATAGAGGGGGAGCGGGCGTGCTCAGCGTCGAGGACCTCCGCAAGAGCTTCACCACCGATCGCGGCGAGCTGCGCGCCGTGCAGGACCTCTCGTTCACGGTCGAGGACGGCCGCTTCTACACGCTGCTCGGTCCCTCGGGATGCGGGAAGACGACGACGCTTCGCTGCGTCGCCGGCCTCGAGCGAGCGGAGCGGGGGCGCATCACGATCGGCGGCCGCGTCGTCTCGGGGAACGGGACGTTCGTCCCGCCCCAGTCGCGCGGCATCGGCATGGTCTTCCAGAGCTACGCGATCTGGCCGCACATGAACGTCTTCGAGAACGTCGCATACCCGCTCAAGGTCGCCAAGCCGCGGCCGAGCAAGGAGCAGATCGCGGCCGCGGTCCAGGAGGCGCTCGTCCTCGTGGGTCTCGAAGGCCTCGAGCAGCGTCCCGCGCCGCAGCTCTCGGGCGGCCAGCAGCAGCGGCTCGCGCTCGCGCGGGCCCTCGTACGCGACCCGAAGCTGCTCCTGCTCGACGAGCCGCTCTCGAACCTCGACGCGAAGCTTCGCGAGCGGATGCGCATCGACCTCCGCGAGCTGCAGCGCCGCCTGCGCATCACCACCGTCTACGTCACGCACGACCAGCTCGAGGCGCTCTTCCTCTCGCATCGCGTCGCGGTCATGCAGGAAGGCCGCATCGCGCAGGAGGGCACTCCACGCGAGATCTACGGCGGGCCGGCCTCGGGCTTCGTCGCCGACTTCGTGGGCATGGGGACGTTCGTCCCGGCCGACGTGACCGCAAGCGGCGTGCGGGCGCTCGGTCGCGTCGTGGTCTGCGAGGCGCCGGGCGACCTCGCGCCGGGCGCGAAGGCGCACCTCGTCCTGCGTCCGGAGAACGTCGTCGTGCGCGAGCGCCCGACGGCCGCGCCGAATGAGTTCGAAGGCACGCTGCGCGTCGTCGCGTTCCTCGGCGACCATCTCGACTGCCTCGTCGAGGTCCAGGGCGAGATGATCCGCGCCCGCGCCCACCCCGCCACGCGTCTCGCGCGCGACCAAACGGTCTGGATCGAGATGCCGCCGGACCAGTGCGTCGTCCTCGCCGACGACGGCTTCCGCCCGCGGCCCCTCGCACGTTCTTTCGCCGATGAATAGTCGGGGGGCGCTGCCCCCCGGCCCCCGAGAGTGGAGGCTGAGATGAGAACACCGCGCCGACCGATCGCCTGGCCGAACGATGCCCGCGTCGCGATCCTGCCGACCATCGTGCTCGAGACCTGGCCCGAGAACGAGCTGGGCAAGCCGGGATCGGCGCAGGCGTCGTTCCGCCACGACTTCCCGTCCGGATCGCTCTTCAACACCGACATCGCGCTCATCACCGATCGCCTTTATGGCGAGCGCTGCGGCGCGTACCGCGTGCTCGACGTCCTCGACGAGTTCGGCGTGAAGACGTCGTGGTTCCTGAACGGCGCCGGCGTCGAGGCGTTCCCGGGCCTCGCGAAGGAGATCCTCGCGGCCGGGCACGAGCTCGCCTCCGAGAACTGGCGGCACGAGTACGTGACGCGCCAGACCGACGACGTGCAGCGGGCGGAGCTCGAGCGGACGGTGAAGGCGTTCGAGTCGAAGGTCGGCGTGCGGCCCGTGGGCTACATCTCATCGGGCGAGCGGCCGAACCATTACACGCTGCCGCTCATCGCCGAGCTCGGCTACCGCTACTACATGGGGACGATCAACGAGGACCTGCCGTACACGCTCCGGACCGAGAAGGGCGACCTCGTGATGTTCGGCTACGGCATCTGGATGACCGACCATCAGATGGCGTCGTCGGCGCGGAAGAACCCGCGCGACGTCCTCCAGTGGTGGAAGGACCAGTTCGACCAGCTGTACGAGGAAGGCGGGAAGGGCCGGCCCGGTCTCATGACGATGGGCCTGCACCCGTTCATCATCGGCCGTCCCTTCCGCGCGAAGGTGCTGCGCGAATTCTTCGCCTACGCCACGAGCAAGCCGAAGGTCTGGTTCGCGCGCGGCGACCAGGCCGCGGACCACTATCTGACGAACTACCGCGACGCCTACGTCGAGGAGTGGCCGTCCTTCTACGGGACCGGAAAGGCGCGGCCGAAGGAGAAGGAGCTCGCCCGTGCAGGCGCCTGATCTTCCGCCGCCCGTCCCCGTCACCCTCGACCCGAAGACGACGGCGCTCCTCGTCCTCGACATCAGCGACACGACCGCGAAGCAGCAGCCGACGCTCGAGAGCGTCCCCGCCGTGAAGCGGCTCATCGACAAGGCCCGCGCGGCCGGCGCGAAGGTCGTCTTCGCGCTGGGCCGGGCCGCGGAGCAGAAGATCTACCCGGAGCTCGAGCCCAGGCCCGACGACCCCGTCGTCCGCTCGAGCGCGGACAAATTCTTCAACACCGACCTCGACAGGCACGTGCAGGGGATGACCCACGCGATCGTCGTGGGCACCGCAGCGAACGGCGCGGTCCTCTACACCGCCTTCGCCGCGAACGCGCGGGGTCTGACCGTGGTCGTGGCCGAGGACGGCATCAGCTCGCGCGATCCTTTCGCCACGTACCTCGCCCGCTACCAAGTGCTCGGTCAGCCCGGCTTTCCGAACCAGCAGAACGTCCCGCTCCAGCCGAAGGCGGTGACTCTCTCGCGCTCGGACCTCATCAGCTTCGGCTCGTCGGGGGGCTCTGCCCCCTCGTCGGGGGGCTCTGCCCCCCGGCCCCCGGCCTAGTCGTGTCCGAACGCACGTTCCTGCGCGGCATGTCGAGCGACGCGTACGACCTCGACGAGGAGCGCCGTCGGCGGCTCGCCCTGCCGCGCGTCATCAAGGCGAAGGACCTCCCGTGGGAGGGCGGGCCCGGACACTGGAACAAGGACGTGCTCCGTCCGTCCATGGAGCCCTTCCGAACGCAGACGCTCGAGATCCACATCGAGTCCGAGGCGCCGGGCGGGATCTCGCACAACCACGGGCATCAGAACGAGGCGCTCTTCTACGTCCTCGAAGGTCACGGGCACGAGGTGCACGACGGCGAGCGGTACGACTGGCGGGCTGGCGACGTCGTGATGGTCCACAACGATTCCGTGCATCAGCACTTCAACGACGACCCCGAACGGCCGAGCCGCGTCCTCGTCATCAAGGCGAAGCCGCTCTGGATGTTCCTCGGCCTCATCCAGCAGGGTTACCTCAGCCGGGCCTCGAAGCGCGCGACCGGCTACGAGCCGGCGGACTAGCGAAGTGACGTTCGAGGAGGCGAAGGCCTGGCGGCGCGGCAGCGCGCGCGCCGACCACTACGCGAAGCTCGCGCGGCCGCGCCTGGGCGACCGCGAGCGCGAGCGCAAGCGGAAGAAGGTCGTGACGCCGGAGGACATGCCCTGGGAGGACTCGCCGCAGGGAAGCCTCAAGCACATGGTGAACGGGGACATGAATGTCCGCGTGAACTCGATCGACGCGTACATGCAGGAGCTCGCGCCCGGGAGCCGCTCCGGCAAGCACCGGCACATGGCCGACGAGGCGCTCTATGTCCTCGAGGGTCAGGGCTACGACCTGCACTGGGACGTCGACGTCGCGCTCGGGACGACGTACGAGTGGAAGGTCGCCGAGAAGCCGTCGAAGTGGGAGTGGGAGGCGGGCGACCTCGTCTGGATCCCGCCGAACACGGTGCACCAGCATTTCAACGCCTCGGCGACGGCGCCGGCGCGCTTCATCTCCGCGCAGAACCGGGCCTTCAAGTTCCTCGGCTACGACGATGTCGAGCAGCTCGAGAACGCGCCCGAGTGGAAGCCGTCGGGGGGCGCTGCCCCCCGGCCCCCGACCGATCGGTAGCACGCTCCTCGGGCGCATGTGGCTGCTCCGCGCCTTCGAGGAGCGCGTCTCCGAGCTCGTCGGCACGGGCGAGGTCTCGGGGCTCGTCCATCTTTCGATCGGCCAGGAGGCGGTCGCGGTCGGAGTGATGGACGCCCTTCGCGCGAGCGATGTCGTCTACTCGAGCCACCGCGCGCACGGCCACTTCCTCGCGCGTGGCTCCGATCCCGGACGCGTGCTCGCCGAGGTGATGGGCCGCCGCGACGGGCTCTGCGGCGGCAAGGGCGGCTCGATGCATCTCGTCGACCGCGAGCACGGGCTGCTCGGCGCGAGCGGCGTGGTCGGTGGCACGATCCCGCTCGCGCTCGGCTCCGCGCTCGTCGCGCGCGACGCCGGACGCGGTGACGTCGCGGTCGTGTTCTTCGGTGACGGCGCCGCGCAGACCGGCCACTTCCACGAATCGCTGAACCTCGCCTCGCTCTGGTCGCTGCCGGTGCTCCTCGTGTGCGAGAACAACGGCTACGCCGAGTTCACCCCACGGTCGGCGCACACGAAGGTCGCACACGTCGTTGGGTTGGCGGCGCCGTACCGGATCGCGGCGCGCGTGGTCGACGGCAACGACGTCCTCGCGGTGCTCGACGGCGCGCGCGAGCTCGTCGCGGTGTGCCGCGCCGGGAACGGCCCCGCACTGCTCGAGTGCCTCACGTACCGGCTCCGCGGCCACTACGAAGGTGATCCCGCGAAGTACCGCGAGGCGACCGAGCTCGCGGAGTGGCGCGAGAAGGACCCGCTCCTCCGCTTCGCTCCCCGCGTGAGCGCGGACGAGGCGGTCGCGGCGGAACGTGAGGCGCGAGCGATGGTCGAGCGCGCGACCGTCTTCGCGCGGCAGAGCCCCTTCCCGGATCCGCGCGAGCTGACGACGGACGTGCGTGACCCCCTGCGGAACGTGAACGGCTGAGCTTTCGTACATCCGCGCGCTGAACCAGGCGCTCGCCGGCGAGATGCGCCGCGACGGGGGCGTCGTCGTCATCGGCGAGGACGTCGCGGAGGGTGGACCCTACGGCGCGACGCGCGACCTCGTGGCGGAGTTCGGCGACCGGCGGGTGATCGACACGCCGATCAGCGAGGCGGCGGTGACGGGCGTCGCCGTCGGCGCGGCGCTCTCCGGCTGGCGCCCGGTCGTCGAGATCATGTTCATCGACTTCATCACGCTCGCGCTCGACCAGCTGGTCAACCACGCGGCGAAGGCGCGCTACATGTCGGGCGGGCAGCTGCGCGTGCCCCTCGTCCTGCGCACGCAGGGCGGCGCGGGCGTGCGCTCGGGGGCGCAGCACTCGCAGAGCCTCGAGGCCTGGCTCGCGCACGTGCCCGGCCTCGCGGTCGTCATGCCCGCGACGCCGGCGGACGCGGCGGGACTGCTCCGCGCGGCGATCCGCGCGGACGATCCGGTGGTCGTCGTCGAGAACAAAGCGCTCTACTACGAGAAGGGCGAAGTCGCCGACGGCGCGCTCGTGCCGATCGGCGCGGCCGTGACGCGGCGCGACGGACGTGACGTCACGGTCGTCGCGACCTCGCGACTCGTCGGTGAGGCGCTCGCCGCGGCGGACGAGCTCGCCGCCGAGGGCGTGTCCGTCGAGGTGATCGACCCTCGCACGATCAACCCCCTCGACCGCGAGACCATCCTGCGTTCGGTCAGCCGCACGACACGGCTCGTGGTCGCGCACGAGGCGGCGACGATCGGCGGGTTCGGCGCGGAGGTGGCGGCAATGGTCGCCGAGGAAGCGATCGACCGGCTCGCGGCGCCGATCGTCCGCGTCGGAGCGCCCTTCACGCCGGTCCCGGCGAGCCCCGTCCTCGAGGACGCGTACCTCGTCGGCAGGCGAGAGATCGCCGACGCGGTCCGCCGCGTATTGCGATGGTGAGCGAGCTAGCATCGCGACGCCTGGGGGGATAGCCATGGAGCGCATCTCGCGCCGCACGTTCCTCCGCTCGACCGCTGCATTCGGCGGCCTCGCCGTCATCTCCGCGTGCGCGGGCCCATCGGCGACGCCGTCGGCCGCGCCGTCGGGGAGCGCCGCCGTGCCCACCGCGACGCCGAAGCCGATCGCCGTCAAGGGCGCGTGGGTCGCGATGACCGCGAATCAGATGATCTGGCCGATCGCTGTCGAAGCAGGCTACTTCAAGAAGTACGGCATCGATCTCGACCTCAGCTACATCAACGGCTCGAGCACCGCGGTGCCCGCGCTCATCAACGGGGACATCGGGATCACGACCGTGGCCGGGTCCGCGGTCGTGAGCGCGCAGGCCGGCGGACAGGACCTCGTCATGATCGCCGGCTTCCTCAACAAGGCCGTCTGGAAGGTCATGGCCGGTCCGGGCATCACCTCGATCGACCAGGTCCGTGGGAAGACGATCGCGGTCACCCGGATCGGGAACGCCGATTACTTCGCCTGGCAGACCATCGCCGCGCGACAGGGCTGGAAGAGCGACGAGCTGAAGTTCGTCAGCGCGAACGACGTCCCCGGGCAGATCACCTTCCTCAAGACCGGCAATGCGCAGGTCATCGCCGTCTCCCCGCCGAACAACGCGCTGGCCGCGACGCAGGCCGGGGCCAAGGAGATCCTCGACACGAGCGTCTACGACGAACCCGAGCAGCAGGTGGGCCTCGTCGCGATGCGGAAGTGGCTCGGCGAGAACCGTCCCGCCGCGCTCGGCGCGCTCAAGGCGAGCGTCGAGGCGATGGCGCGCTGGCCGAAGGATCCGCCGTTCGTAAAGGACGTCATCAAGAAGTACCTCAAGATCGAGGATCAGCAGGTCATCGACGCCGGCTACGACGCTTACGCGAAGATCTGGCCGCAGGTGCCCTATCCCACCGAGCCGGGGCTGCAACGGGTCATCGACCAGGTCGCCGCCACGAATGCGAAGGCGAAGGACCTGAAGCCGCAGCAGATGATCGACCGCAGCTTCGTGCAGGAGCTCGAGTCGAGCGGATTTATCGCGCAGATCTACAAGTAGGGATCCTGACCGCCCACAAACTTGAAGTCACAATTTGTGACCTCAAGTTTTCGCGCTGCGCCTCATCAAGGCGTATCCGATTGATCGTCCGTGCCGCACTTCGTACCAGCGCCAATGGACGTGGTCGACCAGATTCGCGAGGTGCGTGGTCTTCGCGTGTTGCTCGACTTTGATCTTGCGGCTCTCTATGGCGTTACGACGAAACGACTCAATGAGGCGGTCCGGCGTAATCCCGCCCGGTTTCCGCCTGACTTTGCCTTCCGCTTGACACCGGAAGAGGTCGCAAACTTGAGGTCGCAATTTGCGACCTCAAGATGGGGAGGGACGCGCTACGCACCGCGAGCCTTTACCGAGCAGGGTGTCGCCATGCTCTCTGGTGTGCTGAACAGCCCCACGGCGGTCGCCGTAAATGTCGAGATCATGCGGGCGTTCGTCACGCTGCGACGAGTTCACGGCGAACACGCGGAACTTGCACGCAGGATCGACGAGCTCGAGGCCCGCTACGACGAGAGCTTCAAGGTCGTTTTCGACGCGATCCGCGCGCTGATGGAGCCGCCCGCGAAAAAGGCTAGGCCGATCGGGTTCGGACGGCGGACAGAGCGGCGCTAGTCCTTCACCTCGATCCGGGCGCGCATCTGCTCGGGATGCAGCGAGCAGAAGTACATGTAGGTCCCGGGCTTGGTGAAAGTCGTGGAGTAGCTCTCACCGGGCTTGAGCGTGCCCGAGGAGAACGAGTTGTCGTTGGCGTTCACCGTGTGGTCGAGCTTGTCGACGGCGCTGTTCGTCCACTTCACGGTCGTGCCGGTCCTCACCGTGAGCGCGTTGGGGAAGAAGGCCATGCGGTTGAGGCTCACCTCGTTCGCTCCTGGAAGCGGCGCCTGCGCCCACTGCGCGGCCGTGAACGGAAGATCCCAGGCGCGCATCGTCCAGTCGCGGCCCTTGTTCGACGCGGAGTGGCACGCGGCGCAGCTCGCCGTCGCCGCGGGCGCGGTCTGAAAGCTCTTGTCCGGGCGGTAGGCGACGTATTCCCATTCACCGGTGCGGAGGTTCGCGTAGGCCTCGCCGAACCCCTGCTCCTTCCGCATGACGAAGATCGCGTTCAGCGACTCGCGGATCATGTGGCCGTTCGCGTCGTACACCAGGCTCCCTTGCGCGTCCTCCTTCGGCCGCCAGGACTCGAACACGATCACGCTCCCGAACGGGAACGGCTGGCCCTGCTTCACCTGCGCGGCGACGTCGTTCAGGCAGATGTAGCTCACGCTCTTCGCGTCGCGCCGGTCATAGGCGTAGCCGAACTTGAACTTCGTCTGGTAGTCGTCGGGGAAGCCGATGCGATCGGTCTGCGGCGCCGGGCGGAGCGTCGGGGTCGGCGCCGCGGCCGTGGGCGCGGGCGTGGTCGGTGCCGCCGCCGTCGCGGCGGGGGTCGGTGCAGTGGTTCGCGGGGCCGCCGTCTGCAGCGGGCTCGTCGCGGCGCCGCCGGCGGCGCAGGGCTGTGTCGCGTTCGCGGCGAGGGCGGCGGGGCTCGCCGGCGGCGCGGCGACCGGAGCGCAGCTCGTCACGAGGAGCAGGGTCACCGCCGATGGGACCACGAGCACCCGGAACATCTCGACCTCCAAGCGCCTGACGCGCGCCTTTTGCCCAGTACTAGGCGCAACGGGCCGGTTAGGGCGCGCCGGCGCCGCGGGTGGCGGTATCGAAGACGAGGTAGCCGAAGCCGCTCGTGTCGACATGGAGGACGCCGACGTTCCCGGTCGTGCCGAAGCGGTCGGTCACGTAGAGCCGGTATTCCTCGTTCGCGTCCGGCGCCGGGAGGCGGCCGCCCATCGCGACGATCTGCGTCTGTTGCGGATTCGCGTAGACCTTGCCGTACGGCGGCTCCTCACCCGGCCGCTGCGGACCGACCGCTTTGAGCGAGACCTTCTGCGACCCCGAGGAATCGACGACCTCGAAGATCACCGACTGCTGGCCCGCGCTGTCGCGCAGCTGCTGCAGCAGCGAGCGCTCCTGGGCGAGGCCCTGCTGGAGCTCGAGGTTCCAGGTCACGAGCGCCACCGCGAGCACGAGCGCCGCGGCCACGCCGAGCGGCCGCAGCCACGCGCGATCGAACATGAGCCGGCGGGACCGGCCCGCGCGCGACTCGACCGCTCGCAGCACGCGAGCGCGCAGGTGGGAGGGCAGGCGGTGCGGCGAGGCGAGCGCGAGCGCCCCCGGCAGCTCGTCCGCGACATCGCCGAAGGCCTCGAAGTCCTTCATGTCCTCTTCGCTCACTAGCCCGTCTCCGGCCAGGTGGATCCCAGCGCGCCCTGGAGGCGATCGCGCAGCTTCTGCAACGCCAGGCGTGTCCGCTTCTTCACCGTGCCGAGCGGCGCGCCCGTGTACGCCGCGATCGCGCTTTGCGTCAATCCGGCGAAGTACGCGAGGACGAGGACGCGGCGCTGCTCCTCCGGCAGAGTCGCGAGGGCGCCATTCGGCGCGCTTCCAGTCCGGGACCGGCGTCTTGCATTCGGCCCTGGGGACGAACCTCGAGCGCTGCACGAGCGCGTAGCGGTGGATGTATCGCGGGCAGTTGGGGAAGACCTCGCGCACCGCGATGCGCACGATGAACTGCGCCTCGGGATAGTCCGCGAGGAGCGGATCGCGCTCGTCGATCGAGGAGACCCCGTTGAGCCGCATGCGGCGCCCGCGCTCGAAGCTGATGAAGAGGAGGCCGACGTTTCGGTTCCGCTGGAGGTTGCCCATCGTGAGGTACATGCCGTTCCCGTCGTAGGTCGGGAACGCGATCGTGCCCTCGATCCGGTCCGCGATCCGGCGAGTGTCGAAGCGGTCCTGGAGCGAGCGGCTCCCGTCGTGGAACATCGTGGCCATGCGGTCCCTCCTCAGCGAACCGCTTCAGGCTACGCCCCTCACGGTGGCGGGCCGCCCGCGCGGCCCGCCACCGAGGGCGTGCTGGCTCAGGGCGCGGTGAAGCTCGCGCTCGCCGCAGGCGACTCCGCGCCGGACGTGCACTCGACGACGTGGGTCCCGGTCCCGGTCGTGTTCGCCTGCTTCGTGTAGATCCACTGCACGTTGCCCTGCGCGTTGGTGACGCGCGGGCTGAGGCCGGCGTTGTCGCTGAGGAGCTGCCCGTTCGGCAGGACGACCGCGGCGGAGCAGGCGATCCCGGGACGGGTGTTCGCCGCGAGCGAGCCCCACTTCGATTCGGTGATCGTGATCGGGAAGGACTGCGGCGTGACCGTGAACTGGATCGTCTGCGCCTGCGTCCCCACCGTCGCGGTCATCGTGAGCAGTCCGACCTGCGAGGCGAAGAACGTGGCGTACGGGACGACGAGCGTGCCGTCGGCGCCGATCCGGAAGAGCGTGGTGTCGAGCGTGCTCGACCCGCCAGGGCGCATGACCGAGATGCTCGCGATCGTCCCGCCGGGCGGGAACCCGTAGAAGACGCACTGGAACGTCGTCCCGAGCGGCGCCTGCGATGGTCCGCACGAGGGCACCCCGAAGACGCCCGGCGGCGGTGGCACGCCCTCGTAGTTCATCGCGCCGTCGCCGCCGGAGAAGTTGAGCTCGGTCACGAGTCCCGCCATGCCGCCCGACCCGGACGTCGCGACCACGGCGTACTGCGTGTTGTCGGTGAGATCCGGGATCTGGCGCGGGTCGATCCGGAAGGTCTGACCGAAGTCGTTGAAGATCAGCACCTGCGAGAAGACGAGCGCTCCGTCGGAGAAGCGGTACCACTTGAGGGTCGCGCTGTCGGCTCCGGTCGTCTGGATCGCGAGCGGCGTGGTCCAGCCGTTCGCCCCGCCGAGCGTGCGCGTCACGTTCGGGAAGTAGAGCGTCGTCACCTGGAGCGCGGTGCTGCTCGAGCCCGCCGCCGTCGTCGGGCCGAGCGACGCCGCGACGGCGGCCCACGGACCGCCGGCGAACGTGACGCCGTACTCGCCGTCCGCGATCGCGCCGTTCGACGCCGGGTCGTACGACCACGAGGCGCCGGGGGCGAGATCGGGACCGTTGACGATGATGGGGGTCGCGAACTGCGCCGCCAGACGGAAGCGGACCGTGGGAGAGCGCGTGGTCGTGCCGGCGTTCTGGATGATCAGGCGCGTCGTCGCGCCGTTCACGTTCTTCTGCACATAGGGCATGAACGACGTCGCCCAGCTCGGCGCCGGGATCCCGTTGTAGCTGAACCCCTTCGGCGCGGGCGTGCCCGGCGCGTCGTTGTGCGCGTTCGCGACGACGCCGATCGGCTGATCCGCGGTGAGGTTCACGGAGTACTCGAGGCCCGCCATGAGGCTCGGCTCGACCGTCGGATCGATGAATTGCGAGCGGCCGGGAGCGATCGTGCGAGGCACCGACACCGTCTGCGTACCGTCGAGGCTCTTGAACTGCGCGGTCACGTTCGTCGGCGCGCCGCCAAGGTTCTGGATGATGAAGGTGGTGAGCCACCCGGCGGCGTTCTTCGCCGCGTAGGGCAGGAACACGCGCGTCGAGCCCGAGGTGAGGCCGAGGTAGGAGAGCGCCTCCTGCCGTGCCGAGTTCGTCACGTTCTGGTGCTCGTTCACGACCGACACCACGGGCGCTCCGAAGGACTTCACGACGACCGAGAACTGGCCCGTGGTCCCGAGCCCGGGGTCGCTGTTCGGGTCGTGGAAGACCGACGTGCCCGGAGCGAGCCCCGTGACGCTTCGCGTCTTCACGAGGCTGCCGTCGGCGAACGAGAAGAAGTCCATGGTGAGGTCGGTCGCGACGGAGCCGACGTTCTGCACGATGAACGGCGTCTGCCAGCCATCGCCGCCGCCGAGCATCTTCGTGATGTTCGGCAGGTAGACCGTGTTCGTGAGCGGACCCGCCGCGGCCGCCGGATGCGGCGTCGCGGTCAGGCCGAGCGGTATGAACAGGAGCGCGCACGCGAGCGAGCACGCCAGCGCAAGGATCGACCGCATCGGTGTTCCCCTCTCAGACCGGCGCTCGCCCACCGGCGACCGGCGCCACAGGCGCACGCTAGACCGGCTGTCAAGCGAGCGGTCGGCCTGCGGTCAGCGCTTCTTGAGCTGCTTCCGGATCCGGTCGGCGGTCGCGCCGAGGGATGAGAGGACCTGCGCGCCGATCCCGCCGCCCTCGTCGAGGAGCGCGAGGAGGATGTGCTCGGGCTCGACCGAGTCGCCCGGGGGCGCCTCGGTGCGCGCGAGCTCGACGATCGTCTTCGTGCGCGGCGTGAGCGCCTGCTCGCCCGTCGCGGGCTCGCTCCCGGGGGGCGTGATCGCGGCGATCTTCTCGCGGGCGCTCTCGATCGAGAGGCCGAACGGGACGAGCGACTGGCGAACGGCGGGCGCGTCGCTGCGCAGCAGGCCGAGCATGACGTGCTCGGTCCCGATGTAGTTGTGACGCAGGCGGACCGCTTCCTCCTGCGCGAGCGCGAGCACGCGCTTGGCGCGGTCGCTCCAGCCGGCGAACGGGCCCACCGTCATCGCGCCTTCCTGTCGACGATCTCGCGCACGCGCTCGCGGGTCGCGCCGAGCGAGGCGAGCAGCTTCGCGGCGGCGCTCTCCGGCTCGTCGACGATCGCGAGCAGGAGGTGCTCGGGTCGCGCGAGCGCGCTGTTCCGCTCCGCCGCGCGCGTGAGGGCGCGTCCGATGAGCGCGCCGAGCTCGGTCCCCAGGCTCAGGCTCGCCGGCGGCGGGCCCTCCCGCGGGGGCGCGGCGGCCGCGAGCTTGGTGGCGAGGGCCTCGAGGTCGATCGCGAGGTCCGTCCATGCGCGCCTCAGCCACGCGGAGTCGCTGCGAACGAGGGCGAGGAGGAGATGCTCGGTGCGGATCTCGTCCTGGTTGGCCCGCCCGGCCTCCCAGAAGGCGCGCGCCAGCGCTCGGTTCGCGTCGCCGTCGAGACGGTCGATCGGTCCGCCGGCCCCGAACGTGGTGAAGGGCCCTCCGGCGTGCGCCCCGGCGGCCGCCCTCTCCGGCGGATGCTGCCCGAGCGTGGCGATCACCTGGTGGCGGATCTTCTCGAGCGTGACGCCGAGCGATTCGAGGACGCCCGAGGCGATGCCCTCGCCTTCGCGGACGAGACCGAGCAGAAGATGCTCGGTGCCGACGTGGCTGTGGCCGAGCTTGCGCGCCTCGTCGATCGCGAGCTCGATGACCTTCTTCGTGCGCGGCGAGAGCGTGATCTCGCTCGGCGAGGTCGTCGCCTTGCCGCGACCGATGGTGAATTCCACCGCGGTGCGCACCTTGCTGAGCTCTACCCCGAGCGAGTCGAGCGCGCGGGCCGCGACGCCTTCGCCCTCACGCACGAGCCCGAGCAGCAGGTGCTCGGTCCCGATGTAGTTGTGGTTGAAGCGGATCGCCTCGTCCTGCGCGAGCGCCAGGACGCGCTTTGCCCGGTCGTTGAAGCGATCGAACGGACCTATCGGCGCACCTCAGCGGGGGAACCCACTACTCGACGAGCTTGCGGTAGCTCCCGATGTCGTAGCGGAAGTCGCTCTTCGTGTTCTCGAGCGCTTTCACGATGATCCGCATCGTCTTGCTGACGGCTTCCATCTTCGACGTGATGGCCTTGTCCTTCTGGAGCGTCGTGTTCAGGTCGTAGGCCGCGGCGGAGCTGTAGAGCATCCGGAACATCTCCATCTCTTCGTGGAGCGTCTCGGGCTTGTCCTTCGCCTTCTCGTATTCGGACCACATGCGGTCCACGCCCTTCGCCTCGATCGTGTCGATCCAGGCGCGCTCGCTCTTGTCGTCCACGGCGCGGTAGCTGTTGTAGACGATCTCCTTCGTCCCGGCCGGCGTGAGGCCGATGAGGAGACGGGCCATGAACTTGTCGATGGGGAGACGTTCGACGACGACGTCCTCGTCGAAGTTGCGCTTGATGAGGAGCACGGCGTTGATCCGTGCCGGCTCCATCGGGTTCGTGAAGACGCGCTCCTTCGGGAACACCGTCGTGATATCGAGCATGGCCCGCGTGTTGTCGAAGGCGAAGAAGCGCGCGATGGTCGTGCGGAGCGTGGCCTCGTCCATCCGATCGAATGGCGGCTTGCCCTGGAGCTTGGCCTGGATCGCGTCGATCGTCGCCTTGTGCTCGGCCATGAACTCGGGCGTGACGTCGGGAGCGTTCTCGAGCCGCGAGCGGATCATGTCGAAGGCGGCCTGCGGGAAATTCTCGACGAGGTTCGAGCGGAGGTAGAAGACCTTCTCGCTCGTGTACGCGTAGGCCTCGGGGTGGTCGACGTCGAGGTCCTTTGCGCTCGCGGTGACCTCCCGGTCGTCGAGGCCGCGGCCCACGACCGTCGCGTCGCTCGAGCGGTGCTCTTCGAGCCAGCGGTAGGTCTGGTAGCCCTTCGCGACCTCCTCGCCGCCGTCGAGGATGCGCAGGGGCGAGACCGTCTTGCCGTCCTTCGTCCTGTACGCGTACCGCACGTAGACCCAGTCGTCGGAGTGGAAGCGCGTGTTCGGGAACTCCATGACGCCGTACGTCGACGTGGACTTGCCGGTCCCCGTCGGCGCGATGTACAGGATGCCCTTGCCGTCCTTTGTCACGACGGCGCCGTGGATCGAGTGGACCCCGTATTCCACGGCGAGCTTGCGGCCGACCGCGCCCAGGACCCAGCTCTTGAGCTGGCCGTAGTAGCTCGTGTTGAAGAAGATGACCGTGTCGTTCTGCCGCGAGTAGTACGCGGCCTCGGCCTCGGTCGGCACGCGGCCGAGCGCGATGACGAGGACGTCCGGCGTCTCGGCCGCACGCTTCCCGGTGATGCGCAGCCACTCGTCGACGCCATACCAGTTGTCCTTCCAGTAGCCGATGAGGTGCTCGCTGTTCGTGATCGCGCGCACCCGCAGCCCGTGGATGACGACGTCGTGCGCGTACGTGCGCTGACCGGAGCTCGCGATGCTCTCGACGGCGTTCGCGACGAGGCGCCGGAAGAGGCCGGGCTTGCGGTCGACGGTCTTGTCGTGGACCGCCGTGCGGCCCTTCGTGCGCGTGACCGTATTCTTCGCGCCGATCGGCGTTCCCGGCCACTCCGGCGACACGGCGTCGGGCGGCCCCGGGAACGTGTACAGGTCCTTCTTCTCGGCGATGGCCATTGGTCTCCCCCGCTGTGTCGAGCGATGCGATTCTAGGTTCGCGTTGGCGCGCCCGCTCTTAACCCCGCTGCGCCCTCCACGCCGCGAGAAGGTCGCGCACTTGCGGGACGTGCTCCCGGTAATGCGCCGCCATCCATTCGACGATGAGTCGCGCGCTCGTCGGATACGGCGCGTCGCCGCTGGGATAGGTGACGGCTACGAGCCGATCGAAGGCGAACTCCGGCACGCCGCGCGCGAGCCTCGCGAGGCGGTCGTGCGATCGCGCGAGGTCCATGAACCCGGTCGCGCGCTCGCCCATGCCGATCCCGGCGCGCGCCCGCGCGAGGACGCGCTCGAGCTTCGCGGGGTCCTCGGGCGGATAGTCGGTGTCGCGAAACCCTGCGTCCACGAGGCGCTGCAGGGTGGCGGTGTACTCGTCCGCTGAGTTCTGGACGTGGATGACGATGCCGCCGAGCGCATAGTCGTCGCCCGGCTTCAGCCAGGCGAGCGCGGGGTCCGGAACGTCCTCGTACGCGCCGACGAACTCGTCCCGCGCCGCGTCGAGGTCGGCGACGCCGGCCGATACGGTCATCCCTGGAGCGTACGCGGGGGTGGTAGCCCCGCGACCGGTGCGATGCGCACGATGACTATGGCGACGAGCGCGGCGACCGGGAGCGCGAGTGCGACCGTCACGAGGAACGGCAGCAGCGGATCGGCCTCGTAGAGGAAGCCCGCGAGCGTGCCGCCGCTGCCGAACCCCACCGCGAACGCGAGCTGATAGCTCGCGTAGCCCAGCGCGAGGCGCGTGGGCGGCAGGATCCGCTCGACGACGGCGGCGAGCACCGGGTTCGCAGCCTGCGTCGCGCCGAGCAAGAGGGCGGCGACGACGATGAGCGGCTCGCTGCGTCCGGAGAGCGCGATGAGCCCCGCGCCGGCGGTGAGGACGCCGGCCCCGCCGATGAGCGCGGGCACGGGACCGAATTCGTCGGCGAACCGTCCGTTCCCGGCGGCGAGCACCGCCGCGCCGAGCGACACGAGGCCGGGATAGATGCCGATGCGCTCGAGTGGGATCGCCGCGACGTCGCGGAGGTAGACCGGAAAGAGCGCGATCGAGACGATCGAGAGCACCGACGCGAACGGCGTGATGAACAGGAGCGTCCAGTACGTGCGCGACACCTGGAAGCGGGCGCGCTCGCGGATGGGCGCCGAGGCGGTGATGCCGAAGACGAGCGCCGCCGAAAGCGCGAACGCGCCGACGGCGAGGGCGATCGTCCCGCGCAGACCGATCGTGGCCGCGATCGGACCCGCGAGCGGCGACCCGAGGATGTTCCCGAAGAAGTACGCGCCGAAGACGAGCCCGAGCGCGCGGCCGAGCGCGCCGCGCGGCGTGGTCGTGGCAAGCTGCGCCGAGAGGACCGGCACCGCCGCGCTCCCGGACCAGTAGAGGGCGGAGCCGACGAACGCGCCGTGCCACTCCTGGAGCGGAATGAACGCGGCGGCGCCGACGGTCGACGCGAGCCAGGTCCCGACGAGGAGCGGCTTACGACCGATGCGGTCCGCGAGATAGCCGACCGGCAGGAAGCACAGCACCGCGAAGAGGTTGCCGACGCCGAAGACCACACCGATGTCCTGCGGGGTCGCGCCGATCTCGCGCAGGAAGAGCGGCTGGATCGGCGCGAGCAGGCCGAAACCGATACCCCAGAGGACCTGCGCGCCCGTGAGCAGCCAGACGTCGCGGGAGAGCGCGGCTATTGACGCCCCTTCACGACCCCGCGCGCGCGACGCTCCTCGAACTCGCGTCGCGCCCGCTCGAGCACGCGCGGGTCGGCGAGGACGTCGATCGCGGTGAGGGCGAGCGCCTTCGCCGCCACGAGCGCGGCATCGAGCGCCTCGGGCGTGACCACATGGTCGCGGAACGCGATCGAGTGGCCGGGGATCGTCTCCTGCGAGACCGCGATGTACGGATGGATCGCCGGCATGACCTGCATGACGTTCCCCATGTCCGTCGAGCCGACGCGCTCTTCGTCGCGCGCCTCGAAGACCTGCTGACCGAGCGCCTTCATGTGGTGCGTCCAGCGCTCCGCGATCGGCGTGGAGAAGACCATGTTCTCGTAGCCCGCGTTCTCGTTGACCGTGAGCGCGAGCTCCGTGCCGGTGGCCTTCGCGGCGCCCTCGGCGCACGCGATAAAGCGGCGCAGGACCTCCTGCTGATAGCGGCGATCGAGCGCTCGTACGGAGAAACGCGCCGCCGCGTAGTCCGGGATCACGTTCGCGGCGCTTCCGCCGTTCGTAATGATCCCGTGCACCCGCGCATCGGGGCGGAGCTGTTGCCGCATCGCGTTCACGTTGTTGAAGAGCTGCAGGATCCCGTCGAGCGCGTTGATGCCCTGGTCCGGCTGCGACGCGGCGTGCGCGGCCCTGCCGCGGAATTCGACCATCACGCGGTTCGAGGCGAGCGAATGTCTGCCCGCGAGCGACCGCCCCGAGGTGGGGTGGATCATCATCGCGGTGTCGACGCCGTCGAACCCGCCGGCACGCAGGAGCGCGACCTTCCCGCCGCCGCCCTCCTCCGCGGGCGTGCCGATCGCGGCGAGCGTGCCCGGGAGCGAATCGAGGACCGATTGGACGCCGACGGCGGCGGCCGTCCCGATCATGGCAATGAGGTTGTGCCCGCAGCCGTGGCCGAGCTCTGGGAGCGCGTCGTACTCGGCGAGGATCGCGACGGTCGGTCCGGGACCACGGCCCCGCGCGTCACCGCGGTAGCTCGTCTCGACCCCGCGGTAGCCGCGCTCGACCGCGAAGCCGGCGCTCTCGAGGAACTCCGTGAGCCGCAGGACCGCCTCGCGCTCCTGGAACGCGATCTCCGGCTTCGCATGGATCGCGCGCGAGAGCGTGAAGAGCGCGTCCCTGCGGTCGTCGATCGCGTTCACCGCCCGTGCGCCCAGTGCCTTGGTATCGATCGACATCAGGCCTGGTGCCCCTGGATGAGCGCGAGGATCACCCGGTCGAGCGCGCGGTCGGCCTCCTCGAAGAGGAGCGAGGCCTGCTCGGACGCGAGCGCGCGCCGCCGCGCGACCTGCGCGATCTCCGCCATGAAGCGCGCGCGGAAGAAGAGGAACGCCTGCGTCGCCTCGCCGAGCGAGAGCCCGCGTCGCTTCGCCTCGACGCCGTACTCGCGGCCGAGGAGTGAGGCCTGCTCGATGAGCTGATCACGTCCCGCGCGGCGCGTCGTGTCGAGGTGGCCGAGGAGCAGCTCGCTCATGCGCATCCCGCGTTCGCGGAACCAGCGGAGCGAGTCCAGCGCCGTGAGCGACTGGCGCCGCGCCTGGCGCGGGCGGGGAAGCATCGCGTCGATCGACGCCCGCAGGAACCGGCGGTGGCCGCCGGGCGTGGTGAAGACGTCGATCTTGCCGTTGTCAGCCCAGCGGCGGAGGGTGTCGGGATCGACGCCCAGAAGGCGGCTCGCCTCGCCGAGCGTCAGCCAGTCGCCACCAGCAACGGTCTTCGTGGAGATGCGGTAAATCTAGGCGAAACTCGCATGTTGCGCTCTCGCTGGTGCGCTCCACTACGCCGCTGCGTGTGGGCGGTAGCGGACATGACTGCGCCTCATCTGCACACATGAGTGCTTCCATGGCAGCCGGTCCTACGACGTCGGTTGCGGCCGATTGACCGGGCGCTTGCTCGGCCCTATACCGGGCAGGCGTGGGGAAGTTGGGGCGGCTGCGAGCGATCGCGCTCGTTCTCTGTTTGGTTCTGGCGCTCGGCGCCCTTCCGGCTCGCCCTTCGGCCGCGTCCGACATATCGGCCCCGGGAAGGCTGGCCGCGGCCATCGTCCCGGCGATCCCTCGCGTCCGCGCCGTCGCCCCTCCCGGTCGCACGATTCTGGTCTCGTCCGAGCCCTTTTTCGGTGCGTATGTCCGCTTCGGCGCGCGCAACCCGATCATTCGCGAGGACGGCAACGAGGTCCTCTGGTGGGGATCGATCCCGCCATATGTGTTCAACCCGGTCATCGCATTCGACGTCGCCACCGGGTCGCAGACAGCGGTCTCGCTTGGCCTGTCGGGCGAGCTCCTCAATGCCGACCTGAACTTCGGTGCATCACCCGACGGGCGCTTCGTCGCTTTCGTCGGGCCGGTGCCCGTGCAGACCGAATGCTGCAGCGACTTCCGCCGGGAGGTCCTCCTCCGCGACCGGCTCGCCGGCACGACGACGCTCGTCTCGGTGACGCCCACCGGGCAGCCGTCGATGAACGCCAGCCCGCAGAATCCGGCGGTCTCGCGCGACGGCCGCTACGTGGTGTTCGAGTCACAGGCGAACGATCTGACACCCGAGAATGGGAGCAACCTCGGGAACTCCTATGTGTACCTGCGGGATCTGTGGGGAGGCCTGACGACCCGTATCTCTCCGCCCGAGTCGGTGAACGCGGGAGGCGGCCGCAAGCCCAAGATCTCCGCGGACGGGCGGTACGTCGTCTTCCAGGGGAACTCGGGTGTGTGGTCGTTCGATCGGTTCTCGTCGAGCGCCGAGATCCTCGCGCGAGATCGCTTCGGCGCCGTCGTCCCGACCGCGCACTCGCCGTCGATCTCAGGGGACGGCCGCTTCGTCGCGTACGACGCATTCTCCGACGGAATCGTCGCCGACGACACGAATGGGACGAACGACGTCTTCGTCTTCGACCGCACCGATCGGTCGACGCGGCGCGCATCGCTGGGTACGGGCGGCGTGCAGGGCGACAGGTCGAGCTTCGCGCCCTCGATCTCCAGCGACGGCCGTTTCGTCGCTTTCGAGTCGACCGCGACGAACTTCGCGCCTGACACGACCGACGCGAATGGGACTCAGGACATCTTCGTCCGTGATCTGCAGCTCGACCGCACCACGCTCGCGTCCGTGTCGGTGACGGGCACGACGCCGAACAACTCGAGCTCCGCGGCCAGCGTTTCTGCCGATGGAACGCGCGTCGCCTTTGCCTCAGGAGCCACGGACCTCATGCCGCTCGTCGACACCAACAGCCGTCCCGACGCGTTCCTGCGGGATCTGCGGGCGACGAACACCGCGCCCGTGGTCACCGCGGGCGGCGACGGCTCGGCCCAAGTGGGCGTCGAGTTCCGCCGTCAGGTCAGCTTCGCCGATCCCGATGCCCAGACCTGGCACGCGTCCGCGACCTTCGGCGACGGCTCCAGCGCGTCGTTCGACCTCGGGACGAGCAAGACGTTCACGCTCGCCCACACCTATGCGGCGCTGAGCACGTACAACGTCGAGGTCGTCGTCACGGACAGCGGCGGCGCGAGCGGAACCGACCACTTCAAGGTCGAGGTCCCGAACCAAACGCCGGCGGTCAACGCCGGTAGCGACACGACGCTGTTCGAAGGCGATCGCCTCATTCGGACGGCGAGCTTCAGCGATCTCGACTTCGGCCCCTGGCTGGTTTCGATCGACTATGGCGATGGCTCGCCTCCGCAGCAGTTCGGAGTCGATAGCAACCAGAGCTTCACGCTCGACCACGTCTACGAGGCCGGCGAGTTCGACGTCGCGGTCACGGTCGCGGACAGCCTTCATGCCTCGGCGACGCAGCGGTTCCATCTCACCGCCCGGAATGTCCCGCCCACCGTCTTCATCGAGCAGCCCAGCGCGTACCTCGATACGGAGACGGAGCTGCGGGGATCGTTCGCCGACCCGGGCACCACGGAAACGTTCACCGGAACGATCGATTTCGGCGATCAGACACCGATCGCGACCTTGACGCTGGGGGCCGATCGGACGTTCACGATCAAGCACCGCTACCTGCAGGTCGGGATCTTCGAAGCCCATGTGACCATCACGGACAGCAACCACGGGGTGTCACCGACGACAAGCGTGGGCGTCTTCGTCAAACGCCGTCCGCTTGTGTTCGTGCCGGGCATCATCGGGTCGTCACTCAGTGCGCCCACCGGTGCGGACATCCAGATCCCCAACGGTCACGGGGGCATGGTTCGCACCGCCGGATACACCGGCGAGGTCTGGCCGCACGTCGTCTCCTGGGATCCCACGAGCACCGAGGATTTCTTCGACATCCTCAAGTTCACGACCGACGGTCTGCCGTACTACCCCGACATCATCGCGACGGGACTCCTCGACGCCGGCGGTCTTCCTGTAGATGGCACATATTTCCGCCTCGAGCCCATCCTCCGCGCGGCCGGTTATCGACCGGAGGACTACCGCATCTTCCCGTATGACTGGCGCTACTCGGCCGCTCGCGCGTCGAACGTCCAGCGCTTGGATGGGGTCATCGAAGAGCTGATGTCGTCGACCGGCGCCGACTCGATCGACATCGTGGCGCACAGCATGGGGACTCTTCTCGCGCGCGCGTACCTCTTGACGGGGGCGGAGCGGTCGAAGGTCGCACACGCGGTGCTTCTGGGCTCGCTTCAGCTCGGGACCCCCGATGCGATGGCGGCGGCAGCGATCGGCGATTGCCTTCCTCCGTCCCCGTGCCTCCTACAGCCGTCGGAAGTGCAGGACGTCCTGCACACGCTCCCCGGTGCGATCGAATTCGTCCCCTCGCAGCAGTACTGGGCCGAGTTCAAGGGAGAGGACCCGGATCACGCGATCCCGTTCGTCGATCTCCAGCGTCGCCGGCCGGCGGGCTACTTCGGCCAGCGCGATTTCCTGCGCAGCCACGACGTCTCCGATCCCGTCCTCACCGCCGCGGAGCGCTTTCACGACGCGGATCGAAGCTGGCTCTACGCCATCGGAAGCACACGGGTCACGTTCGAGATGGGCATCGGGTTCTGCACGACGGGACAGGTGGTCGAGTACTCGACCGAATCCGCGAACGGGCTCCCGGCCACAGGTGTACGGAGGATCCCGGTGGAGGGCGACGGTCGCGTCGTGCGCCACGCGAACGGTTCGGCCGCGGACAGTCGCGTCATCTTCGTCGACGGGGCCGGCCACGCCAACGCCCTTATCCAGGATCTCGGCCTCGGCGTCGCGCTCGAGGTCTTGCACGACCGCGCTCCCGCGAGCTCGACGGCGACGCACCCGTGCGGCCAGATCCAGATACACAGTCCCGCTGACGTCGTCGTTTCCGACTCGGCCGGAAGACGCACGGGATCCGATGGACACGTGTTCTTCAACGACAGCCGCGCGGCCAGCTACGGGCGTTTCGGCGAGATGAAGTACGTCGATCTCAACACCCCAGGCTCTTACACGGCTGAAGTGTTCGGGACAGGTCTCGGGGAGACCTCCGTCGACGTCACATGGACGAGCGCGAGCGCACTGGTAACCCTGGCGATCTATCCGCGGGTACCAACCACACCGGCGTCGCGCGGAACCTTCAGCGTCAACACCTCGGCCAATGCCGCCGGCGAGCTGCTCTGGGACACCGATGGCGACGGCATCGTGGACCTGCGCATAGCGCCACGCGTCCTCAGCGGCGCGGCCGCCCGGGATCTGACGCCGCCCGTCGTGACGCCCGATCCGCAGCTCGACGGCCGTACCGTCATCGGTGGGCTTCGCCTGACATGGGCGGCGACCGATCCCGAGTCCGGCGTCGTCTCGACCGCCGCATGGATCGATCCGGGCAATTCACTCGCACGCCGCTTTGGGATTTCCAGCCTGGTCGAGTTCACCGCAGGAACCCACAGCGTGGAGTTCGTCGCCGAGGATGGCGCCGGCCTGGCGTCATTCGAGACCCGCACGGTGACGGCGCTGGGTCTCGAGTGGACCGAACCGCTCGGGTCGGGTGGGTTCGAAGGCAACGCGGGACGATCGATCCCGGTGAAGTTCACGATCCGCGCCGCGGACGGAACGCCCTTTGTGCGGCAGATCGCGACGCTCGAGATCCGTGATACGACCGGCCGTACGGTGGTCGGCCCGATCGGCTCCGGGACGAATCCGTCGAACGGCATCGCGGTCGTCGGCAACGACATGTATCACGCGGGCGTTCCGACGACGGGGCTCGCACCTGGGACGTACGAGCTCGTCCTGCGGTTCGACGCGAGCGATGTCACCGGTGAAGTCCATCGCACGCTGACGCTCCACTAGTCAGCTGTCTCCCTGATCGCGGGCTAGTGCGGGCGGTTCGTCTCCGCCCCAGAGAGGCCACCATGTGCGCATGGCAGGTAGGCGGAGCCTTTGGAGCATCTATCTCTGGCCGCCGCTCCGTGCCAGAAAGACCCTCTATCTGGCGAGCCATTCGATCAGGTGGTGGTCGCACGTGCTGCCTGGATCGCGCGCACGCAAGATACGGGCGCGCCGGCGAAGGATCGAAGCACGCCGGCGATTGGATGGGTGAACCCCACCACCCGCAGCTGAAAAGCATCTACCACGCCGTCCAGTCTCTTGACTACGGTTCCTACGGGGCTTCGGCGCCCGACAGGATCAACGCGGAGAGCAGCGCGAAGAGGGCGAAGAGCGCGGCCACCGCGCCGACCAGAAATCGTTGCCGGCGGGTGAATGGCTGCTGCTTCAACGAGCGCAGCCTAGCGACGCGCGTTAGTGCGGGCGGCTCGCCTCCCGCGCCTCCCGCAGCCGGCGCGCTCCAACATCGGGTTGGCGATTGCCGGCGCGCCGCGAGGGCCGGGCATCCCGCAGCTCGGCAGCCTCGTCGTGGCGCGCGGCCTTGGGCTCGCGCTTGCCCGCGCGCGTACGGACCGGCGTCTCCTCGCGCGGCTCGCGCACGCGGCGCGGCGTCGGCTCGCGATCGAGCTCCTCGCGGATCCGTGGCGTGAGCTTGCCGCCGCCACTGCCGAGCGCCGCGGCCTTGCGGGACGAGAGCACTTTCGCCGGAGGTTTCGTCGGGCGCGAGCGGCTCGGCAGCGGCGCAGGCTTGGTGACGGGGAAGCTGCGGAGCTTGGTGCCGCGAGGCGTCGGCATGGCCGGCCCGTCCGTGCAGGGAGCATGCCGCGGCAGCGCTCACTTGCGCGTCGCGGGTCTCCCTTTGGGCGCGCTCGTGGACGGCGGCGTGACGCCGTAGATCTTCGCGAGATCGGCGGGCATGAGGTGCGACGGCTCGTCGTCGAAGATCGCGGTCGTCCGCTCGAGGGCCCGGGCGACGAGGCCGCTGCAGATCATCTGGCCCGGGAAGCCGAAGCTCAGCTTGAGCCCGGTGAGCAGGGAGATCGCGATGCTCACGATCGTGGCGCTGTCGTACTTCGCGCCGATGAAATGCTCGGCGAAGGCGACCATCTCCGCGCGGTCCTCGGTCGAGGCCTCGATCGGCACGACGGTGTACTGCGTCCCGTCGTAGTCGGCGAGCGAGCCTCTGGCGACGCCGGTCCCGAGCGCCTGGATGAGCGCGCCGTCGGTCGACACGATCAGCGCGGTGTGGTTCCAGTAGGCGAGCGGCGCGTCCGGGCCGCGGAAGCGGATCGCCTGACCGATCTGGATGAGGCGGCTGAAGAGCTCGCCGCCGTGCGTGAGGATGAAATCGCCCGGCTTTGGGTCGTCCGCGCGCTTTCCCGGCGGGACGTGTTCGATCGGGCGGCCGCGGTCGATCACTTCGCCGCGACCGTCTCGGCGGGCTCGGTGCCGGGCTCGTTGAGGTTATAGCGGCGGAGCGGGGTGAAGTAGGTCACGACGACGGCGGTGAGCGCGAGCGCGCCGGCCACCGCGAAGGCGACCGACGTGCTCGCGAACACCACGATCGTGGAGAGGAACGCGGGCGAGGCGCTGTTGGCGATGAGGACGAGCGTACGAAACGCCCCGTTCGCGCGCCCCCGCAGGCGTGCCGGCACCTCGCGCTGGCGGGGCACGAACGCATAGATGATGAAGCTCGTCCAGCTCGTCTCGCGGAGCGCGAACCCGGCGACCACGAGCCGCCAGTCTCTCGCGAGCGCCGTGAGCGCGAGGATGATCCCGGCGGCGGTCACCGACCCGAGGATCGAGTGGCCGAGCGGGCGGCCCTGCGCGACGCGTGGCGCGATGAACGACGAGAGGATCGTGACCGCGCCGGCGATCGAGAGCGCGACGCCGATCGTGATCTCGCTCAGGTGGTTCTCCTCGCGGAGGACGTAGAGGACGAGCGTCTGGACGCCCATCCCGCCGAGGTTCGCGATGAACATGAGGACGGCGAGCCAGCGCAGGACCTGGCTGCGCCAGACGAACGCGAAGCCTTCGCCGAGCTCGCTCGCGATGTTGCGGACGGTGAGCGGCGCCCGCTCGCCGAGCATCGTGTCGATCGGCGGCATGAGCGTGAAGACCGTCAGCGTGGGCGCGAACGCGAGGGCGGCGATCCACATGGCGTTCACGGTGCCGAATGCCGCGATGGCGAGGCCGCCGAGCGTCGGACCGATCACGCGCGCGGTGCGATCGATGCCGAAGTAGGCCGCGTTCGCGTTCGTCAGCTCGTCCGGCTCGACGAGCGCGGGGACCACGCTGAAGTCGGTCGTCACGCCCCAGGCGACCTCGACGGTCCCCAGAAGGAAGCCGATCACGTACAGGAGCTGGATCGAGAAGACGCCCGCGGCGACCGAGAGCGGTATCGACGCCGTCAGCGCCAGGCTCATGAGGTCGCAGACGATGAGCAGGCGGCGCTTGTCGACGCGGTCGATGAGGACGCCGGTGATCCCGCCAAAGAGGATGTATGGGATGAGCTGCACGACGCGCAGGGTCGCGACGGCCGCGATCGAGTGCGTGAGGTCGAGGATGAGGAGCGGTAACGCCAACCGCGCGACCTCGTCGGCGATCCCGCCGAGGCCGATCGCGCCTGCGAAGGCCGCGAACCACGGATGCCGCAGCGGACCAAGACGCACCGGCCGAGCATACGAACGCGCCTCTGACGGGGTCTCAAGCCGTCACGCCTCGCGGCTTCGCGGCACGGCGCTTGCGAGTGTGTCCGGCTGATTTAGCCCGAGGAGGTGTTCTAGCTACATGGGACAGGTCAACGTGAATCCCCCGAGTGGCCCAGGTGGCCCGGTGGTCGTGCACGATGACGGTGGGTTCGGCGCCGGGATGATCATCGGGATCATCCTGCTCATCCTCATCGTCCTCGTTCTCATCTTCTACGCGGGCCCGGCCATCTTCAACCCGAGCACGAACACGCGCTCGCTGCTCGACGCTGCCCTCACCTTCGTCTAACGAGCAAGGCGCGACAACGCAGCGACAGCGGTGACGCCGGCATAAGGCCGGCGTCACCGTCATGCTGTTCTGGTGAAACGCGTCCTCTTCCTCTGCGCGCACAACGCCGCGCGTTCCCAGATCGCCGAAGGGTTCTTGCGCGCCTACGGCGGCGATCGTTTCGCGGTCGAGAGCGCGGGCACGATCGCGACATCACTCGATCCGCTCGCCGTCCGCACGATGGCCGAGGTCGGCATCGACATCTCGAGCCAGCGCAGCAAATCGGTCGATGACGTCGGCGAGGGCTGGGACGTCGTGGTAACGGTGTGCGACGCCAACTGCCCGGTCCCGCCGCGGAGCGGGATGAAGCTGCGGTGGCACTTCGCGGATCCCGCGCTCGCCAACGGGACGGAGGAAGAGCGGCTGACCGCGTTCCGGACGGTGCGCGACGGCATCCAGAAGAGGGTGCGTTCGCTTGCCGCGCGGCTCTCCTGATGGTCGCGCCAAGCGGTTCCGTTACGGACCTCGCGGACGGCACGGCCGATGCTTGTTCGTTCGGTGCGCCTTCCCAGAGGCGACAATCCAAAGGAGGTCCGCTCCAGATGCAGGACAAGACGGACAAGCCCGGTCAGGGCGACATGGGCAAGCAGTGGCCCAAGGAAAAGGAAAAGGAAGAGGAAGGCGAGGCCGGCAAGCAGGGCGGCGACATGGGCAAGAAGGGCGGCACGGGCGACGTCGGCCGCGAAGGCGACAAGAGCGGCTCGCAGCCGCCCGAGCGCTAGCGATGCAGCAGCGGGATCTCCCGAGGCGGCCCGGCGAGCACGTGCCGGGTGACGTGGGCAAGAAAGGCGGATCGACCGAGAAGCCGATCGTCGACGAGCCCACCGATGTCCCGGGAGGTCCGTCCTCGGAAGAGGGCGACACGAGGCGACCGCCCGCATAGCCGCGTCCCTCGCGAGGTGACGTAGGAGCGTCGGTCAGTCGGGGGGCTCTGCCCCCCGGCCGCCGACGCTCTCTTGTTTTCTAACCGCCGCCCGCGAGGCCGTTGTCGAGCAGCATGCCGAAGATGAACCAGATCGCGTAGCCCGCGATCAGCGCGGTCACCAGGAGCGCCGCGGCCATCCCCAGAGTGAGGATCGCGGTCTGTTGCGTCGCCTCCTTGGCGGTGAGCTGCTTCTCGATCACCCGATAGGCGACGCTCCCGATCTGCACCGCGGAGCGTGCTACGAGAAAGACACCTCCGGCGATGCCGGCGCCGATGGCGAGCCACACAAGGATCGCGCCCTCTATCGACATACGAGGATTGTGCGCTGGGCGTACGCCTCTCCCCCGAACGGCGGGTGTATCGGCCCGGCATGGGGTGCGTTACTTGGCCAGATGCCCAGGAGCCCATAGACATCCTCGGGGGAGCTGGTCTGAGCGAGGCGGTGCTCACGGCGCGGCCGGATGGCGACGCCGCGCTGGTGCGCGCCGCGAAGGCCGGGGACGCCTCGGCCTTTGGGCAGCTGTACGAGCGCTATCGCGACGTGATGTACCGCTACTGCCTCGCGCGGACCGGCGGGGCGTACGACGCCGAAGACCTCGTGGCGGACGTGTTCATCCGCGCGATGGAGGCGCTCCACCGCTACGAGGACCGCGGCCTGCCATTCGTCGCGTTTCTCTACCGGATCGCGCGAAACGCCTCGATCGACCGCGGCCGCCGGCTGCGGCCGGACATGTCGATCGACGACCTCACCGCGCATCCGGAGTCCGGCCAGAACGTCGAGGCCGAGGCCATGCGCGCCCTCGAGCGCACCGCACTGGCGTCCGCCTTGGCCCGGATAAAAGGGGAGTACCGAGAAGTACTACTTCTGCGATTTGTGGAGGGATACCCCGCGGCCGACGTCGGTCGCATGACCGGTCGCAGCGAAGGCGCCGTGCGCACGCTGCAGCATCGGGCGCTCGAGCGGCTCCGCAAGGAGCTCGAGAAGACCGGCGAGCTGCGGATGCTCGATCGCTGGGCCGGATCGGAGGTCGCGCCGTGACGGACGAGAAGCTCGCCAGCGCCCTTGGCGTCATGCGCACGGCGCGCCTGAGCGAGGCCGCGTCCGCGCGGGTCCGCGAGCAGCTCGCGCAGCGCTGGCGCGATCGCGCGCCGGCGCGCCGCCGCCTTGCGCTGCCGTGGTTCGTGCCCTCGCTGGCGATGGCGCTGCTCGTCCTCGCCGTCGGCGCCGCGACGCTCCGCGCCGGGGCCGACAGCGCGCTCTACGGCGCGCGGGTCGCGATCGAGGACTCCCTCGTCGCGCTGCACACCGATCTCGACGATCGCCTCGACTACATCCGCGAGCTCTACGACGAGCGGACGGAGGAGGCCGCCAGGGCGGAGGCCGTGGGCAACGCGCTCGCCGCCGGTCGCGCGCGCGCCGCGCAAGACGATGCGCTTCGCCTTCTGAACGCGACCGCGCCGAAGGCCGAGGAGCCCGTGCCGCCGTCAACGCCCGAGCCCAACGCCAGTGCGCCCGCCCTCGTGCCGTCGCCGACCGAGACGCCGGCACCGTCACCGACCGTCGCCCCGTCCCGCGCGCCGACGCCACAACCGACCGTCGCGCCGACCGCGAAGCCCACGCCGCTCCCGACGCCGACGACGTTCCTCGTGACGGTGCGCGGCGGCGTCGTCAATCCGGATGGCAGCCCGGCGAACGACGTGTGCGTCTCGACGTCAGCTGTCGCGACAGCCGTCACCTCTCCGACGACGCTGACGACGACCGGCTGCTTCATGACCGCGACCGGCGGCACGTTCACGGCGAAGATCAGCGCGAAGCGCGGCCAGACGGTCACCCTCTACTTCTCGCGCTACGACGCCGCCGCGGGCAAGACCCTCCACGGCTATGCGACCTTCACCGTGACCGGTGCGAACGTATCGCTCGGGGTCGTGCAGCTGGGGTTCTAGCCGCTGGTACCGCGGGTCACGCATCGCCGACACGAGCGTGCGCGAAAGCCACGAAGAAGCCCGAGCCTGATCCGCTCGTCAAGGAGCGTCTTCTGCGCTACGGGATGGGACCGTGGCGAAGAGGAGCTAGCGAACCGGGGGAGTACCGGCGGGGGATGAACCGCTCTCCCGGCCCCCGCGTTCACCGGCCAGCAGGGGTCACACCGGATTCCGCTGGAAGGGGATCGAAGAAATGTTCTCGCAGCTGTTCAGGTTCGCCACACTCGCCAAGGGTGCGGTCGCGATCAGCCTCGTCGCCGGCGCGTACAGCACCGCCGCGGCGAACGTAGACCTCCCGGAGAACACGTACCACTCCCGCACCGCCAGTGCCGTCCAGCGCGGGGAGAAGACCGCCGAGCCGACCGCCAAGCCCGCCGCCACGACGAAGCCCGAAGACACGAAAAAGCCGGAAGAGACCAAGAGGCCCGAGCCGGCGAAGAAGACCGCGGAGCCGGAATCCCCGACGACGACGACCGGGGAGCTCGATCCGCTCGTGAAGGAATGCCTCGCGTGGTACGCGAAGGCGATGGAGCGCAAACAGAAGGACAACCCGGGCGAGGACTTCGAGGTCGCGGCGCGGCATGCGCGCGAGGCCTGCGAGCGCGCGATCGTCGCGAGCGGTCTTGGCGCCGAGCAGTTCTGGGCGAAGTACCGTCCGCTCCTCGACGCGCGCAAGCCCGTGACGAAGCCAGAGACGAAGCCGACCCCCGATGTCGAGGCGCTCATCAAGGAATGCGCGCGCCTCTACGCCGCCGTACTCGCGTTGAAGGACGCCAGCACCGAGACGCACGAGGCCGCCGGCCGCAAGGCGAGCGAAGCCTGCAAGGCCGCGATCGCGGCAAGTGGCCTGAGCGCGGACGAGTTCTGGGCGAAGTACCGCTCGCTCTTCGAGCAGCTGCGCACCAAGCCGACCGAGAAGCCGACCACGACGAAGCCGATCGTCGATATCGAGCCGCTCGTCAAGGAATGCGCCCGCCTCTACGCCGCCGCCATCGCGCTGAAGGACGCCGGCACCGAGACGCGCGAGGCCGCCGGCCGCAAGGCGAGCGAAGCCTGCAAGGCCGCGATCGCGGCAAGCGGCCTGAGCGCGGACGAGTTCTGGGCGAAGTACCGCTCGCTCTTCGAGCAGCTGCGCAACAAGCCGACCGAGAAGCCGACCACGACGAAGCCGACCGCCGACGTCGAGCCGCTCGTGAAGGAGTGCGCCCGCCTCTACGGCGCCGCGCTCGCGCTGAAAGACGCCAGCCCCGAGACACGCGAGGCCGCGGGCCGCAAGGCGAGCGAAGCGTGCAAGGCCGCGATCGCGGCGAGCGGGCTAACGGCGGATGAGTTCTGGGCGAAGTACCGCTCGCTCTTCGAGCACCTGCGCCCCGTCAGCAAGCCGACCGAGAAGCCAGCGACGACGAAGCCGACCGAGAAGCCCGCGACGGTCGCGAAGCCGACCGCCGAGTTCGAGCAGCTGCTCAAGGACTGTGTCAGCCTCTACGCCGCCGCGGTCGCGCTGAAGGATGCCAGCCCCGAGACGCGCAAGGCCGCCGGCCGCAAGGCGAGCGAGGCCTGCAAGGCCGCGATCGCAGCGAGCGGCCTCGGCACAGACGCCTTCTGGGTCAAGTACAAGCAGCTCTTCGCGCACGAGAACTAAGGCCGGAGTGAAAGGAGCCGCAGGGTGGGACTGCTACGTGAAGACGCGGGTCAGGGTCTCGTGGAGTACGCGCTCATCATCGCGGTCATCGCGATTGCCGTCATCCTGGCGATGATCTTCCTTCGCGATCAGCTCTCGAACATCTTCAGCAACATCGGCAACAACCTCACCTAGCCGGAGCGCTCACCCCGCGAGGTTCTGCAGGAACAGCGCCTCCGCGAGGACCGAGCGCTCGAGGTCGCCGAGATCGACGCTCTCGTCCTCCGAGTGCGCATTCGAGAACGGGTCGCTTGCTCCGGTGAGCAGGAGCGCGGCGTTCGGGAACGCCTTCGCGAAGTCGAAGACGAACGGGATCGAGCCGCCCTGTCCCATCTCGACCGCGGGCTTGGGGAACGCCTCCTTGAACGCCGCGCGCAACGCGTCGTACGCCTTGCCCTCGGTCTTCACGCGGTACGGTCGTCCGGCGCCGCGCGGCTCGACCTTCACCTCCGCCCCCCACGGGACATGCGAGCGCAAGTGGTCGATCAGGGCTTGCATCGCGGCCTCGTGATCCTGGCCCGGCGGGATGCGCATGCTCACGCGCGCCTTCGCCGACGGCACGAGCTGGTTCGTGGATTCGGTGAGCTTGGGCGCGTCGATGCCGAGGACCGAGATCGAGGGACGCATCCACATCCGGTCGGTGATCCCGCCGTCGCCGATGAGCCGCACGCTCGGACGCAGCCCGGTCTGCTTGCGCAGCTCCTCTTCCGTCAGATCGAGGGGGTCGGCCGTGCCTGTCGCGATGCCCTTGACCGCGACGTTGCCCTTCTCGTCGTGCAGGCTCGCGAGCGTCTTCGCGAGCACGGTCAGCGCGTCGGGGACCGGTCCTCCGAACTCGCCTGAGTGCACCGCGTGGTCGAGCGTGCGGACCTCGATGTCACATGCAACGATGCCGCGGAGTGAGATCGTGATCCCCGGCTGACCGGTGCGCCAGTTGCCGCTGTCGGCGAGGACGACGGCGTCGGCCTTGAGCTGGTCGCCGTATCGCGCGAGGAACTTCCCGAGGTTCGGCGAGCCCCATTCCTCCTCGCCCTCGACGAAGACCGTCACGCCGACCGGCGGATGCCCATCGTGCGCGCGGATCGCGCCGGCGTGGATGACCACGCCGCACTTGTCGTCGGAGGAACCGCGGCCGTAGAGCCGCCCGTCCTTCTCGATCGGCTCGAAGGGGTCGCTGTGCCACAGCGTGCGCGCGCCGGTCGGCTGGACGTCGTGGTGCGCATAGAGAAGGACGGTCGGCGCGCCCGCCGGCGCGGGGATCCGTCCGAGCACCGCCGGCGGAGCGCCCTCGATCTCGAGCAGTCGCGTCTCGCATCCCGCCGCGCCGAGGATCGTGGCCGTCGCTTCGGCGGAGCGTCGCAGCTCGCGCGGATCGTGCCCGGGGTGGCTGATCGACGGAATCCGCACGAGGGTCTCGAGATCGCCCCGCACCGTCGGCATCAGCTCGCGCACACGCGCGCCGAGTTCGACCTGGGTCTTCATCGCGGGGGAGCCTAAGCGCGTGGCGTACGACACCGCGCTGCAACCGTTTTTCAACGCGGCGGGCGGCAGTACGTTGCGGTGCGGGCGGTAGGACTTTCGTTCTCTAGACGCGCCGCGAAACCATGATTCGATAACGCGTCATGAATAACCCCACATGGCCCAAGGTCTTTGCACTCTTCGGTTTCGCGGTCATCGGTCTCGCGCTCGCGTTCTACTCGACGGCGGTCGCCACGGCCGGCGTCACCGCAGGGCTCATCGGCCGCGATCGCGGCGGCGAGCTCCTCACGAATGGCAGCGCGCTCCTCATGACGGGGATCGCGGTCGCCGCGGCGTGCGCCTTCCTCGGGACGCTCCAGGCGCTGAAGCTCCGCCGCCGGGTCTAGCGCACCCGACACACCATCGCGGCCGTCGCGCTTGACGCACCTGCGGATCCGCTGGTGCCGCGAGCGTGTGCGAGGCGACGCTCGCCACGTGCACGCGGCGGCATCGGAGGCGAGGCGGGGCTTGCAGCCTGCTGTACGGTCCACACGCGCGGGACCGGAGGGGAAGCGGCATGGTCGCTCGGAATACCTGGGGCGCCCGGGTGGGCGCCGCGCTCGTCGCATACGCGTTCGTCATCGCGCTCGCACCGGCGCGGCCCGTCGCCGCCTTTCCGGTGCCGTCTCCTGTCGCGGCCGCGCCGGCCACCGCGGCCGCGGGAGCGACAGTCTACCTGCCGAACGTCACGCGGATGCTGGGTGGCCCCGACGGGTGGCAGACACCGTTCATCGTCCAGAACATCGGCAACACCGACACGGATCTCGAGATCTCGTTCTACGGGTTCAGCGATGGCTCGCTCGTCACGCAGCGGCACGTCTCCGCCCTGAGGCCCGGCACGTCCTTCGCCGACGTCCCGAACAACGACACCGATCTCCCGGCGAACGGGCAGTTCGCCGTCGTCATCGTGTCGACCGCGGCGCCCGTGGTCTCGGTCGTGAACGAGCATCAGGGGACGGGAGATCGCGCCGAGGCGCTTTCCTACACCGGCATCAGCAGCGGCGCCACAAAGGTGTCGCTCCCGTACGTCGCGAAGGATCTCGATGGCTGGCTCACGACCTTCATCATCCAGAACGTCGGCACGGCCCCGGCCTACGTCGACGTCGCGCTCATGAAGACGCCGGTGCAGCTTGTGAACGGGGTACCGGTGCCGAGCCTCCACCTCACGAGACGGATCGAGCCGGGCCGCTCGGGCTTCGTCGATCCCCGTGGCGAGCCGTCGATCGGCGCCGGTCAGTACGCCGCGACCATCACGGCGGATCAACCCATCGCCGTCGTGACCAACGTCCACAACGATGCGCCGGGCGTCGCAGCGCCACGCGCGTACAGCTACAACGGGATCGCCGATCCGGGGACCAAGTCGTTCGTCCCATATCTCGCCCGGAACATCGACAAGATCGGTCGCAGCTCAACGCTCCATGTCCAGAACGCGGGGAACAAAGAGGCGAAGCCGGACCTTCAGTTCTACCGCCTCGGCGAGACGGTGCGTCTCGACATCCCCGACTTCAGAGCGACCACGAACGACCCGATCCCGCCCGGCGCCGTCGCCTCGATCGACTTCGGAGCGGAGAACAACTTCCTCGACAACATGCAGACGTACACCGTCACCATCACCGGCGGGACGTTCGCGGTCTTGAACGCGACGCTGACGAGCGGCACCGCCCTCGGGTTCACCGCCGTGAGCCATCCGAGCGCGAAGCTGTACCTCCCCAACGTGACGCGCCAGCTCGGCGGGTTCCGCGGCTGGACGACGCCGTTCTTCGTGCAGTCGGCGGGGGCGTCCGGCGCGACGGTGCGCTGGTACCGCTTCAGCGACGGGCGGCTGGTGTACACGCAGACGCTCGGCCCGTTCTACGACGGACGAGGCGTGCGCGTCGATCCGGCGTCGATCCCGCAGCTCAGCAACGACCCGCAATACGCGGTCGTGATCGAGAGCACGAGCGCGCCGTTGGGCCTCGCGGCGATCGTCCTCGAGTACGCCGAGGGCGGCGACAGCGCGATGGCCTACGAGGCGTTCATCGGCTCGCCGAGCCCGCTCCCGTGAGAACGGGCTAGCCGAACGGCTCGAACGCGTCGCGCTGCCAGTGGGCTCGATCGTGCGCGAAGTACACGCGCCACGGGTCGAGCTCCTGGAAGCGCGCGATCCATTCGGGATAGGGGCCGTGCGCCTCGCCCTTGAGCGAGAGCTCGTGCGAGTAACGGTGCCGCGCGTAGTCGGACGAGAAGCTGTCCGCCTGCCCGGCGAGGACGACCCGGCCCTCGCGCGTCTCGACGACCACTGACTGGTGCCCCGGCGTGTGACCCGGCGTGGGCACGATGCGGATGCCGGGCAGCGGCTCCGCCTCGCCGTCGAGCTCCTCGATGGCGGCGCCGGTGAAGTCGACCACCGAGGGCAGATCGGTGAAGTCGTCGGTCGTGCGTGCGTGTTCGACCTCGTGGCGCTGGGTGAAGATCGGCACGCCCGGGAAGTGATGGTTCCCGCCCGCATGGTCGGCGTGGAAGTGACAGTTCGCGACGAGCTTGACGTCCCCTGCCGCGACGCCGTGACGCCGGAGGACCTCGGTGATCGGCGGGAAGTCGAGCGGGCTGTGCTTGGCGACCGCGCTCCGGTGGGCGAGCGTGCCGCCCGTATCGAAGAGGAAGAGCCCGCGCGGATGCTCGATGAGGAACGCCGTCACGACGATCCGATCGCTCGCGAGCCGCTCGCCCTCGGCCGGCATCGTGTAGTGGCCGGTGTGGAGCGGCTGGATCCGTGACGCGTTCGTCACGCGCGGCTAGCGACCGGCGACCGCGAGTCCCGTCACGAGGTCGGCGAGCGGCTCGACGCCGGTCGCCTGGCCCAGGCGCGGCACACCGAGGACGTCCTGCACCGTCGCGAGGAGCGAGTAGTGGTCGTAGCGCCGGTCGCTGGATTGTCGGACGAGCGTCGGCGCGACGACGATGAGCGGGACCTGATTCCGCGCGTCGCTCTCGTCCCAGGTGATGAAGAGGACGCCCTCGTCGCGCCACGCGCGTGAGGCGGTGATCTCGGGGACGACGCGCGACAGCCACGCGTCCGCGTCGGCGACCGCGCAGTCGTGCCCGTCGTGGCACATGTCCGGCGTGATCCAGACGAATCTCGGCGTGGCGCCCGCGAGGTCGGCCGCGAGCGCCGAGAGCGGAACGACGTTATCCGGACAGCCGCCGCCGTAGTACGCGAACGGGTTGTGCTTGAGGGCGTAGGGGTACGGGCTGTCGAAGCAGCCCTTCGTCATGCCCTCCATGTACGCGCGCCAGGTCAGGCCGGCGGCGGTCAGCTGCGTTCCGAGCCCGCCCTTGGCGAGGGCGTGGTACGCGTCGTCCAGGATCCCGAAGGTATCGCCGGCGGTGAGCGCGAGGTAGTTCGGCAGGCTGGGTCGCGAGATCGCGAAGTAGCTCGTCGCGATCGCGTACTCGCGCGCGAGCGACGCGATGTAGCGGCCCTCGAGGGCCTCCGCCGGCGCGCGGTTCTCCATGACGATGACGAAGACGTGCCGCGCGCGTGGCGCGGGGGCCGGCTCCGACGTCGGCACGGGCGTCGCGACCGGAACGGCGGCCGGCGCCATCGTCTCGGCCGGCAGCGGAGACGTCGGCGCCGACGCCCCGGGCGACGTTCCGCACGCGACGAGCGCGCAGGCGAGGACGAGGGTGGGCGCGACCTTCCTCACCGACCCAGCATCGCATCAGCGAGCCGGCGGGGGAAGACGTCAGCTCGCGGCCGCATGATGTGCGGCGGAGTGAGCGCGCCCTGAAAGCGATCGTCATGCGCGAGTTCGGCGGGCCCGAGGTGCTCCGCGTGGAGGACGTCCCGCGCCCGACCCCCGGTCCGGGCGAGGTCCTCGTCCAGGTCCGCGCGGTCTCGGTGAACCGGACGCTCGACCTGCGCGTGCGAAGCGGGCGTTACGAGCGCGGCGCGACGCTGCCGCACGTCCTCGGCGCCGATCCGTCCGGCGTCATCGCCGAGCTCGGCCCGCACGTCCGGCGCGGCATCGGCGAGCGGGTGACGGTGAGCTCGCACGTGCGCTGCGGGACCTGCGGGTACTGCCGAGCCGGCGAGGATGCCGACTGCACCGGCAGCGAGAGCATCGGCGTGCAGCGGTGGGGCGGCTACGCGGAGTACGTGGCGGTGCCCGAACGGAACGCCTACGCGATCGCGGACGCGCTGTCGTTCGCCGAGGCGACCGTCATCGGCCGTCACTTCCCCGCGGCGTTCAACCTCGCCGCGAAAGGCGAGGTGAAAGCGGGCCACTGGGTGCTCGTCATGGGCGCCGCCGGTGGCCTGGGGAGCGCGGGCGTGCAGGTCGCCACGCATCTCGGCGCGAACGTCATCGCCGCCGCCGGATCGGACGAGCGCGTCGCGGCCGCGGTCGCGCTCGGCGCGCGGGCGGGCGTGAACTACCGGCGGCAGGACCTCACGGAAGAGGTGCGGCGCATCACGGGTGGCCGCGGCGTGGACGTGGTGTTCGAGAACATCTCCGACGCCGGGCTCTGGCCCAAGGCCTTCGCGAGCCTCGCGCCGCACGGCCGGCTCGTCACGATGGGAAGCCACGGCGGCGGACAGGTCACGCTCGACGTGGCGCGGCTCTACCTCAACCGGCTGCGGATCATCGGCGCCGCGGGAGCGAATCGGCGCGACATCGAGCGCGCGCTGCGAGACGCGGCGGGCGGGACCTTCCGGCCGCTTATCGACCGCGTCATGCCGCTCGTCGCCGCGGCGGAGGCGCACCGGCTCCTCGAGGACGGCGCCACGCTCGGGAAGGTGATCCTCGACCCGACGCGCTAAGCGAGCCCGAACAGCTTCTTCGCGTTCTCCAGCATGATCTTCGGCCGCACCTCCGGCTTGAGCGGCAGCGCCGCGAATTCCTCGAGCCAGCGCTCGACCTTGATCGCCGGCCAGTCCGACCCGAAGAGCACGCGGTCCTGGAGGATCGAGTTCGCGTACTGGACGAGCTGCTCCGGGAAGTACTTGGGCGCCCAGCCCGAGAGGTCGAGGTACACGTTCGACTTGTGGCGCGCCATCGCGAGCGCCTCGTCCTGCCACGGCCACGCCGGATGGGCCGCGATGATCCGCAGGTCCGGGAAGTCGGCCGCGACATCGTCGAGATACGGGATGGGCCGCGTGTACTTGAGCTTGAACCCGAGCCCTCCCGGCGTCCCGGCGCCCGCGCCCATCATCCCGGTGTGGAAGAGCACCACGAGGCCGCGCTTGGCGGCCTCCTCCCAGAGCGGGTAGAAGCGCTCGTCGTTCGGGTAGAACGCCTGCCGTCCGGGATTGAGCTCGCCGATGCCGCGCAGGCCGAGCTCCTCGTGCATCCGGCGGATCTCGTCCTGCGCGATCTTCCCCTGATGCGGGTCGATCGCGCCGAAGCCGATGAAGACGTCCGGGTGCTTGCGCACGGCGGCGGCGACGCGGTCGTTCGGCACGGGCGTGATGCCCGACGTCGTCACGTCGGTCGAGTTCATGAGGACGGCCATCATCTTCCGGGCGCGGTACTGGTCCGCGAGGTCGTCGAGGGAGACCGGCGTGTTCTCGCGACCGAAGTACGCCGCCATCTGCTCGGCGCGGCGTCCCGAGGCCTTGATCCACTCCTCGTCCTTCGGATGCACGTGGACGTCGATCGCGACGAGGTCCGTCGCGCTCACGAGATCGCGCCCGCCTCACGCAGCCGCGCGACCTCACTCTCGTCGTAGCCGAGCTCGGCGAGCACCGCGGTCGTGTGCTCGCCCAGATCCGGCGGGGGCAGCCCCGGCTCGCCGGGCGTCGCCGCGAACGCGACCGGGAAGCCCACGAGCCGCCGCGCGCGGTCGCCCGAGCCGAAGGTGCGCACCATCCCGATGTGCCGGGCTTGCGGGTCGGCGACCGCCTCCGCGATGTCGTTGATCGGCGCGGCGGGGACGTCGCACCGCTCGAGGCGCGCGAGCCACTCGGCGCGGTCGCGTGTGCGAAAGGTCTCCTCGAGCGTCGCGCGCAGCGCGTCGTACCTCTTCACGCGGTCGGCCTTGGTCGCAAACCGCGCGTCCGCGAGCAGATCCGGGCGCTCGACCGCCTCGGTGAGCGCCTCCCAGAACTTCGGCGGCGACGACAGGTGGATGGCGAACGGCTTGCCGTCCCTCGCGACGAACGCGTACGACTGCGAGCGTCGCGGGCGCGAGCGGAGGTCCGAGACCTCGCCGAGCAGGAGGTAGTTCGCGAGAGGCTCGGTGAGGAACGCCATGCTCGCCGACAGCATGCTCACCTCGATCCGCTGCCCCTTCCCCGTCCGCCCCCGCGCCGCGAGCGCCGCGAGGATGCCGTACGCGGCGTAGAGCCCGGTGAGCTGGTCTGACATGGGCGGGCCGATCGGCTCGGGATCGTCGAGGTCCGTGAGCACGCTCCACAGGCCCGAGAGGGCCTGCCCGATCGCGTCATAGATAGGACGGTGGGACGCCGGGCCGCTCGAGCCGACCCCGGTCATCGCGCAGTAGACGAGGCGCGGGTTCGCCTCGCGGAGCGTCGCGTCCCCGATCCCCATCCGCTCCGCGGTCCCGGGGCGGAAGTTCTCGACGACGACGTCGGCCCGCTTCGCGAGCGCGAGGTAGGTCCGGCGCGCGAGGTCGTTGCGCAGGTCGAGCGTGACGCTCTTCTTGCCGCGGTTGTACGCGGCGAACTGGGGTCGCTCCCCGCCCTGGCGCTCGCCCCAGCCGCGGAACGGGTCGCCGGTCCCCGGCGGCTCGACCTTGATCACCTCGGCACCGAGGTCGGCGAGGAGCATCGCGGCGTACGGTCCGCTGATGAAGCTCGCGACCTCGAGGACGCGCACGTCATCGAGCGGCCCGGGCATGCGTCCTCCCCCTCGAAGATGCGCGGCTAGTGTATGGACGCTCCCGTGGACCGTTTGCGCGTCATCGCGTTCTCGCGTCCCGCCGCCTTCGTCGTCGCCGAGGGCGAAGGGTTTTTCGCGGACGAGTCGCTCGCGGTCGAGCACACGCAGGCTCGCGGCTCGGCGCCGCAGCTCGACGCGCTCGTACGCGGCGACTTCGATCTCGCCCACACGGCCGCGGACAACATCGTCATGCGCGTCGACCGCGACGGCGCCGACCTCGCGGTCGTCTGCGTCGCCGAGCTCGGCGTGGCGCAGCGGCTGGTCGTGCGGCCCGAGATCGCGAGTATCGGGGAGCTCCGCGGCAAGGATCTCGGCGTCGACGCGATCGAGAGCGGCTACGCGACCCTCCTGTACGACATCCTCGGTCGTCGCGGCGTGGCGCGCGGGTCATACCGCCCGGTCGCCGTCGGCGGCACGGCGCAGCGGCTGGACGCGCTCCTCGCGGGCTCGATCGCCGGCGCGATGCTCGCTCCGCCGCACGATCTTCGCGCGCTTGCCGAGGGCGCGCGCGTCCTCGCGTCGGCTGCGGACGATTTCCCGGGCTATCCCGGTGTCACCGTCGCGGCGCGCCGAAGCTGGGCGCGGGACCACCACGACCTCGTGACGCGCTACTGCCGCGCGCTCCTTGCGGGCGCGCGCTGGGCCGCCGACCGCGCGAATCGCGAGCGGGTCATCGAGCTTCTCGGCCCGGAGGCGGGCTCGCCAAACGCCGCGGTCGCGATGTATGAGGCCGAGGACCGCGCACGTGAGGTCGCGGCGCCGACGCTCGCGCAGGCGCATGCCGCGATGGCGCGCGTCGTCGAGCTGCGGCATCCAGGACGGCCGCCGGAGGTCGAGCGCTATTTCGATCCGTCGTTCACCGCCGCGGCGGATCCCGCGCTCGCCTGAGCTAGGTGCCGAAGTCGGGCCTGCCGAACGGGCGGAGCTGTTTCGCGTAGTCGTCCTGCAGCTCGCGGTGGGAGGCGTAGCGCTCCTCGAGCAGCGGGATCATGAGCGTCCAGAGGATGAAGGGATGCGCGCCCATCGCGTACAGGCGCAGATGGTCGCGCGCCGCGAGCGCCGCGCGCTCCTCGTCGCTGAAAGCGTGGCCGCTCGTGAGCTCAGGGCCGAGCGCGTGCGCCTCGGTCCGTTCCCAGTCCGCGACGCAGCGCGCAGGCTCCTTCGCGTAGCGCGCGAGCCACGCGGGGTCGCGATCGACGCGGTAGAGGAACTTGTCGACGAGGTACCGGCTCACGACGCGCTCAGCGCGTGTCCACCCCGCGGTCGATGGCGCTCTTCACGAACGACTCGTCGAGGATCTTGCTCACGTCGAACGTCCGCACCTTCTCGTTCGTCCTGCCGAGCGTTTGGATGACGTCGCCGAACTGATCGGCGCGGACGTACGGAGCGCTCGGGATCACCGTCCCGACGTAGTGGTCGTACGTCGCGTTGAGCGCGCTGGTGTCCGTCACCTTGAGATACGTCTTGAGCACGTCGAGCGCGAACGGGCGGTCCTTCTTCTCCCTGGCGATGGCCTCGACGATGGCGTCGACGTAGCGCTGCGTGACGTCACGGTTCCCGTTCACGAAGGCGCGCGTGGCGGCGATGGTCGTGTTCGCCGTCGAGAGGTGCAGGTCGGCGAGGTTCGCGATCACATGGAAGCCCTTCGGCTCGAGGGCGAGCTGGTCGGGCGGCTGCGACAGCGTCGCCTGTACGGCGCCGCTCGCGAGCGCGGCCGTGGCGTTCGCGACCGAGCCGGTTGCGATGATCGCGACGTCGTCGTCAGGCTTGAGGCCGAGCCGCGGCAGGAGGACGCGCGCGGCGATGTCGTACGAACCGCCGATCCCCGCGATCGCGAGCTTCTTACCCTTCAGGTCCTCCGGCTTCTTGATGTCGGGCGCGACGATGAGCACGTACGGCCAGACTGGCACCGTTCCGCCGACGATGACGAGGTCCGCGCCGCCCGCCGCGGCGGAGACGACCTCGGAGCCCCCGATGTGCGCGAATTTCACATCCCCTGTGAGGAGCGCGGGGATCCCCTTGGAGCTCTCGACGAGCGTGAGCTCCACGTCGAGGCCGTGCCTCGCGAAGATGCCGGCCTCCTTCGCCACCCAGAGCGGGAGATTGCTCGCGATGACGTTGCTGTACGAGGCACTGACCTTGACCGGAGCGGGAGTTGCGCTCGCCGCGGGGGGTGCCGCGGGCGTCGGCGCACCGCCGCACGCCGTAAGGAGGAGGCTCGCGACGAGTCCGGCGGAGAGAGCTCGCTGCATCTTCACCCCCTTTGCGGGCCGGCGCAGATCGCGCACGACTCTACCTCGCCGTGGCCGGCGACTCCCAGGCGAAGTACGCCTGTGTCGACCCGTTGCGCCGCAGGCCCTCGGCATGGGTCGGGCGCTCGTCGCTTGCGACGCCCAGGAGCAGGAGATAGTTCAGGTACCCGTGCGAGACGTTGCCCGCGTTCACGAGGCGCTCGTAGGTGCATTCGCGCGCGGCGGCGTCGGCGTTGGCGTTCGCGATCCAGGCGACCGCGCGCTCGTCGAACTCCGCGTCCATCGGACGCGGCGCGAACTGCAGCGGCCCGCCCACCTCGAGCGAAAGGTTGCCGCTGCCGATCACGGCAAACCGGCGCGGGTCGTCGAGCTCGTCCAGCGCCGAGCGGAGCGCGAGGCCCACCGCGTGGAATCGCGCGGCCGACGGGAGCGGCGGAGCGATGCAGTTGCTCATGAGCGGCACGATCGGGAGGTCGAGCTGGGGCCGGGAGAACAGCAGCGGGACGACGATCGAATGATCCACCTTGAGCTCGTCGGAGAACGCCAGGTCGACCCCGCGGCAGAGGAGCCCTTCGAGAACCCGCCGCGAGAGGGCCGCATCACCCGGGATCGTCACGCGCGGGAGGTCGAACTCGCGGACCTCGTTGTAGAAGGTCCCGTCGTAGCGGTCCATCTTCCCGATGACGAAGGCCGGCATGTTGTCCATGAAGAACTGATGGAAGTGATCGTTCCCGATCGACACGATCACGTCGGGCTTCGCCCGCGCGAGGCGCTCGCGCTGCGCGTCGAACCGGTCCTGCATGTTGCGCAGGTCGTCCGACCACTGCTCGCGCGGTCCTCTCGTCGCGCGGTGGTGGAAGGGGTTGTGCGGCATGCCCAGCACGCAGACGACGTTCGCCACGAGGCCTCCCCGAAGTGGACGCCGAAGCATAATGTGGCCTCTCGCTCCGGGCGGAGGTGGGACATGAACGGGCGACTCACGCGGCGCGAGCTGCTCGTGCTCGCCGGCGCCGGGCTCGCGGCGTGCGCCGCGCCCCCCTCGGCCGCCCCTTCGGCGTCGAAGGAGGCCGCGACCGTCGACTCCGTCGTTGCCGCGGCGAAGGCCGAGGGCCACCTCAACGCCGCGGGTCCGTCGAGCCTCGGCGAGGACGGATTCGCGAAGATCCTCGCGGGCGTGAACAGGAAGTACGGGCTGGCGCTCCAAGGAAGCTACAGCTCGTCGGGCAATCTCCCCGACATCGTCGCGAAGGTCCTCACCGAGGCCTCGGCGGGCGGCAAGACGACGTGGGACGCGGTCATCTTGAACGACTCCTTCATGTCCTCCCTCGTCGTCGGAGACGCGATCGCGACCGCGCCGTACGTCGACCTCTTCAAGATGCCGCAGGCCGCGATCTCCTACGAGGGACGCGCCGTCTCGTTCGCCAATCAGCTCGTGCTCCCGGTCGTGAACTCCAAGCTCGTCCAGCCGGCCGACTACCCGAAGAAGTGGGAGGACGTGCTCGACCCGAAATGGAAGGGCAGGATCGGCGTCGCGAACACGATCCACCACATCGTGCGGCTCTCGCAGGTCTGGGGGGACGACAAGGCGACGGACTTCGCGAAGAAGCTGGCCGCGCAGAGCCCGAAGCTCGGGCTCGTCAACGAGACGTTCCAGTCGCTCGTCCTCGGGCAGACCCTGCTCTCGTTCACGCAGACGAACTCGCAGGTCGATCCGGCGATCGTGAAGGGCACCCCCGTCGCGTGGTGCACCGACGTGCGGCCCGCGATCGCTCCCACCTACCACGCCGGCGCGCTCAGGGGCGGGTCGAACCCGAACGCCGCGGTCCTCATGGCCACGTTCATGACCGATCCGTCGGTGCTCGAGGTCTGGGGCCAGGCGATGGGCAAGCAGAGCATCCTCGACCCCGCCACGCTCCTCGGGCAGATCTACGCGAAGAACGCGAAGGACGCGATCACCTGGGACGACAAGTTCGATCCGAACGAGTTCGCGGCCAGGGAGAAGAAGTACCGCGAGATCGTCGGGTTCCGTTAGCGGCGCGAGCGTGCTGAGGTCCGCGCGCCGGGAATCGCCGTTCACGATCGGCGTGCTCGCGCTGCTGCTCGTCGCGGTCGGCGGTCCGATCGCGCTCATCGTGTGGATGAGCCTGCGACGGGGCCTCCCCGGCGGGGCGAGCCCGCTCACCCTCGACAACTATGTCGCGCTCTTCCGGAGCCCCTTCTTCCTCGAGACGCTCGCGAACACCGCCGTCTTCGCGATGCTCAGCCTGCTCGTGACGTTCGTCTTCCTCGTGCCGCTGACCTTCCTCTTCAGCCGCACGGACCTTCCGTTCCGCACCGGGTTCGTCGTCATGCTCTCGATCGTGGTCCTCATCCCGACGTTCCTTCGGGCGATCGGCTGGATCATGCTGCTCAGCCCCGAGATCGGGCTCGTGAACCGCGGGCTCATGGCGGTCTTCGGGCTCGAGTCGGCGCCGCTGAACATCTACTCGATGGGTGGGATGGCGTTCGTGCAGGGCCTCGCGTTCGTGCCGGCCGGCTACTTCATGCTTTCCGCGGCGTACCGCGCGATGGATCCCGCGCTCGAGGAGGCCGCGTACACGAGCGGCATCGGGAAGCTCACGACGTTCCGCACCGTCGACGTGCCGCTCACGTTCCCGGCGCTCCTCGGAACGTTCGTGTACCTCGCGATGACGGCGGTCTCCGCGTTCGAGGCGCCCGGGATCATCGGTCTGCCCGCGCGGATCTTCGTGCTCAGCTCGGTCATCTTCCTGGACGTCCATCCGCAGAGCGTCGGCCTGCCGGACTACGGCGCCGCCGGCGCCAACGGCATGGTCATGCTCGTGGCGGGCCTCGCCCTTGCGGTCGTGTACTTCCGCGCGCTCCGGGCGGGCCGCCGCTTCGCCGTCCTCACCGGCCGTGGCTACCGGCCGCGGCCGCTGCGGCTCGGCCGCTGGACCGGGCTCGCGCTCGCGTTCGTGCTCGCCTTCTTCCTCATGGAGGTCTTCCTCCCGCTCGGGATGCTCGTGTGGGCGTCGCTCACGCCATACCTCATCGCGCCCTCCGCCGACGCGCTCCCACTCCTCACGCTCGCCAACTACGGCCGCATGCTCACCCCGCAGAGCGCCCGTGGCCTCGCGAACACCGTGGTCGTACTGGCGATCGCGCCGCTCCTCGCGGTCGCGATCGCCGTCGCCGTCGCCTGGATCGTGACCCGGACGGCGTCGCGGCTGCGCGGGATCATCGACGTCCTCGCGTTCGCGCCGCACGCCGTGCCGAGCGTCCTGGTCGCCGTCGGCCTCGCGTACGTCGCGCTGCTCGCCCGCGGCGCGATCCCGCTCTACGGCAGCGTGCTCATCATCGCGCTCGCCGACGCGATCATCTATCTCGCGTTCGCGAGCCGCACCTTGAACGCGGCGATGATCCAGGTGCACCACGAGCTCGAGGAAGCCGGTCGCGTTGGCGGCCTCTCGCCCCTGGCGACCCTGCGGCACGTCATCGTGCCCCTCGTGCGGCCGGCCCTTCTCAACAGCTGGTTCTGGGTCGCCCTGCTCTCGTATCGCGAGGTGACGATGGCGCTCGTCCTCCTCACCCAGTTCAACAACGTCATCGCCACCGACATCTGGACGCTGTGGCGAGAGGGCGAGGTGAACCGCGTCGCCGCCCTCGGGACCTCGCTCGTCGCCGTGATGCTCGCGCTCATCGTCGTCGCGACGCTGGCCCTGCGCCGTTCGCCGGTCTCGCGGACCGCGGCGGCGGGCGCGGAGGCCGCGGCGTGACCATCCGGGTCAGCGGCCTGCGGAAGGCGTTCGCGACCGCGGGTGGGCGGATCGAGGCGGTCGCCGGCATCGACCTCACGCTGCACCCCGGCGAGTTCCTCGTGCTGCTCGGCCCCTCCGGCTGCGGGAAGACGACCACGCTGCGCTGCGTCGCCGGTCTCGAGCGTGCCGACGAGGGGCGCATCGAGGTCGACGGCGCCGTCGTCGACGACGGCGACCGGTTCGTCCCGCCCGAGCGGCGCGACATCGGGATGGTCTTCCAGAGCTACGCGGTGTGGCCGCATCTGACGGTCGCGGAGAACGTTGCGCTCCCGCTCACGCACGGCCAGCGCCGCGTCGCCCACCGGGAGATCGCGCCGCGGGTGGCGGAGGCGCTCGCGCTCGTCCGCCTGGACGCGCTCGCGTCGCGCCCCGTGACCGAGCTCTCCGGCGGTCAGCAGCAGCGCGTCGCGCTCGCGCGGGCGATCGTCACGCGGCCGAAGGTGCTGCTCATGGACGAGCCTCTTTCCAACCTCGACGCGCGGCTCCGGGACAGCATGCGCACCGAGCTGCGGCGGCTGACGCAGGCGCTCGGCGTCACGACGCTCTACGTGACGCACGACCAGATCGAGGCGCTCAGCCTCGGTGACCGTGTCTGCGTGATGCGCGCGGGCCGGATCCTGCAGCAGGGCACGCCGCTCGAGGTGTACGAGGCGCCCGTCGACACGTTCGTCGCGGCGTTCGTCGGCGACATGAACTTCGTCCCCGGCACCGTGCGCGCGGACGGCGCGGTCGACACGCCACTCGGGAGGGTGGCGTGCGCGGCACGCGCGGCGCCGGGGACGGCCGTGACGCTTGGCATGCGCCCCGAGCACATCACGGCGGAACCGGACGGCGCGGTCGCCGACAGCATCGACGGCGTGCTGCGCGCGCGGACGTTCCTGGGCGAGACGACGGCGCTCCAGGTCGAGGCCGGCGGGCTCACGCTCGTCGCGAAGGTCCGGCGCGCCCCGACCAGCTCGGTCGGTCAGCCGGTGCGGCTCCATCTGCCGCGCGACGCGTGGCGCGTGTTCGACCGAGCGCCTGCCGCTTGAGGGGATGCGGCCTTTGATGGACACTCGCGCGCGGCGGACAGCTGGGGAGTGATGGCGGTGCGCAGGCTCGTTCTTCCAACGCTCGTCGCCCTCGTCGTCGTGAGCGCTTGCGGGCCGGGTGTGCCGACGACGCCGGCCGCCGGGACCGCGGCCGCGACGGCGAAGCAGATCCGCAACCTCACCATCGCCCTGCCGTCGCTGAGCGCGACGAGCGCGACACTCCAGATCGCCGAGCGCGAGGGCTTCAACGCCAGGCGCGGGCTGCATGTGGAGTTCACGCTCCACTCGGGCGGACCGCCGGCGCTCCAGGCGCTCGTCGCCGGTGCGGCGGAGGGGACGATCCAGATCACCGGTACGGTCATCAACGCCTACGCGAACGGCGCCGACGTCATCATCGTGGCGGGGTCGCAGGCCGACCCCGACTACGAGCTCTACGCGCGGGCGGACATCACCTCGGCGAAGTCGCTCGCCGGCAAGAAGATCGCGACCGCGGATCCCGGGTCCGAGTACAACACGATCCTCAAGCGGACCCTCGTGTACTACGGGGTGTCCGCCGACGGCTACGACCCGGTGAACGTCGGGTCATCGTCGGCGCGCCTCGCGGCCGTCATCTCGGGTGCCGCCGACGCAACGCTGCTCTCCGCGCCGCAGAGCTTCGAGGGCGAGGCGAAGGGCCTGCGGCGGCTGGGCAGCAGCACCGAGGCCATCCCGAAGTACATGTTCACGATCCTCGCGGTCCGCCGCGACTGGGCCAGCGCGAACCGCGACACGCTCGCGGCGCTCATCCGGGCGGACCAGGACGCGCTCGAGTGGCTGGAGAATCCCGCCAACCGCGACGCCGCCATCCGTGACCTCGTCGAGATCACCAAGACGAGCGCCGACGCCTCGACGAAGACCTACGACCTCTACATCACAGGCGCGATGCGCGGGAAGGTCTATGCGAAGCAGGCGCAGGTCGACCGTGTGGGCGTCGACGCTGTGATCGGCATCATGAACGAGGGTGCTCAGCTGAAGCGCCCGGTCCGCTTCGAGGACGTCGTGGACCTCTCCTACCTCGAAGCGGCGGGAAAGCTCTGAGCCGACCGCGATGATCAAGGTGCGCAAGGTCGGGCGCATCGCGCTCGGCGCGAAGGACCTCGACAAGCAGACCGCGTTCTACGTCGATCACTGGGGCCTTGGGATCACCGAGGAGGCTGATGGCAAGGTCTACCTCCGAACGGCCGCCCCCGAGCACAACGCGGTCACGCTCGGCCGAGCCGAGGAGACCGGTCTGCAAGAGCTCGGCCTGGAGGTCGGGAGCGCGGACGACCTCGAGCGCGCCGCGACCGAGCTGGCGAACGCGGGCGTCCGTATCGAGAAGGTGCCGGGGCCGGCGGACCGCCCCGGAGCGAAGCGCAACCTGCGCCTGCGCGATCCGGACGGGAACGCCGTCGAGCTCTACTGGGGCGACGACAAGGTGAGCGAGGACTACGGCGACCGCAACGTGAAGCCGCTCAATCTCAGCCACGTCGTCATCCGGACCACCGACGTCGACCGCGCGTACGCGTTCTACAAGGACGTCTTCGGCTTCAAGGAAAGCGACTGGAACGGCCACCACATGGTGTTCCTCCGCTGCAACGAGGTCCACCATCAGCTCGCGTTCGTCGCTCGGACGAAGGCCGGTCTCGACCACGTCGCGTTCGAGGTGAACGACTTCATGGACATCGCGAAAGGCGTCTTCTACCTCGGCGACAAGGGCGTGCCGCGCCTCTGGGGTCCGGGGCGGCACGGCGCGGGGAACAACCTCTTCTCGTACTTCTGGGATCCCGAGCAGAACATCATCGAGTACACGACCGATCTCATACGCATCTACGACGACAGCACGTGGACCCCCCGGGTCTGGCCGGGTCGGGACACGATCGACCTCTGGAAGCAGGGGCCGCCGCCCGTCATGCGGGAGTAGGTGGAGCCCCAAGTCCGGTGACCGTCCGGAGCGTCGAGGTCGAGCTCGGCGTCGGGGCGGCGCTGCCGAGGGCGAGGCGGCGCGGATTCTTCGAGCGGCACCAGAGCCGCATCCGCGCGCTCGGATCGATCGTCGTCGTCTTTGCCCTGTGGGAGCTCATCGGGCGGTTCGTCATCACGAACCGGCTGTTCTTCGTGCCCCTCTCGAGCGTGTTCGCATCAGCGGGGGACCTCTGGGCCCGTGGCGAGCTCCAGCTCCACGTCCGCACGAGCTTCCTCGAGTTCGCGCTCGGCTTCGGGGCCGCAGCGCTGGCCGGCATCGCGCTTGGCGCGGCCATGGCGGTACGCCGCGCGCTCCGGGATTATCTCGATCCGTGGGTCGCGTTCCTCTACGCGACCCCGACCGTCGCGCTCGCTCCGCTGTTCATCCTCTGGTTCAAGCTCGGCATCGAGTCGAAGGTCGCTGTCATCCTGCTCGTCTCGATCTTCCCGATCCTCCTCAACACGCTCACCGGCATCGAGGGCACCGACCGGCACCTCATCGAGGCGGCGCGGTCGTTCGGAGCCCGACCGATGCAGATCTTCGCCAAGGTGATGCTCCCTTCGGCGCTCCCGGTCATCGTGACCGGACTGCGCCTCGGGCTCGCGCGCGGCCTCGTGGGCGTCGTCGTCGCCGAGCTCTTCGGGGCGAAGGCGGGGCTCGGCTACCTCATCCTCTACTCCGCGCAGACGTTCGACATGGCCGCCCTCTTCGCGGGCGTGCTCATCCTCGCGCTTGCCGGCGTCGTGAGCAGCGAGGCGCTGAAGGCGCTCGAGCGCCGTCTCGCTCCGTGGCGGTTCGTCGAGGTCGAGCGGTGACGGCGAAGCTCGAGCTCCGCGGCGTGTCGAAGTGGTTCGAGACGCGTTCGGGGGACGTCGTCGAGGCGCTCCGCGGCGTGACCTTCGACGTCCACGCGGGCGAGTTCGTCTCCGTCGTCGGGGCCTCGGGATGCGGCAAGACGACCCTCCTGCGGCTCGTCGACGGGCTCCTCGCGCCGTCGCGCGGCGAGGTGCTCCTCGACGGCCGGCCCATTGCCGGCCCGGGTCTCGATCGCGCGCTCGTGTTCCAGCTCGACGCGCTCTTCCCCTGGCGGACGGTGCTCGACAACGTGCTCTTCGGCCTCGAGGTGCAGGGGCGTCTCGGCGAGGAGGCACGCCGCGCGGCCGGCGAGCTCCTGCGGTTCGTCGGCCTGGGCGGATTCGAGCGTGCGTATCCGCACGAGCTCTCGGGCGGGATGCGCCAGCGCACCAACCTCGCGCGCGCTCTCGCCGTCGACCCCGAAGTGCTCCTCATGGACGAACCGTTCGCGAGCCTCGACGCACAGACCCGCGAGATCATGCAGGCCGAGCTCCTCCGCATCTGGAACGCGCGGCGGAAGACCGTCCTCTTCATCACGCACCAGATCGACGAGGCGATCTACCTCTCCGACCGGGTCGTCGTCCTCACGCGCCGGCCTGGCCAGGTCGGCGACGTCCTTGCCGTGGACCTGCCGCGGCCGCGCCGGCTGGACGTGAAGCGCACTCCGGCGTTCGGCGCGCTCGTCGACCGCGTGTGGAAGCGCATCGAGACGGAGGTACGCGAGAGCGTCGGCGTCCCGGCCTGACCCCTAGGGCGCGGGCGGCTCGAGCACGACCTTTCCGATGACCTGCCGCTCCTGCAGCAGCCGATGGCCGACCGCGGCTTCGGCGAGCGGCAGCACGCGGTCGATCCGTACGGAGCGGATACGACCGGCGCGCGATTCGGCGAGCGTGCGCTCGATGTCGGCGAGGCTCGACCGCGGGCTCGCGATGATGCGCTGCAAGCGGTGGTAGAGCCGGCCGAGGTCGAGCTCGACCCTACCGCCGGCGTGCGCGCCCGCGGTGACGAGACGTCCGCGAAAGCCCAGGCTGCCGAACGACTTCGGCCAGAGCGCGCGGTCGCCGACGTTCTCGAACACGACGTCGACGCCGCGCCCCTCGGTGACGCGCAGGACCGCCTCGAGGAGGTCCTCGGCACGATAGTTCACCGCGATGTCCGCGCCGCACTCGCGCGCGGCAGCCGCGCGTTCGTCGGAGCTCGCGGCGGCGATGACGTGCGCGCCGACGAGCTTCGCGACCTGCACCACGAACCCGCCGAGCGCGCCCGCCGCGCCCATCACCAACGCCCACTCGCCCGCGCGCAGCTCGGCGCGCCGCGCGAGCGCGAAGGCGAGCGGCGCGTGACGGACCACGACCGTCGCCTCCGGGAACGTGAGGCCCTCCGGCACCGGATGAACGTTCTGCGCCGGCACGCTCACGTACTCGGCGTAGCCGCCCCAGCGATGGATGCCGATCTGCCGCTGCCGATCGCAATACTCGCCCTCGCCGGCGCGGCATGCCTCGCACGCCCCGCAGGCGATCGCGTGATGGACCACGACGCGGTCGCCGCGCTTCCAGACGTGCACACCATCGCCCACCGCCTCGACGGTCCCCGCGGGATCGACGCCCAGGACGTGCGGGAACGGAAGGCCCGGGAAGTACTCGCCGCCCCGGACCCGCAGGCAGTGCGTGCGGTTCACCGAGACCGAACGCACCCGCAGGAGGACCTCGCCCCGGCCGACGACCGGATCCGGCACGTCCTCGTAGCGGAGGACCTCGGGCGGACCGAACTCGTGCATGACGGCCGCCTTCATCTCACGAAGAGGACGGTGGCCTCCCGACCAGCCTGAGCTTTTGGAACGTGTGGCAGTCCGGCGGGACGAGATCGTGGCTCACGCCGATCGTCCAGGTGACCTCCGCGACGTAGAGGTCGCCGTTCGCGTCGAGCGCGAGACCGTGCGGCGCGCAGAAGTTTCCCGGACGGCAGGGATCGGCGGCGCCCCAGGTCTGGTCCCGCGGACCGTGGTCGCCGAGGCGCGCGATGACCGTGCCGCGCTCGTCGCAGACCGCGATGCGGCTCGGGAGGTGACGCTCGATAGGGCCGCGCCGGAACGACCGGAGCCCCGCCCGCCAGCAGAGCTCGGCGACGAACGCCCGGCCCTCCGCGTCGAAGGCGAGCTGCGTCGGCCGCTGCACGTCGGTCCACTCCGCGAGGAACTCGCCGTCGGGGCTGAACACCTGGATGCGGTCGTTCTCGCGGTCGCAGACGAACACGCGGCCGTCCGGGTGCACGGCGATGCCGTGCGGGAGCATGAACTGGCCCGGGCCGGTCCCGGGCTCGCCCCAGGACGCGAGGAGCTCGCCGCGCGCCGAGAAGCGGTGGACCCGCGCGTTCCCGTAGCCGTCGGAGACGTACAGGTCGCCGTTCGCCGCGACCGCGAGGTTCGTCGGCCGGTTGAAGGCCGGACCGCCCCGCGCGATCGAGCCGACGCTCTTGCCGTCGTAGCCCGTGTCGGACGGGCGGCCGCTCGTCCCGACCGTGAGCAGGAGCTCGCCGTCCGACGTGAACTTTCGCACGGTGTGGTCGCCGTCGTCGGTGCACCAGATCGCCCCGTCGGGCGCGACGGTGATGCCGTGCGCGCGCATCGTGAAGACGCCTTCGCCCCACGAGCGGACGAAGCGGCCGTCGCGCTCGTAGACCAAGACGGGATGGTCGCCGCGACAGAAGAGGTACACGCGACCGCCGGCATCGACGGCGACGGCGGCCACGTCGCGATGCGCGAAGCCGGGTGGCAGCCGCTCCCAGCCCTCGACCGGCGCGTAGGCCGGAACGCTGCCGACCGCCATTCGAGGCAGACTACCGCGCGTGATCGGACCCATCCCGATCCCGGCCGCCGGCGAGCGCGCGACGGGGCGGTTCACGTTCGCCGGCGACGCGGGTCTGGCGCGCTACGAATGGCCCTACATCGCCTTCGCCGGTGCGTCGCGCGGGCCGACGTTCCTCGTGACCGCGGGGATCCACGCGGCGGAGTACACGGGCATCGAGGCCGCGATCAGGCTCGGCCGGTCGCTCGACCCGCGCGAGGTACGGGGGACCATCGTCATCATCCCGCTCCTCAATCGGCCCGGCTTCTACGAGCGGTCGATCTACGTGAACCCCGAGGACAACGACAACCTGAACCGCCTCTTCCCGGGTGACGCGAAGGGGACGTGGGGGCAGCGCTTCGCCCACCACCTGCTCACGGAGATCGTCGTCCGTTTCGAGCACTCGATCGATCTCCACGCCGGCGATCTCATCGAGGAACTCACGCCGTTCGTGGGCTACCGCGAGTCGGGCGACGCCACGCGCGACGAGCGGATGCGGGCGATGGCGAACGCCTATGGCGCGAAGTGGGTCGTGAAGAGCGGAGCGACCGGCGAGCGTCCCGGCATGATGTACGCCGTCGCGGCGCAACGGGGCGTCGCCGCGATCCTCGCGGAATCCGGCGGACGCGGGCTCCTCATCGAAGAGGACGTCGCCCGTCACGTCCGTGGCGTGACGAACATCCTTCGGGCGGTCGGCTCGCTCGCGGGCGAGCCGGAGCGGGTCGCGCCGCCGCGCGCCGTGAAGAGCTTCGAGTGGCTGCGCTCGCCGGTCGAGGGCATCTTCCATTGCCGCGTCGCGGTCGCCCAGGAGGTGCGGACGGGCGACGTCGTCGGAGACCTCACCGATCTCGTCGGCGAGCCGCTCGCGACCGTCACCGCGCCGACCGACGGCGTCGTGCTCTTCTCCGTGACGAGCCCCGCGATCAAGAAGGACGGTCTGCTGCTGGGGATCGGCGCGCTCTAGCCGGGGGCGCTCTCGCCGGCCGGCTCGACCCGGAGCGCGATCTCCTCGGTCGGCTCGGTCCGCACCACGCGAGGCCCCGCGATCTCCCGCAGGACCTGGGCGAACGCCGGCAGGTCGAGCGGCTTGCGGTAGAAGGCGATCGCGCCGATCTCCCGGGCCATCTGCTCGCCGTACGGGAGCCCGCTCACCGCGACGATGGGGATCGCGTCCGCGCCCGGCCGCTCGCGCCACTGTCGCGCGAAGCCGGTGCCGTCGAGGATGGGCAGGCCGATGTCGAGGACGATCAGGTCCGGCATACCGGCCGCGGCGGCCCGCAGCGCGTGCGCCCCGTCGAGCGCAGACGAGACGGCGAAGCCCTCTTCGCTGAGGAATTCTGTCAGCATCACGCGGGTCGCGTCGTCGTCCTCGACGACGAGGACCCGAGGAGGGCTCTCGGGCATCGCGGCATATTACGTCGAATCCAAACCGCCGTTACGGGCTTGCCTGACCGGCGCGGATGTCGGCGACGTAGTCGGCGACGGCGGCCGCGAGCGTGTATGACGGCACCCAACCAAGCAGATGCTTTGCTGCCGTCAGATCGAAGGGCTGCCGGCGCTCTCGCCCAGGCTCGCCCGCGCGCGCGAACTCCGCCCCGGGCACGACGGCGCGGATCGCGGCGACGATGTCGTCCGGACCGCTGAGCCGGCCGCTGCCGATGTTCACGACGGTGAAACGGCCGAGCTCCGGGCGCTCGACCGCGGCGACAATCGCGCGTGCGGCGTCCTTCGCGTAGAGCCATTCGCTCCGACCGGCGACCGCGGGGAGGATGCGGGCGACCTCTCTCCGCAGCGGCGCCCTGACGAGCTCGTCGAAGGCGGCGCCGCCACGCGAGCCGCCGACGTACGTGCCACGCCCGAAGAGATTGGCGAAGCGGAGCGCGACGACGGCGAGACCGTGCGCGTCGCTGTACGCCTCGAGCATGTGCTCGGCCGCCAGCTTCGTCGCCGGGTAGACGCCGCGCGCCACGGTCGGCGCGTCCTCTGTCATTGGAGCGGTCGCGCTCGCGAAGTCGTACACCCCGTGCGTCGACGCGTAGATGAGACGCGACGCGCCCGCCAGCCGCGACGCCTCGGCCACGTTCACCGTGCCGACGACGTTCACGATGAAGCCGACGAACGGCCGCTCCTGCGCCCGCGGGCCGATGAGCCCGGCCGTGTGCACCACCGCGTCGTGGCCCTCGACGTGCGGCGCGAATGCCGAGAGGTCGGTCACGTCCCCGGTCTCCAGGCTCACGCGCGTCATACCGCCGCCCACCACGCCGCGAACGTACGGCTCGTTCGGCGCGACGTCGCACAGCGTCACGGTGTGATCGCGGCTGGCGAGGAGCGCCGCCGCGTGGGCGCCGACCAGGCCCGCTCCGGTGACGAGGATCCTCAACTGTGGCTCCTTTAACAAGAACTTAGCCAAACAGCCCTGGCGCGCCGCCCCGCCGCGCGCTATCACTGCGCGATGCCCCGCCCGGCCGCGTGCGCGCTCGCCCTCGTTCTGACGCTGTCATCGTCCTTCGTGCCCCCGGTGTCCGGGGATCCCCAGCCCGACCTCGCCTCCGCGCTCGATCAGGCGGCGGCCGGCGTGCCCGGCATGGTCAGCGTCGTGGTCGTCGATCTGGACAGCGGGTACGTGTACGAGCGGCGCGCCGACGAGCGTGTCGAGGCGGCGTCGCTCTTCAAGCTCTTCGTCATGGCTGCGCTCTACCGTCGCGCGCTCGACGATCCGCAGCTCTTCGAGGCGACCGTGCCGGTCAGCCGGCCGCGCCTGACCGCCGGCCAGGTCGACTACGCCCTCGAGCCGGTGGCGGTGCGCGAGGGCCTCGAAGCGATGATCGATTGGAGCGACAACGAGGCGACGGCGGCGCTCGTCGAGCTCCTCGGCACGGACGAGGTGAACGCGACCATCGCGAGCCTCGGCCTCCGGGACAGCGTCGTGCGTTCTGGCGAGGCCAGCGGGAACTCGACGTCCGCGCGCGACATCGGGCGGTTCCTCACGCTCCTCGCGCGCCGCGAGATCGTCTCGCCGGAGGCCAGTGACGCGATGACGTGGCTCCTGCTGCGGCAGGGGATCAACGACCGCCTCTCGCTCGGCATGCCGAAGGACGCGCTCTTCGCCCACAAGACCGGTAATTCCGCGGGGACGTTCCACGATGCCGGGATCGCGTGGACCGCCTGGGGCGAGCGCGTCCTCGTCGTCCTCACGGACGGCGTCGCGGCCCCCGACGCGCGCGCGCTCATGAAGGACCTCGGCTACTGGGCGTATGTGCTGCCTGCGCCCGTGGCGGCGGCGCGCTCGGGGCCCTAGCGGCGGGGGCGGCGCCTCGCGAGGACGAAGATCGCGCCGAGACCGAAGCCGAGCACGAGGACCGCGCCGATGAGGAAGAGATCCGGTCCGCCGCCGGCGACCGGGCCGACTGGGACCGTGCTCGCGACCGCGACGGCCGATGCGCTTGGAGCGCCCGTCCGCGTCGGCGTCAGGGACGGCGAGGGGGAGGCCGCGGCGACGGTCGGCGTCGGCGTTCGCGTCGCCGCCGCCGTGGAGGGTGCGCCCGTCGGGCTCGGCGCCGAAGATCCAGTGGCGCCCGGCGTCGCTGCCGTCGGCGGGGGCGACGCGGTCGCGCTGACCGACGCGCAGGCGACGGGCGTCACGCCGGGCGGCGCGGCACACACCGTGCGACCCGCCTGGATCCAGGCGCCGCCATCGTCGAGCGTGCGCGAGAGTGACACGAGCGCGAAGGGGTAGTGAGCGGTCGCCGGCGCGCCGCAGGTGCCGGCCTCCCACTGGAGGTCCAGCGTGACGGAATCCCCCGCGAGAGCGGCCGTCGGCCCGCCGCGCAGGCAGCGCCCGCCGGTGTCGTTGCCGCGCGCGTACAGCGCGAGGATCTCTTTGTCGAAGCTCATGAAGAGACGGTCGGACGCCGGGAAGACGTCGGCCTGACCGCTGCTCGTGCGGTAACCGTCGTATGCGGCCGCCGTGGTGAAGACGCGCATCGACGGCGCCTCGCCGAGGTCGGGGAGATGCCCGCGGAGCTGCTGCTTCGTCGCGACGGTGTTGGCGGCCGACGCGACGCCGGCCACCGCGAGGACGACGAGGGCGACCGCCGCGACGGCGATCCGACGCTTCATGCGCAGCATCATGACGGCGGAAGGCGCTCCGGCGCCAGTTGACTATCGTTCGCCCGTGATCGCTCGGGCGCCGTTCGGACGGACGGGGCACCAGAGCCGCCGCACGCTCTTCGGCGCCGCGGCGCTCTCGCGCGCCACGGGGGCCGAGGCCGATCGCGCCCTGGAGCTCGTCCTGCGGTACGACCTCGACCACCTCGACACGGCGGCGAGCTACGGCGACTCCGAGCTGCGGATCGCGCCGTGGCTCGCGAGCGAGGGCCGGGACCGTTTCTTCATCGCCACGAAGACCGGAAAGCGCACCTACGCCGAGGCGCGCGACGAGATCCGGCTGTCGGTGCAGCGGCTGGGCGTCGATCACGTGGACCTCATCCAGCTCCACAACCTCGTCGATGCGGCCGAGTGGGCGGTCGCGTTCGGCGGCGATGGCGCGCTGCGCGCCGCGGTCGAGGCGCGCGACGCCGGGTTCGCGCGCTTCATCGGCGTCACCGGTCACGGTCTGCTCGCGCCACGTCGGCATCGCGAGAGCCTGGAGCGTTTCCCGTTCGACTCCGTGCTCTTCCCCTACAACGCGACACAGCTGCGCGACGGGGCGTACGCGGCCGACGCCGAGGCGCTCATCGCGGTCTGCGAGGCCCGCGGCGTCGCGCTGCAGACGATCAAAGGCATCACGCTGGGGCCGTGGCCCGGCGAGCGACCGCCGCGCCCGACGACCTGGTACGAGCCGCTCACCGACCAACGCGACATCGACCTCGCCGTGCGTTTCGTGCTCTCGCGCCCCGGGCTCTTCCTCAACACGCCGAGCGACATCGACCTGCTGGCGAAGGTCCTCGACGCCGCCGACCGAGGCGGAACGCGGCCCAGCGACACGGAGATGGACGATCTCGTACGACGTCGCGACATGGCACCGCTCTTCGTCTAAGCCGGTGCGCCGGATCGGGCACCGTGGCGCGTCCGGTCACGCGCCGGAGAACACGATCGCGTCGTTCGAGAAGGCGCTGGCGCTCGGCTGTGACGAGGTGGAGACGGACGTGTGGCTCGCCGCCGACGGCCGCCTCATCATCTCCCACGATCCGCCGGCCAAGGACGCCTCGCTCACGCTCGGCGAGGTGCTCGAGTTCTGCCGTGGCCGCATGGGCGTCAACGTCGAGCTGAAAAGCGAAGCGAGCGAAGCGCGGGCGCGTGAGACCGGGGCTCGCGTCGCCGCCGAGCTCGCCCGAGGCGCGGATGGCGACGCGTACGTCTCGAGCTTCTGGTGGCCCGCGCTCGAGGCGGCGCGTGACGCGGCCCCGCCGGTGCGGCGCGCGTTCATCTTCTCGGACTCGCCCGAGCGGACCGCCCTCCTGGCGGGCGCGAAGGCGCTCGGCCTCTGGGCGCTCCACCCGAATCGCGCTTACGTCACGCCCGAGCTCGTGCGCGATGCGCACGCCGCGGGCCTGCGCGTGAACGCGTGGACCGTCAACGACCCGCGCGAGATCGCGACCTTCGCGTCGTGGAGCGTCGACGGGATCATGTCCGACTACCCCGAACGCGTCCCACGGGGTTAGCCGCCGGCCCAGCCGCGCGCGCGCTCGACCGCACGCTGCCAGTCGCGGTACAGGTGCTCGCGCTCGTCGACGGACATCCGGGGCTCGTAGCGCGCGGCGACGGAGCGGCGCGAACGCAGCTCGTCCCGCGACCGCCAGAGCCCGACGCCGAGCCCGGCGAGGTAGGCGGCACCGAGCGCAGTGGTCTCGCGCACCGCCGCCACCTCGACGGGAAGGCCGAGCACGTCCGCCTGGAACTGCATGAGGAACGTGTTCACGGTCCCGCCGCCGTCCGCGCGCAGCACGTCGATGCGCTGACCGGCTTCACGCATCGCCTCGACGAGGTCGCGCGTCTGATACGCGACGGCCTCGAGCGTCGCCCGCGCGACATGCGCGCGCGACGTGCCCCGCTCGATCCCGATGAGCAGGCCGCGCGCGTACATGTCCCAGTGCGGGGCGCCGAGGCCGGTGAACGCGGGCACCAGGTACACACCATCGTTGCCCCGCAGGCTCTTCGCGAGCGCTTCGGTCTCTCCGGCCTCGGCGATGATGCCGAGCCCATCGCGAAGCCACTGCACCGCCGCCCCGGTGATGAAGGCGCTGCCCTCGAGCGCGTAGCGGAGGCCGTCGCCGATGTCCCAGGCGACCGTCGTGAGCAGGCCACCGCGCGCGGGCGCCGCACGCTCCCCAGTGTTCGCGAGGAGGAAACAGCCGGTGCCGTAGGTGTTCTTCGCCTCGCCCGCACGAAAGCAGGTCTGGCCGAAGAGGGCCGCCTGCTGGTCGCCGACGATCCCGGCGATCGGGATGGCCGCGCCGAAATGCGACGCCTCGGCCGTGGCCGCGACGCCGCTCGAGCGCACCGGCGACGCGAGCAGCGAGCGCGGGAGGTCGAGCGCGCGCAGCAGCTCGTCGTCCCAGGCTCCGCGGTGGATGTCGAAGACGAGCGTCCGCGACGCGTTCGAGACGTCCGTAACGTGTCGGCGTCCGCCGCTGAGCCGCCACACCAGCCACGAGTCGATCGTTCCGCAGAGCAGCTCGCCGCGTTCGGCGCGGGCCTGCGCGCCAGAAACCTGGTCGAGGATCCAGCGGATCTTCGTCGCCGAGAAGTACGCGTCGATGACGAGCCCGGTGCGCTCGCGCACGAGCGTCTCGAGGCCGTGCGCACGGAGCTGCTCGCAGATGGCCGCGCTCGCCCGGCTCTGCCAGACGACCGCCGGGTGGATCGGGCGGCCCGACGCGCGCTCCCAGACGACGGTCGTCTCGCGCTGGTTCGTGATGCCGATCGCGGCGACGTCGCGCGCATCGACGCCGGCCACCGCGAGCGCCTCACGTCCGACCGCCACGGTCGTGGCGAAGATCTCGTCCGCGTCGTGCTCGACGTGTCCCGGGGCGGGATAGTGCTGTGCGATCTCGCGGTCGGAGCTCCCGAGGGCCGCACCTGCCTCGTCGAACACCATCGCGCTCGACCCGGTCGTTCCCTGATCGAGCGCGAGGATCGCTCTCATTCCATGCTGAAGCGCCGCATGGGCTCGATCTCGCGACGGTAGGCGGCGACCTCCGCCGTGCGGCGCGCGGCATCCCAGCCGAGGAGCGCGCCCATGCGCGAGGCGATGTCGTCCAGGCAGTCCAGGCCCTGACACGCGCGGAGCCCGAGCGCCGTCCGGCGGAGGAGCGCGTCCCCGATGGTGCGGGCCCACTCGTGGCGGACCGCGTGGACGAGCTCGGCCGCGATCCCCGGATCGTGGGGACAGAGCGGCTCACGGAGCGAGGGGTCGGTCGCGACGGCCTCGATCAGCAGACCGGCCCGGCTCCCGTACACGCTCCGCAGGTGCGCCAGCGCCCGGTCGCCGACGCCGAGCGCCGACGCGCGCGCGGCGAGGTCCGCGCCTTCCGCGCCGGGAAGTGGCAGCTCGGCGGTCCGGCTCGGCACGCGCGGCGCCCCGAGCTTGCGCGCGACGAGGTCGGTCACCTCTTCCGCGATCGCGCGATACGCGGTGATCTTTCCGCCGACGACCGACAGCACGCCCGCGACGCCCTCGCGGCGCTCGTGGTCGAACAGCGCATGCTTGCGCGAGACCTCGCTCTCGCTCACGCCCTCGACCCGGACGAGCGCGCGGACGCCGGCCCACGTGAAGTAGATGTCGTCGAACGGCGCGTTCGGGAACGCCCGGCGCGCGCCGTCCTGCAGGTACCGGACGTCGTCCTCCGTCGGCGCCGCGTCGGCGGGATCTCCGGTGTAGTCGGTATCGGTCGTGCCCACGATCGTCGCGTCGAGCCAGGGGAGCACGAAGAAGAGCCGTCCGTCACTCTCCGCGAACAGGACGTGCGCCTGCCGCGTGGCGCGCCGAGTCACGAGGTGGATCCCTTTCGTAAGCCGCAGGAGCGGCGCCGGCTCCCGTCGCAGCGGGGCGATCGTCCGGTCGAGCCACGGGCCGGTCGCGTTCACCGTGAAGTGCGCGCGCATTTCGAGATCACGTCCGGCGATCTCGTCGCGGACGGTGACGCCGGCGACGCGCGCGCCCTCGCGGATGTAGCCGATCGCCCGCGCGTGGTTGAGGACGACCGCGCCGTGCCGAGAGGCGTCGACGAGGTTCTCGACGACGAGACGCTCGACGAGCGGGACCTGCGCGTCGAAGAAGCGCCATGCCCCGGCGAGCCCGTCGGGCTCCAGCGCCGGCTCCGCGGCGAGCGTCGCCGCGCGGTCAAGGTGCTGCCGCTTCGGGAGGCTCTTGTCGAGCGAGAGCGCGTCGTACAGCTGCATCCCGATCCGCAGCTTCAGCTGGTAGAAGAAGCTCGGCCGGTAGAGCGGGAGGAGGAACGCGAGCGGGAACACCAGGTGCGGCGCGATGCGCAGCAGGATCTCGCGCTCGCGCATGTCGCTGCGCACGAGGCCGAAATCGAAGAGCTCGAGGTAGCGGAGGCCGCCGTGGATGAGCCGTGTGGGCCGCGAGGTCGTGCCCGCGGCGAAGTCAGATTGCTCGACGAGGGCGACCTTGAGTCCGCGAAGGGCGGCGTCGCGCGCGATGCCCGCTCCGACGATGCCGCCGCCGATGACCAGGAGATCGACGGTGCGGTCGGTGAGCGACCGCACCGTCTGGTCCCGTGTGGCTACTTGTTCGACTTGTTGTACTTCTCGATGGCCGCGTTCATGTCCGCGGCCGCGGCATCGAGCGCCTGCTGCGTGGTGGCCTGCCCGAGGAGGACCGACTCGATCATCTTCTGCGTCCGCTGGCGCGCCTGCGGCATGACCCCGAGGACGGCGCCGTTGGTCATGCGATTCTGCGGCGAGTCACGGATCTGGTTCACCGCGGTGAGGAACTGCGGGTACTTGCTCGCCCATTCCTTGCTCGGGCCCTCGTTGTAGGCGGACTTGCGGATCGGGTAGTACCCCGTGTCCGCCTGCCACTGCGCCTGGTTCGCGGGGCTCATCGCGTACTTCACGAACTCCCAGGCGGCCTGCTGCTCCTCGGCGGGGCGGCTCTTCATGATGTAGAGCGACGCGCCGCCGATGATGTTCCCGCCCTCCTTGGGCTTGCCGTCCGGGCGCGGGTAGAGGCCCGTCCCGACCTGGAACTTCGCCGCGTTGATGGTGTCGCGCAGCGTCGCCGTGCTCTCGATGTACATCGCCGTCTTTCCGGCTTTGAACGCGTTCGTCGACCCGGCGTTGTCGATCCCGGGGTTGTAGAAGTACCCGCCGTCGACGCCGGCCTTCCACCAATCGAGGATCGTCTTGCCGGCCGCGTTGTTGTAGACGACCTTCGTCGCCCGATCGTCCCGGCCGTTGCCGTTGTCGGCATAGAGCGACCCGGACGTGGCGAGAAGCTGCTCGAAGAGCCAGCCGTAGATCGACGGCCCGAATCCGTACTGCACGGTCTGCCCGCTCGCGTCCTTCTTGGTGAGCTTCTTCGCCGCGTCGGCGACCTCGGTGAAGGTGACCGGCGGCTTCTCGGGGTCGAGGCCCGCCGCTTTGAAGGCGTCCTTGTTGTAGAAGAGGATCGCCGACGACGCATTCCAGGGCATGCTCTGGAGACGGTCCTGGAACTTGTAATAGTTGATGACCGCGGGCTCGAAGTCGCTCGTGTCGAACTTGTCGCGGTCGATGAACGCCTGCATCGGCACGATCTCGCCGCTGTCGTACATGTAGCGCTGCCCGATGTCGTAGACCTGCACGAGCGCGGGCGCGGAGTTCGAGGCGAGGGCCGTGTTGAGCTTCGCGAGCAGGTCGTCGTACGACCCCTGGAAGACGGCCTCGACCGTGATGTTGCTCTGGCTCTTGTTGAAGCTGTCGACGATCCGGTTCAGCGCTTCGCCGTTGATGCCCCCGTGTGCGTGCCACCAGGTGATCTTCGCCGCCGGCTTGACGTCCTTACCCGGCGCCTTCGGGCCCGTGTCCGCGGCCGGGCCGCCACCTCCGCCGCCGGTCCCGCCGCCGCAGGCGGCAGCGAGCAAGGTGAGCCCGAGCGCGAGTGCTCCGAGTCTCCGCATCTTTCCCTCCAGTGGCTGGCCTCGAACCTGTCACCGCACCCGCGGCCAGGCCGCGGATCAGCTGGCGCTGCGCCAGCCCGAGCGGGGACCGGCGTCGAGTACGGCGACCATGATGACACCGCC
>VBDU01000007.1 GCA_005883625.1 Chloroflexota bacterium | reverse complement strand
TGGCGGCCCAGGCCGCGGGCTCGTACGCCCAGAAAGCGTAGAAGCCGAACGCGGCCGCGAGGAACGCCATCCAGCCGACGGCGAGCGCGAGCGTCACGACGAGCGGCGAGCGTGCGGGCACGAGCTGGTCGGCCGCGAGCGTGGCGCCCGCCGCGATCACGCCCGCCGCGAGGACAAGGCCGCCGACGAGCGAGACGGTCGGCACGTGCGCCCAGACGAGCGCCGCGCCGATGGCGCAGCCGATCGCGGCGAGCAGGCCGCGGGAGAAGCCGCGGGTCAGCGCGAGCGATCCCGCCGCAAGGCCGAGCCCCACGAGGACCGTGCCGAGGTAGGTGCTCCGCGTCCCGTCCGGACCGAGACCGAGGCCGCTCGCGAGCGCGATCTGCGCACCGTTGGTACCGGCGGTCTCGGCGACGAGGATGAGCGCGGGGATCGCGAGCAGACCGACGGCGCCGACGAGGCCGGGCCGCGTCCATTGGCGCGGCCCGCCGAGCGCGGTGATGCCGGCGGCGAAGAAGACGAGCGCGGCGACGAGCACGAGCGGCGCGGCGACGGAGAGCGGCGCGTCGACGACCGGAAGGGTGCGGAACGCGGAGCGGAGGGCGACGTCGCCGACGAACGCGACCGGGAGCGCGACCGGGAGGGGCGAGGGCCGGTCGGCGGCGCGCGACGAGTGCAGCAGACCGAGCCACCACATGCCCGCGGCGAGGCCGACCGTGGTGAGCGCGAGGTCAAGAAGGTTGTTGCGCGAGAGCGTCGCGAGCAAGGTCGTGAGGCCGAGGATGAGACCGCTCAGCGCGGTGGAGCGTCGCGGCCCGATCTGCCAGCCGACGAGCGGCGCGAGGAACGATGTCGCGAAGACCGCGCCGGCCATGACCGCGAGCTGCGTGTTCGTCGAGCCGAAGAACGTGAGCTGGAAGGTGGAGCTCCACGTGCGGATGTCCGCGAAGAGGAAGAGGAGGCCGAGGACCGCGAAGGTGACCTCGCTCAGCACTGGCGAGGGAGTCTAGCTAGCCGTTCGCCTTCCAGATCGCCGCGAGCTCGGTCGACTTGCCGCCGCCGACGATCTGCTCCAGCGCCACGGCCGCGGACGACGTACGCAGAGGGTGGACGATCTCGTGGAGCATCGGTGAGAGGATGACGCGACGCTCGCGGCAGGCGCGTGCGATCGCGTTGTACCGATCCGTGGCCGGGACGCTGAAACGGCCGCCGCTGATCCCGAGCGCGTAGTCGAGCTCGCGCGCGGACTCGGAACCGCTCACGAGCTCGCCGCGGATCACGCCCGCGCCCGGGTCGATGCCGACCATGAACGTCGTCGGGAGTCCGATGCTCTCGCACGCGCGGAGAAGGCCGCTGAGGACCTCGTCGGTCGTCTGCATCGGCCCCGCCGTGGACGCGACGGCGGCCGGAGCAACGGCTGCGGTCGGGGGGTCCGAGGGGGCCGTGGCCTGCGCGGCCGGGGCGTCCGAGGGGGCGGAGCCCCCTCGATGTGAGGAGGGAGCCGCGGCGGCCGGCGGGAGGACGACGGCCGCCGCGGCATCATGAGGGGATGGACTTGAGGGTTGGAACTGACCCGCGCGGCGGACCGCCGCGAGACGATCGGAAGAGATGTCGAGGACCCGCGCCGCCAGACGCGTCTCGCGGTCGGGGAACTCCTTGTCGCCGAAGGCCTGCAGCGTCGCGATGCCGAAGACCTCGTCGGCCGCGACGAGCGGGAACTGGAGGACGCTCACGGCGCGGCTCGTCAGGCCATCGGTCGTCTTGAGCGCGATCTGCCGCACATATGCGTGCCAGCGGCGGTCGCGCCGGGCCGCGTACGCGCTCAGTCCGTCGTCGACAGGCTGGCGACCGATCGCGGCGGATTCCGGATCGCTGCCCACGACCTTGTAGCGGTACGCGACCTCCTGGCGGTTCTGGTTGAAGAGCGAGATGGAGAAGGAATCGATGGTCGTGATCACGTTCATCGCGTCGCGGAGGATCCGACCGATGGAGCGCGCGTCCGTGAGCTCGTCGAGGGCCTTCGCGACCTGTTCGACGATGGCGCGGTCGCGCTCGGCCTGATCGACTTCGGCCGGGTCAGGCGGCGTCTCGGCCTCGGCCTCGGCGGCGGGCTCCGGCAGGACGATGAGCTCGCCCGGGCGCTGTGGCGCGGAGCTCGCGAGGCCCGTGAGGACGGACTCGCTCCCCACCGCGGCCGCGATGAGCTCGCACGAGAGGTCGAGCGCCTCGCGGGCCTGGATCTGCATCGGCTCGCGCGTGATGAGCGTGCCGAGAAGGACCCCGACGGTCTTGTCCATCGCGACGAGACGCGAGATGAGCAGGCGCGGCGGCACGCCGACCCATTCCGCCTGATACGGGACGGGCCAGTCGAGCGTCACCGCGCGGTTCGCAGGGAGCGAGTCGTCCGGGAGCTGGAGCGTGAGAAGGCGCCGGTCGAACAGCCAGGGCATGCGGCCGACGGTCGCCGCGACGGCGTCACCGACCGCCGGCTGGCGCACGACCGCCGCGCCGATGAGATAGGGGACGCTGTTCAAAAGGATGCGCAGGGTGGCTTCCACCGGCGGCGTCATCGGCACGACGTTCAGAGGCGTCGGCTCGCCGCGGCGTAGATCGATCGGGGTCGGTTTCAAGAGCGCTGCCACCTGCTCGTGAGGTCCTCCACAGACGCGTTCTTTCTGTGCGTTTTGTACGAGGACCGACCGGGTGACCCCACCACCCGGCGGGGGATATCGAGACCGGGGGAGTACGGACGTACGGGCGGGTTAGGCCGAGCGCCGCGGGTCGGCTAATGCGCCGAGGTGCCTCCGTCGACGAGGAGGAGCTGCCCGGTGATGAAGCCCGCTGCCGGCGACGCGAAGAAGACCACCGCGGCTGCCACGTCCTCCGGCGTACCGAGCCGGCCGAGAGGCGTGCGCCCGACCTCCTGCTCCCGGAAGCCGGGGAGGGTCCGCATGCGTTCCCGCGTGAGGTCCGTCTCCACGAGGCTCGGCCCGACCGCGTTCACCGTGATCCCGCGCGGGGCGAGCTCGAGCGCGAGCGACTTCGTAAGCGTGACGACACCGCCCTTCGCCGCGGAGTAGGCGATGCGCTCGATCCGCCCGAGCACGCCGTAGATCGAGGCGACGTTCACGATGCGCCCGCCGTCGGCGAGCAACGGCACGGCCGCCTGGGTCACGAAGGCGACGCCCTTGAGGTCGGTGTCGACGACGGTATCCCAGGCGTCCTCGTCCAGAGCGGCGAGATCCGTGGGCACGTTCGTGCCTGCGTTGTTGACGAGGACGTCGATCGTCCCCCACTCCTTGCGCAGCCGCTCGAAGCAGACGCGGATCGACGGCTGGTTGCGGACCTCGAGGAGCAACGCGAGCGAGCGCCGTCCTTTCGCACGGATCTCGCGGGCGAGGGGCTCGGCATCGTCGCCCTTCCGCGATGTGATAGCGACGTCCGCGCCCGCGTCGGCGAGCGCCGTCGCGATCGCGCGGCCGATCCCGCGCGCGCCGCCCGTGACGAGCGCGCGCCTGCCCGAAAGGTCGAACGTCCTCACGCTCTGCTGTGCGAGGATACGCACCGATGAAGACGGCCTCGATCGACATCAAGGCGCCGTCCGACCAGCGATTCCCGGACATCCTCACCCCGGACGCCCTCACGTTCCTCTCCCGGCTCCACAACGAGGTCGAACCGGAGCGAGACGGCCTGCTCGAGAACCGGGCGCAAGTCGCCGAACGGCTGCGCAACGGCGGCACGCTCGACTTCCTCGAGGACATGACGGACATCCGGGAAGACGGCGAGTGGCGGATCAAGGAGGTCCCGCATGACCTCCGGGTGCGCAAGGTCGAGATCACCGGTCCGACCGACCGGAAGATGATCATCAACGCGCTCAACTCCGGCGCGTCCGTGTTCATGGCCGACTTCGAGGACGCGAACGCGCCCACCTGGCGGAACATGGTCGAGGGCCAGCAGAACCTCATCGACGCGATCGAGCGGAAGATCACGTTCACGAGCCCGGAGGGCAAGCAGTACCGCCTCAACGACCGAACAGCGACCCTCGTCGTCCGGCCACGTGGCTGGCACCTGCCCGAGCGCCACCTCATGATCGACGGGCTCCCGATCGCCGGCGCGATCTTTGACTTCGGCCTCTACGCCTTCCACAACGCCGAGCGGCTCCTGAAGCGGATGACGGGCCCCTACTTCTACCTACCGAAGCTCGAGAGCCATCGTGAAGCCCGCCTTTGGAACGAGATCTTCGACTGGACCGAGAAAGAGCTCCACATCGACCACGGCTCGATCAAAGCGACCGTCCTCGTCGAGGTGCTACCGCTCGCGTTCGAGATGGATGAGACGCTCTACCAGCTACGCGATCACTCCGCCGGGCTGAACGCCGGTCGCTGGGACTACATGTTCAGCATCATCAAGAAGCTCGGGCACCGGAAGGAGTTCGTCCTCCCCGACCGCGCGCAGGTGACGATGACCGTCCCGTTCATGCGCGCCTACACCGAGCTGCTCGTCAAGACGTGCCACAAGCGCGGCGCGTTCGCGCTCGGGGGCATGGCGGCGTTCATCCCGAACCGTCGCGACCCGGCGGTGACCGAGAACGCGCTCGCGAAGGTCCGCGACGACAAGACGCGCGAGGCGAACGACGGCTTCGACGGCACGTGGGTCGCCCACCCCGATCTCGTCGAGACCGCGATGAAGGAGTTCGACCGGGTGCTCGGCAAGAAGCCCAACCAGCTCGAACGGCAGCGGCCCGAGGTGAACGTCACCGCCGGGCAGCTGCTCGACGTGCGCGTGCCCGGCGGCACGATCACCGAGGCCGGGCTGCGGACGAACGTGAACGTGGGGATCCAGTACCTGGCGTCATGGCTGCGTGGCACCGGCGCGGCGGCGATCAACAACCTCATGGAGGACGCCGCCACGGCGGAGATCTCGCGCTCGCAGATATGGCAATGGGTCCATCACGGCATCTCGCTGGCCGAAGGCCCGCGCGTGACCGCGCAGCTCGTGCGCGACGTCGAGCGCGAGGAGCTCGCGAAGATCGAGAAGGCCGTCGGCGCGGACTTCTTCGCGAGCGGCCGCTACGACGACGCGCAGAGGATCTTCGAGCAGGTCGCGCTGTCAGACGACTTCCAGGAGTTCCTCACGATCCCCGCGTACGAGCACATCGACTAGGATCGCGCGCCGTTGACGGACCGGCCGGTATCCGAACGGATCGACCGGTACGCACGTCTCCTCGTCTGGGCCCTGCCGATATGGGCAGTTCTGCTCTTCCTCGGCACCCTCGACCATCAGCCGCCGCCCCAGACCGATTTCGCGGGGTACGCGGCCTTCACCACCACGACCCGGTTCCTGGTGAGCCATCTCGCCGCGAGCATCCTCGGTGCGGCGATCGGCAACGTCGGCTTCGCCGCGCTCTTCGTGCTCCTCGTCCGCCGCGGATCGAGCGGCCTCGCGCTCTGGGCTCTTGTGGCAGCGGTCGTCGGCAACACCGTCGCGACCTCGGTCTTCGGCGCCGCGGCGTTCGCGCAGCCGGCGATCGGGCGCATGTACCTCGCGGGCCAGACCGCGTCGGCGGTCGCCCTGCAGGACGACGTCTACGGCGTCCCGCTCTTCGCGACCGCCCTGGTCGGGGTGCTGCTGCTCGCATCGGGCTTGGTCCTCTTTGGCAGCGCGATCATCCGGTCCGGGTGGCTCCCGCGCGGGAGCGGGATCGTGCTCGTGATATCCGCACCGCTTTTCGCCATCATCGGTGTCATCCTCGCCGACGTCGTCCAGTCGCTCGGCGCCCTCGGCCTCGTCGCGAGCACGGCCTGGATCGCGATGAGCGCGCGGCTACGAGACTGAGGCGGCGATCCGCTCCGCGAGCAGACGGTTCACGACCGCGGGATCCACTTTCCCGCCCATCAGCTTCATGACCGGGCCCACGAGCGCGCCGAGCGCGCGCGGCTTCCCCGCGCGGTAATCCGCGACAGCCTTTGGGTTCTCGGCGAGGACCGCGTCCACGGCGGCCGCGATCGCCGACTCGTCCGAGACCTGGAGAAGCCCCTTGGTGTTCACGATCGCCTCGGGGTCGCCGCCGGTCTGCCACATCTCGACGAGGATCGCCTTCGCGCTCGCGCCACTCACCTTCCCAGACTCGACCAGACGCACGAGCGCAGCGAGCGCGTCCGGTGCGAAGCGGATGCCCGACGGGTCGACGTTCTCCTCCCTCATGCGCCGGAGGAGCTCGCCCGTCATCCAGTTCGCGATCGGCTTGGGATGCGCGGGGAGCGCGGCGACGGCGGCCTCGTAGAAGTCGGCGAGTGCCGTTTCCGTCACGAGGATCCGTGCGTCGTACTCGGAGAGCCCGTACTTCGAGACGAACCTCGCCTTCCGCTCGCTCGGCATCTCGGGCAGCCCCGCGCGTAGGGATTCCACGGTCTCGCGCGACGGCTCGAGCGAGACGAGATCGGGCTCGGGGAAATAGCGGTAATCCTCGACCTCCTCCTTCGATCGCTGAAGGTACGTGCGCCGCCGGTCGGGGCTCCAGCCGACCGTGATCTTCCCTTTCCGCGTGCGCAGCTCTCCGCCGGCGCGCCAGTCGTCCCAGAGCCGTGCCGCCTCGAACGCCGTCGCCTCGCGCAGCGCCTGGTAGCTGTTCAGGTTCTTGATCTCGCTCTGCGGCGGCCACACCGTCGTGCCGTCCTCGCTGAAGCGGATCGAGACGTTCACGTCGAACCGGCCCGCGCCCTCCTCGAGCCGCATCTCGGAGACGTGCGCGGCGCGCAGGATGTCGCGCAGCTCGCGGACGTACGTCTCGGCCTCTTCGATCGAGGACATGTCTGGCTCGCTGACGATCTCGAGGAGCGGCACGCCCGAGCGGTTGAAGTCGACCAGTGTGTAGCGCCGGCCGGCGTCCTCGCCATGCTTGAGCGTGCCGGTGTCCTCCTCGAGGTGTGCGCGACGGATCCGGACACGTTTCCCGCTCGCGAGCTCGAGCCAGCCGTTCACCGAGAGCGGCAGGTCGTACTGCGAGATCTGATAGCCCTTCGGCAGGTCCGGGTACAGGTAGTTCTTGCGGTCGAACTTCGTGTGCTCCGGCGTCTCGCAGTGGAGCGCGAGCCCTGCCGTGATCGCGAGCTCGATCGCCTTCCGGTTCGGCACCGGCAGCGCGCCCGGTAGCCCGAGGCACACCGGACACACGAGCGTGTTCGGCGGCGCGCCGAACCAGCGCGCCTTGCAGCCGCAGAACATCTTCGACGCCGTCGCGAGCTCGACGTGCGTCTCGATCCCGATGACGAGCTCGTAAGGCGTCGTCACGGCGTCGGGCTGGCGGGAACGCGGACCTCGGACACGATGAGGCGCCCGAGATTCACGATGACGCGATCGTCCCCCACAGAGACAAGATATCGGTCGAGCCCTCGTGACGCCCCGTCGCGCGAGCCGCCCTGCGCGTCGAACGTGAAGACACGCCCCGCGGTGCGTTCGCACGAGGCCACGTACCCGATGGCGCCGCCGAAGACGCCGACTCCCACCGGGCACTCGGGCTCGCCAGGTCGCGGTGCCCAGATCGCGCGGATGGCTACCACCTCGGTGGCGCTCACCCGTCCCAGCCACAGACGATGGGCCTCGTCGACGAGCGGCGGCACGACGTCGTAGGGCGGCGCGCCGATCGCGCGCACGTACGAGCCGGGCAGCACGAGCCGGTCGCCCGGGACGAGCGCCGGCGGCGCCACGAGGAGCGGCGCGACCGCGACCGCGGAGACGCCGACGACGAGCGCGATCGCGCCGAGGAGCAGCAGACCGATGAGCAGGAACTGCTTCCAGACCGGCGTCGGATCGAGCGACTCGGGCCCGGCCCAGAGCTCGGGCGGCTGGTCCTCGTAACGCGTCCCCACGTCAGGCCGCCAGCGTCCGCACCCGGCGCCGGGCCGCGCGCACGGCGTTCCGGACCAAGGGCCGTTCGTCCTTGGCGAGGAAGTCGAGGATGTCCGGCGCGCGCTGCGCGAGACGGGCGCCGCTCGCCGCGGCGAACGCCATCGCGACGTTCCAACGCACGTTCTCGTCGGGATCCTCCATCCACTTCCGCAGTCGGGCCAGCGTGGCGTCGGGATACGAGCGGAGGAACTGATCGCCGATGGTGAAGGGGCCAAGGTTCTTCCGCACGTACTCGTTCTCGTCCTTCAGCGCCGGCTCGAGGAGATCGAGCAGCGGCTCGGCCCACTCCGGACGGCGCGTTCGCGCCGCGGACTTCGCTCCCACGACGACCGCGCGCCGGACGCGGCTGTCCGGGCCACGGACCCAGTCGGACATCGTCGGCAGGACGTCGTTGAACGCGTCCACGAGAAGGCGCCCGACGAGCGTGGCGGCCGCCTCGCGCACGCCCCAGTCCTCCTCACGCGCCAAGCGGTACGCCGCGCGGGTGACCTCGCGCGTGTGCGTCTTCGCCAGCGGCGCGAGCATCTCGGCCGCGAGCTCCTTGTCGACCCGGCGCGGATGCGCGATGAGACGCTCGGCCCAATTGAGGCGCACCAGCGGCGCCGGCCGCAGGCGCTCGAGGACGGGGAGCGCGCGATCGTAGCTCGCCTTGCGGACCCAGCCGTTCGTGCCGCTCTTGCGGAGCGCGTCGGACGCGCCGAGCGGGTCGCCGGAGGAGAGCGCCGCTTCGAAGCGTGCGAGCCATCCGTCGTCGCGGGGAGCGCCGCCCCCCTCGGACCCCCCGACCGCTATCGCCGTCCGACGAAGCGCGCGATGCGATCGCACGCTTCCTCGATCTTCTCGAGCGACGCCGCGTAGCACGCGCGGACGTGCCCCGCGCCGCGCTCGCCGAAGGCGCTGCCCGGGACGACGACCACCTTCTCCTCGGTGATGAGCCGCTCGCTGAACTCGCCGTCAGACAGGCCGGTGCGCGTGACGTTCGGGAAGCAGTAGAAAGCGCCGCGCGGCTCGAAGCAGTGCAGCCCCAGCTCGTTGAAGCGGCGGAGCATCACCTTCCGCCGCTCGTCGTACGCGGCGACCATGCGGCGCACTTCCTCTTCGCCGCTCCGCAGCGCCTCGAGCGCGGCGTACTGGCCCGCCGTCGGCACGCACATGACCGTGTACTGGTGGATCTTCATCATCTGCTCGATCACTTCCGCCGGCGCGCACGCGTAGCCCACGCGCCATCCCGTCATCGCGTAGGACTTGGAGAACCCCGCGAGGTACACCGTGCGCTCCTTCATCCCGGGCAGCGACACGATCGAGCGATGCTCGCGCCCGTACACCAGGCGGTCGTAGATCTCGTCCGCGTACACGAGCAGGTCGTGCCGCTCCGCGAGCTCGGCGATGCCCTTGACGTCGCTCGGCTCGAGCACCCCGCCGGTCGGGTTGTTCGGGAAGCCCAGCAGGATCGCCCGCGTCCGCGGGGTGATCGCGCGCTCGACGTCCTCGGGCCGAAGCCGGAAGTCGTGTGCTTCGTCCGTCGGCACCGGGACCGGGACGGCGCCAGCCAGGACGACGCCCGGCACGTACGCGACGTAGCTGGGATCGGCGAGGATGACCTCGTCGCCCTGGTTGAGCGTCGCGCGCATCGCGAGATCGACGGCTTCGGAGACGCCGACCGTGACGAGGATCTCGCTGGCGGGGTCGTACCGGACGCCGCGGAGCCGCGCGGTGTGCTCGCTGATCGCCTCGCGCAGCTCGAGGATGCCGTAGTTCGAGGTGTACTTCGTGCGGCCCTCGCGGATCGAGCGGATCGCCGCCTCGCGGAAGCGCTCGGGCGTCACGAAGTCGGGCTCTCCGACGCCCAGCGAGATCACGCCTTCGAGGCCGGCGGCGAGATCGAAGTACTTGCGGATCCCGCTCGCCGAGATCCGCGCGACGTTCGCGTTGACGAGCGGTCGTCGCGTCGCTCTCATGCGGCCACCTGCTCCGGCCGCGCGAGATGATGCGGCGTCGCGCGCTCGTACGCCGCGGCGACGCGGAACATCGACGATTCCTGGTACGAGTTCGCGATCACCTGCAGCCCGACGGGAAGGCCCTCGGAGAGCCCGCACGGGACCGAGATGCCCGGGAGGCCGGCGATGTTCACGGGGAGCGTGAACACGTCGTTCAGGTACATCGCGAGCGGGTCGTTCACCTTCGCGCCGAGCGCGAACGCCACCGTCGGCGACGTGGGCGTCACCAGCGCGTCCACGGTCTCGAACACGCGGTCATATTCGGCCTTGATGAGCGTCCGCACCTTCTGTGCCTTCACGTAGTACGCGTCGTAGTAGCCGGCGGAGAGCGCGTACGTCCCGAGGATCATGCGCCGTTTCACCTCGGGGCCGAAGCCCTTGCCGCGCGTGCGGCGGTACGTCTCGAGGAGGTCCGGCCCGTCGACGCGCAGCCCGTAGCGGACGCCGTCGTAGCGCGCGAGGTTCGCCGACGCCTCGGCGGGCTGGATGATGTAGTAGACCGCCAGGCCGTGGTCGGTGAGCGAGAGCGAGACCTCTACGAGGGTGGCGCCCTCGCGCTCGAGCACGCCGAGCGCGTCCCGCACCGCCTTCTCGACGCCGCGCTCCATCCCCTTGACCGAGAAGTACTCCTTCGGAACGCCGAGGCGAAGCCCCTTCACGCCCTTGTCGAGCTCGCGCCGTAGCTGGTCGCCCGGGAGGTCGACCATCGTCGCGTCGCGCTCGTCCTTGCCGAAGATCGTCTCGCAGACGATCGCCGCGTCCTCGACCGTGTTCGTGAACGGCCCGACCTGGTCGAGGGACGAGGCGAACGCGACGACGCCCCAGCGCGGCACGCGGCCGTACGTCGGCTTCATGCCGACGACGCCGCAGAGCGCCGCGGGCTGGCGGATCGAGCCGCCGGTGTCGGTGCCGAGCGCAAAGAGCGCCTCGCCCGCCGCGACCGCGACGGCTGAGCCGCCCGACGATCCGCCGGGGACCCGATCCGCCCGCCACGGGTTCTTCACCGCGCCGAACGCGGAGTTCTCGGTCGAGCTGCCCATGGCAAACTCGTCGAGGTTCGTCTTTCCGATCATCACCGCGCCCGTGGCGTCGAGACGCTCAACCACGGTCGCCGAGTACGGCGGCACGTACCCCTCGAGGATGCGCGAGCCCGCGGTCGTGACGACGCCCTTCGTGCCGATGATGTCCTTGCACGCCCACGGGATGCCCGCCAGCGTCGGGGGGCTGCCGCCCCCCGGCCCCCGCCCGGCGAACCATTCGTCCACAGAGCGCGCCTGCGCGCGGGCGTGATCCTCCGCGATGTGAAGCCTCGCGTTGTGCTCATCGGCGCGGGCGCGCGCGATCGCGAGCTCGGCGAGCTCGAGCGCGCTCGTCTCGCGGCGGCGCAGTACAGCGGCGGCCTCGCGGATCGAGCGCGGAAAGGCGCTCACGGTCTTTCCTCGAGGACCTGCTGCACGCGGAAGAACTCGCCGTCCCGTCCGCCCTTGGGCGCGTTGGCGAAGACCTCGTCGGCCGCCAGGCCCGGCCGAACCTCGTCCTCCCGCATCACGTTGCGCACCGGCAGGACGGAGGCGCTCGGCGAGACGTCCTTGGTGTCCACGTCCTTGAGCCGCTCCACCGCGCCCATGACCACCTGCAGCTGCCCCGTGAAGCGCTCGACCTCCTCCGGGGTTAGGGCGATCCGGGCGAGCGCCGCCACCTTCTCGACGACCGAGCGGTCGATGGCCATGCGTCGAGTCTAGGCTGGAATCATGCGCGATTCCGGGCTCTTCCCCACCGATTCCGTCGCGCGCCGCGTCGACCGCGAGCTCTTCCTGCTCGCCGGCGGGGCCGCGGCGCTTCTCCTGCAGGTCGCGCATCCGCTCGTCGCCGCCGGCGTCGACCAGCACTCGGACTTCCGCCGCTCGCCGCACCGCCGGCTGTTGCGGACGCTCGACACGACGCTTGCGATTGTGTTCGGCGACCGCCGGCGGGCGATGACCTCCGTCGATCGCATCAACTCGCGACACGCGTCCGTCCGCGGCGTCGCCGCGGGCGGCACGCCGTACAGCGCCCGCGACCCGCGTCTGCTCCTCTGGGTGCAGTGCACACTGATCCTTACGTCGCTGCGGCTCTACGAGCTCGTCATGGGCCCGCTCGCGGCGGGCGACCGACAGCGCTACTGGGACGAGGGGCAGCTCATCGCTGTCGAGCTGGGCATCCCGCGGCATCTCATGCCCGCGACGATCGAGGACCTCGAGGAGTACGAGCGCCGCATGCTCGCGAGCGAGGTGATCCCGAACGCCACCAGCCTCGACGTCGGGCGCGACGTCATCAGGCCGTTCCGCTTCCTGCCGGGCATCGCGACGTGGCCGGTCGACGCGATGACCGCCGCGCTCCTGCCGCCCTCGCTCAGGGACGCGTTTGGAATTCCGTTCGGGACGAAGGAGCGGCTCGCCTTCCGCGTGCTGATCGTCGCGTTCCGCTACCTCCGGCGCGTCCTCCCGGCAAGGCTCACCGTCGTCCCGCACGCGTTCCGGTAGCGGCTACTCGGGGAACTCCTTCGGCGTGCGCGAATACGTGAAGAACCGGTCGGCGTCCAGCCGCACGTAGACGCCTTCGTCGCTCCAGTCGAACGCGCTCCCGTCCCTAGTGCGCGCGGAAGATCGCGTCGATCTCGCCAACGTCCGGATGTCCCTGGAACATGAGCTCGGCGTGGCCGTGCGCGTTGATGAGAAAGCGCTCGCCTTCGAAGTACGCGATGCTCGCACGGGGCCGTTCGCGTAGGCCCTTGACGCGTATCGCGTCGCCCGACGAGCTGAAGTAGAACTTGCCGTGGAGGAACCAGCCGTCCATCGGGCCGACGAGCGTCGCCGTTCGGCGCAGGCGTGGCGACCGCGACGGTCTTCATCCCGTCGAGGAGCTTCACGACCTGCTTCGCCGAGAGCGACTACCTGTCGGGATGGATGATCTCGCGCATGT
>VBDU01000122.1 GCA_005883625.1 Chloroflexota bacterium | reverse complement strand
CTCGCTGCGTCCAACTCGCGCATTTCCGCTAAGAGTCCCACCTGGCCCACCCTTCCCGAACGCCCTCGCCGGCCCAGCCTAGGCCCGACTCCAAATGACTTGGAGCCACTCCTGGCCCTGATGTTGCTTGCGCGGACGAGGTCAGGGCCTGCTAGGAAGAAGGGTGCACGTGGTTCACTCGATCGGCCGAACAGTCCTCATCGTCGGCGTGGTCGCGCTCGCGGGACTCCTTGCCGGGGCCTTCAGCTGGTGGGCTACCGACGCCGCCTCGCAATCGGACATCGAGTTTGCCGGTGGGACGCTGCGCGGGAACGGCGCGCTGGTTGTTCCGGTGATCGCAGTTCCGCTGTTCATCGTGGCGGGCATCGTGGTTCTGGCCCTCGCGGCATGCCGCGGAGCGCCCCGTGCGGCGATCGCCGTCTGGCCGCTCGCGGTGATCGCGGGATTCATCCTCTCCACGGCGAACTTGCCCGCGATCCAGGCAAGCGCCGAGGTCGGGCGCACGAACCACACGGCAACGCTGTTGCCGGATGGTCGCGTGCTGGTCGCCGGTGGTGGCTACAACGCCGTCACCGCGAAGGCCACGATCTACGACCCGGCGACGAACGCGTGGTCGCCGGTCACAGGTATGAACAAGCCCCGCATCCTGCACGCGGCTGTCGCGCTTCCGGATTCACGAGTTCTCGTCATTGGTGGCACGGACCAGACCGCGCCAGCGAGCGCCGAGATGTTCGACGCCGTATCCGGGTCCTGGCGCCTCATCGACGGACCGCCTTCGATCGGATTTGCTGTCCAGGCCCTGGTTCTCGGCGACGGCCGGGTCTTCGCCATCGGGATGAACCGAACCGGCGAAGGGTCCTCCGCCGACATTTTCGATCCGGCGAGCCTCTCCTGGCGCGTCACCGCAGCCGTTCCACAGATTCAGCAGGTGCTGGCCGTCGATACCGTGCAAGGCGGCGCCGTGCTCGTCGTTGGGAACGGCGCCAGTCAAGCGCTCCTCGATGTAACTCCAGCCCTATTCGCGGCGACATCGTTGCGCGGCGCTCGCGGGTCCACCGCCAGCCCGCGGGGAATCGCTCCTGCGTCGGCGGATCAGTAACTAACGGATGCGATGCTGAAGAAGGCCTCTGCGCCGCTCGCGCGGCGCAGTTCTGTTTCGCCGCTCCCGTCGCGCTTCCAGACCCGAACCGCCGAGCCGAAGCTCGAACCCGGGCTCTTCGCGAGGTAGGCGACGGCCGATCCGTCCCAGGTCCAGGTCGCCTCGTACGCCGAGATCGGGAGCCGCGTGTCCTTTCCTGTCGCGATGTTGAGCACATGGGTCTCGAAGTTGTTCACCCCCGCCGCGATGTAGAGGAGCTCGTCCGGGACGGCCGGATTCCAGCGCAGGCCGCCCAGTCCCACCGCGCATGGATCGGCCACATCCACGAGGGTCCTCACGCTGTCGGTGAGCACATCGATGGTGACAATCCTCGCCTGCTTTCCCGGTCCCACGTAGCCTTCGCTGCAGTACTGGATCGCGATCGCGAGCTCGGGCGAGCGGGCGCGCCAAGGCGAGGAAGAGCCGGCTAGTTCGGGCAGCACGTGGACCTGTCCGCTCGCGACATCCATGATTGCCATGAACGATGCATCACCGCCTGGCCGAATGAACAAGATCCGCGAGCCGTCCGGCGACCACTCGAGGGAACGTCCGGCGGAGATCTCGCCCGCCAGCTCCCTGGGACTTCCTCCGGCTGCCGGCATGACGCCGATCCGGCCGGCGAAGTTGGCCGGTCACGAGGTCGATCACCACGAGCTGCCCATCGATAGAGAAGACCATGCGCTTCCCATCGGGCGAGAACTGCCGGCGCAGGTACGGCGTGTTGTCGAAGATCCCTTGCGTTGGGATCGCAGCGTCGAACGCGACCACAGTCTTCGCGGCGCCCCCGCCCACGGGGACCGCGACGATCTGGATCTCGATCCGGTTGCGCTCGGGCCGCGGGATCTGCACGCCATAGAAGAGCCAGTTGCCGGTGACCTGACCGAGCGGAGTCGTTCGGACGTTCGGTGGGGGCTCGGCGGCTAACGAGGCCGACGCGGTCGGCGCGGGCGACGAGGACGCGGTGGGCGCGGCTGTCGGCGACACCGCGGCCGTCGGAGCTTGGCTCGCAGACGACGAGGCGGTCGCGGGTGGGCTCGGTCTCTCCGACGGACCCGCCGTGCATGCGATGACGAGGAGTGCGACGGCCGCGATTTCCAGACCGAAGGCCCGCCTCATCCAGGACAGGCTAGCCGCGCGATTGGGGGGAGCGCTAGGGGGAGTGCGCAGCGCGCGATAAGTGAGGCGGCCAGGTCAAATCGTTTCCTGACGCCGCGACCGATCGCGATGGCGAATGGCCTCGCCGACCGGCGGATCAGTAGCTGACGGATGCGATGCTGAAAAAGGCCTCGCCGATCGCACCG
>VBDU01000123.1 GCA_005883625.1 Chloroflexota bacterium | reverse complement strand
ACCTGACGCCGGCGCAGCGCGCGTTCCTCGGCAAGGTGCGCGACGAGATCGGGCGCATCACCGACCCCGAGGCGATGCACGCGCGTCTTTACGAGATCGCGAAGGAGGTCGGCCTCCAGCAGGACGGGCGCGTGACCCAGGAAGGGTTCGCCGCGATCTACATCGCGCTGCTCGGCACGCGCCATGGTCCGCGCGCGGCGTGGCTCATCGTGGCGCTCGATCCCGAGCTCGTCCGGCGGCGCTTCGACGAGGCCGCCGGCGACCCGGTGAAGGTGTGAACGGGAAGCTCGCCGTCGCGATCATCTGGCACATGCACCAGCCGTACTACAAGCACCCGCAGACGAGCGAGTTCGTGCTGCCCTGGGTGCGCCTCCACGCGTCCAAGGACTACCTCCACATGGCGCGGCTCCTCCAGGAGTTCCCGAGGGTGAAGGTGAACTTCACGATGGTCCCGAGCCTGCGCGACGCACATGCTCCACCGTTTCTTCTCGATCCATCACGGCAACGTCATCCATCGCTATCAGGAGTACCGCCGCCTGCTGCAGCTCGCGATGGCGACCGGCGATCGGCACGAGCTCCTCTCGGACGACTACTTCGTCGATCTCGCGCTCTGGTTCAACCTCGCGTGGATCGATCCCGACGACGTCCGCTCCGACGCACGGCTCACCGAGCTCGCGGCGAAGGGGCAGCGCTTCACGCGCGACGACGTCCGCTACGTGATCGGCCGCCAGCGGTACATGGCGTCAGGGGTGCCGCACCTCTACCACCGGCTCGAGCGCGATGGGCAGGTCGAGATCCTCACGACGCCGTACTACCACCCGATCCTGCCGCTCATCATCGACAACCGCGCCGCGCTACGCGCCGACCCGAGCGCGCAGCTGCCCGATCCGCCGTTCGCGTACCCCGACGACGCGGCGTTCCAGCTCGAGGAGGCCAGCGCGAGCCACGAGCGGGCGTTCGGCCAGAAGCCGAAGGGCGTGTGGCCATCGGAGGGCGCGGTCTCGCCGGAGACCGCGGACGCGATCAAGGCGGCGGGCCTCGAGTGGTTCGCATCGGACGAGGGCGTCCTTGCGCGCTCGGTCGACGTCGAGATCAAGCGCGACGATGTGGGCGCGCTTCTGGAGCCCGGCGTCCTCTATCGCCCGTACAAGCTCCCCAACGGTACGTCGGCGATCTTCCGCGACCGGGAGCTCAGTGACCGCATCGGTTTCGTCTACGGCGACATGCCGCCGGTCGATGCGGTCGGTGACATGATCTGGAAGCTCGAGCGCGCGCGCGACCGTCTCCCGGACGAAGGCGGGCCGTACCTCGCCTCGATCATCCTCGACGGGGAGAACGCGTGGGAGCAATACCCGAACAACGGCAACGACTTCTTACGCACGCTCTACGGGACGCTCCAGACGGACGAGCGCTTCGAGACCGTGCGCGTCTCCGAGTACCTCGCGCAGCACCCCGCGCGCTTCACGCTGCCGAAGCTCCACACGGGGTCGTGGATCGACGGAAGCCTTCGGGTCTGGGCGGGCGAGCCCGCGCACGTGCGCGCCTGGGCCGCGCTCGAGCGCACGCGACGCTTCGCGCAGGAGCAGTGGGGCGCGCTTCGCTTCATGCCCAAGAGCGTCCGCCAGCCGCTCATGGTCGCCGAGGGGAGCGACTGGTTCTGGTGGTATTCGAGCCGCAACAGCTCGCCCGAGGACGCCGTGTTCGACGCCCTCTTCCGCGCGAACCTCGAGGTCGTCTGGTGGTTCGCCGGCGCCGAGCCGCCCGACGACATCCGCTCGCCGCTCATGGACCCGGCACGCCTCGCCGCGACGACCACGCGCACTCCTGCCATGCTCCCGGGATCGAAGGAAGGCTACGGATGAGCTCCCGCACCGAGGTCGGCCGGCTCCTGGCGGGCTTCGGAAGCGGCATGCGGCCGCTCGCGGAACGTGAGCTCGGCACGTACGGACCCGCTTCGCTCCTGCGGGGCAAGCGAGTGCTCGACGTGGGCTGCGGCGACGGCAGGCTCGCGCTCGGCGCCGCGCGCTTGGCCGCGTCGGTCGTCGGCGTGGATCCCGATGCGGACGCCATCGCGGGCGCGCGCGCGAAGGCGCGCGCGATGAGAGCGCGCAACGTGCGGTTTCGCGTCGGCGCCGCACAGGACCTGCCACTGCCGTCGGGCGCGTTCGACGTCGTGATCTTCTCGTGGGTGCTCTGATGAGTGGCACGACGGGGCATGGTCGATGCCCTTCGGGAGGCCCACCGGGTCCTCGCTGAGGGCGGGATCCTCATCGACGCGCGCCCCGACTCGCGCGTCGACGCGCGCGTCCAGCGCGCGAGCGGCCCGCGCTTTGTGACGGTCGGCGCGCTCGGCACACGGCGCGACACGGCGCTGGACGACCGGCTGTCCGACCGGGCGATCGGCGCGGTGAAGCGCGCTCGTCTCTTCCG